>CAYWYS010000022.1:0-55271 GCA_964462675.1 uncultured Thioalkalivibrio sp.
TTATTGAATGCATGCTCGCTGTCCTCAATCCCTGCCCGCCGACGGACGGGCTCGGGGGAATGGCAAGCAAGCGCCGTGCCAACCGGCCGGAAGCCCCGTTTTTGCGTTGATTTCCCGGCATTGCGGACCGCTGCCGACGGTTTTTTGACGCTGCGCGGGTGCTACGGCGACGGCGGGATGGTTCCGGCCAGGGCCGCCGCTTGCCGGGCAGGCGGCAAACCCTTGCCGTCCGGCGACCGCCGTGCGCCGGGCCGGTCACAGGGCGGGACTTGGTATGGACCTTGCACGTTGTTACCGCATCGACAGAAATGCGACGACAAGCGTATGAACACGATCCGTACACCCTTACACATATGCGCCCTGGCGCTCGCCGCCGCGGCGGGCTTGCTGGCCCCGTCAGTGGCCTGCAGCCAGGCGATCCAGTCGCTCGAGTCCATCATCTCGGCGGCGTCCCAGCGGCTCCACGCGGAAGCAGATGCAAACTGGCGCGGCGACGATGCGGTCAAGGTCGAGATCAGCATCGGCCGGCTGGATGGCCGGCTGCGCCTGCCCGCCTGCGCCATGCCGCTGGAAACAGAGTTGCCGCCCGGCGCCCGCCCGCACGGCGCCGTGGCGGTCGGCGTGCGGTGCACGTCGCCGGGGTGGTCCCTGTTCGTGCCGGCCCGGGTGACTGTCAGCCGGCCGGTCGTCGTGATGGCGGTCTCACGGCCGCGCGGCGCGACACTGTCCGCATCGGACCTGGTGCTCGAACTGCGCGACCTGGCAATGCTGCCTGGCGGCTACCTGACCGACCCCGCGGAGCTGACCGGCATGTTGCTGCGTCGCGCCGTGCAGGCCCGCACCGTGCTGCTGCCCGGGCATGCGGCGCCGCCCGAGCTGGTGCGTCGCGGCGAACGAGTGACCCTGCAGGCTGCCGGCGGCACCATCGCCGTGCAGGTCGAGGGCGAAGCCCTGGCCGGCGGCGCGCTCGGTGAGCGCGTGCGGGTCCGCAACCTCGCCACGCGCCGGGTCGTCGAGGGCACCGTGGGCGGCGAAGGGCTCGTGGTCATGGGAGGATCCGGCCCGGGCCGGTTGAACTGAGGCATGCCAGGCCTAAAGTTCTCGTGGCGATCGCCGATAAGATGCTCGTGGAGGCGTTTGCAACGAGTTCGAAGGCGCGGCTATGAGTAATAACATCAAGAGCTTGCTTCCCATGGAACCGCACCGTAACACGGTGGTTCCGAGCGGCGTGCCCGCCGCGAAGCAAACCGGTGCCGGCCGCGATGCCCCTGCGGCAGGGCCGGAGCAGGAGAAGGTGACACTGACGGAAGCCGCTCGAAAACTCGCCAACCTGTCCGCGGAGGCCGCACAGGAGTGGCCGATGGACGAAGCAAAGGTCAAGCAGCTGCGAGCCGCCATCGAATCGGGCCAATACCAGGCCGATCCAGTGGCGATTGCCGCTGCCCTGATGCGCTTCGAGCAGGAAGGCTGAGCACCACGCCGACCACACTACGGAGACCTGCATGAGCCCGAGCCTGAAACCCGCCGGTGAGCAGCCGCAGGCATCACCGTCGCTGCAACGTTGCGCCGAGATCTTCGACGCGCTCGAAGCCACGCTGCTGGACGAACAGCAGGCGCTGCTCGACCGCGATCCGGAGCTGCTGCTCACCGTGGCCGAGCGCAAGCGCGGCTTGCTGCTCGAGCTGCAGAGGATCGCCGCGTCACTGGTCGAGCTGCCGGATGCCGCCCCGGCCCTGCGGGAAAAACTCGAGGCTGCGTTCGCGCGGTGCCGCCAGCTCAACCAGATCAACGGTGGTGTCGTTGCTGCCAGTCGCGGCGCGACCGAGAAGGCGCTGGCGCTGCTGCGCGGCGACAATGTCGGCTTCTCGCTGTACGACAGCCACGGTGATACCCGCGCCACGGGAGCATCCCGGTCCCTCGCGCAGGCCTGACGCCAGGGCTTCGCGCCATGGCATCGCCCGAGAAACATGTCAGCCAGCTCCATGCCGGCGAGGGCGCGCTGACCGCCGAAACCGTGCTCGATCCGCCGCGCATCGTCGGGTTGCTCAGCGCCATCACCTTTCCGCCGCTGCTGGTCAATGTCGCGCTGCCGGGCGTGCGCGACCTGTTCGCCAGCGCGCTGCTGGAGGTCAACGCCATCGGCGGTCGCATTCTGCTCGATGGCCTCAGCCCCGAGAGCGGCCACGCGCTCATTGAACCGGGCAGCGTCATGCATGTGCACAGCAAGCTGCGCGGTGTGCAGCTCGACTTCGCAACGCGGGTCATCGAGATCCAGTCAGCCGAGCATATGCCCGCCTACGCAGCACGCATGCCCGGCTCGGTCCGCTATCACCAGCGTCGCCGGCACTTCCGGCTGCGCGCCGGCCAGCTGCAGGATTACTCGGTCATCAAGCTCGGGCCCGAGGCGGGCGGGATGCGCGGGCGGCTGCTGGACCTGTCGGCCGGCGGACTGAAAGGCGTGTTTCCACACGACCCGGGGCTGGCGCCCGGCAAAGTGATCAGCCGCTGCAGTCTCAGCATCCTCGGCCAGGAACAGCTGGAGTGCAGCATCGAGTTCATTCATGTGCAGGTGTCGCCGCTCACCGGCGAGATCGAGGCGGGCGCCCGGTTTCTGGACATCAGCGCGCGCGGCACGGAACGGCTGCAGCGCCTGCTCACCAAGCTGCAGCGCGAGTACCTGCGCCAGCGCATTCCGGAATAGACGCTGCGCGCGACCGGGACCCGAGGTGAACCGCGGTGATGTGGCGTTTCCGCCGCGCCTGCTTCGCGCGATACATGGCACGGTCGGCCTGCTCGATGAGATCGGCGGCCGCCATTCCCGGCAGGGCGGCAGCAATGCCGGCGCTGAAGGTGATGCGCTTGCCGGCCATCTCCGGATACGGCACGGTGCCGGCGTGTCCGGCCGCCTCCGACAGCGTCTCGCGGATGCGTTCCACCACGGTCATCGCACCGGCCGCGTCGGTCGCCGGCAGCAGCAGCATGAACTCGTCGCCACCCAGCCGAAAGGCGAGGTCCGACTGCCGTAGCGAGGTTGCGATGGCCGCGGCCACCGCCCGCAGGGCGCGATCGCCCGCGGCGTGGCCCCAGGTGTCGTTGATGTGCTTGAGGTAGTCCACATCGATCATCACCAGCGACAGCGGCCGGCCCTGGCGGTCGGCGGCCGCCAGCTCGCGCGGTAACATGCGGTCGAGGGCCTGGCGGTTGAGCAGGCCGGTGAGCCCGTCCGCGAAGGCCTGCTTCTGCAGGCGGGCATGGGTGAGCGCGTTGTGTAGCGGGTGCAGCAGCAACTCGGCCAGTGCCTTCAACTCGCTGCGCTCGTGGCAGCCGAAGGCCTGCCGGCGATAGACCTCGAGCCTGCCCAGCGCCGTGCCGTCGAACTTCAGGCGGGCGGCAAACGTGTGCGCGCCCTTGGCGCCCCAATGGCGAGTGTGTTCCGGGTGGTCGAAAGCGGCGCCTTCCACGGCGTAGTGCTGACGCAGCTGGTCCACGAAGGTTGCCACGACGACCTTCGGCTCCAGTGAGCGCTGCAGCGCGCGCAGCAGGGCGAGCGGCTCAGTCTGCGGGCGGCTTGGCTGAAATTCCCCGGACACGCCCGGCGGCGTCTGCGGCGGCACCGGCGACAGCGTCGGGGAGACAGGGGAGGCGTGGGGACGTGACGACATGGACTCGATTTCCCAATGAAACAGTATCTGGGGAAATGCGAATATCATGCCAACCGCGTCAGACAATTTAAGTATTTGATTTTCATAAGCTGGTTCAGCGGTCGCTGGGCGTGGCCGCCCACATCCACGCCGCGGCCAGGCCGAAAAAAGTGAACTGGTTCCACGGGCGCCGAAAAACTGTCGCCCGGCACGGCCGCCTCAGTCGATAAGACCCAGGTCAAGGCGGGTCGTTTCGTGGCCCTCCCAGATGGCGGCCAGGTCCGCCTCGGTGAGCTTCAGCCCGCGGCTCGATCGCCCCAGCGCCATCGTGTGCAGAACCTCTTCTGTCGGTTGCTCGGCCATCTTCGTGAGCGCCACGGCCAGCCTCAATACGTCGGTCATGAATCCGTGCGGACCGCCGTCTTCCTCCGACTGCACCGCCACGGCCTCGACGGCCTCTGCCGGCAGGCCCCACGACTCGACGATTGCCTTGGCGACGCTGGCATGCCAGCTGTCCACCAGGTCCATCAGGATCTCCGGCGAGTCGAACAAGGTCGGGTGGTCGTCGGCGCGACTGAGCAGGTAGATGCGGCCCACGTTGTGGATCAGCCCTACGATCAGCGCCTCGTCCGGGTTCAGCTGCGGGCTACGCTCCGCAACCATGTAGCAGGCCGCGGCGACACGCAGCCCTAGCGCCCATTCCCGCTCGAGCAGCGCGCGGCTCCGGCCGAGACCCGTGTTGTCCTGCAGCTGCCGCACTGCGAAGCGCATCGTCAGCGCTTGCACCTTGTCGGCGCCGATGCGCGGAATCGCCACCTTGAGATCGAGCGTCTCGCGGCCGGCACGCCGGCAGGCCACCGAGTTGGCCATGGTGAGAATAGAGCCGGCGAGCGCCGGCTCGGTGGCGGCCAGCTGCGCCAGCTTCGGCGTATCGAAGCTGGGCTTGGCCAGCTCGTTGCGCAAGCGCACCACGGCACGGGGCAGCGAGGGCAGCTGGACCTGGCCGCCGGACAACTCGGCGGCAAGCTTCTGGACGATCGCGAACGCTTCCTGGTGCCCCGTCATCAACCACTCCCCTCGGATTTACACGCCGGCCATCGGCCCGACGGACCCTGCAGCCAGCGTGACACGTAACCGGCGATCAGCGCGCCGACGAGCGGCGCCAGCCAGAACAGCCACAGTTGTGGCACGGCGCCGGCATCGGCAAAGAACGCGACGCCGGTCGAGCGCGCCGGGTTCACCGAGGTGTTGGTCACGGGAATGCTGACGAGGTGGATCAGCGTCAGGCACAGGCCGATCGCGATGGGCGCAAAGCCCGCGGGCGCGGCCTTGCTCGTGACGCCCAGGATGACCGCCAGGAAGACGAAGGTCATGACGACTTCCGTCAGCAACGCCGCACCCATGCCGTAACCGCCGGGCGAGCGCTCACCGAAGCCGTTGCTCGCGAAGCCGCCGACCTCGGCGCCGGCCTTGCCGGTGGCGATGACGTAAAGCACGACGCCCGCGACCAGCCCGCCCAGTACCTGGGCCACGATGTACGGCCCGAGGTCCTTGCCGGCAAATCGTCCACCCGCCCACAGGCCGACGCTGACCGCCGGGTTGAAGTGTCCGCCCGAGATGTGGCCCACCGCATAAGCCATCGTGAGCACTGTCAATCCAAAGGCCAGCGATACGCCGACGAAGCCGATCCCCAGCGGATTTCCGTCACCGCCGAAATTCGCCGCCAGCACTGCGCTGCCGCAGCCGCCGAATACCAGCCAGAAAGTGCCGAGGAACTCAGCGCCAAAGCGTCTGCTCATGCTCATGTCGAGACTTCCTTTACATCGCGGACAGTGCCCATGCGGGCAGGGACGTTGCCAGTGCGGTGCCTGGGGCGGCCCGCCAAGTGTGGGAATGGTAGACGAATTCTGCGCCCATGGAACGGTCGGTAAGCTGTTCGGACGGCCCGGTGATTTCCTGATCAGAATTTCGCGCGCACGCGCGCGCCCGTGATCTCGCGCCGCCGGCTTTCCCGCCAGATGATCAGCGCATTCGACGCGATCACGATCCCTGCGCCGGCGAGCACCGTGGGCAGCGGCCAGTCGTTCCAGACCAGCCAGCCGAACGCGGTCGCCCAGACGATGCCGCTGTAGTTGAACACCGTGACGATGGCCGCCGGCGCGTTGCGGAACGCGACCGACAGCAGCCACTGCGCCAGCGCGCCGGAGAGCCCCACGCCGAACAGCAGCGGCAGCTCGGCGAGGGTTGGCGTCACGGCGACAAACGGCAGCGGCAGGGCGGCCACCAGCGTGCCGATGACCATGAAGTAGAAGGTCACGGTCTCGGGGCTCTCGTAGCGGCCGAGGTAGCGCAGCACGATCTGCAGCGTGGCATGCATCAGGGCGGCGGCCAGCGCGACTGTCACGCCGGGCAGGTGCACGCTGCCGCCCGGTTGCGACATCACCACGACGCCTGCAAAGCCGACGACCACGGCGGCCCACCGCCACGGTCCGACCCGTTCGCCAAGGAAAAACACACCGAGCACGGGAATGAACAGCGACGCGGTGAACAACAGCACGGTCGTCTCCGCCATCGGCATCAGCGAGAACGCCGCGAAGGTGGTCATCAGCGAGATTGCGCCGAGTACGGCACGCAGCCCGACCAGCGATGGCTTGCTGCGGATCACGAGGATCTCGCGCCGGCCGAGCACGAACACCATGAACAGGAACGGCAGGCTGGCGATCAGGTTGCGGTAGAAAGCGATTTCGATGACAGAGTGGTGGGCGCTAAGCAGCTTCGCGAACACGTTCATGACGGTGAACATGAAGAACGCCCCGAGCGCCGCGGCCATGCCGCGGACGACGTGTTCCTTGTGCCCGAGCGGGCCTGTACCTGGCATCGATGCCGCTCAGGAATCGAGCGGGATTCGTCCCTTCACGCCGTCCGAGCCAGGCTTCGGGCCCATGCCGAAATGAATCAGGTTGTCCCAGTAGAACGACGTGAGCAGGAATGTCGTGGGCACGCCGAGTTTCGTGAAGAGCATGTTGGCTTCGCCCTTGGCGTCAAAATGCGGCACCTTGAACCTGCCCATCAGCGTGGGCATGCGGTCGTCGCTGAGCGGCACCCACTGGCGCGTGTCCTCGAGTGTCGACCACACGACATGCTCGAGCCCGGCATCCTTGGCCGCTTGCGCCATGTTCGCTGCCTGCGCCAGTTCCTTCTCCGGCGAAAAGTGCTCCCAGAAGTTGGTGACGCAGAAGGCCCCGTAAGCGCCATCGAACGCCCGTCGCACGCTTTCGAGCTCGTCGAGGTTGGCCGCGACGAGCTCGGCTCCGCGCCGGGCAAGATCGACGGCCTTGTCTGAACGGACGTTCCGCGTCAGGGCGCGCACCTGGAACGGCCCCTCCGGGTCGTCCAGGATGGCGCGGACCAGGCCACCGCCTTGCGCGCCAGTGGCACCGACGACCGCAATTGTTTTCTTTGCCACGATATCCTCCCCGTTGGCGATTCTCTTGCGCCTGACGCCATTTGCGCCTCAGCCGCTACCAGCGGAAGCGCTCGAAATTCTCCGGATGCGCCCAGTCCTCCGGGCTGTTCCACGGCCTTTCCGGATTATAGCGGTCGATGTCGTAGCGCCAGGCGATCCGGCCGTCTTCGAGCTGCTCGACGAGTTCCGACACGATCGCGAACTCGAAGCGACCCAGCGCTGCCAGCTCCGCCAGCGCCGCCGCGACAGGCACGCAGCACACGTCGGCATCCGTCGCGGGCGGCGTCGGCGGATCGCCGATGATCAGCAGGCTCGCCGGCGCATGGCTCTCCACCAACGCGGTCACGCAGCCCTGCGCCGAGGTGCCCATCAGCCGGGCGCCCTCAGCCCGCCGCGATGACGCGCAGGATCTGGCCACACAGCCAGGCGCCGTAGGTGCCGACCGCATAGCCCAGCACCGCGAGCAGCACGCCGACCGGCGCCAGCGAGGGATGAAAAGCCGAGGCCACGACCGGCGCCGAGGCCGCACCGCCGACATTCGCCTGGCTGCCGACTGCGAGGTAGAAGAGCGGCGCGCGGATCAGCTTGCCGACGATCAGCAGCAGGGCGGCGTGAAAGCCGATCCAGACCATGCCGACGGCGAACAGGCCGGGGTTGGAGAGCACCGCGGTGATGTCCATCTGCATGCCGATGCTCGCCACCAGGATGTACAGGAAGGCGGAGCCGACCGTGGAGGCGCCGACGCCCTCGAGCTTTCGCGCCGGCGTGAAGGACAGCGCCAGCCCGGCCGTCGTGGCGATCACCACCAGCCAGAAGAAGCCGCTGGTCAGGCTGAAGCGCTCCAGCTGCGGCGTATGCGCGCTGAACCAGGGCGCGAGGAAGTCGGCGCCGGCGTGCGCCAGCGCGGTGGCGCCGAAGCCCACGGCGGCGAGGAACATCAGGTCCGGCAGCCGCGGGATGCGCGCGTGTTTTGCCTGGTAAGCCTCGATGCGGCGCTTCAGGTCCTCGATCGCCGAGGTGTCGGCGCCGGTGCGCTCGTCAATCTTCTTGGCTCGGCCGGCGAGGAACAGCAGGATGGCCATCCACACGCTGGCGCACAGCACGTCCACGGCGATCATCTGGCCGAACAGGTTGTCGCCGACCTCGAACACTTCTTTCATCGCCGCCTGGTTGGCGCCGCCGCCGATCCAGCTGCCGGCGATCGTCGTCATGCCGCGCCACACGGCGTCCGGGCCCTCGCCGCCGACCGTGGCCGGGCTGATGGCGCCGACGACCAGCAAGGCCAGCGGCCCGCCGATGATGATGCCGGCGGTGCCGGTGAAGAACATGATGACGGCCTTGCGGCCGAGCCGCGCCACCGCGGGCAGGTCGATCGACAGCGTCAGCAGCACGAGGCAGGCAGGCAAGAGAAAGCGCGAGCTGACGTAGTACAGCCGCGACTGGCTCCCGTCGATGATGTTGAAGCTGTTCAGCAGCGAGGGCAGGAAGTAGCACAGCAGCAGGCCGGGCACATAGGTATAGAAGCGCCGGAAAAAGGGATGGCTGCTTTGCTGCGTCCAGAACACGCCGCCGAGGATCATGGCCAGCAGCCCGAGCACGACGGCGTCGTTGGTCACCAGCGGTCCGGCGTCGCCCATGGCCGTGTTCCTCGTTGTTGCTGGCGGCCGATTCTACCCGAGCGACGGTCAGGCTATGCTGCAGCTTCGCTTGCGACCCGTGGAAGCATCATGCCCGAGCTGGCCGACCCCCTGAAACTGCGCTGCGGCGTGTCGTTGCCGAACCGGATCGCAAAGGCCGCGATGACCGAGGGCCTGGCGGCGGCCGACGACCGGGCCAACGCGCGCCATGTGCGGCTCTATCGTCGCTGGGCCGCGGGCGGCGCCGGCCTGCTGCTGACGGGCAATGTCATGGTCGATCGGCGCTGGCTGGAACGGCCCGGCAACGTCGTCGTCGAAGACCGTCGCGGGTGCGCGACACTCGCCGACTGGGCGCAGGCCGGCACCGCGGCCGGCAATCACCTGTGGATGCAGATCAGCCACCCGGGCCGCCAGTGCACCCGGATGAGCTCGTCGCGGCCGGTATCCGCCTCCAGCGAGGGGCTGAAGCTGCTCGGTCTGTTCGCGCGGCCGCGCGCGCTCGGCGCGGGCGAGATCGAGGACGTCATCCGCCGCTTTGCGACGACCGCCGCGATCGCGCGCGAGACCGGCTTCACCGGCGTGCAGGTACACAGTGCGCACGGCTACCTGCTGGCGCAGTTCCTGTCGCCGGTGACGAACCGGCGCGAGGACGAGTGGGGCGGGGCGCTGGAGCACCGGGCACGGCTGCTGCTCGAGATCCTGCGGGCGACGCGCCGCGCGGTCGGGGATGATTTCCCGGTGGCGGTCAAGCTCAACAGCGCCGATTTCCAGAAGGGCGGCTTCGACCTGCCGGACTGCGTGCGCGTCGCGGGTTGGCTGGCCGCGGAGAACATCGACCTGCTGGAAATCTCCGGCGGCACCTACGAGCAGCCCAGGCTGTTCGGCTACAGCGGGCGCGCGGCCAGCGCGACCGAACCGGCGCGCGCCAGCACGCGCCGCCGCGAGGCCTATTTCCTCGAGTACGCCCGCGAGATCCGCACCGCCTGCCCGGTGCCGCTGATGGTCACCGGCGGCTTCCGCAGCCGCGCGGCGATGGCTGAAGCGCTGGCGGGCGGCGAACTCGACGTGGTCGGCCTGGGCCGCCCGCTGTGCACCGAGCCGGACCTGCCGGGTCGCCTCGCGGCGGGCACCGTCGCGGGCGCGCAGCCGCCCCCGCCGCTGCGCTTCGGTGCGCGCCGCTGGGCGGGCCCGGCGAGCCCGCTGCTGTTGATGAAGTTCCTGAACGTGCAGGGCGAGATGGCCTGGTACTACCGCCAGATCCTGCGCCTCGCCGACGGCTTGCCGCCGGACCCGTCGTTGTCCATCGGCCGCGCGCTGGCCGCGCACGCCCGCGACGAGTGGCGGCTGTCGCGCGCCCGGCGCCGGCAGCGCGCCGTGCGCCCGGAGCACGGGCAGGGGTAGAATCCCGGCAAATCGGCATTCTCGCGGAGCAGCGCATGGGCAAGGGCAAGAACGGCGGCGACAAGGTCAGCGCCGAGGTCAAGAAGATCATGGACCGCTACAGCCGGCTGGCAGACCAGCCCGGCGGGGCGGCCGCGCCGGGGCCGCTGAAGTTCAAGGTCGAGGAGGCGCCGGCGACCGACGCACGCGACCAGGCCGACATCGACCGCGAGTTCCGCCAGCTCGTCGACCGCTTCATCAAGCTGGCCAACGAGCAGATCGAGTCGGTGCCGCGCGAGAACGTCAGCATGGCGATGCTGTACGCGGCGGCGCGCTTCAACTCATTCGTCGTCGCCAGCCACGCATCGAGCGTCGTGAAGTTCCGCGACGATCGCAACAAGGCCTTCGAGTTCTTCTGCCTCGAGTACCACCGGATGCTGAGCGAGAACCTCGACGACTACGAGAAGGTGCTGCAGGGCTGACGCCGGCGGCGCCCCCCCGGGAAGGAGGGCAGCCGCCGTGTGCCGTCAGCGCAGCGCCTGGCCGTCGGCGCCCAGCACGACGACCTCGCCGAGGCCCAGCGCGCGCACCGGTTCCTCGATCTTCGACAGGTCGCCGACGATGACCCAGGTCATCGCATTCGGATCGATGATGCCGGCTGCGGCGCGCACCTGCTCGACGGTCATCGCCTCGATGCGGTCCTGCTCGCGCAGCACGTGGTCGTCCGGCCAGCCGTAGCTGACGATGCCGCTGACCGCGCCGAGCACGGCCGCGGCCGTTTCGAAGCTGCCCGGTCGGCCGCGGATACGGTTGACCCGGATCTTGTCGACCTCGTCCCCGGTCGCGGGCCGCTCGCCGGTGAACTCGGTCAGCTCGCGCTGCAGTTCCTGGATTGACTCGGCCGTGCGGTCGATCTGCACCGGTGCCGAGACGATCCACGGCCGCTGGCCCTTGGCCGAGGACGCGGAGCTGCGCGCGCCGTAGGACCAACCCTTCTCTTCGCGCAGGTTCATGTTGATGCGCGACGTGAAGGTGCCGCCGAACACGCCGTTGGCGATGTCGAAGTCGAGCGCCTCGTCGTCCGCCGTGGAGTTCACGAGCAGGCCGGCGAGGATGTTGGCCTGGACCGCGCCGGGCTGGTCGACGAGATAGACGCGCGGCGCGGCCGGTCGTGCGACGGTAGCGATGTTCTTCGCCGGCAGCGGCGTCGCGGGCGCCCGCCAGTTGCCGAGGTGCTTGTCGAGCAGCGGCACGATTTCGGCCAGCGTCGTGTTGCCGACGACGATGATCCTGGCGTTGTCGGGCCTGAGCCAGTCGCGCTGGAAGGTGACGAGGTCGTCGCGGGTCAGCGCGCTGATCGATTCCACGGTGCCGCTGCCGGTGAACGGGATTGCGTAGGCGTGGCCCTCGCCGTACAGCAGGGGCGGCAGCAGCCGCAGCGCGACGGCCTGCGGCCGGGTTTTCTCCTGCGCGATGCCGGCGAGCCACTGGCGGCGCACGCGCTCGATTTCGCTGTCGGCGAGCTGCGGCCGCAGCACGACGTCGGCGAACAGCGCCAGCGAGGGGTCGAGCCGGTCGGTCAGCGCGGACAGCGAGACGCTCGCTGTGTCGAGACCGGCGCCGGCGCTGATCTGCGCGCCCTCGGCCTCGATGGCCGCGGCCAGCTCCAGCGCACTGCGCCGGCCCGCGCCCTGGTCGAGCATGCTCATCGTGAAGCTCGCCGTGCCGAGCCTGGCGCCGAGGTCGGCGGCGTAGCCGGCGTCGAACTGCAGCTGCAGCTGCACTACCGGGATCTCGTGGCGCTCGGCCAGCACGACCTCGATGCCGTTCCTGAGCCGCGCGCGCTGCAGCGCCGGGAAGGTGATGTCCGGGAACTCTTCGACCTGCGGCACGCCGAGGCTGCGATCGACTTCGCTCGGCACGGTCGAGAAGCTCGGGAACGGCAGCACGGTCAGCGTGTAGGCGCCCTGCGCTAGGCGGCGGTTGCCGACGGCCTTCAGGTCCGCCGCGGTCGCGCTCTCGGTACGCGCCAGGCTGTCGCGGAAGCAGCCCGCATCGCCGGTATAGATCGCGCAGCCGGCCAGCACGTCGGACTTGCCGCCGAAGCCGCCGATGCGCTCGATGCCGCGGATGAAGCCGGCGCGTGACTGGGTCTTCGCCTGCGCGAGCTCGTCGCGCGTCGGGCCGTCCTTGAGCAGCCGCGCCAGCTCCTCGTCGATGATCGCCTCGACGCGCGCCGGATCCACGCCCTGCTTGACGGTCGCGACGATCATGAACACGCCGGAGATCTCGAGCGCGAACGCCGCCGCGCTGATGTCATCGACCAGCTGCTCCTTGTGCAGCAGGCGGGCGTTGAGCCGCGAGGACTGGCTGCCGCCGAGCACCTGGGCCAGCAGCGACAGGTGGTCCTCTTCGGTCGTGCCGAAGTAGTCCATGTTCCAGGTGCGATAGATACGCGGCTGGGCGACGCGGTCGTACATCGTCTCGCGCTTCGCCTCGGTGCGGGGCGCGATCCACTTGTTCATCCGCGTCATCGGCGGGCCGGCCGGGATATGGCCGAAGTAGCGCGTGACCTGCTCGCGTGCGGTCGCGACGTCGATGTCGCCGGCCAGCACGAGTACCGCGTTGTTCGGCCCGTACCAGGTCGCGAACCACTCCTTGACGTCCTCGAGCGTCGCTGCCTCGAGGTCCTCCATCGAGCCGATCGGCATCCAGGAGTAGGGGTGCCCGGCCGGGTAGCTGGCCTCGAAGACGCTCTCCCAGACGCGGCCGTAGGGCTGGTTCTCGCTCTGGCGCTTCTCGTTCTGCACGACGCCGCGCTGCTCGTCGAGCAGCTCCTGGGTGATCGCGCCGGCGAAGTGGCCCATGCGGTCGGATTCCATCCACAGCGCGAGGCCCAGCGCGGTTGTCGGCACATTCTGGAAATAGTTCGTGCGGTCGAAGCTCGTCGTGCCGTTCATGCCGGTCGCGCCGACCAGCTCGAAAGGCTCGAAGAACTCGCCCGGATAATTCTCGGTGCCCTGGAACATCAGGTGCTCGAACAGGTGGGCGAAGCCGGTGCGGCCCGGCGGCTCGTCCTTCGAGCCGACGTGGTACCAGATGTTGACCGCGACGATCGGCGCCTTGCGGTCGGTATGCACGATGACCCGGAGGCCGTTGTCGAGCGTGAATTCCTCGTAGGGGATGTCGACCTTGGCGGCAGCTCCGAAGGCGAGCGCCGGCAGGGCGAGCGACAGGACGAGGACGGAAAGGCAGCGGGTCAGGCGGTCATGCATGGCAGCACTCGCAAGCTTTGCTTTTGGCGCGGGACGGGCCGGGCGCCGCCGCTGCTGCGGCGGCGCCCGCGCAATTACTCGGCGGCGTCGACGGTCGTCAGCAGGCCGCGACGCTTGAGCAGCGGCTCCACCGAAGGAGCACGACCGGCGAAGCCGCGGAAAAGTTCCAGCGCGTCGACGCTGCCGCCGCGCGACAGCAGCGTCGCGCGGAAGTGGTCGCCGTTTTTGCGCGACAGGCCGCCGTTCTCGTGGAACCAGGCGACGGCCTCGGCGTCGAGCACTTCGCTCCAGATATAGGCGTAATACGCCGCGGCGTAGCCGCCCATGATGTGCGAGAAGTAGGTGCTGCGATAACGCGGCGGCACCGGCGGGAACTTGACGCCCGCGGCCTCGAGGGCCTGGTTTTCGAAGCCGATCACGTCGCTGGGCACTTCGCCTGCGCCGAGCTGGTGCCAGGCCTGGTCGAGCAGCGAGGCGGCCACGTACTCGGTGGTCCGGAAGCCCTCGTTGAACTGCTGCGAGTCGAGCACCCGCTGCAGCAGCTCGGCCGGCAGCGGCTCGCCGGTCTGGTAGTGCTTGGCGTAGTTCGCCAGCACTTCCGGCCAGGTGGCCCACATCTCGTTGACCTGCGACGGGAACTCGACGAAGTCGCGCGGCACGCTGGTGCCGGAGAAGCGCGGGTAGCGCACGTTCGAGAACAGCCCGTGCACCGCGTGGCCGAACTCGTGGAACATCGTCGTGACCTCGTCGAAGGTCATCAGCGTCGGCTGGCCCTCAGGCGGCTTCGGGATGTTCTGGTGGTTGCCGACCACGGGACGTGTGCCGAGCAGGCCCGACTGCGCCACGTAGGCGTTCATCCACGCGCCGCCGCGCTTCGAGTCGCGCGCCCAGAAGTCGCCGATGAAGATGCCGAGCGGCGTGCCGTCTTCCTCGAACACTTCCCACGCGCGGGCATCCGGGTGGTACAGCGGCAGGTCGGGACGCGCCTTGAAGGTCAGGCCGTAGAGCTTGTTGGCGGCAAAAAACACGCCGTTGTGCAGCACGCTCTCCATCTCGAAGTAGGGCTTCAGCTGCGACTCGTCGAGATCGAAGCGGGCCTTCTTGACCTGCTCCGCGTAGAAATCCCAGTCCCACGCCTGCAGCTCGAAGCCGCCGTCCTGCGCATCGATGACCGCCTGGATGTCGGCAGCCTCGCGGCGCGCATTGGCGACGGCGGGCGGCGCGATGCCGCCAAGCATGTCGTTGACGGCCATGACCGAGCCGGCGGTCTCGTTCTCGAGCACGTGCGCGGCGTGGTTCGGATAGCCGAGCAGCTTGGCGCGCTCGGCGCGCAGCGTCATGGTGCGCGCGACGACCGGGCGGTTGTCGTGCTCGTTGTCGCGCGCGCCGCGGTTCACCGAGGCCTCCTGGATGCGCTGCCGGAGCGCGCGGTTGGTCAGCGAGGCGAGCGGTGGCTGGCCGGAGGTATTCTGCAGCGTGATCAGGTACTTGCCCTCGTGGCCGCGCCCCTTCGCCGCATCGGCCGCGGCACCGATCTGGCTCTCGGTCAGGCCGTCGAGCTCGGCCGCGCTGTCGACCAGCACCGCCGAGTTGATGGTCTCCTGCAGCACGTTGTTGCTGAAGGTCGTGGCCAGCGAGGCGAGCTCGCGGTTGTACTCGCGCAGCGTGTCCTTGTCCGCGTCGGACAGCCGGGCGCCGGCGCGCACGAAATCGATGTGGTAGCGCTCCAGCAGGCGCTTCGATTCAGCGTCGAGGCCGAGCTCGGCGCGCTTCTGATGCAGGGCGTCGACCCGTGCGAACAGCGGGCCGTTCAGGAAGATCGCGTCGCGGTGCGCGGCGATCTGCGGCGCCACGGTGCGCTGGATCTCCTGGATCCGGGGATTGGTATGCGCGGAGTTCAGGTTGAAGAACACGCGCGAGACACGGTTCAGCAACTCGCCGCTGCGCTCCATCGCGACGATCGTGTTCTCGAAGCTCGGCGCCTCCGGGTTGTTGGCGATGACCTCGGTCTCGGCGAGCTGCTCCGCCATGCCGCGCTCGAAGGCCGGCAGGTAATGCTCGTCGCGGATCAGGTCGAACGGCGGCATCGCATAGGGGAGCGCGCTCGGCGTGAAGAAGGGATTCTGGTCTGTGTCGGTCTGCGCCATGGAGTCCGCCGTGGATCTCGTGATCTCCCCGGCCGCCTGCTGGGCGGCGGCTTCGGGCTGCTGGGGTGCGGGCTGCTGGCTGCAGGCGCTCAGCATCATGGTCGCGGCAATGGCCACGGGCAGGGCGAGAGTTCGTGACATACGGCAGTGCTCCTCGAGGACTTTCCGGGCGGCAGTCGCCCGCTCAAAAAACACGCATTCTAACCGCTCGGGCCACGGTTTGCCCTCTGCTATAGTCCGGCGCATGCTCCCAGCCGCCTCATTGCAGGGCCTCAACGAGGCTCAGCGCCGCGCTGCAACATTCGGTGCGCCGCTGGCGGGCGGCCGTGGCGTGGCCGCCGGCCCCGTCCTCGTCATCGCCGGCGCCGGCACCGGCAAGACGATGACGCTGGCGCACCGCGTGGCGCACCTCGTGGCCGCCGGCGTGCCGCCCGCGCGGATCCTGCTGTTGACCTTCAGCCGGCGGGCCTCGCGCGAGATGGCTCGGCGCGCGCGGCGCATCGTCGGCCAGGCGCTCGCGGACGAGGGGCGCGGCGCCGCCGTCCAGCTGCCGTGGGCCGGGACTTTTCACTCGATCGCCAACCGCCTGCTGCGCGAATATGCCGCGAACCTCGCGCTCGACCCCGGCTTTTCGGTGCTCGATCGCGGCGACGCGGCGGACCTGATGGACGTCGCGCGCCAGGAACTCTCGCTCGGCGAGCGGGCGCGCCGCTTCCCGCGCAAGGACACCTGCCTGGCGATCTATTCGCGCTCCGTGAACGCGCGCGCGGCGCTGGACGACTGCCTCGCCGAAGGCTGGCCATGGTGCGCGGAGTGGGCCGACGAGCTGCGCAGCCTGTTCCGCCGCTATGTCGAGCTGAAGCAGGCCGGCAGCATGCTCGACTACGACGACCTGCTGCTGTGGTGGCACGGCCTGATGGCGTCGCCCGCGCTCGCGGCGGCCGTCGGCGAGCGTTTCGACCACGTGCTGGTGGACGAGTACCAGGACACCAACCTGCTGCAGGCCGAGATCTTGCTGCGGCTGAAGCCGGACGGCCGCGGCCTGACCGTGGTCGGGGACGATGCGCAGAGCATTTACTCGTTCCGCGCTGCCGACGTCGAGAACATCCTGCGCTTTCCGGCGCAGTTCGCGCCGCCGGCCGAGATCGTCATGCTGGAGGAGAACTACCGCTCCGTGCAGCCGGTGCTGGACGCCGCGAACGCCTTGATGCGCCCGGCCGAGCGGCAGTTCCGCAAGGACCTGCACTCGGCGAAGCCGTCCGGGCAGCGGCCATACTACGTCACGGTACCCGACGACGAGGCCCAGGCCGACTACGTCATCAGCGCGATCCTCGCGGCGCGCGAGGCCGGCCAGCTGCTGCGCCACCAGGCCGTGCTGTTCCGCGCCAGCCACCACAGCGACCGGCTCGAGCTCGAGCTGGTCCGGCGCAACATCCCGTTCGTGAAATACGGCGGGCTGAAGTTTCTCGAGGCCGCACACGTCAAGGACCTGCTGGCCGTGCTCCGCTGGGCTGACAACCCGCGCAACCGCATCGCGGCCTTCCGCAGCCTGCAGCTGTTGCCGGGCGTCGGTCCGGCCGTCGCGGCGAAGGCTTTCGGCTGGCTCGAGGCGCACGGCTTCTCGCCGGCGGCGCTGGCCGACTGGCGCCCGCCGGCGGCGGCCGCGCCGTACTGGCCAGGACTCGTCGAGTTGCTGGCCGGCGCCTGCGCCGGCGAGGGCGACTGGCATGGGCAGGTCGGCCGCGCGCGCGACTGGTACCGGCCGCAGCTCGAGCGGCTGTACGAGGAGTGGCCGGTCAGGCTCGGCGATCTCGACGCGCTGGAACAGATCGCCGCCCGCTACGCAACGCGCGAGCAGTTCCTGACCGAGCTGTCGCTCGATCCGCCGCAGGCCACCGGCGACCTGGCCGGGCCGCCGCTGCTCGACGAGGACTACCTCGTGCTGTCGACGATCCACTCGGCCAAGGGGCAGGAATGGGACTCGGTCTATGTGCTGAATGTCGCCGACGGCAACTTCCCGTCCGAGTTCGCGACCGGCAAGCCGGCGCTGATCGAGGAGGAGCGTCGTCTGCTGTATGTGGCGATGACGCGCGCGAAATCGGCGCTGCACCTCGTCGCGCCGCTGAAGTACTGGGTGCCGCAGCAGCCGCGCCACGGCGACCGGCATGTCTACGGCGCGCGCAGCCGCTTCATCGACGCGGCGATGATGGCGTGCATGGCGCCGCGCTTCCACGCCGGCGCCGAGCCCGGCGCCGGCGGGTCGTCGCAGCCCGCCGAGGTGATCGACATCGGCGCACGGCTGCGGACCATGTGGTGAGGACCCCGTTATGAACTTGCTGGGCATCGACGTCGGCGGATCGGGGATTAAGGGCGCGCCGGTGGATCTCGCTGCCGGCAGGCTGGCGGTCGAGCGGCACAAGGTCCTGACGCCGCAACCGGCGACGCCCGGGGCGGTCGGGGCCGCCGTGGTGGAGCTTGCCACGCAGTTCGGCACACGCGGCCCGGTGGGCGTGGCGGTGCCGGCCGTCGTGATGCACGGTGTCGCCCAAACCGCCGCCAACATCGACCCGGCGTGGATCGGCTGTGACATCGGCCGGCTGCTGGGCGAGGCGCTCGGCCGCCCGGTCGTGGTGCTGAACGACGCCGACGCGGCGGGCCTCGCCGAAATGCGCTTCGGCGCCGGCCGTGACCGGCAAGGCACCGTGGTGCTGCTGACCCTCGGCACCGGCATCGGCAGCAGCGTATTCGTCGACGGCGTGCTGCTGCCGAACTCCGAGTTCGGCCACCTCGACATCCGCGGCAAGGATGCCGAGCATCGCGCGTCGGCGCAGGTCAGGACGGCCGAGGACCTGTCGTGGGAGAAGTGGGCGGCCCGCCTGTCCGAGGTGCTGGTGGCGATCGAGCAACTCGTCTGGCCGGACGTTTACATCATCGGCGGCGGCGTCAGCCGCAAGCACGAGAAGTTCATCCCCCTGCTGCAATGCCGCACCCCGGTGGTCCCCGCTGCCCTCGGCAATGACGCCGGCATCGTCGGCGCCGCTCTCGCCGCGCAGGGGGACACTGCTAAAACGGCCCAAACAGCAGTGTCCCCCTCCCTGTGAAGCCACTTTTCACGGCTCTGCTGTTCGGCGCGCTGCTCTACGGGGCGATGGTCGCGTTCTTGTGGTTCCGGCAGGAAAGCATGCTGTTCCTGCCGGGCATGCCGTCCCGCCAGCTCATCGCGTCGCCGGCCGACATCGGCCTGCGCTACGAGGCGCTGCGGATCCCGACGGCCGATGGCGAGGAGATCGACGCCTGGTTCGTGCCGGCTGAGCGCGAGCGCGCCGTGCTGCTGTTTTTCCACGGCAATGCCGGCAACATCTCGCACCGGCTCGATTCGCTGCGGCTGTTCCACGGGCTCGGGCTGTCGGTGCTGATCATCGACTATCGCGGCTACGGCCAGAGCACCGGCAGGCCGTCGGAACACGGCACGGCCGAGGACGCGCGCGCCGCATGGCGCCATCTCGTCGAGGACCGCGCTGTGCCGGCGGAGCGCATCATCGTGTTCGGCCGCTCGCTCGGCGGCGCAGTGGCGACGGTGCTCGCCGCGGAGCACCGGCCGGGCGGGCTGATCGTCGAGTCGGCGTTCCGCTCGGTGCCGGAGCTGGCGGCCGAGATCTACTGGTTCCTGCCGGTGCGCCGCCTGGCGCGCATCGAGTACCCGGTCGAGCGCAAGTTGCGCTCAGTGCAGGCGCCGCTGCTGATCGTCCACAGCCGCGAGGACGAGATCATCCCGTTCCGCCACGGTGAGGCGCTGTACGCGGCGGCGAACCCACCGAAGCAACTGCTGGAACTGAACGGCGGACACAACGACGCCTTCCTGCGCAGCAAGGGCCGCTATGTCGAGGGCCTCGAGGCTTTCCTGCACAGCCTCGGCCTGTAGCGCGCCCCTCAGGGCGCCGGCGCGGCGCCGTCCATGCCGAGCGCCCACGCGAAGAAGGCGTACAGCTCGGCGAACTCCTCGATCAGCATCCAGCGCGGCTTGGCGCCGCCGGAGCCATGCCCGCCGCGTGTCTCGACGCGCAGCAGGACCGGGCGGTCACAGCCCTGCGCGCGCTGCAGGGCCGCCGCGAACTTGAAGCTGTGCCACGGCACGACGCGGTCGTCGCGCATCGCGGAGTGAATAATCGTCGCCGGGTAACAGCGGCCGGCCTCGGTGTTGTGCACCGGCGAGTAGGCCAGCTGGGCGCGGAAGTCCGACTCGACCTCCGACAGGCCGTAGTCTCCGGCCCAGCTGCGCGCGTTCGCGCTCGGCGTGTGATAGCGCAGCATGTCGAGCACGCCGACCGCCGGCCCGGCGGCGGCGAACAGTTCCGGCCGCTGCAACTGCACCGCGCCGACCAGCAGGCCGCCGTTGCTGCGGCCGTAGATCGCGAGCTTCTGCGGCGAAGTCCAGCGCTCCGCGATCAGCCACTCGGCCGCCGCGATGAAATCGTCGAAGGTGTTCTGCTTGCGCTCGCGCGTGCCCGCCAGGTGCCAGTCCGCGCCGTACTCGCCGCCGCCGCGCAGGTTCGCGATCGCCAGCACGCCGCCGAGATCCAGCCAGCCGAGCAGCCTGAGGTCCCAGCCCGGCTGCATGGAAATCCGGAAGCCGCCGTAGCCGTACAGCATCGTCGGGTTGGCGCCGTCGAGCTCGAGGCCTTCCCGGTGCACGATGAACATCGGCACTCGCGTGCCGTCCTTGCTCGTGTAGAACACCTGGCGCGTCACCAGCGCACTCGTGTCGAGCGCGGTCGACTTGCGGTGGAACAGCGCCAGCTCGCCGCTGTCCGGGCGGAAGCGGAACATCGTGCCCGGGTTGTCGAAGCTCTCGAACTGGAAGAAAGTCTCCGTCGACTTCGGCGTGCCGGCGAAGCCCGAGACCTTGCCGATGCCCGGCAGCGGCAGCGCGCCGCGGGCCGTGCCGTCGATATCGAAAAGCTCGACGCGGCTTTTCGCATCCTCGAGGTAGTGCACGATCAGCGTCGCACCGATCAGCGCCGCGCCCTCGATCGGCAGCTCGCTCTCGGTGACCACGTCGCGCCAGTACGCCGGCGCGGGCCGCGCCAGGTCGATCGCGACGATGCGGCCGCGCGGCGCGCCGATGTTGGTGCTGACATAGACCGTGTCGCCGACGCTGCCGAGATAGGTCGAGCGCCCATCCCAGCTGTCGACGAGCCGCAGCGGCGCGGCGCCCGGCGCGTCGAGCGGCAGCAGGTAAATACCGTTGGCGCGGCTGTCCTGGTGGATATACAGCACCAGGTGCCGGCCGTCCGACGACATCCACGGAATGGGCGTGCGCGTCGGGTGGTCGGTGACCGAGAAGACATGCGTGTCCTCGGCCTGCGGCGTGCCGATGCGGTGCCGCCAGATCTCTGCCTGCTGCAGGTCGTCCCACGCGCCGGCCGCGTTTTTCGGGTAACGGGCATAAAAGAAGCCGCTGGCGTCCGGCAGCCAGGCGGCGATCGTGCCCTTCGTGCCCTCGAGGCGGTCGGGCAGGTCCTCGCCGGTGTCGGTCCGCCGGACCCGCCAGCTGGTCCAGTCCGAGCCACCGTCGGTGGCGGCCCACGCGACGAGCCGGGCGTCGGGGCTGACGTTCCAGCGCGCCAGCATGACCGTGCCGTCCGCGGACAGCGACTCCGGGTCGAGCAGCAGCCGCCACTCGTCCTCGAGCCCGTCGCTGACCATCAGCTTGCCGAGCGTCGCCTCGCCGTCGTTGTACTCGAAGAAATAACGCCCCTCGTGCACGCGCGGCACCGTCATCCGCTCGGTGCGCCACAGCTCGTCGAGGCGCGCGCGGATTCGCTCATAGTCCGGCAGGTCGGCGAGGAAGCGCGTCGACAGGGCGTTCTGCGCCGCCACCCAGGCGTCTACCTCGGGGTCGTCTGACGCCTCCAGCCAGCGGTACGGGTCCGCGACGCCCACGCCGAAATACTCGTCGAAGTGCTCGACGCGCCGGGTCGCAGGGTAGTCCGGCGACGCGCCTTGCGCCGCCATCGAGTGGTCCGGGGTTTCGCCGGCCCGCTGTCCCGCGTGCGTGCCGCAGCCCGCGATCAACAGGGACAGGCAGGCCGTAACTGCCAGTCTGTGCATCAGGGGAAGTCCTCGCCAGTCCAGGGGAATCGACGGCTCGGCAGTTTAGCCCGGCGCCGAATTGACGCCAAATTGACGGGCTGCGCTTCGCATTGGCCGCCCGTTCGTGCTATCCATTCAACCATGAACGACGGCGCCAAGCTGGACAAGATCCTGGACGACTTCATCGACGGCTGGGCGGACTTCGAGGAGTTCCGCAAGGTGGTCGAGGACCAGCTGTCGCGCCATCCGGAGTTGACCGAGGCCACGCTGCAGCGGCTGGACTCGCTCAAGTCGGCCGGCAGGATGTCGCCTGCGCTGCATGCGCTGATGGCGAATGAAGTCACGCGCAGTTCCGCCGGGGACATCACCCCCCCGTTCGGTGAGCCCGAGCCGCCCGAGCAGCCAGAGCCGGCCAGGCCGTCCAAATCGCCCAAGCCCCCAGAGCACGCCAAGCCTTCCAAGCCCCCGGAGCACGCCAGGCCACCCAAGCCGCCCGAACCGCCGGAACTGCAGGAACCACTCGAAGCATCCGAACCACCCAGGCCAGCGTCGCCGCCGTCGCCACCGGGGGTCGGCAGCGTGCTCGCCGGCCGTTACCGCCTCGACGCGGTGCTGGGACGTGGCGGCATGAGCGTCGTCTACCGTGCCGTGGATCTGCAGCACATTGGCTCCGGGCCCGAGGCCGCGCGTGTGGCCGTCAAGCTGCTGGCGCCGGAGTTCAGGGGGCGCGAGGCGCGGCGCTCGTTCGAACGGGAGGCCGCGCTGCTCCGGCCGCTGGATCACCCCGGCGTGGTCCGGTTGCTGGATTCGGGCAGCGACGGGGAGAGCACTTTCCTCGTGCTGGAGCTGCTCGACGGCGAGTGGCTGCGCAGCCACCTGGTGCGCACCCACCCGGCGCCCTTGCCCGTCGACCAGGCCTTGCGGGTCACTCGCGAGCTGTGCGAGGCGCTGGCCTATCTGCACGGCCAGGGGCTCGTCCATCGCGACCTGAAGCCGGCCAACATCTTCATCACGGCGGCGGGCGAGACGCGCTTGATCGACTTCGGACTCGCCGGGACGGTCAAGGACGCCGAGTCCGCAGTCGGGCCGCCGCCGAAGACCTGGACACCGCTCTACGCGAGCCCCGAGATGCTCGCGGGTGTGGCGCCGGATCCGCGCGACGACGTCTACAGCCTCGGCTGCGTGGTCTACGAGATGCTCACCGGGCGCCACCCATGGGGCAATCTGCCGGCTGACGAGGCCGCTCACCTCAATCTCAAGGTGACAAAACCCGCCAGCCTGTCCGCGCAGCGCTGGAAGGCATTGCAACGCGCGCTGGCCTTCCGGGCCGCGGCCCGCCCGGCGGATGGCGCGGCCTTCCTGCGGGCGTTCTTCTTGCCTGCCGGAGCAAGTCGCGGCCTCCCCTGGGTGGCGGCGGCGGTGCTGGCAGTCATCGCGGTCAGCATCGCGCTGTGGCCGGATGCGCCGCCCGCGCCGCCGCGGGTGACGCCGCCAGTCGTCGAGCTGCCACCGGTCGAGACGCTGCCGGACGACGCGCAACAAGATTCGCCAGCGCTGGGCGAAGCGACGGGCAGCGTCGAGTCGGGCCCGCCTGACGCCGTGCCGGCAGAGCCGCCACCGCAAGACGCGGCGATCGCGGCAGAGGTAGGCGCGCCGGCCGAGACCGGCCCGCCGGCAGAGCAGCCTGCGACCCCGCCGCCGCCGCGCCGCCGCCCGGCCGCGCTGGCTTTTCCCGCCGCGACGCTGCGCATCCCGGAAGCGGGCGGCGCGCTGCGGCTCGAATTGCTCCGCCCGGCCAACTATCGGGGCCCGTTACAGGTGCTGTGGCGCACGCTGGACCGGACGGCCGTGGATGGCGTCCACTACGCGGGCAGCTCCGTGTGGCAATGGACCGGGGCGTCCGCCGCCGCCGAGTCACTGGTCATCCTGATCCCGATCGTCGATGACAGCCTGCCGGGACCCGACCGGGTGTTCGTCGTCGAGTTGCAGCAGGTGCCCGACGGACCTCCGGTCGGCGAGCCCGCCAGGGTAGAGGTCACGATCGTCGACGACGACTGAAGTTCTACCTCAGGCCGGTTTCCTGGCGCGCGATCACCATGCGCTGGATCTCGCTGGTGCCCTCATAGATCTCGGTGATCTTGGCGTCGCGGAAATAGCGTTCGATCGGCATTTCCTTGCTGTAGCCCATGCCGCCATGGATCTGCACGGCCGCGTGCGTGATGAACATCGCGGCCTCCGAAGCAAACAGCTTGGCGCAGGAGGACTCGGTGGTGTTGCGCAGCCCGGCCGCGGCCGCGACTTTCTTGTTCCACGCCGCCTTCAGCGTCAACAGGCGCGCCGCCTCGAGGCGCATCTTCATGTCGGCGATCTTGGCCTGGATCATCTGGAAGCTGCCGATGGGCGCACCGAACGCATGGCGCTCGCGCACGTAGGAGAGACTCGCCTCGTAGGCGGCGCGCGCGATGCCGACGGCCTGCGCGCCGATGCCGATGCGGCCCGCGTCGAGAATGCTCATGGCGATCTTGAAGCCGTCGCCCTCCTTGGCGAGGCGGTCCTCGACCGGGCAGATGTAATCGGTGAGCTCGATCTCGCAGGTGGCCGAGGCGCGGATGCCGAGCTTGGGCTCGGTCTTGCCGCAGGCGAAGCCGTCCTTCTTGGTATCGATCATGAACGCGGAGACGCCCTTTGGGCCGGCCGCCGGGTCGGTCATCGCGAACAGCATGACGTAGCGGGCCACCGGGCCCGAGGTGATCCAGGACTTCTTGCCGTTGATGACGTAGTGGTCGCCCTTGCGCACCGCGCGGGTACGCATATTGGCGGCGTCGGAGCCGGACTGCGGCTCGGTCAGGCCGTAGGCCGCGAACACCTCGCCCGAGGCCACGGGAGTGACGTACTTCTGCTTCTGCTCCTCGGTGCCGTACTGCAGGATGCCGTTGCAGTACAGCGAGTTGTGCACCGAGATGACAGTGGAGTGCGCCGCGTCGGCCGCGGCGATCTCCTCCATCATCAGCGCGAAGCCGATCGCGTCCAGGCCGGCGCCGCCGTACTCCTCCGGCACCTCGACGCCCATGAAGCCGAGCTCACCGGCCTTTCGCAATGAGTCTTCCGGAAACTTGCCGCTGATGTCGAACTCCGCCGCGATCGGCACGATCTCGCGCTGCGCGAAATTGCGGGCGGCTTCCTGGATCATGAGTTGTTCTTCGGTGAACGAAAAGTCCATGGCGGGTCTCCGGGGCAAGCGCTGAACAGGCGTTCGATTCTACCCCGATGGGCGGTTTCGAGCTAAGGCCTGCCGGTCGACCGCGGGACCGTGCCGTCACTGGCTCTCTTCGCTCAAAATAACTTCGCTCAGAGAGCCAGTGACGTCCCGATCCCGCTGCTGCGTCGACAGGATCGGCGCCTGGTGGTGCCGCTTCGGCGGCCGCTGCTGCTGTCGCTACCGCCGCACCGGTGGCGATGGCGACACCGATGGCACACTTTGACTCTCTGCGCCTCCGGCCACGGTCGCCCTGCCAAGGCCAAGGCCACGGTCACGCAGCCATGCCCACGGTCCCCCGGCCAAGGCCGCGGTCACCCGGCGTAGCTGACCTCGAGCAGCAGGTAGGTCCGGCGTCCGCCGGCCAGCTCGAGCGTGACCTCGTCGCCGGGCGTACGCTTCAGCAGGGCGCGCGCCAGTGGCGAATCCATGCTGATGTAGCCCGGGGCGTGGTCGAACTCGTCGGGGCCGACGATACGGTAGCGCGACTCGGCGCCGGTGTCGTCCTCGACGGTGATCCAGGCGCCAAAGAACACCTGCTCGGTGCCGGCCGGGCTGCGATCGACGATCTTCAGCACCCCGAGCCGCCGGCGCAGATGCCGGACGCGCCGGTCGATGCCGCCGAGCTGCTTCTTGCGGTAGATGTACTCGGCGTTTTCGGAACGGTCACCCTCGGCGGCGGCGGCCGCAAGCGCCTGCACGACCTCGGGCCGCTCGATGCGCCACAGCCGGTCGAGCTCCTCGCGCAACCGGGCGGCGCCTTCCGGCGTGATGTACGGTGACGAATGCGGTTGCGGTGGGCGATAGCGGCTCATGGCCGGTATATTCGCATTTTCGCGCCGGGCCGGGATGCGGCCGCCCGCGACTGAACCCGGCGCTGGTGCCGCCGCGAATATTCCTGTGCCATCCGGACTGATGCCGAGGATCCTTCGATGTCGAAACGCTTGCCTTACAAGGCCCTGACCGAGCGCGGCAACCAGTTCGAATTCGAGTTCCCGCTGCATCCCGAGACCGGCTCGAGCGTGGACGTGTTCAACCTGCTGAGCGTCGTGCTCGGCGCCCTGGACCGCGAGGTCCGCACCATCGGCTCGGTCAGCAACGGCGACGTGCTGCAGGCGCTGGCGATGGCGCTGGCGGTGCGCACGCGCATCCTGCCCGGCAACCCGCAGCCGCTGGCCGGCCTGGCCACGCGGCTGTTGAACGATGCGCTGGCCGCGCCGGTCCAAGCTGCCGAGGGCAATGTCGCCCCGGACGAGCCGAGAGACGTGCACTGACGCGTGCAGGAACCGGAGCGAACGCATGCACTTCATCCTGCTGACTGCGATCCTGCTGGGCCTCGTGTTCGGCCCCGGCCTTTGGGTCAAGCACGTGCTGGCGAAGTACGCCGAGCCCGCGGACCGCTACAAGGGCAGCGGCGCGCAGCTGGCGCGTCACCTGCTGGATCGGCGCGGCATGCAGAGCGTGGCTGTCGAGCAGACCGAGAAAGGCGACCACTACGACCCCGTCGCCAAGGCCGTGCGCCTGTCGCCGGGCAACTTCAACGGCCGCTCGCTGACCGCCATTGCGGTGGCGGCCCACGAGGTGGGCCACGCGGTGCAGGACCACACCGGCTACCCGCCGCTGAAGCTGCGCCACCGGCTGGTGATGTCGATGCGCCACGCCGAGCGGCTCGGCGCCGGCTTGCTGATGGTCTCGCCGTTCATCGGCATGCTGACGCGCGCGCCGCAGCTCGGCATCGTCATGTTTGTCGGCGGCCTGCTGACGCTGGGCACTTCCACGCTGGTGCACCTGGTCACGCTGCCGACGGAGATCGACGCCAGTTTCGGTCGCGCGCTGCCGATGCTGGAGGAAGAGAACATCCTCATCGAGGACGACATGCCGCATGCCGCGCGGCTGCTGCGCGCCGCCGCCTTCACCTACGTGGCCGCCTCGCTGATGAGCCTTCTGAACGTGGCGCGCTGGTGGGCTATCATCAGGCGCTGAGCCCGTTTATTTCCGCAGTACCAAGGAATTCCGCCATGTCCCAGGTCAAGGCCTATGCTGCGCAGTCCCCCACCTCGGGCGTCGCGCCGTTCCCCATCGAGCGCCGCGCGCCGCGGCCCGACGACGTGGTCATGGAGATCGATTTTTGCGGCGTCTGCCACAGCGACCTGCACACCGCCTACAACGAATGGGGAATCACGAAGTACCCGATCGTGCCGGGCCACGAGATCGTCGGCCACGTCACGGCCGTCGGCAAGTCGGTCAAGGACTTCAAGCCGGGCGATGTCGTCGGCGTGGGCTGCCTGGTGGATTCCTGCCGCAAGTGCGGCTCCTGCGAGCACGGCCTGGAGCAGTACTGCGAAAAGGGCTGGGTCGGCACCTACAACGGCATCGACCTGCACGACGGGAAGCCGACCTACGGCGGTTACTCGGAAAAGATCGTCGTCAGCGAGCGCTTCGTGCTGCGCATGCCGGCCTCGCTTGACCCGGCGGCCGCCGCGCCGCTGCTGTGCGCAGGCATCACCACCTGGTCACCGCTGAAGCACTTCGGCGTCGGGAAGGGCCATCGCCTCGGCGTGGTCGGCATGGGCGGCCTCGGCCACATGGGCGTCAAGTTCGCGCGCGCGCTCGGCGCCGAGGTCACGGTCTTCACTCGCTCCGCGGCCAAGGTCGAAGAGGCGAAGAAGCAGGGCGCGCACCACGTCATCATCTCCTCCAGCGAGGCCGAGATGAGCGCGGCGGCCGCGCGCTTCGACTTCATTCTGGACACCGTGCCGGTGCCCCACGACCTCAATCCCTACGTCAACGTGCTGAAGCGCGACGGCACGCTGATCCTCGTCGGCCTGCTCGGCCCGGTCGAGCCGGCGCTGCATACCTTCCCGATCGTCCTCGGGCGGCGCCGCATCGCCGGCTCGCTGATCGGCGGCCTGCCGGAAACCCAGGAGATGCTCGACTTCTGCGGCGAACACGGCATCGTCTGCGACATCGAGATGCTCGACATCCGCAACATCAACGCGGCCTACGAGCGCATGCAGCGCAGTGACGTGCGCTATCGCTTCGTGATTGACCTGGCGACCTTGAAGGGCTGAGGGGCGGCGACTGGAATCGCCAAAGCCCGAAGCTGTGGCGCACGAATTCTCCAGGGCGGCGCTGGCCGTGATGGCCGGCCTGGTCGTGGCGGCGTGCGCGGCGCAGTTTTCGGCGGGCGGGCCGACGCCGCGGGATGCGACCTATGTCGTCGAGGGTGAAGCGATCACGCTCGTCAATGGTTTCGCCGAGAAGACGCTCGTTCCGGGAGCCGCGTCGAAGCAGGTGACCAAGTACTTCGGCCATGCCGTGGACATCGATCTCAACCGTGACGGAGTGATGGATGCCGCTTTCCTGCTGGTCCAGGACAGCAGCGGCAGCGGCACTTTCTATTACGCGGCTGCGGCGATCCGGACGACGGATGGAACCGTGGGGACGAATGCGATCTTGCTCGGAGACCGGATTGCGCCGCAGAGCACGTTCATCGATCCGGAAGATCCGGCGCGATTTGTGGTGAGTTACGGGCAGCGGGTGGTTGGGGAGCCGGGCCCGGCGGTGGCGATGCAGATGGTTTCGAGGGCCTTCCAGTATTCGCGCGGGTCATTGGTGGAGGTGATGTTGTCGCCGGAAGGGGTGCGGCAGTGAGCTCGCGCGCACCGCCGCGCTATCGGTTTTCGCCGAGTTGGGTCGCTGTGGTATATGCACATTCATCCTCAGGTGAATCGCGCGTTTGGGCATTACACAGCACCCTGTACGATGGCTGGTGCCCGCTCCTCGCCGAGGCCGACATCTGCGTGCGGCGTTCGTTCTCACGGACCGCCCGCCTTCAGGCAGCTGGTCACAAGGCAGTATGCGATCTGCTTGCCCGGGAGATCGACCGAAACCTGCCTGGAGCTGAAAACAAGATTTGGCACGCGCATCCAGTCTGGCTTCTGGACGGCAATCCAACGGTCGGATACAGCAAGCAGAAACCAGGGATACGGTTGATGTTCTGGAGCGGGGCGGATTTTGCAGAAGCAGGGTTGAACGTCGTAGGCAGGAAATTCAAGGACGCATCAGTTTTCTACAACGATGTCGCGGAAATCGAAACAGCAGGTCTGCGGCGATGGCTGAAAAAAGCGCGAGAAATTCAATGGGATTACAGGAATCTGGTTCGGCGCAAAGGCCGGCTGGAGAAGCTGAAGTGATGCACGACGCCCTCCATGTATTGAGTCCCATCACTGCATGACCAGTTGCTCCAGCCGATGCGCTAACGCGCCTGGCTGAGCTTTGGAGTTGGCTGCCAAGGAAAGAAGGATGATGATCACGTTTGCCGTAGACCGAGCTATCACCGCAGGTGAACTGGGCCCCCGGTGCAAAATCAGGCTCATCAGCGCACCCGCTGCGGTGGCCTACTATCCGAAGATAGGCTTAACCCAGAACTTGCAGTGCTGGGAGCTTGCACCGCGCGGACCTGGCGACACGACTGGCGCATCGGTGCCGCCGACGGGCTAACGCTCGCGGCTTATCACTGCGTTGGGCCGCATAGGGGGGCGGATGCAACTTCGATCCTTGATTGTCACTGTCTTCGCGGCGTGCTTTCTCGTTGTCGGCGAACCGGCCAACGCGGAATCGCCAGCAGCCGCGTATCGGGTGCTGCAGGGGACCGGAGCATGTCTCGCGTGCGGTGCGCAAAGCTACGTCGTCATTGATTCCCATGACACGCTGGAGGCCCTGTACACCGAATTGAAGGAACGATGTCACGGGTCCGAGGCGCCTGACACATGGCGCCAGACGTTCCGATTGCCACGGCAGCCTGCGTCACGTTTGCTGTCAGTAAATCGGCCGTTGATAGCGTCGACGTCACACCGGGAGGCGTCCTCAACAAGAGCAGAGACGAGCTATCGCTGCCGGTGTCACAACCGCTCGGCTGAGTCCTGACGCTTCACTGATAGCGATCGAGGAGTATGTCTACCTCGTGCCATTCAGAGTCGGGCAACATCAAGCGTTCAAAGAACGCTGGCGCCACCCAGAAGAGGCGCCAGGAATATGCCGAGGCCCTGTTTCGAAAGGATGCACGGATCAACATTCGGTTATCTTCCAAGGATCTGAGAGGCCTGCAGAAGAAGGCGCTGGCCGAAGGCATTCCCTACCAAACCCTGGTTGCCAGCATCCTTCACAAGTACGTGGAGGGCCGCCTGCATGAAGGCAGTGGCTGACAGTATGCTGCAGCGGCCCACTGGGGTTGGAGCCTCCCCACGCGCCAAGAGGATGCCGTAGTGATGCTGAAGAAATGCATGCTGGTTCTGAGCGCGGTGATCTTGGCGGCATGCTCGCAATCGTTGGGCGGCGATTCCGCCGACGACGCCATCCTTGCGTGGGCGCGCGACCGCTATGGCGGGAACTTGCACGAACCCGTACAAATCTTCCGGGGGGATTTTACCGGTGACGGCGTCGCCGACGCGCTGGCGTGGGTGTTTTTCGCCAGTGGCGGTAACAGCGACATGCTGACCGTGGCGCTGTTCCGGAACGAGGAAGGACGCATGGTTTACCATCGCAGCGCCGATGACGTGTTCGGTGCCGATCCGCGCAATGTCGTGTTTGCGCCCGGCCGCATCACGTTGACCTCCACCATGCCACGTCCTGACGACCCGCGTTGCTGCCCTACCGGGTCGCAGGATTGGGTGATCGACATGCAGTGAACCCGAGCACAGCAGCGTCTGCGACGGAGGCCGGCCTGTGGCGACCGCGCAAGGCGATCAGCCCGCAGCCGTGCTGATCGAGAACGTGCGCATCTTCGATGGCAAGGCCAGCGCGCTGTCTGCGCCAACGAATGTGCTGGTGCGCGGCAACCGGATCGAACGCATTTCTGCGGCGCCGATCCCGGGCGATGGTGCTGGCGACATCCTCATCATCCGCGGTGGCGGGCGAACACTGATGCCGGGACTGATCGACGCGCATTACCACATGATGTTGGCTTCAGCGCCGCTGAAGGTCGCCCTCGTCGGTCCGGATGGCTACCTCAACCTGGCGCCGCACGGGAAGCCGAGAACACCCTGATGCGCGGCTTCACCAGCGTCCGCGACCTGGCGGGGCCGGTTTTCAGTATCAAGCGGGCCATCGACGAGGGCCTGATCGCCGGTCCGCGCATCTGGCCTTCTGGCGCGATGATCTCGCAGACCAGTGGCCATGCCGACTATCGCCAGTTGAACGAGCTCCCCCGTGCACCGGACGGTCACCTGCACTATTCGGAGCGGGCCGGCGGTGCGGCCATCGCTGATGGCGTCGACGAAGTGCTCCGGCGGGTGCGCGAGCAGCTGATGCAGGGCGCGTCGCAGATCAAGCTGGCGGCGGGCGGGGGCGTCTCATCGGACTACGATCCGATCGACGTGTCCCAGTACACCGAGGCGGAGTTTCGGGCCGCGGTCGAAGCGGCAGAGAACTGGGGCACCTACGTGACCGTGCACGCCTATACGCCGCGCGCGATCCAGACGGCGATTCGCGCCGGCGTGAAGGTCATCGATCACGGCCAATTGATGGACGAACCGACCGCGAAGCTGATGGCCGAGAAGGGCGTCTGGCTAAGCATCCAGCCATTCCTGGACGACGAGCATGCGACGCCGTTTCCCGAAGGCTCGGCCAACCGCGCCAAGCAGCTGCAGGTGGCCCATGGCACCGAGGTGGCCTATGCGCTGGCGAAGAAATACAAGCTGATGACCGCCTGGGGCACCGACACCCTGTTCAACGCCGAGCTCGGCACGCAGCAGGGCGCGCAGCTGGCGAAAATGGTTCGCTGGTTCACGCCGGCCGAGGTGCTGCGCATGGCCACCAGCACCAATGCGGAGTTGCTGGCCTTGTCCGGCCCGCGCAGCCCTTACCAGGGCAGGCTGGGCGTGGTCGAGGAGGGCGCACTGGCCGACCTGCTGCTGGTGGATGGCGATCCGCTCACAGATAATTGCCGATCCGGAGAAGAACCTGCTGGTGATCATGAAGGACGGGAAAGTCTTCAAGAATATCGTGCCAGGCACCTGAGTTTGCGTGCGACCCGGCGTAACCGTCCGAGGATCAATATTGGTAGCGAAGTTGCGCAAGGAACAGAGCCTTTCCTTTCAATGCCGGCGTTGCGATGCACCGCTATTACCTGCAAAGATCGACGTGAGTCATGTATTACATAGTGGGGTCTGCGAAATCGTTCGACCGGGCCTCGGCCTACCTCGAGGCCGCCGTTACGCGTCTTGGCTTCGGGGTGCTGCATGTCCACGACCTGGGGGCCACGCTGCGCAGCAAGGGCATCCCCTTTGACGAGCAGAGCAAGGTGTTCGAGGTCTGTAATCCAGGACAGGCGGCGAAGGTGATGTCGGCTGACATGCGACTGAACATGGCGCTGCCGTGTCGGATCTCGGTGTTCACGGACAAAGGCACCACCAGGATCGGCCTCGTCAGGCCGGTGCAGATGCTTGCGAAATTGTCCCAGGATCCGGCAATCGTGCAAGTCGCTCACGAAGTCGAGGAGAAGACCATCCAGATGGTGGACGAGGCAAAGTGACAGCTCGCCAACTGCGTGGCTGGCCCATGGCGCAGCTCGTCTAGGCTTGGAATCAGGGGTGATGCAGCGGGCATGAAAAACAGGCCCTGCGTATTGTTCCTGTCGCACGGCGGCGGTCCTCTGCCGCTCCTCCGCGATCTGGGACATGCCGAGATGGTTTCATGTCTTCGGCAGATCGCAGCGAAGATGGGCAAGCCCTCTGCCGTCGTCCTCGTGAGCGCCCACTGGGAAGAAGCAAAACCCGCCGTCACTGCAGCACCGAATCCGCCCCTGATCTACGACTATTACGGCTTCCCCGACCAGGCCTACAGCATTGAATATCCCTACCCGGGCGAGCCCTTGCTGGCTTTGCAGATCAAGGATCAACTCGAACGCGCAGGTATTGATGCTGTGCTGGACGAGCGGAGGGGCTTCGATCACGGCTTGTTTGTGCCGCTGAAAATAATGTTCCCGGACGCAGACATTCCGTGTGTCCAGCTGTCGCTTGTGAACAGCCTGGACCCCGCAGAACACATCCGCATCGGCCAGGGCCTTCGGGACCTGGATAAGGGGAGTCTGCTGGTCATCGGCTCCGGCTTTTCATTTCACAACATGAAGGCGTTCTTTGCGCCGGAAAACGACGCATCGAGAGCGATGAACGAGGCCTTTGAAAGCTGGCTGTTGGAAACCTGTTCGAGTCCGGAGCTCAGTGAAGCAAAGCGGACGCAAAGACTCACGCAATGGGATAAGGCGCCGCATGCCCGTTTCTGCCATCCGCGGGAGGAGCATTTGCTGCCGTTGCACGTGTGCTATGGCCTGGCCGGCGCGCGCTGTTCTGAGGCTTTCGAGCTGCGGATCCTGAACAAGAAATCAAGCATGTATCTTTGGCGCGGGGAGGGCTGAACCGCGCTCCGGGCCGTATTCGCCGCGCATTGGACGCCGCCGGGTACCGATTGCCTCTGCCATTCGCGGGTGCTACTGTGGTAGCGCCTTGATATGGGAATGCCGCGATGTCCACAACTTCACTGAAACTCCCGGATGACGTAAAGCAACTGGCGGCCGCAGCTGCGAAGCACCAAGGCGTCACGCCACACGCCTTCATGGTCGATGCGATCCGGACGGCAGCGGTTGCAGCGGAGAAGCGCGCAGCGTTCGTTGCAGATGCGGTTGCATCAAGATCTGAGACGCTCAAGTCTGGCAAGGGCTATTCCGCGACTGAGGTTCACAGCTACGTCCGGGCACGTGCACACGGCGAGGCGGTTGCCAAACCCAAGGCGAAGTCTTGGCGCAGCTGATTTATTCCCTGCGGGCACTTGCTGACCTGGAGCGGCTCACTGACTTCCTCCTCGAGATGGAGCCGGCCGCGGCGCTGGCAACGACCGAGTTGATCTTCGAGGCGGTGCGACTGCTCGAGAACCATCCATTGATCGGTCGCCCGGCTGAGTACGACATGAGGGAGCTGGTCATCTCGCGAGGCCGGACCGGCTATGTCGCTCTGTACAGTCACGTTGAGGAGCATGACACCGTGCTGGTGCTTGCCATTCGGCATCAACGGGAAGTTGGCTACGCCGCGGACTGATCGCAGCAGGTGCGCACGGCTTAAAGCTCCCGATCTCCCTATCACGTAGGCATCCGCGCGACCGTGCACCTTGGTCGCTGTGGTCCGTAGCGACGATCGAGCCAGATCGCGGCGCAGAACGCCACCACGAGCGGCAGCGTCCAGGCCAGCAGCTGCGGCGGCTGCACACCGAGCGGCGCCAGCAGCCGGTGCAGCCCGAGGCCGAGAAACGCGATGTGTGTCGCTACGCCGGTGCCCAGCACGTTGAAGTAATGCTCCCGCAGCCACCAGCGCCGGTCCGCCGACGGCGGGCGGCGCGCCTGGCGAATCATCACAGTACCGCCGAGGATGCCGGCCCAGGAGAAGATCATCAGCAGGCTGATGCCCAGTTTCACGCCGATGCCGAAAGTCAGCAGCCCGGCGCCGAGATTGAGCCAGCCGAGGTGGCGAAAGCCGGCGCCGAAATAGTCTGCCGGCGCACGCTTGCTGCGGATGGCGCGCCAGGCGAGCCAGCAGGCCGTCGCCGTGATGACGACCAGATAGGCGAGGAAGGTGCCGATGGCGGGACGGCCACGCATGATGAATGCTGCGGCAAGGCCGGCTGAGGTGACCAGCACGACAACCATCGCCAGCAGGTAGGTGCGGCCGACGGCGATGTGCAGCGGGCTGCCCTTGCGAGCCAGCGCCGCGCTCCAGCAGGTCACGAGCGCGAGCGTGCCGGCGGCGAGGTGCAGAAAGACGGTGAGGCGATAGGCATCCATGGGCTGGGTCCCCGGTGGCTTCGGGGCACGAGCATTGTCTGGCGACACCCGCTGCCGGGGCTGCTGCGATCCGTCATGCTGGAGGGGTGCCGAAAGTCACGACCTGGCCCCGGCAAGTCCGCAATGCGCTGCGTCTTGCCTATACTGCCGGCATGCTGACTCGCCTCACGTCCAATCCATCCCGGCACCCGTTGTGGGGCGCGGGAATGCTGGAACCGCTCAACATCGCTGCCTACGTCACGTGGCTGGCAATCTTGCTGCAGATGGTCGGCTGGGAGAGCGACTCGCTCAGTGACCCCCGCGAGTGGGCGGGCTTGCTGGGCATGCTGGCGTTTCTCGGGTTGCTCGTGCTGCGTGCCAATGGCGAGAGCACGGGCCGCTGTGACGCAGAAGCCGCCGGCCGGCTGGTGCTGCTGCAAGGGCTGTGCGCGCTTGCAGTGACCTGGGCGTTCAGGAGCGGCAGCGCCGCCATCCTGTTGATCATCGTCGCCGCCCAGTTGTTCTCGCTGTATCCGCTCAAGCGCGCGCTGGCCTGGCAGGCCTCGTTCAATGTCGGCCTGGCGGCGATCTGGTCGATCGCATTGCCCTGGCCGCAGATCCTGTTCGTGCTGGTGCCCGCGATGGGCTTCCAGGCCTTTGCGGCACTGACAGCGCGCTATGCGACGCTGGCGCAACGCGCGCGCGACGAGGTGGTGCAGGTCAACGCCGAGCTGCTGGCAACGCGCGCGCTGCTCGACGAGAGCGCGCGCAGCGAGGAACGGCTCAAGCTGTCGCGCGAGCTGCACGACGTCGCCGGCCACAAGCTGACCGCGCTGAAGCTGAACCTGGCGCGACTGCGTCGCGACCCGGCGCTGGCAGATCGTGAGGAGATCGTTGTTGCAACCGATCTCGCGAACGAACTGCTCGACGACATCCGCAACGTGGTCAGCGAGCTGCGCAAGCACGACGGCATCGACCTGCGCGCGGCGCTGGCGGCGCTGACTCGCCGGATTCCGGGACCGCGCTTCCGTATCGAGGTCGAACCCGGCGCGCGCGTCGACGCGGTGGAGCTCGCCGAGACCTTGCTGCGGTGTGCCCAGGAAGGCATTACCAATGCGCTGCGCCACGGTCGTCCGGGCGAGATCACGGTCTGGTGCGGCCGCCGCGATGGCGAGATCGAGCTGCGCGTGCGCGACGACGGTGCCGCGCGCCCGCAGATCCGCTTCGGCAACGGCCTCACGGGCATGCGCGAACGGCTCGAGTCGCTGGGCGGAAGCCTGCGCGTCGCGCCCGCCCCGGGTCGCGGCGTCGAGCTCGTCGCCAGCGTACCGGCCGGGAGCGCTGCTTGATGCCGGCCGGCAACGCGCGTGGCGCACAAAGGCGCGTGCGCATCGCCCTGGTCGACGACCAGGCGCTGGTGCTGAAGGGCTTGTCGGCGCTGCTGGCCGAGTTTGCCGACCTGGAAATCGCGCTGGAGTCGCTCGACGCGTCGCTGCTCGCCGATGCGCTCGAGCAACGCCCGGTGGACGTCGTCGTCAGCGACATCCGCATGCCCGGGCTCGACGGTATCGGCCTGATCCGGCGGTTGCGCGAGCGTGGTGACGCGACGCCGGTAATCCTGCTTACCACCTTCGACGACAACGAGCTGATGCTGCGCGCGGTCGAGGTCGGCGCGCAGGGCTTCCTGCTGAAGGACGCGTCCCCTGAAGATCTGCACGCCGCCATCCGTCGCGTCGCCGACGGCGAGACCTTGCTGCAGCCCGTCAGCCTGGGCGCGGTGCGGGCGCGTTGGCAGGACAAGAGCGACGGCCACGACACTGAAGCGCGCCGCCTGACGGTACGCGAGGTCGACATCCTGCGGCTGGTCGCAGGAGGTTACTCGAACAAGGAGATCGGCCGCAGCCTGCACCTGTCCGAGGGCACGGTGAAGAATTACATTTCCGGGCTGCTGGTCAAGCTCGACTGCCGCGACCGCACCCACGCGGTACTGAAGGCCATCACGCAACGCTTGCTGTAAGGTACCCGGGCCGCCAGACCGCGCCGTGAGGAGAGAAGGTCATGCAGGTATTGCCGCAGCGCCTGGCCGTGGCGGCCGTCGTCATGCTGGCGCTGTCGGTGCTCGCGTTCTGGCCGCAATACCTGTCCAGGTTCGGCGAAGCCGACGCCTACACGCACTTCCATGCGACCCTGGGGCTGGCGTGGCTACTCTTGTTGATCGCGCAGCCGCTCCTGATCCGCGCTCGCAAGCGCCACTTGCACCGCGGCGTTGGTCGCTTCGGGTGGCTGCTCGGCGCCGCTTTCGTGGTGTCCGGCGTGCTGGTCGCGCACCGGGGCGTGGCGCGAATGGATGAGGCGCAGCTGGCCCGCGACGGCTTCTTCCTGTACATGCCTCTCGTGCTGACGGCGATCTTCGCCGCGGCGCTCGTGCTCGGTATAGCGTGGCGCTCGGTGCCCGCCGTCCATGGGCGTTACATGGCCTGCACCGCGTTGCCGCTGCTGGACCCTCTTCTGGCGCGCCTGCTGCACTTTTACTTCCCGCCGCTACCCGCGGACTTTCTCTACCAGGTGCCAGCCGTGCTGATCACGGTCGCTGTCCTCGTGGCGCTATCCGTTTCGCTGCCACGCGCATCCAGGGGCCGCAGCGAGTTCCAGATCTTTGCCGCCGGCACCGTCATCGCGCTGTTGCTATTCTTCGCCACGCCTTACAGCACCGCGTGGATGGCGTTTGTCACGTGGTTTCGAGCGCTCCCCATCACTTGATGGCGTGCATTCGATTCTTGGTACCGGAGGCCGTATGAAGATCTTCGTCGTTCTCGGCGCCGTGTTCGGTGCGCTCAGCGTGGCGGCCGGCGCGTTCGGCGCACACGCCCTGCGCAGCCAGCTGGAGCCACGCATGCTCGAGGTCTTCGAGACCGCTGCGCGCTACCAGATGTACCATGCGCTCGCGCTGTTCGCCGCGGCCTGGCTGGTCCAGCAGACCGAGGCGCCGGCGGCGCAGCTGGCCGGCTGGGCCTTTGTCGCCGGGATCCTGCTGTTCTCCGGCTCGCTGTACGCGATGATCTTTACCGGCGTCCGTGGGCTCGGGGCGATCACGCCGATCGGCGGGCTGGCGTTCATGGTCGGCTGGGCGGCATTGGCGGTGGCGGCGCTGAAGCTGCGCTAGCCTGCCACGCCGGCCTCGATGGCTCCGTGGCAACAGCAGGCGCGTTGCGAATATGCTGATGCATCCCGGCACTCACCGATCGCCCTCTTCTTCAGGACGGTCGCCGAGTTGTATAGTTGCCGTGCTGCGGAGCATACCTGCCTCAGGCGCCGCGGTTGCGTGTGACATCCCAGACAATTGGCGCGCGCCCGCGCGAGAGAGACTATGCGTTTCCAGCAGTTTATCGACTCGTTGCCAATCCTCGGCGTCTTCCTGGCGTTCGCGGTCGTCGCGCTGCTCATGTCCGAGGCCGGCTATCGCCTCGGTCGCTGGTGGCAGGAGCGCACACCCGACGAGAAAGACGGCCCCACGAACATGATCGTGGGCGCGCTCCTCGCCCTGCTGGCATTTCTCCTCGCCATCACGATGAGCATGGCCTCAGACCGCTTCGACACGCGCCGCGGATTCGTCCTCGCCGAGGCTAACTCGGTGGGCACCACGTATCTTCGGGCTGGTTTGCTACCGGAGCCGGCTGCGACTGAAGTCCGCAACCTGCTCCGCGAGTACGTGCCGCTGCGCATCGGGACAAACGATCTCGCGGAACTCCGGGCCAAGATGGCCCGGTCAACCGAGATTCATGCCGTGCTCTGGTCGATTACCGAAGGGTTGGCGCGCGACCACCCCGGATCGGAGATGCTGGCCTTGTTCATCGAATCCCTGAACCAGACGATTGACCTGCACGAGACGCGGATCATCGCGGGCCTGTATGCGCGCGTTCCGGAGACGATCCTCATCCTGCTGCTCCTCGGCTCGATGCTGACGCTGTGGATGGTGGGCTACAATGCGGGTCTCACCCGGCGACGCAGCCCCCTCACGGCCGTCGTGCTGATTGTTATCCTTGGAGCGGTCATCACCCTGGTCATCGATCTCGACCGGCCGCGAGATGGCTTCCTCACGGTCAGCCAGCAGCCGCTCATTGACCTGATGCGGCAGGTCGAAGCCCCGCCGCCAGGAACCAGGCATCCGTAGCTGGCAGGGGCCGTAACCACGCCCGCGCCGGAGTATTGTTCGACGCTGCGCGACTCAACCGGAGGGAATCCTGATGATCGGCTACGTTATCCTCGGCACCAACGACCTGCCTCGCGCGACGGCCTTCTACGATGCGCTGCTGGCCGAAATGGGCTCCCGGCGCATGATGGAATTCGGCGAGCGCGGCTACGCTTGGGGGGTCGCCATGGACCAGCCGATGCTATGCATCATGACGCCCTTCGACGGCCGCCCGGCCACGGTGGGCAACGGCGTGATGGTCGGGATCGCGGTCGATTCGCGCGACATGGTGGACCGTATCCACAAGAAGGCCCTTGAACTCGGCGGCACGGACGAAGGTCCGCCCGGGCTGCGCGGCGTGGGCGGCGAGGGCTTCTACGCGGCGTACTTCCGCGACCTCGACGGCAACAAGCTCGATGCGTTCTGCTACGGCTGAACGATTGCGGCCTGGTCTGCCTGTCCGGGCTCAGCCCCGGCGCAATGCGCTGCCGCGTTCCTCGAGCAAGGCGACAAACGCTGCCGGGTCTTCCGGCGACACCATGAGCCAGCGGCCGCGGCCGTAGTCGATGCGAAGCCGGTCGAGCGACAGCGCGGGACTCGATAAAGCGCTGCGCGCCGGCGTAACACGCTGGATGTCGCTCAACGGAATGGTCCACCTGAACGGCCCGCTCCTGACCTCGAGCTCGCGCTCGCGGAGCGTGTAGAAGGTCGAGTTGAGCAACCAGACCGGCAGGCCGACGCCGAGCAGCAGCAATGGCGACACGGCCAGCGTCGCCAGCGGCGCGCCGGCGAGCCCCGGCGCGAGCACCGCGCCCGCACAGGCAATTGCCGACGAGATCAGCACCACCTTCAGCCAGGTGTCCACTTTCGATCGAAAGATTATGGGTTGCATTCTTGGCGGACCACTCAGTTGTTGCGGCGAAGCCGGGGCACGCTCAAGGCAAGCAGTCCGGCGGCGGCAACTATTATGGGGCAACGCGCGGGGGCGGCGGCGCTGAAGTTGCGCCAGCTCGCCGCCGCGCCGCTGGCCGGCTGGACACTAGGCCCTCGTCACTACCACCTCCACGTACTCGCTCGGCACCACCAGCGAGCGCGTGCCGCCGCGGTCGAAGCGCGCCAGCAGCGCCTGGAGGTCCGCGTCCAGTACGGCCTGCCGCTCGACGTCCAGGGCCGCGAACGCCTTCAGCACCGGGCCGTACGAGGCACGAAACACGTCGATCCAGTGCCGCGCCGAGCGGCAGCGGAAGTTGAAGTGCTTGTGCTCGATGCGGATGTCCGCGGCCTGCGGCCCGAAAGCCTCCACCAGGAAGGTCTCCGTGCCCCAGGCGGCCGGCGAGGCCACGCCGGGCGGCGGCGGCACGTGCCGGCCGATGGTGCGGAACAGCTGGCCGATGAAACCGTCCGGCGTCCAGTTGACGAGTCCGATCCGGCCACCCGGGCGGGTGACGCGGAGCATTTCGCTCGCCGCGCGCCGCTGGTCGGGCGTGGAAGGCGTTGCGCCCTGGGCGCTGGAGCAGGGCGACGTGATCCTGTTTCCGCACGGTGACGCGCACGTGATCTCGAGTGCCCCGGGCATGACCGCGCAGGTGGACGCCGGCCTGTTCTTCCAGCCCCGGCCGGAGCAGCTCCCGTTCATTCTCGACATGCAGCCGGAAGCAGGCAGCGTCGCACGGCTGGACGGCGGTGGCGCAGAGCACACCACCGTGGCTTGCGGCTTCTTTGGCTGCGACACGCGGCCATTCAACCCGCTGATTGCCACGCTGCCCCGCTTGCTGCGCGTGTCTGCGCCGCCGGCGGGCAGCAGCAACGCCATTGCCGAGTTCATTCGCCTGGCCGTTGCCGAGTCGAACCAGAAGCGACCCGGCGGCGAAGCGCTGCTGGAACGCCTGAGCGAAATGATGTTCGTCGAGATCCTGCGGCGCTACCTGGCCGAGTTGCCCGAGGAACAGAAAGGCTGGCTGGCCGGGCTGCGCGACCGCCTGGTCGGTCGCGTGCTGGCCCTGCTGCACGACCGGCCGGCGGATCCGTGGGCCGTCGAAACGCTGGCCAACCGGGTTGGCCTGTCGCGCTCGGCCTTGCACGAGCGTTTCGTGGCATTCGTCGGCCAGCCGCCGATGCACTACCTGGCCAACTGGCGCATGCAGCTGGCCTCCAGCTTGCTCACCGGTTCGAATGCCAGCGTCGCTTCAATCGCCCTTGATGTCGGCTACGAGTCCGAAGCCGCCTTCAGTCGCGCCGCCGGCCTGCCGCCAGCGGCCTGGCGGCGCCAGAACAGCCGCGCGCGCGGCCTGAGTCAACGCGCTCACGCCGGCGTCGGCTCCATCAGCGTCGCCGCCTCGCTGCGCTGGCGGCGCGTGGCCGGCCGCGACACCTGGCGCGCCAGCAGGATGACGGGAATCAGCCCCGCCACGACGATCGCCAGCGAGGCGGTCGAGGCCTCGGCGAGGCGCTCGTCGGCGGCCAGCTTGTAGGCCTGCACGGCGAGGGTGTCGAAATCGAAGGGCCTGAGGATCAGCGTCGCCGGCAGCTCCTTCATGACGTCGACGAACACGATCAGGCCGGCGGTCAGCAGGTTGGCGCGCAGGATCGGCATGTGCACCCGGCGCAGCGTGCGCCCCGGGCCCTCGCCGAGCGCCTGCGCTGCGTCGTCCATCGCCGGCGTGATGCGCGCGAGTCCCGCATCGACACTCTGCAGCGCGACCGCGAGGAAACGCGCGAGGTAGGCGAATACCAGCCCGAGAATCCCGCCGGTCAAAAGCAGGCCGGCGTCGATGCCGAACCACGAGCCCAGCCATGCGCGCAGCCCGTGATCCGCGAGCGTCAGCGGGATCAGCACGCCGACCGCGATCACCGAGCCGGGGATCGCATAGCCGAGCCCCGCGACGCGGTGCGCGAGCTGCATGAACAGGCCGGGCCGCAACCGCAGGCCGTAACCGACCAGCAGCGCCGCGGCGACGGCGACCAGCGCAGTGATGCCGGCGAGGCTGACGCTGTTCCACAGCAAGCCGAGATAACGCGCACCGAACTGCTCGTCGCCGGTGAACCACGCCAGCCAGCCGAGCCGCGCCGCCGGCAACAGGAAGCCGAACACCAGCGGTACCAGGCAGACCCCGACCGCGAGCGCCGCGCGGCCGCCCTTCAGTTCATAGGGCTTGCGCTCGGCCGCCGGCGCGCCGACCTGGTGAAAGCGCATGCCGCCGCGGTTCCAGCGCTCCAGCGCGACCAGCGTGAACACGAAGGCCAACAGCACGGCCGACAGCTTGGCGGCTGACACAGGGTCGCCGAGCGAGAACCACGCGCGGTAGATGCCGGTCGTGAACACCGGTACGCCGAAGTAGGCGACCGTGCCGAAATCCGCGAGTGTTTCCATCAGCGCGAGCAGCACGCCGGCGACCAGCGCGGGCCGCGCCATCGGCAGCGCGACTTTCAGGAACGCGCCCCAGGGGCCGCAGCCCAGCGTCCGCGCAGCCTCGAGGATGCCGCTCGACTGCTGCACGAACGCGGCGCGGCCGAGCAGGTAGACATAGGGATAGAGCACCAGCGACAGCATCGCGATGGCGCCGCCGAGCGAGCGGATCGGCGGGAACCAGTAGTCGCGCGCCGACCAGCCGGTCAGGTCGCGGATGAAGGTCTGCACCGGGCCGGACACCTGCAGCAGGTCCGTGTAGGTATAGGCGATGACGTAGGCCGGGAACGCCAGCGGCAGCACCAGCGCCCATTCGAGGATGCGCCGCCCGGGGAAGCGGCACACGGCGACCAGCCACGCGGTCGACAAGCCGAGCGCGAGCACGCCGACGGCCGTGCCGGCGACCAGCAGCACGGTATTCGTCACGTACTCCGGCAGCAGCACGCGCGCGATGTGGCGCCACGCGCCCTGGTCGGGCAGGAACACGTGCAGCGCGACCGTCACCACCGGCAGCGCGACGAGGGCGGCGATCAGCAGTGCCGCGGCGGGCAGCGACAGCAGTCGGCGTCCCCTGCCCATGTAGCCCGCGGCCTATTTCCAGCCGACGCGGTCGAGTGCCCGCTGGGCCTCGGCCTGGTGGACGCCGTACAGGGCTGCGTCCAGTGCGTCGGCCTTGAACGGGCCGAGCCGTTCCAGCGCGGGGTTTTCCAGCGCCGCGCCGTCGACTACCGGGTACTCGTTGTTGCCGCGCGCGAAGCGCGTCTGCGCCTCGCTGGAGGCGAGGAACTCGAGGAAGGCGAGCGCCTGGGCGGAGTTCGGCGCGCCGACGACGACGCCGGCGCCGGAAATGTTCACGTGCGTGCCGCGATCCTCTTGGTTCGGGAACACCCAGCCGAGCCCGGCGACGATCGCCTGGTCGGCCGGGTCCTCGGAGTTCACCAGGCGGGCGAAGTAGTAGCTGTTGGCGATCGCGATGCCGCACTCGCCCGCGGCGACGGCCTTGATCTGGTCGGTGTCGCCGCCCTGCGGATTGCGGGCGAAGTTGGCGACCACGCCGCGCGCCCATTGCTCGGCGGCCTCGAGGCCGTGGTGCGCGATCATCGAGGCCATCAGTGACAGGTTGTAGATGTGGCCGCCAGAGCGCGCGCACAGCTCGCCGACCCAGCGCGGGTCGGCCAGGTCTTCATAGCGCGTGATCGCGCCGGCCTCGATGCGCGCGGCATCGTAGAAGATCATGCGCGCGCGGCTCGAAAAGCCGAACCACTTGCCGTCCGGGTGGCGCAGCTGCGCGGGGATGCGCTCCCGCAGCAGGGTCGATTCGACCGGCTGGAAGACGCCGGCCTGTTCCGCCCGCCACAGCCGCCCGGCGTCCACGGTCAGGAGGATATCGGCGGGGCTCGCGGCGCCTTCCTGCAGGATGCGCTCGATCAGCGCGTCGTCGGTGCCCTCGATGCGACGAACCTGGATGCCGGTGGCGCGCGTGAAGGCCTCGTAGAGCGCGTCGTCGCTCTGGTAATGGCGCGCCGAATAGATGTTGATGCTGCCCGCGCCGGTCTCCGGCGCGCGGCTGCAGCCGGCGGCCAGCGCCAGCGCTCCGAGTGCGACGGCGAGGGCGAGGCGGGCGAAGAACTGGTGGGTGCGCGACATGGTGTCCCTGGAAAGCTGGGGGCGGTGCACAAATCTAATGCGAATAGTTCGTATTAGCAATAGTGGTTTGTCGCAGGCCGGCGCCATGAGAGAATCCGCCGTCATGGACCCGAACTTCAAAGGCATTCCGATCGTCCAGCCGGCGCCGGTGCCGAGCGGCACCAAGTTCCGCAACGAGCATGGCGTCGCGGCGATCAAGAACGGCGTCAAGCAGAACCGCCGCGCGGAGCCCGCGCCGCACGGCCGCAAGCCGCCGTGGCTGCGCGCGAAGATGCCGAGCGGCGAGGGCTTCTCGCGGGTCCGGCAGAACGTGCGCGAGCACCGCCTCGCGACAGTTTGCGAGGAGTCGATGTGCCCGAACATCGGCGAGTGCTGGAACAACGGCACGGCGACGCTGATGATCATGGGCTCGGTGTGCACGCGCGCCTGCCGCTTCTGCGCCGTGGACACCGGCAACCCGCGCGGCTGGCTCGATGCCGAGGAGCCGGCCAACGCCGCGCGCTCGGTGCAGCTGATGGGACTGCGCTATGTCGTCATCACCAGCGTGGACCGCGACGACCTGCCGGATGGCGGCGCCGCGCACTACGCCGCCTGCGTGCGCGCGATCAAGGCATTGAACCCCGACACCGCGGTCGAGGCGCTGACGCCGGATTTCCGCGGCGACCTGGCGGCGATCGAGGCGGTCGTCGATTCGGGTCTCGAGGTCTATGCGCAGAACGTCGAGACTGTCCGGCGCCTGACCCACCCGGTGCGGGATGCGCGCGCCGGCTACGAGCAGACGCTCGCCGTGCTCGCGCATGCGAAGCGCTACCGGCCGGACGTGCTGACCAAAACCAGCCTGATGCTCGGCCTCGGCGAGACCGACACCGAAGTGCGCGAGGCGCTCGCCGACCTGCGCGCGGCGGCGGTCGATATCGTGACTTTCGGCCAGTACCTCAGGCCGACCTCGAACCACCTGCCGGTGGAGCGCTTCGTCACCCCCGAGGAATTCGCCGAGTACCGGCGCATCGGGCTGGAGGTGGGCTTCCTCGAGGTCGTCTCCGGGCCGCTGGTGCGCTCCAGCTATCGTGCTGACCGGGTGTTCGAACAGAACAACGTCGGCCTGTAGCGGCACGCCGCGCCGGGGTGTCGCGATGACCAGGATCAAGGGCCGCGGCACGGCGTCCAACCCCGAGGGCCGTTTCGAGTCCGTGCGGCGCGAGGACTTCGACGACGGCTGGTTCCCCGACGAGGACGACGCGCCCGCCCGGCCGGCGACGACGGTCACCGCGGAGCGCGCCCGCTCGATCGTGTCGCGCAACGACTCGCCGGACGTGCCCTTCGAGCAATCCATCAATCCCTACCGCGGCTGCGAGCACGGCTGCGTGTACTGCTATGCGCGGCCGAGCCACGCCTACCTGAACCTGTCGCCGGGGCTGGACTTCGAGACGAAGCTGTTCGCCAAGACCAACGCCGCCGAGCGCCTGCGCGAGACGCTGGCGAAGCCTGCCTACCGGCCGAGCCCGATCACCCTCGGCGCCAACACCGATCCCTACCAGCCGATCGAGCGGCGTTATCGCATCACGCGCGAGCTGCTCGAGCTGCTGCTCGAGGCGCGCCATCCCTGCACGATCATCACCAAGAGCGCGATGGTCGAGCGGGACATCGACCTGCTCGCGGAGCTGGCGCGCGCGCGGCTCGTCGCCGTGCTGGTCTCGGTGACGAGCCTCGACAACCGCTTGTCGGCGAAGCTCGAGCCGCGCGCCTCGGCGCCGCACCGGCGCCTCCAGGCGATCGGCGCCCTCAGCGGTGCCGGCATCCCGGTCGGGGTGCTGGTCTCGCCGATCATCCCGATGGTCACCGACGCGGACCTCGAGGAGATCCTGTCGCTGGCGCGCGGCGCCGGCGCCGCGCAGGCCAGCTACGCCTTGTTGCGGCTGCCGCACGAGGTCGCGGCACTGTTTCGCGAGTGGCTCGCGCTGCACCTGCCCGAGCGCGCCGAGCACGTCATGAGCCTGGTGCGCCAGATGCGCGGCGGGCGCGACAACGACGCGCGCTTCGGCGTGCGCATGAAAGGCGAGGGCGTGTTCGCTGCGCTGATCGCGCGGCGCTTCAAGGTCGCGACGCAACGGCTGGGTTACACGACCGGGGAGGCCTTCGAGCTGCGCTGCGACCTGTTCCGCGCGCCGACCCCGCAGGGCAGCCTGTTCTGAGCATTCCCGCCCAGCTGCGCTACCATAGCGCGCGACCCGGACTGCAGGAAGAGAATCGATCGTGACCGCGGCCTTGCTGGACTACACCCTGTTTCTCGCCAAGACCGTCACGCTGGTGGCGGCGATCGCGCTGCTGCTGGGCTTCCTGGTGACCGCGTCGCGCCGCACCCGCGAAGCCGAAGGGCTCAAGATCACCAACCTGAATTCGCGGCTGCGCAATGCCGCTGACGCACTGCGCCAGGCCTTGCTGCCGAAGAACGAGCGCAAGCGGCTCGCCAGGCGCCGCAAGCAGGAGGCCAAGGCCGCGCAGGGCCGGCGGCGCAAGCGCGTGTTCGTGCTCGATTTCCGCGGCGACATCCGCGCGAGCGCGACCGCCTCGCTGCGCGAGGAGGTCAGCGCGGTGCTCGCGGTGGCCGAGGCCGGCGACGAAGTGCTCGTCAGGCTCGAGAACGCCGGCGGGCTGGTGCATGAGCACGGGCTCGCCGCCTCCCAGCTGGCGCGCATCAAGGACAAGGCCCTGCCGCTGACCGTCGCGGTGGACAAGGTCGCCGCCAGCGGCGGCTACCTGATGGCCTGCGTGGCCGACCGCATCGTCGCCGCGCCGTTCGCGATCGTCGGCTCGATCGGCGTGCTCGCGCAGATCCCGAATTTCCGCCGCCTGCTCGACGAGCGCGGCGTCACTGTCGAGCAGGTCAAGGCCGGCAAGTTCAAGCGCACCGTCAGCATGTTCGGTGAAGTCACCGACGAGGATCGCGACAAGCTGCGCGAGGAACTCGAGGACGTGCACGCGCTGTTCCAGGCGATGGTGGCGCGCTATCGGCCCGCGCTGGATCTCGAGCGGGTCGCGAGCGGCGAGTACTGGTACGGCACGCGGGCGCTCGAGCTTGGCCTCGTCGACGAGATCGGCACCAGCGACGACTGGCTGGCGCGGATCGTCGACGAGGCGGACGCCTGGCGTATCGAGTGGCGCGGCCCGAGGCGGCTGATCGAGAAGCTGTCGGCCGCGATGGAAGAGGGGCGTCTCGGTGGCGCGTGGCGGCCGTGGCGATGAGGGGAGGTAGCAGGCTCGTGAAAATGTTTTCATGCGGCGGGATCAGCGGCGTCGCGGCGGCGGTGCTGCTGGCCGGCGGCTGCGCCGTGGCGCCGACGCCGATCGAGGAGCGCGAGCCCGTGCTCGTCGGCTGGCCGGAGCTCGAGCGCGCGGACTATTTCGAGGGCGTGAGCAAGGACACCCAGGTCGTCGGGCGACCGCAGGTCGTCATCGCGCGCCACGAGGATACCTTCACGGACATCGGCCGGCGCTTCAACCTCGGTTACCAGGAAATGCGCGCCGCGAATCCGGGTGTCGACGCCTGGCTGCCCGGCGAGGGCCGCGAGATCGTGCTGCCGACCGCGCACGTGATTCCCGACGGGCCGCGCGATGGCATCGTCATCAACCTGCCCGCGATGCGGTTGTGGTGGTTCGGTCCTCCGGATGCCGAGGGACGCCAGACGGTCATCACGCACCCGATCGGTATCGGCAAGCTGGGCTGGGCCACGCCGGTCGGCGAGTTCACGATCATCTCCAAGGCCAAGGACCCGAACTGGCATCCACCGGCCTCGGTACGCCGCGAACACGAGAAGGCCGGCGACCCGTTGCCCGCGGTCGTGCCGCCCGGTCCCGACAACCCGCTCGGCCGCCATGCCTTGCGGCTCAGCCTGCCGAGCTACCTGATTCACGGCACCAACAAGCCGGCCGGCGTGGGGCTGCGCGCGAGCCATGGCTGCATCAGGCTCTACCCGGAGGACATCGAGGCCTTGTTCGACCGCCTGCCGACAGGCACGAAGGTCAGGATGATCGACCAGCCTTGGCTGGCCGGCTGGCAGGATGGCCAGCTGCTGTTCGAAGCGCATGGCAATCTCGAGGACGGCCACGACGACTGGACGACCGGCCTGGAGATCCTCGCCGCGCGGGCCGGCGAGCACCCGGTCGACTGGGCGCGGGCCGCGGCAATCAACCGCGACGGGATGGGCGTGCCGTTGCCGGTCAGCGCGGGCAGCCCGGCGCCGGAGCAGTGGATTGCGCTGGCGCCGCGGGTCGAGAACCGCGCGCGTGGCAATTTCCGTGCAGCCGAGCCGGAAAAGGTCGCGCGCGCCGAGCCCTAACGCCAGATCTTCGCTGCAATCGCCCGGTCGCGCAGCGCGTCGGGCAGCCGGTCCAGCAGCGACAGCGCCTTCGCGTCGCTGCCGACGAGGTAGCGGTTTTTCGGGCGGCTGGATTCCAGCGCAGCGGCGACGATCTCGACAACTGCCTCGGGCGGCAGCCCGCCGGGCTTCGCGTTTAGCTTCGACAGCAGCTTCACGATCGGCGCATACAGCTCCCGCACGGCACGCGTTGCAGGATCCTCCGGCGCCGCCGCATCGCGCGCCGCGCCCTTCTCCCAGATCGGCGTCTTGATGCCGCCCGGCTCGACCGCAATGACCTTGATGCCGAACGGCTGCAGCTCGACGCGCAGCGCATCCGTGATCGCCTCGACGGCGTGCTTCGAGCCGGCATAGACGCTGACGCCGGGCAGCGCGACGAGGCCGGAGATCGAGCTGATGTTGATGATCCGGCCCTGCGCGGCGCGCAACAGCGGCAGGCAGGCGCGCGTGACGGACAGCAGCCCGATGACATTGACGCGGAAAGTCAGCTCGATTTCCTCGGGCTTCATCAGCTCGAGCGGCCCGCCGAGGTAGACGCCGGCATTGTTGATCAGCCCGTGCAGCTGCCCGCCGGTCGCATCGGCCAGCGTGCGGATGCCGGCGATCACCGATTCCTCGCTTGCGACGTCGAGCTGGAGGGGTACCAGCTCACCCTCGGCCTCGGCCCGCAGCGATTCTGCGTCCACAGTCTTGCGCACGCCGGCGAACACCCGCCAGCCGGAGGCGGCGAGTCCCAGCGCGATGCTGCGGCCGATGCCGGTCGAGGTGCCGGTGACCAGTACGTTCTTGCTCATGGGCTGCGTCTTCGGGCCGCCGTGCGGCGCAGATTCACGAGCAGCAGCATGCCGGCCAGCAACAGCCCGCCGGCCGCCGCGGGACGCTCGATCGCGAACACGACCGGCGCGAGCGCGGCGCGCGTCGCGGCGCGCAGGCTCTCGTGCCGGCCGATCAGCGCCGCGACCGGCGGGGAATGGCGGTAATAGAAGGCGATGAAGGCGCGCCCCGGCGCGCTCGACATCAGCACCTCGTCGCGGAAATCGCGCAGGCTGCGCACGTGCGGGTCCATCCAGCTGCCCCAGGCGGCTGTCGCGATGAAGCAGTCGCACAAGCCCCGGCAGTCGTCGTCGTCCTTGCCGCCTTCGTCCTCGACGATCGTGATCGTCACGCGGCGGGCCTCCGGATCGATGCCGGCGCCGGCCGAGGGATCCGCGAGCACGACGTCGAAGCTGCGGCGACCCCGACGCGTGTTCGGGTCGTCGACGAGCTGGACCTGGAAGGTCCGGCGCGTCTCGTTGGCGGGGAACTCCAAGGTGCCGGTGGCGGCCACGTAGTCGGTGGCGGCGATTGCGGCGTTGTTGCCGGTGCCGTCGACCGTGACCCAGCTGACGGTCGCCGGGCCCGCGCTGCCGCGGTTGCGGTCCACGGTCAAGGTCACGCTGCCGTCGGCCTCGCCGAACTGTGTCTGGCTGGCGAACAGCGAGAATTCGCCGACACGCTCCCCGGATGGATCCTCGATGACGACCAGCGGGCCGAGTCCCGCGAAGGCCGCGCGGCCCTCCGGCGTCGGCGTCGCAAGCAGCAGGCTCAGCGTGCGCGGACCGTTGGTCTCCGCGCGGGCGAGGGTCTGCAGCGTGGCCGCTGCCGCCGTCTCATCCGGCGGAAACTCGAGGGTCACGTTCAGGTCGGTGTAATCGAGGCCGAGTGCCGCGGTGCCGGGCACGCCGATCAGCAGCGCCGTCACCCGCTGCGCGTTGAGTCCGCTGCGGGTCACAGCGATCGGCAGCTCGCCCCCTTCGGTGACCCGCCGCACGGCCTCGCCGGTGATCCTCAGCGTCGCATCGGCCGCATCGTCGTCCTCGATCTGCAGCAGCAAGGTGTTGTCCCGCGCCAGCGTCGCGCCGGTCGGGTTGGCCAGCGTGAAGGTCGCAAACTCGGTGCCCTCGATGCGGGTGTCCTGCAGGATGGTCAGCGGGACGCGGCCGAACAGCGCGCCGTCCGGGATGCGGATCACGCCGAGCGGCAGCTCGACGGTGAAATCCTCGCCGAGCGTCGCCGTGCCGCCGAGACTGACGCTCAGCACCACGGTGACTTCGCCGACGGCGCTGCCGCTGCGCACAACCGTGATCTGGCGCGTCTCGCCCTCGCGCGCATTCAGGCGCGGCTCGATGAACTGCAGCACCCCATCGGCCTCTGCGCGGGGTGCGGCGAGCCCGAGCAGCAACAGCGCAAGCGGCGCCAGGCACATGAGATGGTTGCGGTGTGACGACATGGTGCCTGCTCCGGGAGCGCGTGCCTCGACTGCGGCCATGATGAGTCCGACGGGGCCCGACCGCAATTCGCAGCCGTCGCCGCCGCGCTAGTCCTCGGCCACGCCGCGCGCCGTCGAGACGATCCCGGTCGCGACGGCGCACAGCCGGCCCTCGCTCCACAGCTCGCCTTCCATGAAGGCCAGGCCCTCGGCGCGCTTCAGCGTGATCGCATAGGCGTCCACCGAGTGGCCGCGCGTCGGCCGCATGAACTTGACCGACAACTCGACGGTGCCGGCGCGACGCCCCGGGAACTGCACGACCCCGGCGACGCCGAGGGCGGCGTCGAACAAGCCGGCGATCACCGCCCCGTTGACGGCCGAGCTGCCCATGCCACCCTGGTGATGCGGCCGCACCTCGGACAGGTGGACGCGCACGACGGCGGGGTCGGACAGATCCAGCTGCGCGTCCATGGCGCTCATCGCGGGCAGTGCATTGAACTGTGCCGCCCAGGCTGCGCGCGCGCCGGCGTCCATCGGGATCGCCCGGGCCCGGGCCCTGAGGGCCTCGAGTGAAGCGGACATCGGGGTCATGGCGGGTCCTTTTCTACGCGGCCTGTGTCCTCAGCATAGACCGGATAGTGCATTGCCGCATCCCCGGAACGCCCCGCGCTGAGCTACAATGACGGTCCTCGATCCCCGAGGCGAACCCGGCTGGCCGGCTGCATGGACGGCCCACGGGCGGGTCGTCGCGGATCGCGGGCCATCCTTGCTTGCCCCGGGGCGCCGACGCTGGTCGTCGCGCCGGGATTCTGGGAGCTGTCATGAACACCGAGGCCCGGCCGCAACTGGATGCGGCCGAAATGTCAGCCGACGACGCGCCGTCCCCGGGCGGTCTTCGGGAAACCTTGCTGATCCGCCTGCAGCGCTGCGTCGAGCGGCTCGAGAACCCGGAATTGCGGCCGGGCTGGGTCGTCCACGAGGTGCGCAAGGACCTGAAGCGCAGCCGCGCGCTGCTGCGGCTGGTCGACGACACGTTGCCGACCCGCCCGCTGGAGCAGCGCTGCGCGGCGGCTGCGCGACAGCTCTCGCCGCTGCGCGACGCGGATGCCGCGGGCGAAACGATCGCACGGCTCCGGGCCCGCGCGGATGCAAGGCAGCTCGAGGCGCTCGACGCGCTGGCCGAATGGCTGCCGCGGCAGCTCGTCGAGATCGGCGGCGAGCCCGGCTTGCCGCGTCCGATCGCGGCGGACGTCGCCGCGTCGCTGCGCAAGGTCGTGCGCAAGCTCGAGGCGATGTCCTTCGAGCGCATCGACGCCGCGGCCATCGACCGAGGGCTGGCCGCGTCCTGGGCAGACACCGATGCTGCTTTCCGGCGCGTCATGAAGCGGCCGAAGCTGGTGCGCTTCCATGCTTTCCGAAAGACCGTGAAGCGCGAGCTCTACCAGCGCGAATTGTCCGGGCAGCCGCTTGACCGCATGGAGCGCGCGACCCTCAAGAAGCTGGCCGACGTGCTCGGGGAACTGCAGGACCTCGACGTGCTGCGGGGGACAATGCGCGACGCGGGATGCTGGCGCGGCCCCGTGCGCAGGCTGGTCAAGCAGACGATGCGCGAACTCAAGGGCCGGGCGATCAGGCTCGGCGGCGGCCGCTACCCGGAGGCGAAATCCTGAGCCGGACGGTGCACGGCGATCACGCTCCGGCCATTGCATGATCCCGCTGCGCGACGAGAACCGGGTCGCGTCCGTGCCGCTCATGACCTGGGCGCTGGCCGCCGCCTGCGTGCTGACCTTCCTCTGGCAGCTCTCGCTGGGCGTGCAGGGCTTCAATCGCGCGCTGTTTGCGCTGGGTGTCATCCCGGCGGTGCTGTTCGGGCATGCCCAGCTGCCGCCGGAAATCGCCATCGTGCCGCCGGCCGCGACGGCCGTGACCTCGATGTTCCTGCACGGCGGCTGGCTGCACCTGGCCGGCAACATGCTTTACCTGTGGATCTTCGGCGACAACATCGAGGACCGCATGGGCGGCGTCCGTTTCCTGCTGTTCTACCTGGTCTGCGGCGTCGCCGCGGTGCTCGCCCAGGCGCTGCCGGCACCGGAGGCGATGGTGCCGATGGTGGGCGCGTCCGGCGCGATTTCCGGCGTGCTCGGCGCCTACCTGCTGCTGTTTCCGCGCAACCGCGTGCTCGTGCTGGTGCCGTTTGGCTTTATCCTGAAGGTCATCAGCCTGCCCGCCGTCTGGGTGCTCGGCCTGTGGTTCACCATCCAGCTGCTCTCGTCGCTGCTGGCGCCGGCCGGTGAGGGCGGCGTCGCGTTCCGGGCGCACCTCGGCGGCTTCATCGCAGGCCTGGTGCTGGCGCCATTGTTCCTTGCACGGAGGCGAACACGTTGAACGATTGGCTCAGCCTGATGCTGGACGAAATCCGCCGCAAGCAGCGCGAGCGGGAGGAGGCCGCGCGCGAGCGCGAGCGGCGCGCAGCGGATGCGCGCGCCGGGGGCGAGGCCGGGACGGCGCGCGAGCGGCCAGCCACGCCTCGCGATCGCCGCTGAGGCCGCCGCGCGATGTCAGCTCCGCCGACACCTTCGCCCCACGGCCTGTTGCGCCAGGGCCTCCCCGAGTGGGGCCTGCTGTTCGCGCTGGTCGCCTTGTGGGGCAGCTCCTTCCTGCTGGTGCGCCTCTCGCTCGATGCGTTCACGCCCGTGGCGGTCACGGCCGGACGGCTGCTGATCGGCGCCGGCGTGCTGCTCCTGCTGCTCGTCGCGACGCGGCGCCGCCCGCCGCGCGGACTGCGCACCTGGTCGTTCTTCGTCGCGATGGCGCTGATCGGCAATGCCTTGCCGTTCTTCCTGATCGCCTGGGGCCAGCGGACGATCCCGTCGGGGCTGACCGGGATCCTGATGGCCGTCATGCCGCTGGTCGTGCTGGTGCTCGCCCATTTCCTGGTCGCCGGCGAGCGCCTGACGCCGCGGCGGCTCGCGGGCTTCGCGCTCGGCTTCATCGGCGTCGTCGTGCTGACCGGTCCCGAGGCACGCGCTGCGATGATCGGCCGGGAGGCCTCGTTCACGGCGCAGCTCGCCGTGCTGGGCGCCGCGATCTGCTACGGCGTCGCGGCGATCATCGCGCGGCGCGGGCCGGTGCTGAATCCCGTCGTCACGGCCGGTGCCGTGCTGTCGATCGCCGGCCTCGTGGTCGGCGCATTCCTGCTGGCCGCCGGGTTGCGCAGCGGCGAGACCGCCGCCACGCACGCCGCGATCGGCCTGGCGCCGGCGCTGGCGCTGCTGGCGCTCGGCGCGCTGTCCACCGGGCTGGCGACCGTCGTCTATTTCAGCCTGGTGGCGCGCGCCGGCCCGACCTTCCTGTCGCTGATCAATTACCTGATCCCGGTGTGGGCCGTGGTGCTCGGCGCGCTCGCGCTCGGCGAGCGCCTGCCGCCGCGCGCGTTTGCCGCGCTCGCGCTGATCCTGGCGGGCATGGTGCTGGCCCGCTGGCAGTTCCGCGCGCGGCCGGTCGCCGCATGAGGATCGTCGTGCTCGGCGGCGGTTATGCCGGGCTGGCCTGCCTCGCGCGGCTCGGGCGCGTCGCGCCCGACGCGGAGCGCCACCTCGTCGATCCCGCGCGCTGGCACCTGCGCCGCACGCTGTTGCACGAGACGCTGCGCCGGCCGCTGTCGGACTTGCGGCACGAGTTCGCGCCCATTGCGCGCCGCTGGGGTTTCCAGCACCACCATGCCCGCGTGCCGTGGTCCGTCGAGCGACTCGCCCGATGGTCGGAAACGCGCAGCCTGCGCATCGGGCGCCGCGATATCGAGTTCGACGCGCTGGTCGTCACGACCGGCCTGCCGGGCCTCACCGGCCGGGTGTCGCGCAGCCGCACGCCGCCGGTGCCGCTCGAGTCGCTGGCGACCGGCCCGGGCGTCAATGCGCTGAAGCGGCTCGCCGCGGACGAGGTTACGGCCTGGGTCGTCGGCGCCGGCGCGAGCGGCCTGCAGTGCCTGTTCGAGCTCGCCGCGGTACGGCCCCGGGGCGCGCCGCTCGGGCTGATCGAGGCCGGCGACACGATCCTGCCCGCCGAGCCCAAGGCGCTGCGTCGCGAGGTCATCGAGCGGCTCGACGAACTCGGCGTGGAGCTCAGGCTCGGCACGCGCTACGCGGGCTTCGGCCGCGGCCGCGTGCGCATGGTCACGGCCGACGGCGCATCGTCCGCGCCGGCCGGCGGGGTGCTGCTGTGCACCGGGCCGGCCGGGCAGCGGATCGCGGCCGATGCGGCGGGGCGAGTGCTGCATGCGGGGCGGCCGTTGCCGGCGATTTACACGGCGGGCGACTGCGCGCGCTGGACCGGCGTGCGGTTCGACGCGGCCACCGCGCAGACGGCCGTGCGCAAGGGGCGCCATGTCGCCGAGACGATCATGGCAGTGGCGCAGGGCCGCGAGCCGGCGAGCTGGGATGCGCGGCAACTCGGCTTCTTCCTGAGCCTCGGCCCGCGCGATGCGGTCGGCTGGGCTTTCGCGCGCGCCGCGCTGATCACCGGCCGGCCGGCCGTGGCCGCGCGCGAGGCGATCGAGTCGCGCTGGGACCTGCTGCTGCGCGGCCTCGACAGTTTCGCGGCCTTCTGACGGGCGGCCCGTCGACCGCGGGACCGGGGGCCTCGACCGCGGGGCCGGGACGTCACAGGCCCGCTTCGTTCGGGAAATCTTTATCTCACTCAG
>CAYWYS010000023.1:0-53713 GCA_964462675.1 uncultured Thioalkalivibrio sp.
ATGCCGTGCGAGTTCAGGCTGCGCACGTGGCTGCCGGCGATGCCGGCGTAGACGTCGGTGATCTCGCAGCCGGCCATCAGCTCGGCTTCCTCGACGGCGCGCTGGATCGAGGCCACGGTCGACTCGATGTTGACCACGACGCCCTTCTTCAGGCCGCGCGAGGGGTGGCTGCCGATGCCGATGACCTCGATGCCGCCCTCGCTGGTCACCTCGCCGACGATCGCCACCACTTTCGAGGTGCCGATATCCAGCCCGACGATCGTGTCCCTGGCGTTGCGCTTAGCCATCGTGAGTTTGTTCTCCTGTTGTTCCGGTGCCTTGCGGGGCGCGCGGGCGCCAGCCGACGGCGAAGCCGCGGCTGTAGCGCATGTCGACGTAGCCGACCTCGGCCACGCGCGGCGTCAGCAGCGGCGCCGCGATCCGCGCGAAACGCCGCAGGCGGGCGTCGAAAGCCTCGCGCCCGAGCCGCAACTCGAGGCCGTTGCCGAGCTCGATCCGCCATGCGCCACGCGCGTCGAGTTCCAGCGCGCGCAGGCCGAAGCCGGCGGCCGCCAGCGTGGCGCGCGCGTCGAGGTACTTGCGTGCCACGAGCCGCTCGGTGCCTTCCGGCCCGACCAGCCGCGGCAGCTCCGGCGGCACGTGGCGGGTGTCGCGCACGAACAGCTCGCCGCGGGTGTTCAGCAGGCCGCTCGCGCCCCAGCTCGCCGCCGGCACCTGCTCGACGATGACGATCTCGATCTCGGCCGGCCAGCGGCGGCGCACGACCGCGTCATCGACCCAGTCGATCGCAATGACCCGCGCGCGCACCGCGTCGAGCTTCACGCCGAGGAAGCCGGCGTCCCGGAGGTCGCCGACGGCCGCCTCGATCTGCAGCACGCTGACGCGCTCGAACGGCCCCTGCACGATGACCTGGCGGATCGGCCGGTCGAGCAGCAGCACCGCGCCCCATACGCCGCCGGCCAGCACCGCGAGCGCCGCCGCCATGCCGGCGAGTTCGCGCCACGGCCACGCCGGCAAGGTCGGCCAGCGCCACTCGAAGCGCGGCTCGGCGGCACGCCCGCCGCGACGCCGGGGATTAGCGGGACGCGCCATCGCGCACCTCCGTCGCCGCCGGGCGCGCGGCAAAACTGGTCTCGAGCACGCGCCAGCACAGCTCGTCGAAATCGATGCCCGCCTGCCGCGCGCCCATCGGCACGAGACTGTGGCTGGTCATGCCGGGAATCGTGTTGACCTCGAGGAAGCGCGGCACGCCGTCGGCCGGCAGCAGGAAATCGACCCGCCCCCAGCCAGACGCGGCCACGGCCTCGAAGGCGGTCCGCACGAGCCGCGCGAACTCGGCCTCGCGCGCCGCCGCGAGCCCGCACGGGCAGTGATAGCGCGTGTCGTCGGCAAAGTACTTGGCCTCGTAGTCGTAGAAGGCGCGCGGCGTCTCGATACGCACGGCCGGCAGCACCTCGCCCTGCAGCACGCCGACCGAGTACTCGCCACCGCTGATCCATTCCTCGACCAGCACCGGCCCGGCCCAGCGGCTCGCCTCGGCGAACGCGGCCGGCAGCTCCGCGGCGGCGCTCACTTTGGTCATGCCGACCGAGGAGCCCTCGCCGGCGGGCTTGACGATCAGCGGCAGGCCCAGCGCGGCGACGATCGCCGCGGCCTCGCCCGGCGCGCGCATGACTTGCCAGCGCGGCGTCGCCAGCCCCCACGCCGCGAACAGCTGCTTGCTGCGCAGCTTGTCCATCGCCAGCGCCGAGCCGAGCACGCCGCTGCCGGTGTAGGGCACGCCGAGCGTCTCGAGCGCGCCCTGCATGACGCCGTCTTCGCCGCCGCGGCCGTGCAGCGCCAGCCAGGCGCGCGCGAAGCCGGCCGCCGCCAGCAGCGGGCTGACGCCGGCGCGCGGGTCGACGCCATGCGCGTCCACGCCGCGGCGGAGCAGCGCCGCGAGCACCGCCTCGCCGCTGAGCAGGGAGATCTCGCGCTCGGCCGAGTCGCCGCCCATCAGCACGGCGACGCGGCCGAAGGCGGCCGGGTCGGTGATGCGGACGCGGCTCATCGCGCGGCCTCCCCGAGCATGCGCACCTCGGTTTGCAGCCGCACGCCATGCACGCGCTCGACCTCGGCGGCGACCTGCCCGATCAGCGCCTCGATCTCCGCCGCGGTCGCGCCGCCGGTGTTGATGATGAAGTTGGCATGCTTCGGCGACACCTGCGCGCCGCCGATGCGCACGCCCTTCAGGCCGGCCGCCTCGATCAGCCGCGCGGCGTGGTCGCCGGGCGGATTGGTGAACACCGAGCCGCAGCTCGGCTCGCCGATCGGCTGGGTTGTGTTGCGCCTGACCAGCAGCTCGCGGATCGAGGCCTGCGTCGTCGGCCGGCCGGCCGGGAATTCCAGCTCGGCCGCGACGAACCACTCGCCGGCCGGACCCGCGACGCTGCGGTAGCCCACCTGGTACTCGGCGCGCGCGCGCCGCCGGCGCACGCCGGCGCGATCGAGCGTCTCGACGGCGCGCACGAAGTCCCAGGTCTCGCCGCCGAAGGCGCCGGCATTCATCGCCAGCGCGCCGCCGAGCGTGCCGGGAATGCCGGCGAAGAACTCGCCGGCGCCGAGGCCCCAGCGCGCACAGCTGCGCGCGATCTTGGCGCAGGGCACGCCGGCTTCGACGCGGAGGCCGCGCTCGCCGTGCCGGGCCATGCCCGACAGCACGCCGTGCGTGCCGATGACGACGCCGCGAATGCCGCCGTCGCGGACCAGCAGGTTGCTGCCTAGGCCGACCCAGTGCACCGGCGTCTCCGGCGGCAGCGCGGCCAGGAAGCCCGCCAGGTCGTCGAGGTCCGCCGGCCGGTACCAGGTGTCCGCCGGGCCGCCGACGCGCCACGAGGTGTGCCGCGCCATCGGCTCGTCGCGCTTGAGCTCGCCGCGCGGCTCGAAGCGGGGTGGCAGCTGCATCGCGGCCATCACGGGCGGCCTCCGGCCGGCAACAGGGCCGGCAGGCGCGCGGCGACGCCGCCGATGCTGCCGGCGCCGAAAGTGACCAGCAGGTCGCCGTCGCGCAGCACGCCGGCCAGCGCCTCGGGCAGCTCCTCGACGTGCTCGACGAACACCGGCTCGACCTTGCCGCGCGAGCGGATCGCGCGCGCCAGCGCGCGGCCGTCGGCGTTCGGCACCGGCTCCTCGCCGGCCGCGTAGACCTCGCACAGCAGCAGCGCGTCGGTGGCCGACAGCACGCGGGCGAAGTCGTCCATCAAGTCGCGCGTGCGGCTGAAGCGGTGCGGCTGGAACGCGACCACGACGCGCCGCCCCGGCCAGGCCTCGTGGATCGCCGCGAGCGTGCACTCGAGCTCCGTCGGGTGGTGGCCGTAATCGTCGACCAGCAGCGCGCGGCCTGCGCCGGCGGCGAGCTCGCCGAGTTCCTGCATGCGCCGGTCGATGCCGCCGAAGGTGGCGAGGGCGCGCAGCAGCGCCTCGTCGGCGACCTCGAGTTCCTGCGCGATGGCGATCGCGGCGAGCGCGTTGAGCGCATTGTGCCGGCCGGCGAGCTTCAGCTCGACCGCGAGCGGCGCCGCGCCGCCGGGCCGCGTCACGGTGAAGCGCGACACCCGCCCCTGCTGGCGGAAATCCGTCGCCCGCAGGTCGGCCTGCTCGCTGAAGCCGTAGGTCAGCACGGGGCGCGGGATGCGCGCGAGCAGCGCGGCCGCGCCGGCGTCGTCGAGACAGACGATCGCCAGCCCGTAGAACGGCAGGTTGTGCAGGAAGTCGACGAAGGTCTGTTTCAGCCGCTCGATGTCGCCGCCGTAGGTGGCCATGTGGTCGGCCTCCACGTTCGTGACCACCGCCAGCATCGGCTGCAGGTGCATGAACGAGGCGTCGCTCTCGTCGGCCTCGGCAACCAGGAAGCGGCCCGTGCCGAGGCGTGCATGCGTGTTGGCGCTGTTGAGCCGGCCGCCGATGACGAAGGTCGGGTCGAGCCCCGCTTCGGCGAGCACGCTCGCCACCAGGCTCGTCGTCGTGGTCTTGCCGTGCGTGCCGGCGACCGCGATGCCGTAGCGGAAGCGCATCAGCTCGGCCAGCATCTCGGCGCGCTTGACGACCGGGATGCGCCGGCGCTGCGCCTCGACGACCTCGGGGTTGTCCGCCGGCACCGCGCTGGAGACGACCACGACGTCGGCGCCCTCGAGCTGTGCCGCGCTGTGGCCGAGCATGATCTTCGCGCCGAGCGATTCGAGGCGCTGCAGCACCGGCCCGGATTTCAGGTCGGAGCCCTGCACCTGGTAGCCGAGGTTCAGCAGCACCTCGGCGATGCCGCCCATGCCGGAACCGCCGATGCCGACGAAATGGATCCGGTTGACGCGCCGCATGCGGTTCTTCATGCGCCCGCCCCCGTTGCGAGGCCGCCGGCCTCGAGCAGCGCCTGCTCGATCGCGGCCAGCGCCTGCGGTCGCGCCGCGCCGCGCGCCCGGCGCGCCATGTCGAGCAGGCGGCCGCGGTCGCCGAGCAGGCTGGCCAGCAGCGTCGCGAGGCGTTCGGTCTCCAGCTGCTTCTCCGGCACCAGCACGGCGCCGCCGGCGGCGACGAGATAGGCGCCGTTCAGCGTCTGGTGATCGTCGACGGCCGCCGGGAACGGCACCAGCACGGCCGGCAGGCCGGCCGCGGCCAGTTCGGAGACCGTCAGCGCGCCGGCGCGGCAGACCGCGAGATCGGCCCAGCCGTAGGCCGCGGCCATGTCCTCGATGAACTCGCTGAGCTCGGCCGCGACACCCGCCTCGCGATACGCAGCCTGTGCGCGCGCCAGCGTGTTGCGGCCGGCCTGGTGGCGCACGAGCGGGCGCTGCGCTGCCGGCAGCCGCGCCAGCGCCGCGGGCACCGCCTCGTTCAGCGCCAGCGCGCCCTGGCTGCCGCCGAGCACGAGCAGTCGCGGCGCGCCGCTGCGCCCGGCGAAGCGCACATCCGGCACGGGCAACGCCGCGATCGCACCGCGCACCGGGTTGCCGACGACCTCGGCGGCGATGCCGCCCGGGAAGGCGCCGGGGAATGCCGCAAGCACGCGCTGCGCAAGCCGCGCGAGGATCCGGTTGGTCGTGCCGGCGACCGCGTTCTGCTCGTGGATCACCAGCGGCCGGCGCGTCAGCCAGGCCGCGACGCCGCCGGGCCCGGCCGCGTAGCCGCCCATGCCGAGCACGACCGCCGGGCGGACGCGCAGCATGATACGCAGCGCCTGCAGCACCGCCAGCGCCACCTTGAACGGCGCCGCGAGGCGCGTCAGCAGGCTCTTGCCGCGCAAGCCGCCAATCGTCAGCCACTCGATCGGGAAGCCCGCCGCCGGCACCAGCCGCGCCTCGATGCCGAGCCGGGTGCCCATCCAAACGACCTCGAGCTCGCGCGCCCGCAGCGCCTCGGCGACCGCGAGCGCCGGGAACACGTGCCCGCCGGTGCCGCCCGCCATGACCAGCACGCGCGCGCTCACTGCCGCGCCCTCGTCGGCCGGCGCCCGGCATAGCCGTCGGCGCTGAGCTCGTAATGGATGCGCAGCAGCAGGCCGATCGCGGCGCCGGTCACGAGCAGGCTGCTGCCGCCGTAGCTGACCAGTGGCAGCGTCAACCCCTTGGTCGGCAGCAGCCCCATGTTCACGGCGATGTTGATGAAGGTCTGCACGCCGATCCAGGTGCCGAGCCCGAACGCGAGGCAGGCGGCGAACACGCGGCCGGCCCCCGCGGCCGCCGCGCTGATGGCGAAGGCGCGCCACAGCAGCACGGCGAACAGCGCGATCATGACGAACACGCCGACCAGCCCGAATTCCTCGGCGAATACCGCGAACACGAAGTCGGTGTGGGCTTCCGGCAGGTAGAACAGCTTCTGCACACTGCCGCCGAGCCCGACGCCGAACCATTCGCCGCGCGCGATCGCGATCAGCGACTGCGTCAGCTGGAAGCCGGAGTTCCACGGATCGGCCCAGGGATCGAGGAACGCGGTCAGGCGCCGCATGCGGTACTCGGAGGTCAGCACCAGCAGGCCGAGCGAGGCGAGTCCCGCGACGCCCATCAGCAGCAGGTAGCCGAGCCGCATGCCGCCGACGAACAGCACGCCAATCGCCGTGACGAACAGCACGGCCGTCGCGCCGAAGTCCGGCTGCAGCATCAGCAGCGTGCCGGCGGCCGTGACGACCACCAGCGGGAACAGCAAGCCCTTGAAGCCCGACTCGAGCGCGTCGCGGCGTCGCGCGACATAGCTGCACAGGTACATCAGGATCAGCAGGCGCGCCGGCTCGGACGCTTGCAGGTTGAACACGCCGAAGCGCAACCAGCGGGTGGCGCCGTTGACCTCGTAGCCGACGCCCGGCACCAGCACGGCCACCAGCAGCAGCGCCGCGAAGGTCAGCAGCAGCGGCGAGGCCTGCTCCCAGGCGCGCAGCGGCACCAGCAGGCAGACCGCGGCCGCGCAGCCGCCGACGCCGAGGTAGACCAGCTGCCGGAACAGGTAGTAGAAGGGCGCGCCATGCACGCGATCCGCCATCGTGATGGACGCCGAGGCCACCATGACGGCGCCGAGCAGTGCGAGTGCGAGCGCGCTGCCGGCGAGCCACTGGTCGAGCCGGAAGATCGGCGCCGGCGCGGGCGTCATGACGGCGCTCATGACGGCAGGCCGCGGGCGGCAACGGCAAATCGCCGGCCGCGCTCGGTGTAGTCGCGGTACATGTCGGTGCTCGCGCAGGCCGGCGACAGCAGCACGGTGTCGCCGGGCCGCGCGTGTCGGACCGCCTCGGCGACCGCCTCCTCGATGCCCGCGACCCGCACGGTCGGGCAGATGCCCGCGAGGGCGCGCTCCAGCGCGGGCGCATCGCGGCCGAGCAGCACCGCGACCCGCACGCGGCCGCGCGCCGCCTCGGCCAGCGGCCCGAAGTCCGCGCCCTTGCCGTCGCCGCCGGCGATCAGCACGACCGGGCCGTCCATGCCGGCGATCGCCGCGACGGCCGCGCCGACGTTGGTGCCCTTGGAATCGTTGATGAAAGTGACGCCGCTGTGCTCGGCGACCCACTCGGCGCGATGTGGCAGGCCGGGAAAGCGCTGCAACGCGTCCAGCACCCGTGCCGGCTCGAGCCCCAGCGCCTCGGCCATCGCCAGCGCGGCGAGCGCGTTGGCGACATTGTGACGGCCGCGGATCCTGAGGCGCGCCGCCGGCAACAGCCGCTGGTCGCCGCGCGCCAGCACCGCGCCGTCGGCCGTCTCGACGACGCCGTAGCCGTGCTCGCCGGGCGCGTCGAGGCCGAAAGTGATGCAGGGGGTGCGGCCGTCCCACATCGCCATGACCAGCCGGTCCTGGCGATTCAGCACGACGCCTTGTGCGCCGGACAGGATGCGCGCCTTGGCGCTCGCATAGCGCTCGAGGCTGCCGTGGCGATCGATGTGGTCCGGCGTGATGTTCAGCACGCAGGCCGCGAGCGGACGGAGCGACTCGGTCGTCTCGAGCTGGAAGCTCGACAACTCCAGCACATAGACGTCCGGCACCTCGGCGTCCAGCAGGTCGAGCGCCGGCGTGCCGAGGTTGCCGCCGGCGCGCGCCTTCATGCCGCCGGCCGTCGCGAGTTCCGCCAGCAGCGTCGTCACCGTGCTCTTGCCGTTCGAGCCGGTCACCGCCGCGACCGGCGCCGGCGCGACCCGGGCGAAGATCTCGATGTCGCCGAGCACCGCCAGGCCGCGCCGGCGCGCCTCGACCAGCAGCGGCTCGTCGAGCGACACGCCCGGCGACACCACGACCTCGGCGACACCGTCGAGCGCGCCGAGCTCGAAACTGCCGAGGCGCAGGTCGAGGGTGTCGCGCAGCGCGCCGAGCTGCGCGAGCCCCGGCGGCTCCGCCCGGCTGTCGAGCACGCGCACTTGCTGGCCGAGCCGCGCCAGGTAGCGCGCGCACGAGACCCCGGTGGCGCCGAGCCCGACCAGCAGCACGGGACTGAATTCAGGATGCGCGTTCATCTGACTTTCAGCGTCGCGAGGCCGAACAGCACGAGGATCACGGTGATGATCCAGAAGCGCACGATGACCTTCGGCTCGGCCCAGCCCTTGAGCTCGAAGTGGTGATGAATCGGCGCCATGCGGAAAATGCGCCGCCCGGTGAGCTTGAACGAGGCGACCTGCAGGATCACCGAGACCGTCTCGAGTACGAACACGCCGGCCATGACGAAGAACACGATCTCCTGGCGCACGGCGATCGCGACCGCGCCGAGCGCCGCGCCGAGCGCGAGCGCGCCGATATCGCCCATGAAGACCTGCGCCGGGTAGGTGTTGAACCACAGGAAGCCCAGCCCGGCGCCGACCAGCGCGGCGCAGAACACCAGCAACTCGCCGACGCCCGGCACATAAGGGATGCCCAGGTAGCCGGAGAACACGACGTTGCCCGTGACCCAGGCGAACAGGCCCAGCGCGCCACCGATCAGCACGGTCGGCATGATCGCCAGGCCGTCCAGGCCGTCGGTCAGGTTGACCGCGTTGCTCGAGCCGACGATGACGAAATACACCAGCACCATGTAGCCGGCGACGCCCAGCGGCAGCACGACGTTCTTGAAGAACGGCACGATGAGCCCCTGCTCCACCGCCGGGTCCACCGCCGTGTACAGGAAGGCCGCGCCTGCCAGGATCGCGCCCACCGATTGCCAGAAATACTTCCAGCGCGCCGCCAGGCCGCGGGAGTCGCCGACGACCAGCTTCTTGTAGTCGTCGACGAAGCCGATCAGGCCGAAGCCCAGCATCACCGCGAGGATGATCCACACGAAGCGATTGCCGAGGTCCGACCACAGCAGGGTCGAGATCGCGATCGCCACCAGGATCAGGGCGCCGCCCATGGTCGGCGTGCCCGCCTTGGGCAGGTGGCTCTGCGGGCCGACGCTGCGCACCTGCTGGCCGATCTGGTGGAAGGTGAGCTTGCGGATCATCCACGGCCCGACCAGCAGCGAGATCGCGAGCGCGGTCAACGCGCCGAGGATCGCCCGGAAGGTCAGGAACTGGAACACCCTGAAGCCGGACTCGAAGCGCATCAGGTACTCGGCGAGGTACAGCAGCACGCTAGCGGGCCTCCTGTTCGACCAGCCGCTCGACGACGGTCTCGAGACGCATCGAGCGCGAGCCCTTGACCAGCAGGTTGACGCCCGCATGCAGTTCCTGCTCGAGCGTCGCGGCCAGCGTGCCGGCCTCGGTGAAATGCTGGCCGTCGCCGAAGGCGGCCGCGGCCGCGGCCGAGTCCGTGCCGTAGGCGTACAGCCGCGCGACGCCGCGCTCGCGCGCGTGGCGGCCGGCCGCGGCGTGCAGCTCGGCGGCGGCCGCGCCGAGCTCGCGCATGTCGCCGAGCACCAGCCAGGTCTCGCCCGGCAGCGCCGTCACGTAGTCGACGGCCGCGCGCAGCGCAGCCGGGTTCGCGTTGTAGGTATCGTCGATGACCAGCGCGCCGCAGCGCGCCTTCAGCAGACTCATCCGGCCGCGGACGCCGACGACCCGCGCCAGGCCGGCGACGATCTCGTCGAGCGACCAGCCCGCGGCCCACGTGGCCGCCGCCGCGGCGAGCGCATTCATGGCGTTGTGGCGGCCCGGCAGCGCGAGGCGCGCGTCCGCGGCGCCGTCCGGCGTCACCAGCCGGAACTCCAGCAGCGGACCGTCCGCGTCGAGCGACTGGCGGATCTGCTCGGCGCGGAACTCGGCGCCGGGCGCGGCGCCGAAGCCGACGCAACGACGCGCGCCGGCGATTTCCCGCCACAGCGGCGCGAACTCGTCATCGAGGTTGATGATCGCCGTGCCGTTCTCCGGCAGGCCGGCGAACAGCTCGCCCTTGGCGCGCGCCACCCCCTCGAGGCTGCCGAAGCCCTCGAGGTGCACCGGTCCGGCTGCCGTCACGACGCCGACCGAGGGCTGGCCGATCGCCGCCAGCCGGGCGATCTCGCCGGCATGGTTCGCGCCGAGCTCGAGCACGGCGGCGCGGTGCTGCCGGTCGAGCCGGAACAGCGTCAGCGGCAGCCCGATCTCGTTGTTCAGGTTGCCGCGCGTGGCGAGCACCTCGCCGCGGCTTGCCGCGATCGCCGCCATCATTTCCTTGACCGTCGTCTTGCCGTAGCTGCCGGTCACGGCGATCACCGGCAACTCGAACTGGCGCCGCCACGCAGCGGCCAGCGCGCCCAGCGCCGCCAGGCTGTCCCCGACCCTGAGCTGGGGCAGCGCAAGCTCGAGCGGCCGTTCCACGATCGCGGCGGCCGCGCCCCGGCGGGCCGCCTCCGCGACGAAGGCGTGGCCGTCATGGCGCGGTCCGCGCAGCGCGACGAACAGTTCGTTCGGCTGCACCGCACGACTGTCGGTGGACACGCCGGCGAAACCGGTGTCGGGACCGACGAGCGTCGCCGCCAGGGTGCGCGCCAGGCCGGTCAGGCTGCCGTGGATCATGCGGATCCTCCGGTCAGCGCGGCCACCAGGCGGCGATCGCTGAACGGCCGGTGCTCGGCGCCGACGATCTGCACCTCCTCGTGGCCCTTGCCGGCCACCAGCACGATGTCGCCCGACACCGCGCCGGCCAGCGCCAGCACGATCGCCGCCGCGCGGTCGCGCTCGACCCGCGCGCGCCCCGGATCCGCCAGCCCGGCGAGAATGTCCGCGACGATCGCCGCGCCGTCCTCGGTGCGCGGGTTGTCGTCCGTGATGATCAGCTCGTCGGCCAGCGCCTCGGCAACGCGGCCCATTTCGGGCCGCTTGCCGCGATCGCGATCGCCGCCGCAACCGAACACGCACCACAGCCGCCCGCGGCAGTGGCCGTGCAGGGCTTCGAGCGCCTTGCCGAGCGCATCGGGCGTGTGGGCATAGTCGACCACCACGAGCACTTCGCGGGCCGCATCGGTGAACACTTCCATGCGGCCCGGCGGCGCCGCCGCCGCGGCGAGCGCGGCAACCGCATCGGCCGGCGCGACATCGAGCGCCAGCAGCATGCCGAAGGCCAGCGCGAGGTTCTCGGCGTTGAAGGTGCCGATCAGGCCGGCATGCAGCGGCAGCGAGCCGAAGCGGCCGGCCAGGCGCAGCGCCAGTCCGTCCGCGCGCGTCTCGATGTCCGTGCACAGGACCTGGTCGAGGCAGCCGCGCAGGTCCTCGGGCCGCTGGCCGACCGCGATGCGCCGGGCCGCCACGGGCAGGCGCGCGAGCAGCGCGCGGCCGAACGGGTCCGCGGCATTGATGACGCTGACCGCCGGGTCATGCGCCAGGAACAGGCGCGACTTGCTCTCGGCGTAAGCCTCGAAGTCCGGGTGATAGTCGAGATGGTCGCGGCTCAGGTTCGTGAACGCGGCCACCGCATAGCGCACGCCATCGACCCGGCCCTGGTCCAGCGCGTGCGACGAGACCTCCATCGCGACTGCACGGATGCCGAGGCCGGCCAGCCGCGCCAGCGTGCGGTGAACCTCGACGACGTCCGGCGTGGTCAGCCCGGACGGCTCGAGGCTGCCGAAGGGCCCGCTGCCGAGCGTGCCGACGATCCCGGCGCGCCGCCCGAGGCGCTCGAGCACGCTCGCGACCAGGTGCGCGCAGGTCGTCTTGCCGTTGGTGCCGGTGACGCCGACGACCGCGATGCGGCGCGACGGCGCGCCGAAGAAGCGATCGGCCAGCTCGCCGAGGCGCGCGCGCAGGCCGGGCACGGCGAAGGCGTCGCAACCGGGCGGCAGGCTCGGCGGCTGCCAGCCTTCGGCCGGTTCATACGCCACCAGCGTCGCACCGGCGGCAGCTGCGGCGGCGGCGAAGCGCAGCCCGTGCGAGCGGGTGCCGGGCACGGCCAGGAACATCGCGCCGGGGACGATCCGGCGGTCGTCGAGGCTCAGGTCCAGCACCGGCCGGTCCGCGAGCGCGGCGGGCGCAAGCTCGCCCAGCAGCTGGCCGAGCGTCATCACCGGCGGCGTGTCGGCCGCGGGCATCATGGCCGCCCCATCGCTTGCACCAGCGTGCCGACCGACCGCGCGCCCTCGCCGTCGTCCGGCGGGATGCCGAGAATCCGCAGCGCGTCGCCGATGACCCGCGCGAACACCGGACCCGCGACCTCGCCGCCGTAGTACACGCCGGCCGAGGGCTCATCGATCATGACGATCGCGGCGAGCCGCGGCTCGGAGGCGGGGGCGACGCCGGCGAACACCGACAGGTAACGGTCGGCGTGATAGCCGCCGGTCGTGAACTTGCGCGCGGTGCCGGTCTTGCCGGACACGCGGTAGCCGGGGATCGCGGCCTTCGGCGCGGTGCCGGCCGGAGTCGCGACCGGCTCCATCATCTGCACGACCGCGCGCGCCGCGGCCGCGTCGATGACCTGGCGTCCGGGCGGCGGCTGCTCCACGGCGAGCAGCGAGACCGGCACCGCACGCCCGCCCGAGCCGAGGATCGCGTAGGCATGGGCGAGCTGCAGCGGCGTCACCGACAGGCCGTAGCCATAAGCCAGCGTCGCCTGGCCGATCGGGCGCCACAGGTCGGGCTCCATCAGCACGCCGGCCGATTCGCCGGGGAAGCCCGTCGCCGAGACCTCGCCGAGGCCGAAGCGGCGCAGCTCCGTCCACAGCTGGTCCGCCTCGAGCGCCAGCGCGACTTTCGAGGCGCCGACGTTGCTGGAGCGGATCAGCAGCGTGGCGAGATCGATGCGGCCGAGATTGTTCTTGTCCTCGATCGTCTTGGCGCCGACCGTGAACCAGCCGGGGCCGGTGTCCACGATGGATTTCACGTTGAAGCGGCCGCTCGCGAGCGCCGCGGCGACGATCAGCGGCTTGATGCTGCTGCCCGGCTCGAAAATGTCGTTGGTGGCGCGGTTGCGGTAGCGCTCGGCGGACAGCTGGCCGCGGTCGTTCGGATTGAAGCTCGGCTGGTTGACCATCGCGAGCACCTCGCCGGTGCGCACGTCGAGAATCACCATCGAGCCCGACTTGGCGTTGTGCGCCTGGATGGCGCGCTTCAGCTCGCGGTATGCGAGGTACTGGATGCGCAGGTCGAGGCTGATCCGCAGGTCGCGGCCCGGGCGCGCGTCGCGGATGCTCTCGACGTCCTCGATCACATTGCCGAGCCGGTCGCGGCGGATGCGCTTCTGGCCGTGCTCGCCGGCCAGCCAGTGATCGTAGGCCAGCTCGAGGCCTTCCTGGCCGACGTCGTCGATGTTGGTAAAGCCGAGCACGTGGCCGGTGACTTCGCCGGCCGGGTAGAAGCGGCGGTACTCGCGCTGCAGGTGCACGCCGCGGATGCCGAGCTGCGTGATCGCCTGCGCCTCGGCCGGCGGCAGGTGCCGCCGCAGGTACATGAACTCGAGGTTCGGCTGCGCGCTGACCGTGCGCAGCAGCGCGTCCGCGTCGCGCCCCAGCGCGGCGGCGAGGCGCGGGATGTCGGCCGGTGAATTCAGCAGCTCGCGCGGATTGACCCAGACGCTGTCGACCGGGCTGCTGACGGCCAGCGGCTCGCCGCGCCGGTCGGTGATGATGCCGCGGTGCGCCGCGATCTGCACCGCACGCACCTGCCGGGCATCGCCCTGGCGCGCGAAGAAGGCCTGGTCGACGAACTGGAGGTTGACTGCGCGCACGGCGAGCAACACGCCGAGCACGCCGAGGCCGGCGGCGACGAACAACATCCGGCGACGGAAACGGTGCTGGAAGGCGAGCGGATCGGCGGGGCGCTTCATGGCTTGACGACCTGGACGTCGGTCGGTGCCGGCACGCCCATCGACAGCTTCTCGCGCGCGAGCTGCTCGACACGCGCATGCGCGGCCCAGGTGCTGCGCTCGATCTGCAGCTGGCGCCACTCGATGTTCAGCTCGTCGCGCACGCGGTTCAGCGCCTGCAGCTCGATGAAGCGCTGGCGTGCCTGGTGCCGCGCATCGACCGCGGCGACGGCCGAGCTGACGACCGCAGCCGCCAGCGCCGCGCCGAGCAACAGCGCGCGCCCGGCGCTCATGCGGCGAGCCGCTCGGCCGCCCGCAGCACGGCGCTGCGCGCCCGCGGGTTGGCGGCCACCTCGGCCTCGGTGGCGCGCACGGCCTTGCCCACCGGGCGCAGCAGCGGCCGCGCGTGCGCGGGGATGTCCGGCAGGCCGCGCCACGGCTCCGCGACCTCGGCATGGCGCCGGATGAAGCGCTTCACGCGGCGGTCCTCGAGCGAGTGGAAGCTGATCACGCACAGCCGCCCGCCCGGCTTCAGCAGCACCAGCGCCTGCTCCAGCGCGGCATCCAGCGCGGCCAGCTCGTCGTTGACGAAAATGCGGATCGCCTGGAAGCTGCGTGTCGCGGGGTGCTTGCCCGGCTCGCGGCCCGGCACGGCCGCGGCGATCACCGCGGCCAGTCGCCCGGTCGTGGCGATCGGCGCCGCGTCGCGCGCCCGGCAGACGGTGCGGGCGATGCGCTTGGCATGCCGCTCCTCGCCGAGCTCGCGCAGCACGCCGGCGAGCTCGCGCTCCGGCACGCTGGCGAGCCAGTGCGCCGCGCTGACGCCGGCATCGGGGTCCATGCGCATGTCCAGCGGGCCGTCGCGCAGAAAGCTGAAGCCGCGCGCGGGATCGTCAAGCTGGGGGGAGGACACGCCGACATCCAGCAGGATGCCGTCGAAGCCCTCCGTGAAGCCGGCCGCCGCGGCAATCTGCCTCAGCTCGGCGAAGTTCCCCCGGACGATCACTATTCTCGAGTCCCCAGTAAAACGCCGCTGCCCGGCCCGGATTGCTTCCGGGTCCCGGTCCACGGCCAACAGCCTCCCTGCCTCACCGAGCCGCTCGCGGATTGCCGCTGCATGCCCGCCCCGGCCGAGCGTGGCGTCGAGGTAGTTCCCTGCCGCGCGAACGGCCAGGGCCTCCAGTGCCTCCCCCAGGAGCACCGGCGCGTGACTGGACACGGCCTGCTCCACTAGAAGCTGAACGTTTCGAGTTCAGCCGCGAGTCCGCCGGCGTCGGCAGACTCCTCGGTCAACCATTGGTCGCGACGCTCGTTCCAGCGCGCCTCATCCCAGATCTCGAACTTGTTGCCCTGGCCGATGAACATCACCTGCCGGTCGATGCCGGCGAAGTCCCGCAGCTCCTTCGGCAGCAGGATGCGGCCCTGGCCGTCCAGCTCGACCTCGGTCGCATGCCCGACCATGAGCCGCTGCAGGCGCCGGGCCTGGCGGTTGAGCGTGGGCAGGCGGGAGATGCGCCGCTCGATCTCCTCCCACTCCGGGAGCGGATAGACGAGCAGGCAATAGTCGCGGTCCACGGTGACGATCAGCTGGTTGTCGCAGCGCTCCTCGATGCGCGGGCGATAGCGGGTCGGCACCGCAAGGCGACCCTTTGCATCCAGCGAAATACGGTTGGCGCCGCGAAACATGATGGTGGCCCGAGGGAGTGAACTCCCATTTATTCCCACTTCTCCCCACTTGGCGCCACTATATGAACCGACAGCCCCCCCGTCAACCGCTCCGGGGAAAAAATTTTTCTTTTAGCTACCGATACTTAGGCGCGCTTCTGGAAGTGGAATCGGGGCCAGATGTCTGGCGAAAAATCAGTCAGTTAAGAAGCTTTCTTATGTAACTGCATGAGAAATGCGGCCGGTCTTGCGCTGCCGCGCGCGGCAATCTACCGTGACGGGCAACGACTTGTCAGCCTTCACCAGAAACCAGGGATTCCCCAGCTTGAATACCGCTCGCCGTCCCCGCCTGGACCCGGCCGATCTCGGCCGTCTCCGCGCCTTCCGGCCGCTCCCGAACCTGAGCAAGATCCCGTTGATCCTCGGCCTGATGTTCATGCTCGGCTGGCTGGCCTGGACGACCCACAGTGCCTGGCTCAAGTGGGCCGCCTACCTCGGCCTCGGCTACCTGTGGATGAGCGTCGTCACTTTCATGCACGACGCGACCCACAACACGCTGTTCAAGCGGCGCTGGCTGGGCTGGACCTTCGGCATCGTCGCAATGCTGCCGCTGTTCGCCTCCTTCATCGCATTCAAGGAAGATCATCTCGAGCATCACCGCCACACGCGCTCGCCGCGCGATCCCGACGCCTTCACGATGGGGCAGCGCCGCGTCATCGATTTCGTGCTGTTCTATGGCTACATGGTTGCCGGCGCACTGCTGAGCTTCCTGCACTTCAACCTGATCTATCCGTTCCAGCGCTTCGGTGTGCGCGAATGGAGCATCCATCTCGGCGAGACGGCGCTCAAGCTGCTGCTCTACTGGCAGCTGATCGCCTGGGCCCAGGCCAACGGGGTGCTCGGCAAGACGCTCGAGCTGTGGCTGATCCCGATCTTCATCTTCTCGCTGCTCAACTCGGTGCGCTTCATCGCGGAGCACTACGGCACGCCGTGGGACCAGGGGCAGATGCTCGGCACGCGCACGGTGATTTCGAACCCGGTGAACACGTTTTTCTGGAACAACATCAATCTGCACATCGGCCATCACCTGTACCCGGGCGTGCCCTGGTACAACCTCAAGGAGCTGCACGAGCTGCTGAAGGACGAGATCGCCCGCGAGGGCGCGATCGTCGACCAGAGCTACCTCGCAGTGTTCCTCGACGCGTTGCGCGGCGGCCCCGAGACCGAGGCGCGCCTGCAGCAGTCCCTGGCGGCAAGAAGGGCGTGAGAGCCGGCCTGTAAGCCGGGTTCTGTCGGGAACAGTCATTCATCTGGGACGCACGTCGCCGTGCGCCTCGAGCAACCTACCCGGAAGCCCGCGCGGGCCGCGCGTCGCGGGCGAACCCGCATGCTTCCCTATTTGGTCTTGCTCCGGGTGGGGTTTACCGTGCCGCGAACCGTTACCGGCCGCGCGGTGCGCTCTTACCGCACCTTTTCACCCTTGCCGGCGCCGAAGCGCTTGGGCGGTATGTTTTCTGTGGCACTTTCCGTCGGCTCGCGCCGCCCAGGCGTTACCTGGCACCCTGCCCTGCGGAGCCCGGACTTTCCTCCCCGGCGATTTGCCGGAGCGACTGTCCAGCCGACTCTCACGCCGCGCCATTGTACGCTGCCGGGCGCGTTTCCGCGCTCAGTCGCCGGCGTCCTCCGCACCGAGCTTGAGCGCGAGCTCGTAAGCGCGTCGCCGCGGCACGCCGGTCAGCTTCGCCGCAATGCGCACCGCCCTGCTCGGCGGCAGCTCCTCGAGCAGGGCGGGCAACAGCTGCGCCAGCGCCTGCTCGTCGCCCTCGGCGGCCGCAGCTGCCGGGCTGCCCGCGATCAACACCACCGTCTCGCCGCGGCTCGCGTCCGGGTCCACAGCGAGCTGCTCCGCCAGCGCGCCGAGCGGACCGCGATACAGGCTCTCGTGCAGTTTCGTCAGCTCCCGCGCGACGACCGCCGCGCGCGCGCCGCCGAATGCCGCGGCGGCATCCCGCAACAGGTCTGCGACGCGGTTGCCCGCCTCGAAGAACACCAGCGTGCGCGACTCGGCCGCCAGCGCATCGAGCCGCGCGCGGCGCGCCGTCGCGCGCGCCGGCAGGAAGCCCTCGAAGACGAAGCGGTCGGTCGGCAGCCCGGCGACCGACAGCGCGGCAAGCACCGCGGATGGGCCCGGCACCGGGCTGACCGTGATGCCCGCCGCGGCCGCGGCCCGGACCAGCCTGAAGCCCGGATCGCTGAGCAGCGGCGTGCCTGCGTCGGAAATCAGCGCGATGCTTTCGCCGGCCTCGAGCCGCGCGATCAGCCCGGGCGTTTCGCGCTCCTCGTTGTGCTCGTGCAGCGACGCGAGCCTGGCCTTCAACCCGAATACCGCCAGCAGCCGCCCGCTGTGGCGCGTGTCCTCGCACACCACCAGGTCCACTTCGCCGAGGATCCGCCGGGCGCGCGGTGAAAGGTCCTCGAGATTGCCGATCGGCGTCGCGACGATCCACAGCGTTGCCGGTGTTTTTGCCACTATAATCGCCCTTCCCGCGACGCCGCCTGACCCGGAAACTCCACTGCATGCTGCAACGGCCGCAACCCATTGCGCAAACACTGCTGGCCTGGATCGCCATGGCGCTGCTGCTGTCGGGTTGTGCGCCCGGCGTGCTGGATCGCGGCGCGGCCCAGCTGGAAGTGCAGCGCGCCGAGGCACAGCGCTTCGAGGCCACCGGCGACTGGGCGGCCGCGGCCGCCGCCTGGCAGCGCGCCGCCGACGCCAGCCGCGGTGTCGCGCGCGACGAATCGTTGCTGGCCGCGGCGGAGGCCTGGCTCAGGGCCGGGCGGCTCGAGCAGGCCCGCACGGCGCTGGTCGCCGTGTCGACGGATCCCGGTCCGGCGCTCGCGGCGCGGCGCACGCTCAACGAAGCGCGGCTGCTGCTGCGCGCGAATCGCCCGGAGGATGCGCTGGCGCGACTCGCGGGGGTGCCGACCGGCCCCGGCGACCCCGCCGCCGCGGATCTGCTGGCGACGCGCGGCGACGCGGCCTTTGCAAGCGGGCAAGTGGTGATCGGCGTGACGGCCCTGGTGCAGCGCGAAGCGCTGCTGCCGGAGGAAGCGCAGCGCGCCGGCAACCAGCGCCGTATCTGGAATCGCCTGCAGGAAGCGGCGGCCGCGGGTGTTTCGCTCGAGGCCCCGCGGGGCACCGACCCCGTCGCCGCCGCGTGGCTCGAGCTCGGCCGCGCGTTCGAAGCTGCCGACGGCAACCCGTCGAGGCTGCGCGCCGGGCTCGTCGGCTGGCGCCAGCGCCATCCCGCACATCCCGCGGCCGCCGGCATCGTCGAGGCGCTGCTCGCCGAGTACCGCGAGATGACCGACTATCCCGGCGACATCGCCCTGCTGCTGCCGCTGGGCGGACGCCAGGGCAGCGCGGCGGCCGCGGTGCGCGACGGCTTCGTCGCGGCGCTGGTCGCCAACGGCGGCGAAGGCGAGCGCCCGGTGCTGCGCGTCTACGACACCGTCGCGCTCGGCCCGTCGGCCGCCTACGAACAGGCCGTGCGCAGCGGCGCGGACTTCGTTGTCGGGCCGTTGCTGAAAGAGGAGCTCGCGGAACTCATCGGCGCGGAGGTGCCCGCGGTCCCCACGCTGGCGCTCAACTGGGCCGACGACGGCATGGTCGTGCCGGCGCATATTTTCCAGTTCGCCCTGGCCCCCGAGGACGAGGCAGCGGCCGTGGCCCGACGCGCCGCGCTCGACGGCCACCAGCGGGCCATCGCGCTGGTGCAGGACACCGAGCAGGGCCGGCGCATGGCGCAGAGCTTCGCGGAAGCATTTGGCGCCGCGGGCGGCGAGCTGCTCGGCACGCAGGTTTTCGATCCGCGCGACAACGACTTTTCCGTCGAGATCACCAGCCTGCTGTTGCTGAACGAGAGTCGCGCGCGCCACCAGCGTATCCAGGCGGCGCTGGGCCGGCGGCTCGAGTACGAGCCGCGCCGGCGGGAAGACGCCGACTTCCTGTTCCTCGTGGCGAACCCGTCGGCGGCGTTCCTGATACGCCCGCAGTTGCGCTTCCATTACGCGGGCACGCTGCCGATCTATGCGACCTCGATGATCTTCGACCCGATGCGGGACGATCATGCCGATCTCGACGGCGTCATGTTCGCCGACATGCCGTGGCGGGTCGGCGCCGACGGCCGCGAGCTCATGGAGCGCTTTCGCGCCTTCGGGCCGACCGCGCTGGAACGCAACGGCCGGCTGTACGCTTTCGGCGCCGACGCGCACCGCCTGGTGCCGCTGCTCTACAACCGGAGCGCCAGCCTGACCGCCGGCGTGGAAGGGCTGACAGGGGTGCTGCGCATCGATGACAACGGCCGGGTCCACCGCGAGCTCGATTGGGGCCGATTCCAGCGCGGCGGCGTCCGCCATGCCCCGCCCCGCATGACGGGCGGCGACCAGGCGACGCTGTCCGGCCCATGAGCCTGGCGCGTGGCCGCGCGGCGGAGGACGCGGCGCTCCGCTTCCTCCAGTCGCAGGGGCTCGCGCTGCTGGCGCGCAACTACCGCTGCCGCCTCGGCGAGCTCGACCTGGTGATGCGCGACGGCGCCAGCCTCGTGTTCATCGAGGTGCGGGCGCGCAACAGCGAAGCCTTTGGCAGCGCCGCCGCGAGCGTGGCCGCGCGCAAGCAACGGCGCCTGGTCGCTGCTGCGCGCCATTACCTGATGACGCATCCGCAGGCCAGACGCCTGCCGGCCCGCTTCGACGTGGTGGCTATTTCCGGTGACGGCGGGGAAGATTCGCCGCACTGGATCCGCGCCGCCTTCGACAGCGCGCGCTGACCGACGGGAGTGAGCATGCACGCGAACCTGCCCGCTGGCGCCGTGGAGGCGCTTCGCGACGCCGTCGGCGCCGACGGCCTGCTGACCGACCCCGCCGACCGCTGGACCTACGGCTATGACAACAGCCGCGGCCAGGCGCTCCCCGGCGCCGTGGCGCTCCCCGCCGATACCGCGGCCGTGCAAAGGATCGTCGCGACCTGCCGGCGCTTTCGCCTGCCCCTGACGGTGCGCGGCCGCGGTACCGGCACGACCGGCGCCGCGGTGCCCGAAGAGGGCGGCGTGGCGCTGTCGATGGAGCGCATGGCACGGATCATCGCGGTGGACGCGCCGAACCGGGTCGCGGTCGTGCAGCCGGGCGTGATCAACGGCGCGCTGCAGGGCGAGGTCGGGGTGGCAGGCTTTTTCTGGCCGCCGGACCCGGGCTCGGCCGACTACTGCACGATCGGCGGCAACCTCGCCTGCAACGCCGCCGGACCGCGCGCGCTGAAGTACGGCACGCCGCGCGACAACACCCTCGGCCTCGAGGCCGTCACCGGCGAGGGCCGCATCATCCGCTGCGGCAGCTACACGACCAAGGGCGTCGTCGGCCTCGACCTGACGCGCCTGCTGATCGGGTCCGAGGGCACGCTCGCGGTCATTACCGAGGCGACCCTGAAGCTGACGCCGCTGCCGGAGCGGATCGCGGCGCTGCGGGCCGCCTACACCGATGTGCGCGCGGCCGCCGCCGCCGTGAGCAGGATCATGGCCCAGCCGGTCGTGCCGCGCGTGCTCGAGTTTCTCGATGGCGCTGCGCTCGAGCTGTTGCGGGCCGGCGATGCGGGCGACCTGCCGGCCGGCGCGGGCGCGCTGCTGATGATCGAGGCCGACGGGCTTGCCGAGCAGCTGCCCGCGTCGGTGCGCGCGCTCGAGCGCGCAGCGGCCGGCACCGGCCTGCTGGAGTGGCGCGCGGCAGCCGATGACGCCGAGGCGACCGCGCTGTGGGCCGCGCGCAAGGCGCTGTCGCCCGCGCTGCGCGGCCTGGCGCCGAAGAAGATCAACGAAGACGTGGTCGTGCCGGTGTCACGCATTCCGCAGCTGACCGACGGCCTCGCCGAGCTCGCGGACCGCCACCGGGTCCGGATCGTCAGCTTCGGCCATGCCGGCAACGGCAACCTGCATGTCAACGTGCTCGGCGAGGAGACGGAGCTCGAGCGGATGCAGGCCTGCGTCGAGGACGTGTTCCGCCTCGTGCTGGCGCTGGACGGCACGCTGTCCGGCGAGCACGGCATCGGGCGCAGCAAGCGGGCTTTCGTCGGCCTCGAGATCGGCCCCGAGACGCTCGAGCTGATGCGGCGGCTCAAGGCCGTGTTCGATCCGGACGGCATCATGAATCCCGGCTTGGCGCTGTAGCGTTTCTCAGCACCGGCGGGCCCCGCTCGCTGCCGGCGGGCCGCGGCAGGACTGCGCGAGGCTCCCCTCGCTCGAAATAATGTCGCTCGGTGAGCCTCGCACAGCCCTGCCGCTGCGTCCTTGGCGATTCGGGCGCCAATATCTGCCGATGCATGCGACATTGGCTGTCTCGGGACCCTTCCGATGCATGAGGCGACGTTCGTGATGGCGCAGCGCCGCGGGCGTGGCAGGGCTCATTGAGCGACATTATTTCGAGCGAAAGGAGCCCTGCCATGGCCGCGGCGCGGTCCACGGCGAGCCGCGACCAGCCGCGAAGCCTACTTCACGACGCTGAGCTTCGGCGGCCCTTTCTGCGGGCCCGGGCCGTCATCGTCGCCCCCGCCGTCGTTGCCGGGCGGCTGATCGCCCTCGGAGTCGGTGAAGATCATGCCCTCGCCGGACTCGCGTGCATAAATACCGAGCACGGCGCGCAGCGGGATGCGGATCGGGAACGGCACACCGCCGAAACGCGCGCTGAACTCGACGGCGTCGTTGCCCAGGCTGAGGCCCTGGGTGGCCGAGTCGGCGATGTTCAGCACCAGCTTGCCGTCACGGACATACTGCGACGGCACCTGCACGCCCTCCACGGCGGCGTCGACGACGATGTGCGGAGTCTCGCCGTTGTCCGAGATCCACTCGACCATCGCCCTCAGCAGATAGGGCCGTCGCGGCCTGCGGGTCTGGTCGCGCCCGGTCAGGGACGCATCTCTTGCTCGAGCTCCGTCAGGCTCGTGCGGAATGATGCACGGCTGAACAAGGTCTCGGCGTACTTGATGATGTTGCGCCCATGGCTCGGCGGCAGGTCGACCTCCCAGCGGGGCAGGCGCCACAGGATCGGCGCAATGCTGCAATCGACCAGCGAGAACTCGTCGCTCATGAAGAACGGCTTGACGCCGAACAGTTCCGCGCTCGACAACAGGCTCTCGCGCAAGGTCTTGCGCGCACGGTTCGCGGTGCGCTTGTCGCCGCGCTCGAGGTCATCGACGAGCGAATACCAGTCGCGCTCGACATGGTAGAGCGCGAGCCGGAAGCGCGCCCGGCTGACCGGATCCACCGGCATCAAGGGGGGATGCGGAAAGCGCTCGTCCAGGTATTCTGCAATCACGCGCGAGTCGTACAGCACCAGGTCGCGATCGACCAGCGTCGGCACGCTGTTGTAGGGGTTCAGGTCGAGCAGATCTTCCGGAAGACTCGCGGTTTCGACCTCGACGACGTCGAGGCTGATGCCCTTTTCCGCCAGCACGATGCGCACGCGGTGGCTGTGGGGACAGGTCGGATTGGAGAAAAGCGTCATTTTGCCTCGCCTGGAACGGATGCCGTGCGCCGCGCGGTCACTTCACGTCCTTCCACAGTTCCTTGTAGAACAGGTAGGAAAACACCAGCAGGACCAGCAGGAACATGAGCACGTAGATGCCGAGCCGCTGGCGCTCCAGTTGCACCGGTTCGGCGGCCCACGACATGAAGGCCGTCAGGTCGCGCGCCACCTGGTCGAACTCGGCCGGGCTCAGCGAGCCCGGCGTCACGAGTTCGAAGCGCTCGAACACCTGCCGCCGCGTGCCGTCCGCGCCGATTTCCTGTCGATAGACGGCTTCCTGCACGCCCTGCAATTCCCACAGCACGTGCGGCATCGCCGCGCCCTCGAGCACCTTGTTGTTGGCGCCGGTGGCGCGCGTCGGATCCGCATGGAAGGACTTGAGGAAAGTGTAGACCCAGTCGTTGCCGCGCGCCCGGGCCGTCAGCGACAGGTCCGGCGGCGCCAGCCCGAACCAGCCGGCGGAATCAGCCGGCGGCATCGCGATCCGGATCTGCTCGTGCGGCCGCTCGCCGGTGAACTGCAGGTTGTCCGCGACCTGCTGCTCCGTCAGGCCGATGCCACGCGCAAGCTGGTTGTAACGGACGAACTGCATCGAGTGGCAGCCCGAGCAGTAATTCATGAACAGCGCGGCGCCGCGCTGCAGCGAGGCCTGGTTGGCGACGTCCACACCCGACGACTGCAGCGGGACCGCCGGGGCGGCCCCGAAAACGAGACCCGGCGCCGCGAGCGCCAGCGCCGCAAGCACAAGCTTCGTGATGCGCCTAGCCATGGTAGGTGATCCTGTCGGGGGGCGTCTTCGTCCTGTCGATCTTCGAGTAGATCGGCATCAGCAGGAAGAACGCGAAGTAGATGATCGTAAAGACCCGCGCGAGCATCGTGTAGGTGCTGGTGGCGGGCTGCAGGCCGAGCCAGCCGAGCATCACGAAGCTGATGACGAACAGCGCCAGCGCGATCCTGAACAGCGGCCCCTTGTAGCGGATCGACCGGACTGGGCTGCGGTCGAGCCACGGCAGCAGGAACAGCACGAACATCGCGGCGCCCATCGCAAGCACGCCGCCGAGCTTGTCCGGCACGGCGCGCAGGATCGCGTAGAAGGGCGTGAAGTACCAGACCGGCGCGATATGGTCCGGCGTCTTCAGCGGATTGGCGGGCTCGAAGTTGGCATGCTCGAGGAAGTAGCCGCCCATCTCCGGCGCGAAGAACACGATCAACGCAAACACGATCGCGAACACGACCCACGCGGGCACGTCCTTCGCCGTGTGGTAGGGATGGAACGGGATGCCGTCGATCGGCTTGCCGTCCGGCCCCTTGTACTTCTTGATTTCGACGCCGTCGGGGTTGTTCGAGCCGACTTCGTGCAGCGCCAGGATGTGCGCCACGACGAGGCCGAGCAGCACCAGCGGGATCGCGATCACGTGCAGCGCGAAGAAGCGGTTCAGCGTCACGTCGGAGATGAAGAAGTCGCCACGAATCCACTCGACCAGCGGGTCGCCGATCACCGGGATCGCGCCGAACAGCGAGACGATGACCTGGGCGCCCCAGTAGGACATCTGCCCCCAGGGCAGCAGGTACCCGAAGAAGGCCTCGGCCGACATCGCCAGGAAGATCAGCATGCCGAAGATCCAGATGAGCTCGCGCGGCTTCTGGTACGAGCCGTACAGCAGGGCGCGGAACATGTGCACGTACACGACGATGAAGAACATCGAGGCGCCGGTCGAGTGCATGTAGCGCAGCAGCCAGCCCCACTCGACGTCGCGCATGATGTACTCGACCGAGGCGAAGGCCTCGTCGGCCGACGGCTTGTAGCTCATCGTCAGCCAGATGCCGGTGACGATCTGGAGGATCAGCGCCAGGAGCGCCAGCGAGCCGAACACGTACCACCAGTTGAAGTTCTTCGGCGCGTAGTAACCGGTGATGTGGTCTTCCATCAGCTGTTCCCACGGGAACCGCTTGCGGAACCAGTCGTACAGCCCGCTCTCTTCCTTGCCGACCGTCGTGCCGGTCTTGTCGCTGGCAGCGCTCATCAGGCAGCCCCCGTATCCACGCCGACCAGGATGGTCGACTCGTTGACATAGCTGTGTGGCGGCACCACGAGATTCAGCGGCGCCGGCACGCCGCGCCAGACGCGCCCGGCGAGGTCGAACTTCGAGCCGTGGCAGGCGCAGAAGAAACCGCCCGGCCATTCCGCCCCGCCCAGGTCGGCGGCGCCGACGTCGAAGCGCGGCATCGGCGAGCAGCCGAGGTGCGTGCAGCTGCCGATAACGACCAGCACCTCCGGCTTGATGGAGCGATGCGCGTTGGTGGCGTAGCCGGGCTGCTGCGGCTCCGCGGACTGCGGATCGCGCAGCAGCTCGTCCGCAGTGCTGAGCCGGTTGAGCATCTCCGGCGTGCGCCGGAGCACCCAGACCGGGCGGCCGCGCCACTCGACCCTGAGCATCGCGCCATCCTCGAGCTTGCTGATGTCGACCTCGACGGGCGCACCGAGCGCCTGCGCGCGCGCGCTCGGTTTCCATGACGCCAGGAACGGGACGGCAACAAATGCCACGCCAACGGCCGAGGTCACCCCCGTGGCCACGCCGAGAAACCGGCGGCGGCCAAGATCTACACCATCACTCATCCCGAGATCACTCCTGGAAAGATTCCCGATGCGCAATCGCGGAATTATACACGTCGGGCTTTGCGCCTGCCTACCGCGGGTCAGCCGCGCCGCGCGCGGCATACGGCCCGCGCGCTGCCTATAATGTCCGGTCCGCAGCCGCGCCGCACCTGGAACGAGTCCGACCATGGGCAGTCCCCGCAAGACGCTGAACTTCATGGCCCAGTCGACGCTGGCCGGCCTCGCCGCGGCGTTCATCGTGGTCTACCTTTTCCCGGGGCTGCTGCCGACCGGCCACCCCTTGCGCAGCGACCCCGCGGCGCCGGGCTCCTATGCCGATGCGGTCGCCGCGACGGCGCCCGCGGTGGTCAACCTCGTGGGCCGGCCGATGGCGCCGGCGGGCTTTGCGGAGCCGCAGGCCAGCGGCAGCCTCGGCTCCGGCGTCGTCATGAACGGCGACGGCTACGTCATCACCAACCACCATGTCATCGCCGGCATGGAAAACCTGCAGGTGGTGCTGGTCGACGGCCGTTCCGCGACGGCTGCGCTGGTCGGCACCGATCCCGACACGGACATCGCGCTGCTGAAGATCGAGCTGCCCGAGCTGCCGCGGATTCGCGTCGGTCGCTCGGACCAGCTCAGGGTCGGCGACGTCGTGCTCGCCATCGGCAATCCGTTCAGCATCGGCCAGACCGTAACGCAGGGCATCGTCAGCGGCACCGGCCGCGGCCAGCTCGGCCTGTCCCAGTTCGAGAACTTCATCCAGACGGACGCGGCCATCAACGTCGGCAACTCCGGCGGCGCGCTGGTCAATGCGCGCGGCGAACTGGTCGGTATCAACACGGCGTTCTTCTCGCGCCGCCTCGACTCCGAAGGGATCGGCTTTGCGATCCCGGTCAACCTCGTGCGGGGCGTCATGCAGGACCTGCTGGCGCACGGCCGGGTCATCCGCGGCTGGCTCGGGGTCACCACGCAGACGCTGACCCCGGACCAGGCGCGCTCGCTCGGCCTGCCCGGCGCCTACGGGATCATCGTGACGACCGTGCAGCCCGGCGGCCCGGCGGACCGCGCCGGCCTGCAGCCATACGATGTCATCACCCACGTCAACGATGCGCCGGTGGTCGTCTGGCAGGATGCGCTGCGCAGCATCGCGGCGATGCGCCCGGGCACGAATGTCGTGCTGAGCGGCAGCCGCCAGGGACAGGCCTTCAGGGTCCAGGCCGAGGTCGCCGAACGGCCGCCGTCACGCCTGTGACCGGCCCCCGGTCCGCCTGGGCGACGGCACGCGCTGGATCGCGGCGCCGAGCTGGGAAAGCTTCTCCTCGATGCACTCGTAACCGCGGTCGATGTGATAGATCCGGTCGATCAGCGTGTCGCCGTCCGCCGCCAGCGCCGCGAGCACCAGGCTCGCCGAGGCCCGCAGGTCGGTCGCCATGACCGGCGCAGCCTGCAGGCGCTCGACGCCGTGGACGATCGCCGTGTTGCCCTCGAGGCGGATGTCCGCGCCCATGCGCTGCATTTCCTGGACGTGCATGAAGCGATTCTCGAAAATCGTCTCGACGATCGTGCCGGTCCCCGCCGCGACAGCGTTCAAGGCCACGAACTGCGCCTGCATGTCGGTCGGGAACGCCGGGTACGGCGCCGTCCGCAGGTTCACGGCCCGCGGCCGGCGACCTTCCATGTCGAGCTCGACCCAGTCCGCCCCGCTGGAAATGCGGGCGCCGGCCTCCGCCAGCTTCGCCAGCACCGCGTCGAGGTGACCGGGACGGGCGTGGCGCAGGCGCACGTGGCCGCGCGTGATCGCGCCGGCGACCAGGAACGTGCCCGTCTCGATCCGGTCGGGCAGCACGGCGTAGTCGGCGCCCCCGAGGCGCTCGACGCCCTCGACGATGATCGTGTCGGTACCCGCGCCGCGAATCCTTGCGCCCATCGCGACCAGGCAGTCCGCCAGGTCCACGACCTCGGGCTCGCGCGCGGCATTTTCGATGACAGTCTCGCCGTCCGCCAGCGTGGCTGCCATCAGCAGGTTCTCGGTGCCTGTCACGGTGACCGTCTCCAGCACGATGCGCGCGCCGCGCAAGCGCTCGGCGCGCGCCCTGATGTAGCCGTCCTCGATCTGGATGTCCGCCCCCATCGCCCGCAACCCGGCGATGTGCAGGTTCACCGGCCGCGCGCCGATGGCGCAGCCGCCGGGCAACGAGACATCCGCATGGCCGTAGCGCGCGACCAGCGGGCCGAGCACGACGATCGAGGCGCGCATCGTCCTGACGAGCTCGTACGGGGCGACGAAATCGCTGATGCTGCGCGGGTCCACCTCGACCCGCATGCGCTCGTCGACGGTGACGCCGACGCCCATGCGGCCGAGCAGGCCGATCATGGTCGTCACGTCCTGCAGGTGCGGCACGTTGCTGATGCCGACCGGCGCGTCCGCGAGCAGCGTGGCCGCCAGGATCGGCAACGCGGCATTCTTGGCGCCGGAGATCCGCAGCTCGCCCTCGAGGCGTCGCCCGCCGCCGACCAGCAGCTTGTCCATGGCGGGGCGCGCTCAGCCGCCCGCCGCCAGCTCAGCCGGCGTCAGGGCGCGGATCGACAGCGCATGAATCTCGCCGCCCATCCGGCCGCCGAGCGCGCGGTAGATCAACTGGTGCCGCTGCAGCAGGCGCAGGCCCTCGAACTGCTCCGCGACCACGAGCGTGGCAAAGTGGGTATCGTCGTCGGACTGGACCTCGACCCGCGCGGATGGCAGCCCGGCGCGAATCAGGGCCGCAACTTGTTCACTGTTCATCGCTGTTCCAGGTGGCGCCGGGGATCCCCCGGGCGGTAGGGACGCGAGTTTACCGGATGCCGTTCGGCGGCGACATTCGCCGTGTATGATGACCGGCTGGCGCCTGCGGTCCGCGCCCGGATTGGTACCAGAGGACTATGCTGAGCTATATCGCCGCGACACTCGCCGGGTTCGTGCTGCTGATGTGGGGTGCCGATCGATTCGTGGTCGGCGCGGCCAGCACGGCGCGCAATCTCGGCGTGCCGCCGCTGCTGATCGGCCTGACGCTGGTCGGCATGGCGACCAGCGGCCCGGAAATCTTCGTCTCTGTCACGGCCTCGCTGGCGGGCGACCCGGCGCTGGCCGCCGGCAATGCGATCGGCTCCAACATCGCGAACATCGGCCTCGTGCTCGGCATGACCGCGCTGATCACGCCAATCACGGTTCGCTCCGCGACCCTGCGCCGCGAAATGCCGGCCCTGCTCGCCGTGACGCTGATCGTGACGATGGTGTTCGTGAACCTGCGGCTCGGCCGGATCGAGGGGGTGTTGCTGATCGGCACGCTGGTGCTGGTGCTGTACTGGCTCGTCGTGCTCGGCAGTCGCTCGGGAGCCGCGGATCCGATCAACCTCGACTACGCCGCCGAAATCCCGCAGAACATGCCGATGGGCAAGGCTCTCGGCTGGCTGCTGGTCGGCCTGGTCGTGCTGCTGACGGGCTCCAACCTGCTGGTGTGGGGCGCGCAGAAGCTGGCGATCGCGTTCGGCGTCTCGGAACTCGTCATCGGCCTGACCGTCGTGGCGATCGGCACCAGCCTGCCGGAACTGGCGGTCTCCATCGTCAGCGCCCTGAAGGGCGAGCACGACATGGCGATCGGCAACATCATTGGCTCGAACATCTTCAACAGCCTGGCGGTCGTGGGCGTCGCCGGGCTCATCTACCCGTCGGTCTTCGAGCGGGAACTGCTGACGGCGCATCTGCCGATGATGATCGGCCTGACGCTCGCGCTGTTCCTGATGACATACAATTTCGCAGGCAACAGCCGCATCCGGCGGTTCGAGGGCGCAATCCTGCTGGCCGCCTTCTTCTGCTATCACGGCTGGCTCATGGCGAGGTGACCGGCATGCATGCGAAGACCAAGCTCGACGACGACGACATGATCCGCATCGGCCGGGAGGTCCTGGAGATCGAGGCCGAGGCTGTCTTGGCGCTGCGCTCGCGGCTCGGACCGACCTTCGTCAACGCGTGCCGGTACTGCCTGGCGTGCACCGGGCGGGTCGTGGTCACCGGCATGGGCAAGTCCGGCCATGTCGCCGGCAAGATCGCCGCGACGCTCGCCAGCACCGGCACGCCGGCATTCTTTGTCCACCCCGGCGAAGCCAGCCACGGCGATCTCGGCATGATCACGGCCGCCGACGTCGTGCTGGCGATCTCGAATTCCGGCGAGACTCCGGAAATCCTCACGATCCTGCCGCTGATCAAGCGGCTCGGCGTACCGTTGATCGCGATGACCGGGCGGCCGGAATCGACCCTGGCGCGGGCCGCCGACGCCCACCTGGACATCCGCGTCGCCAAGGAAGCCTGCCCGCTGAACCTCGCGCCGACGGCCAGCACGACCGCCACCCTGGCGATGGGGGACGCGCTGGCCGTCGCACTGCTGAACAGCCGCGGCTTCACCCGCGAGGACTTTGCATTCTCCCATCCGGGCGGCCTGCTTGGCCGGCGGCTGCTGCTGCACGTCAGCGACATCATGCGCACCGGCGAGCGGGTGCCGAAGGTCTCGCCCGAGCTCGCCGTCTCCGAGGGACTGTTCGAGATCACCCGCAAGGGGCTGGGCATGACGGCGGTCGTCGACGCGGACGACCGCGTGCTCGGCATCTATACCGACGGCGACCTCCGCCGCACCTTGGACGCGCGCCACGACTTGCAGAACACGCCGATCGGCGAGGTGATGACCCGCAACGTCAAGACGGTGCGCGAGGAGATGCTGGCCGCCGAGGCGGTCCGCCTGATGGAGACCTTCGCAATCACCGCGCTACTGGTCGTGGACGCCAGCGGCCGCCTGGCCGGCGCCTTCAATGTCCATGACCTGCTCCAGGCCGGGGTGATGTGATGGCCGGTCTGCGCGAGCTGGCGGCCCGGATCCGGCTGGCGGTGTTCGACATCGACGGCGTATTCACCGACGGCCGGCTCTGGATGGGCAGCGACGGGGTCGAATACAAGGCATTCAGCGTCCGCGACGGGGTCGGCATCAAGCAACTGCTCGCCGCCGGTGTCGAGGTGGCGATCATCTCCGGGCGCGCGTCGGCCGCCGTCGAGCGGCGCATGGCGGAGCTCGGCGTGCGCCGGGTCGTGCAAGGCTGCGACGACAAGGCCGCGGCGCTCGGCGAGCTGTTGCGGCAGACCGGCATCGGGGCCGCCGACACCGCCTATCTCGGCGACGACACCCCGGACCTGCCCGCAATGCGCGTGGCCGGGCTGCCCGCCGCGGTCGCCGATGCGCACCCGGAGGCGCAGGCCGCAGCCTTGTGGGTGTCGACCCTGCCCGGCGGACGCGGCGCCGTGCGGGAGTTCTGCGAATTCCTGCTGCGGGCCCGCTGAGATGAGTCCCGCCGGGCGGCTCGCACTCCTGATCATGTTGCTGCTGGCGACCGGCAGCTGGTGGCTGAACCAGCGCATTGACCGGCGGCCCCAGGAAACGGCAGGCGAAACGGCGGCGCCCGACGGCTTTTACATGCTGGAGGCCGAAATCACGACCGCCGGGGCGGACGGCCTGCCGCGCTACCGCGTCATCGCCGACGAGATTCGCCAGGCGGAGCTCGGCGGCTCGACCGAGCTGCGCCAGGTCAGGGTCGAATACAACGTCTATTCGCCGAGTCCGTGGCTGCTGACCGCGCCGGAAGGGATGCTGTCGGCCGACCAGTCGCTGCTGGAATTGCGGGGCGGCGTCGAAGTCATCGGCGAATCGGGTGACCATGGGCGGACGTCGGCGGCAATGGAGCAGCTCGACGTTTATCCGGCGACGCATATCGCGCGGACCGAGTCCCCGGTCGCCCTGACCCTCGGGGCCCAGCAGGTGGACGCTGTCGGCATGGTCGCTTACTTGCTGGAAGAACGCCTCCAGTTACAATCCCAGGTTCATGGCCGTTTCCTCCCCTGAGTTTTCGCGCCGGCGCGCGCCGCTGCTTTCGGCGTCCCTGGCTGCGCTGGCGCTCGCGCTGCTGACCGGCGGGCCGGCGGCCGCCCAGCAGCAGGAGATCACGCTCGACGCCGCCTCCTCGGACTTCGACCGCCGCAACGAGCGGCTGGTCTTCCAGGAGGTCCGCATCCAGCAGGGCGACATCTCGATCTCGGCTGATCATGCCGAGTCGCGTGACCTCGATTTCTCGCGCGGCAGCTGGACCTTCACCGGCGATGTCAAGATCAGCGGCGGCCCGTCAGGCGACATCGAGTCCGATCGCGCTACGGTCAGTTTCGCCAACCACCGGCTCAGCCATGCGACCGCCGTCGGCGCCCCGGCACGCTTCGCCCGGGACATGCCGGGCCCGGATGGCCGGCGCGTCACCGGAACTTCGCGCACGATCGACTACGACCTGGCGCGCGGCGAGCTCGTGCTGGCGGGCGACGCCAGGCTGCAGGACGGGCTGCGCGAGGTCAGCGGCGGCCGGCTCGTCTACCGGATCGCGGAGGACCGCCTCATCGCCAGCGCCGACGGCGACGGCAGCGAGCGCGTCAGGATCGTCATCACGCCCCCCGAGGAAGAGGAAGCAGCCCCCGGGAATCCGGCGCCGCCGGACAGCGAGACACCATGAGGACGCTGCGGGCCGAGGGTATCTCCAAGAGCTATCGCTCGCGACAGGTGGTGCGCGACCTGTCGCTGTCGATTTCCAGCGGCGAGGTGGTCGGACTGCTGGGACCGAACGGCGCCGGCAAGACGACCGCCTTCTACATGATCGTCGGCCTCGTGCCTTGCGACAGCGGCCGGATCCTGCTCGACGACAAGGACCTTACGGCGCTGCCGATGCATCGCCGCGCGCGGCTCGGCGTCGGCTACCTGCCGCAGGAGGCGTCGGTGTTCCGGGGCCTGAGCGTCGAGGACAACATCATGGCCGTGCTGGAAACGCGCGCGGAACTCGACGCGCTGGGCCGGCGACAGCTGCTCGAGGAGCTGCTCGAGGAGCTGAACATCGGCCATATCCGCGACGGCAAGGGCCTCAGCCTGTCCGGCGGCGAGCGCCGCCGCGTCGAGATCGCGCGCGCCCTCGCCGCGGAGCCGGCCTTCATTCTGCTCGATGAACCCTTCGCCGGCGTGGATCCGATCTCGGTGCTCGACATCCAGCGTATCGTCGGCCACCTGCGCGATCGCGGCATCGGGGTCATGATCACCGATCACAACGTCCGCGAGACGCTCGGCATCTGCGGGCGCGCTTTCATCCTCAATGCCGGCGAAGTCATCGCCTCCGGCACCGCCGAAGAGATTCTCGCCAACCGCCAGGTCCGCGAAGTCTACCTCGGCGAGCACTTCCGCCTGTGACGACGCGCCGATGATGAAGCAATCGCTGCAACTGAAGCTCGGCCAGCAGCTCACGCTGACGCCGCAGCTGCAGCTCGCGATTCGCCTGCTGCAGCTGCCGGTGCTCGACCTGCAGGCGGAACTGCGCGAGGCGCTCGAGAAGAACCTGATGCTCGAGATGGACGACGGCCTCGAGCTGGCGCCGCCGAAGGGCATGCAGCAGATCCCGTCCGACAGCGCGGACCGGGAACCGGCGGCCGCCGGGGCCGAGGGCGGGTCCGCGGCGGAATCGCAGGATGCTTACCGGGAAGAGCTGCCCTATGCCGACGTGTCCGAGCTCGGCACGAGCTTCGGCGGCGGCGCGCCTGACGACGCCGAGGACCAGCGGGATTACGCGGACCAGGCCGGCACATCGCTGCGGGATCACCTGCTGGCGCAGCTGGACGTCGTATTCCCCGAGGGCGACCGGAAATTCATCGCGACAATGCTGATCGACGCGATCGACGACGATGGCTACCTGACGGAAAATCTCGAGGAGATCTGCGCCAATCTCGCGCCGGAACTCGACACCGACGTGGACGAGGTCGAGCGCGTGCTCGCCTGTGTGCAGCGCTTCGATCCGCTCGGCGTCGGGGCACGCGACCTGTCGGAGTGCCTGCTGCTCCAGCTGGCGCCGTTTGCGCCGGAAACGCCCGGCCTCGACCTCGTGCGCAGGCTCGCGGCCGATTGCCTGGCCGAGCTCGGCGAGCAGGACTACGGCGCGATCCGGCGTCGCCTCGGCTGCAGCGCGGAAGAGCTCGAGACGGCGGTGGCCTTGCTCCGCTCGCTGAATCCGCGCCCCGGCAGCGCCGCGGACACCCGCCCCCCGGAATACATCGTGCCCGACGTTTTCGTGCGTCGCGGCAGCGACGGCTGGCAGGTCGAGATCAACCCGGCCATTGCGCCGCGCCTGCGGGTCAATGCCGCCTACGCCGGCAGCCTCGGCCGCGGCGGCGAGTATTCGACGCTGCGGACGCAGCTGCAGGAGGCGCGCTGGCTGGTCAAGAGCCTCGAGATTCGAAACGAGACCCTGATCCGCGTGGCGCGCGCGATCGTCGCCCACCAGCAGGACTTCCTGGAGCGCGGCGAAGAAGGCATGCGCCCGCTGGTGTTGCGCGAGATCGCGGAGGCCCTGGAGCTGCACGAGTCCACGGTGTCGCGCGCCACCACCGGCAAATACATGCATACGCCCCGCGGCGTGATCGAATTCCGCTATTTCTTCTCGAGCCAGGTCGCCGGCAGCGACGGCGAAAGCGTGTCTTCCACGGCGATCCGGGCGAGAATCCGCAAGCTGATTTCCGAGGAAGACCCCCAGAAGCCGTTGTCAGACAGCGCCCTGACGCGAATGCTGGTGTCGGAGGGGATCGACGTGGCGCGGCGCACCGTCGCCAAGTACCGGGAATCCATGGGCTTTCCATCGTCCAACGACCGTCGGCGCGTGGCCATCCGATGAATTGCGGCGGCCGCGGGGCGCCAAATCGGCTCCCTAGCCAGCGGCCGAAGCCTGCTACTAGAATACTGGTACAGGGTGGGCCGCCGCACACCACGGCCCGTTAACTCCCGAGGAGTAATCAAATGCAGATCAACATGACCGGTCACCACGTCGACATCACCGAGCCGTTGCGCGAATACGTCAACAGCAAGATGGACAAGGTCGTCCGGCATTTTGACAACCTGATCGATATTCATTGCATCCTCACGGTCGAGAAGCTGCGCCACAAGGCCGAGGCCACGCTGCGGGTCGCGGGCGACACGCTGCACGCCGCAGCGGACGAGGAAGACATGTACGCCGCCATCGACGCGATGACCGACCGGCTGGACCGCCAGGTGCGCCGGCACAAGGACAAGCTGACCGACCACCACAACGGCACCGGGCGCCAGCGCCAGGCCTGAAGACCGCGGGCGCCAGTCGCCCGGAGCAAACTGATGACATTCCGACAACTCCTCGAACCCGGTCGCGTGCTCGGCAACGTCGAGGCGCGCAGCAAGAAGCACGCGCTGGACATCCTCAGCGAGATGTTGTCCTCAGCGGCCAAGCTCGACCAGGGGGACGTCTTTCAGAGCCTGATCAGCCGCGAGAAGCTCGGCTGCACCGCCATCGAGAACGGCATTGCGATTCCGCATGGCCGCCTCGCGGACCTCGACGAGCCGGTCGGCGCATTCCTGAAGCTTTCGCGCGCCGTGGATTTCGACATGCCGGACCGCGAGCCCGTGGACCTGATTTTCGGGCTCCTGGTGCCGACGCCGGAGCAAGAGGCGGGCTGCCATCACGAGGAGGTCTCGGTGATCGCCACGGCGCTGGCCGACCCGGCCCTGGCGACGGCGCTGCGGCGCACCACTTCGAGCCGGGCGCTGTACGACCTGCTGGTCAATTATCACTACCAGGCTCCCAAGATGGCCTCGGCCTGAGCCGCCGCCCGCGACGATGGAACTGGTAGTCGTCAGCGGGTTGTCGGGTTCAGGAAAGAGCGTGGCGCTCGCCATGCTCGAGGACCTGCAGTGGTACACCCTCGACAACGTGCCCGGGCGGCTGTTGTCGCTGGTCGTCAACGAGCTCATCGACGGCCAGGACGCCAAGTTCAGCCGGCTCGCGATCGGGCTGGACTCGCGGCCGCGCGCCGAGGACCTGCCGGTGACGCGCGGCTTGCTGGCGGACTTGCGCGCCCGCGGTATCCACTGCCAGCTGGTGTTTCTGCACGCTTCCGAGCCAGTGCTCGTGCAGCGCTACCTGGACACACGGCGACGCCATCCGCACACGCCGGACTCGGCCGGCGACCGGACGCTGGCGGACGCGATCAGTTTCGAGCAGGAGCTGCTCGCGCCATTGGCCGAGGCGGCGGACCTGGTCATCGACACCAGCACGATGAGCGTCCACGAGCTGCGCGACATCATCCGCGACCGCGTTGCGGGCCAGCCCCGCGACCGCGTCTCGCTGCAATTCGAGTCCTTCGGCTTTCGCCAGGGCATCCCGAAAGACGCCGACTTCGTGTTCGACGCACGCTTCCTGCCGAACCCCTACTGGGAGCCGGAGCTCCGCGTGATGACCGGCCTCGAGTCGGGCGTCATCGATTTCCTGTCTGCGCAGGCCGAGGTGCAGGCGTACCTCGAGGACATCCGGCGCTTTCTCGACGCCTGGCTCGAGCGCATCGAGGCAGCGAACCGCAGCTACCTGACAGTCGCGATCGGCTGCACCGGGGGGCGCCATCGCTCGGTGTACCTGGCCGAGCGGCTGGCGGCGCTGTTCCGCGACCGCTTCCCCGGCGCTACCGTGCATCATGCCGGGCTCGCGAGCCTGGCGCGGGCCGATGCCAGGGCGCGGCCGACGAATCCGTAGCCACCGGGACGGCGAAACCGCATTGCCGCCACAATCTGCAAGCCAGGACACCCCCATGAACAGCAAGCTCGTCACGACGATCATCAGCCTGTCGGCCGCCCTGTTGCTGGCCACGGTCGCGGCACATGCGTCCCCGCCGATCGGCGCGCCGGCCCCCGACTTTGCGCTGCCGGACCAGAAGGGCAAACTGCGGCAACTGTCTGACTACGGCGGCAAGTGGCTGGTGCTGTATTTCTACCCGAAGGACGACACGCCGGGCTGCACCACCCAGGCTTGCGAATTCCGCGACAACATCTTCGCGTTTCGCCGGCTCGGTGCCGAGATTGTCGGCATCAGCCTGGACGACATCGACTCGCACAAGAACTTCGCCGACAAGCACGGCCTGCCCTTCACGCTGCTGGCCGATGACGGCGGCGCCGTGGCGCGCGAGTACGGGGTGCTGCGCAACTTCGGCGTCGTGCAGCTGGCCAACCGGGAGACTTTCCTGATCTCGCCGCAAGGCGTGGTCGCCAGGCACTACCAGAAGGTGGACGTCAGCACCCATTCGGCCGAAGTGCTGAGCGACATCAAGGCGCTTTCCGGCGGCGGTTGAGCACGGTCCCGCGCGGTGCCGGCGCGGCCGGCTTGACCCCCGGCGGCGCGGTTCACTATCGTGCAGCCCTGCATAGCCGAGGCTGTCGAGCGTGCTTTCCCGAGCGCTGAAATTCTTCCCGATCGTTCACTGGATCCGGCTGACGACCCGCCGCGACCTCCTCGCCGACCTGACGGCAGGCGCGGTCGTCACCGTGCTGCTGGTGCCGCAGGGCCTCGCCTACGCAATGATCGCTGGCTTGCCGCCGGTCGTCGGGCTTTACGCGTCGATTGTGCCGGCCGTGCTGTATGCGATCCTCGGCACGAGTCGTGACCTGTCGGTCGGTCCGACCTCGATTGCCGCGATCATGGTGGCCGCCGCCGTGGCTGGCTCCGGGGCAGGCATTGATCCCGTGGCGGCGGCCCTGATCCTTGCAGCACTGTCGGGCCTGATCCTGCTTGCGATGGGCATATTGCGGCTCGGCGTGTTCGCCAACCTGCTGAGCCAGCCGGTGCTGACGGGTTTCTCGAGCGGCGCGGCCATCGTCATCATGGCCGACCAGCTCAGGCACTTTGCCGGCATCGAGCTGCCCACCGGCCTGCAGCCGCACGAGATGCTGGCCTACGTCGGTGGACGGGCCGCGATCCTGAACCCGCAGACGCTGATCCTTGGCGGCCTCGCCCTGGCCATGCTCGTCGCCGCGACAGGCACGAAGCGCGTCGGAAGGCAGCGCCAGGCCATGATCGCGCGCCTGGCGCCGGTCATGGTGCTCGCGTTGGGCGCCTTGGCGGTGGCCGCCCTCGGCCTGGAACGGGTGCCGCTGGTCGGTGAAATCAGCGCGCGGCCGCCGGTGCTGGACATCACGATGCCGGGGGCCGCCGCCTGGATCGCCTTGCTGCCGTCGGCCGCATTGATCAGCATCATCGTGTTCGTCGAGAGTGTCAGCATCGCCAAGTATCTTGCCGGCCGGCGCCGCCAGTCGGTCGACGCCGACCAGGAGCTGCTGGCCCTCGGGGCCGCGAACATCGGGTCCGCGGTATCCGGGGCCATGCCGGTCGCTGGCAGCTTCAGCCGCAGCATGGTGCAGTTCAACTCGGGCGGCCGCAGCCAGCTCGTTTCGGTGTTTCTCGCACTCTTCACTGCGGCGACCCTGCTCGCCTTCGCGCCGGCCTTCAGCGGCCTGCCGAAAGCCGTGCTCGCCGCGGTCATCATCATCGCGGTCGCCGGGCTGGTCGACCTGCGCTCCATTCCGGAGACCTGGCGCTACAGCAAGGCCGACGGCGCCTCCAACCTCGTGACCTTTCTCGGCGTGCTGGCCTATGGCGTCGAGGCCGGCCTGATCATGGGCGTGCTGCTGTCCGTGCTGCTGTACCTGTGGCGCACCGGGCACCCGAACATCGCCATCGTCGGCCGCCTGCCCCATTCGACCGAGTTTCGCAGCATCGAGCGCCACAAGGTCGAGACCTGGCCGGACATCCTGCTGGTGCGGGTCGACGAGAACCTGTATTTCGCCAACGTCGGCCACGTGCAGGACATGATCACGCGCGAGTTCCAGAAGCGCCCTGGCATCAAGCACCTCGTGCTGGTCATGAGCGGTGTCGGCTTCGTCGATTCGAGCGCGCTGAAGGTGATGCAGGTGGCCATCGAAACGCTGCGCGAGGCCGGCGTCACGATCCACCTGGCCGACGTCAAGGGGCCGGTGCTCGATCGGCTGCGGCGTACCAAGATTTTCGAACAGCTCGCCCCCGGCGAGGTTTTTCCGACGCCGCAGGTTGCCGTCACTGCACTGAGCCGGGCGACCGAGCGGGAGAAAGAGCTGATCCCGATCTGAGGCCCGCAGAGACGCAGAGACGCAGAGACGCAGAGACGCAGAGACGCAGAGACGCAGAGACGCGGAGGCGCGGAGGCGCGGAGAGTGCGGTCGACCGGCGGGTCGATCAACGACCCTCGACGGTGAGGATCTTCATGGTGTTGGTGCCGCCGGCCACGCCGGCGGCGTGGCCCTCGGTCAGCAGGATGCGGTCGCCGACGGCCGCGAGCCCGCGTTCGATCAGCACCGCGCAGATGGCGCCGAAGTCGGCGCGGCTCGGCTCGGCGACAATGTCGAACGGCACCGGATAAACGCCGCGATACAGCGCAACCCGGCGGCGCGTGCTCTCGCTGCGGCTGAACGCGTAGATCGGGATGCCGGAACGAATGCGCGACATCCACAGCGCGGTGCTGCCGGACTCGGTCAACGCGACGATGGCTTTGACGTCGAGATGATTGGCGGTGTACATCGTCGCCATCGCGATCGCTTCATCGGTGCGCTGGAACACTTCGTCGAGACGGTGGTGCGAGCTCGATGTCGAGCGCTGCTTCTCGGCGGCGACGCAGGCGCCGGCCATCGCCTCGACGGCCTTGACCGGGTGGCGCCCCACGGCGGTCTCGCCGGACAGCATCACGGCGTCGGTGCCGTCGATAACGGCATTGGCGACATCGGACACCTCCGCGCGGGTCGGGATCGGCTCGTGCACCATCGATTCCATCATCTGCGTTGCGGTGATGACGATGCGGTTCATCGCGCGGGCCACGCGGATGATGTTCTTCTGCACGCCCGGGACCTCGGCAAAGCCGATCTCGACCCCCAGGTCACCGCGCGCAACCATGACGACATCGCTGGCGCGCGCGATTTCCTCGATTCGCTCGACGGCCTCGGCGCGCTCGATCTTGGCGACCAGCAAGGCGCGCCCGCCGGCCTCGTGCAACAGCCGGCCCGCCTCCTCCATGTCGGTGGCGCAGCGGGGAAAAGAAACCGCAAGAAAATCGAGGCCGAGCGCTGCCGCGGTGCGAATGTCCTCGCGGTCCTTGTCCGTCAGCGCGCCGGCCGACAGCCCGCCGCCCAGCCGGTTGATGCCCTTGCCGTCCGACAGCGTGCCGCCGACCCGCACGATGCAGTCGACCCGCGGACCCGCGACGCGCGCGACTTCCAGCGTGATCGCGCCGTCGTTCAACAGCAGGATATCGCCCGCTCTCACGTCCTGCGGCAGCGCCTTGTAGGCGACCCCCACCGCGTGCTCATCGCCAGCATCGGCCGCCAGCGAGGCATCCAGCGCAAAGCTGGCGCCGTCCAGCAGTTCGACCGGGCCGTCGGCGAAGCGCTCCACGCGGATCTTCGGGCCCTGCAGGTCGCCGAGGATGCCGATATCTCGCCCGATGCGCGCCGCCGTCTCGCGGACCTCGCTGACCCGGCGCTCGCGGTCTGCCGGCGTGCCATGCGAGAAGTTGATCCGCACGACATCGGCCCCGGCGCGCAGGATGGCTTCCAGCACGCCGGGGCGATCCGTGGCCGGACCCAGCGTGGCAACGATCTTGGTGCGCTTGCTCACTCGCTGTGGCTCAGCCGCGCGCCCGTTGCTCGAGCATCGCGACCGCCGGCAGCGTCCGGCCCTCGAGGAACTCTAGGAATGCGCCGCCGCCGGTGGACACGTAGGAGATCTGCCCGGTCAGCCCGAAGGCATCGAGCGCTGCGAGCGTGTCGCCGCCGCCGGCAATCGAGAAGGCTTTGCTGGCGGCGACCGCCTCGGCCAGCGCCCGCGTGCCTGCCGCGAAGCGCGCGTCCTCGAACACGCCGACCGGCCCGTTCCACACGATCGTGCCGGCGCGCGCGAGAATTTCCGCATAGGCCGCCGATGTCGCGGGGCCGACGTCGAGGATCAGGTCCGCAGCGCCGACTTCGCCGACCGGCACGACCTTCGCCGCGTGGTGGGCCTCCAGCCCGGCAGCAACCACCACGTCGCTCGGCACAGGAATGGCCGCGCCGCGCGCCGCGGCCTTGGCGACCAGCGCGCGCGTTTCCGCCAGCAGATCCGGTTCGTACAGCGACTTGCCGACCGGGTGGCCGGCCGCCGCGATGAAGTTGTTGGCGATGCCGCCGCCGACGATCAGCTGGTCGACCCGGTCGAGCAGGGTCTCGAGCACCGTGAGCTTGGTCGAGACCTTGGAACCGCCGACGATCGCAACCAGCGGCCGGGCGGGCTCATGCAGGGCCTTGCCGAGCGCCTCGAGCTCGGCGACCAGCAGCGGTCCCGCGCAGGCGACCGGCGCGAAGCGGGCGACGCCGTGGGTGCTCGCCTGGGCGCGGTGTGCCGTGCCGAACGCGTCCATGACGAACACGTCGCACAGCGCCGCCATGCGCCTGGCCAGGGATTCGTCGTCTTTTTTCTCGCCCGGGTTGAAGCGCACGTTCTCGCACAGCACGACCTCGCCCGGCTCGACCGCAACGCCGTCGAGCCAGTCCTGCACCAGCCGCACCGGCCTGCCGAGCAACTCAGCGAGCTGCGCTGCCACCGGGGCGAGCGAGAACTGCGGGTCGAACTCGCCCTCCTTCGGCCGGCCGAGATGCGACATCAGCAGCACCGCGGCGCCCTTCTCGAGCGCCAGCCGGATGGTCGGCAGCGCCGCGCGGATGCGGGCGTCGCTGCCGACCTTGCCCTGCTCGACCGGCACGTTGAGATCCTCGCGCACCAGCACCCGGCGGCCCGCGAGATCCAGGTCCTGCATGCGGATGACCTGCATCATCGCGCCTTACTTCGCGTTGACCAGTGCGATGGTCGTGTCCAGCATACGGTTCGAGAAGCCCCACTCGTTGTCGTACCAGGAGCAGACCTTGACCAGGCGGCTGTCGACGACGCGCGTCAGCGAGGACTCGTAGACCGAGGAGCGCGGGTCGTGGTTGAAGTCGATCGACACCAGCGGCTCGCGGTTGAAGCCGAGGATGTTCTTGAGGCGGCCCTGCGAGGCCTCCTCGAGCACCCGATCGATCTCTTCCTTCGTCGTGTCGCGCGCTGCCTGGAAAGTCAGGTCCACCATCGAGACATTGATTGTCGGCACGCGGATCGCGAAGCCGTCGAGCTTGCCGGCGAGCTCCGGCAGCACGAGCCCGACGGCGGCGGCGGCGCCGGTCTTGGTCGGGATCATCGACATGGCGGCGGCCCGCGCGCGACGCAGGTCGCTGTGGTAGACGTCGGTCAACACCTGGTCGTTGGTATAGGCATGGATCGTCGTCATCAGCCCGTGCACGACGCCGATGGCCTGGTGCAGCGGCTGCACCAGCGGCGCAAGGCAGTTGGTCGTGCAGGAGGCGTTCGAGATCACCTCGTGGCTTGCCTTGAGGGTGTTGTGGTTGACGCCGAAGACGATGGTCGCGTCCACGTCCTTGCCGCCGGGCGCCGAGATGATGACTTTCTTCGCGCCGGCCTGCAGGTGGGCCGCGGCCTTTTCCTTGCTGGTGAACAGGCCGGTGCACTCCAGCACGACCTCGACGCCGAGCTCCTGCCAGGGCAGGCTGGCGGGATTGCGCTCGGCCAGCACGCGGATGCGGTCACCGTTGACCACCAGGCTGTCGCCGTCCACCTCGATCTTGCCGTGGAACTTGCCGTGCGCCGTGTCGTAGCGCGTCAGGTGGGCATTGGTGTTCGCATCGCCGAGATCGTTGATCGCGACGATGGAAATCTCGCCGGTGCGCCCGTACTCGTAGAGCGCCCGAAGGATGTTCCTGCCGATGCGGCCGTAGCCATTGATGCCAACTTTGATCGCCATTGCTGTTCTCCTGGGAATGAAACTAGAGGAGCGCCCTGAGGCGCGCAGCGACGGCCTCGGGCGTGAAACCGAAGTGCTCGAACAATTGCGGCGCGGGCGCGGACTCGCCGAAGCGCTCGATCCCGACGACCGCCCCGGCGTCGCCGACGAACGGGTACCAGCTGTCCGGCACGCCGGCCTCGACGGCCAGGCGCGCCGTGATTGCCTGCGGCAGCACCGCATTGCGCCATGCCGCGTCCTGGGCGCGGAACGCCTCGATGCAGGGCATCGAGACCACGCGTACCGCGATCCCCTCCGCAGCGAGCAGGGCCGCGGCCTTGGCGGCGAGACCCACTTCGGAGCCCGTCGCGATCAGGATTGCGGCCGGCGTGCCCTGCGGCTCGTGCAGCACGTAGCCGCCGCGGCGGATCGCAGCCAGTTGCTCGGCGTTGCGCGGTTGCGCCGGCAGGTTCTGGCGGGACAGCGCCAATACCGTCGGCGTCGCCGTGCTCTCGAGCGCGTCGCGCCAGGCGACCGCAGTCTCCGCGAGGTCGCAGGGCCGCCAGACGCGCAGGTTCGGGATCAGTCGCAGGCTGGCGACATGCTCGATCGGCTGGTGCGTCGGGCCATCCTCGCCAAGGCCGATGGAGTCGTGCGTGTAGACCAGCGTGACCGGCTGGCGCATCAGCGCGGCCATGCGCACCGCGTTGCGCGCGTAGTCCGAGAACACGAGGAAAGTCCCGCCGTACGGCCGGAAGCCGCCGTGCAGCGCGAGCCCGTTCAGGATCGCCGTCATGCCGAACTCGCGCACGCCGAAGTGCAGGTAGTTGCCCGCGAAATCGCCGGCGCCGATCTTGCGGCTGCCCTTGAAGAAAGTGTTGTTCGAGCCGCTGAGGTCGGCCGAGCCGCCGATCAGCTCGGGCAACAGCGGCCCGAAGGCGTTCAGCGACAGCTCGGAGGCCTTGCGGGTCGCGACGTCGCCGGCGCCCGCGGCAAGCTGCGCGACCGCGCCATCGGCGGCCTGCCGCCAGCCTGCGGGCAATTCACCGGCGAGGCGTCTCTGCAGCTCCGCGCCCTCTGCGGGATATTCCGCCGTGTACGCCTCTACCAGGCGATGCCAGTCCGCCTGCAGCGCCGCGCCGCGCGCGCGCGCGTCCCAGCCGGCGCGAATCTCTTCCGGAATCTCGAACGGCGCATGCGGCCAGCCGATGTTCTCGCGCGTGCGCGCGACCTCGTCGGCGCCGAGCGCCGCGCCGTGCGTCGCCTCGGTGCCCTGCTTGTTCGGCGAGCCCCAGCCGATGATCGTACGGCAGCAGATCAGCGTCGGCCGGCCGGTCTCGCCGCGCGCGGCCTCGATCGCGGCCTTGACCGCCTCGGCATCATGCCCGTCCACGCCCGGCACGACATGCCAGCCGTAGGCGGCGAACCGCGCCGGCGTGTCGTCGGTAAACCAGCCCTCGACCTCGCCGTCGATGGAGATGCCGTTGTCGTCGTAGAACACGATGAGCTTGCCCAGGCCGAGGGTCCCGGCCAGCGAGCAGGCCTCGTGCGAGATGCCCTCCATCAGGCAGCCGTCGCCAGTGAACACCCAGGTGTGGTGATCGACGATGTCGAAGCCCGGCCGGTTGAAGCGCGCCGCCAGCACCCGCTCCGCGATCGCCATGCCGACCGCATTGGCAATGCCCTGGCCCAGCGGTCCGGTGGTGGTCTCGATACCGAGCCCGGGCTCGTACTCGGGATGGCCCGCGGTGCGGCAGCCGAACTGGCGGAAATTGCGGATCTCGTCGATCGCCAGCGGATAGCCCGACAGGTGCAACAGCGAATACAGCAGCATCGAGCCGTGGCCGTTCGAGACGACGAAGCGGTCCCGGTTCGGCCAGCGCGGATCACCCGGGTTGTGGCGCAGGAAGTCGTTCCACAGCACTTCCGCGATATCCGCCATACCCATCGGCATGCCCGGATGGCCCGAATTCGCCTGCTGAACTGCGTCCATGCTCAACGCGCGGATGGCGTTGGCGAGATCTCTGCGCGAGGGCATCTCGGCTCCATTTGTTGGCGTGGCGGGAGAACATCCCATGTTCGCCCAATCGCGCCGCAGCGGCAAGTGCGGTTCTACGCAAGCACAGCCGGACTCACTTTGAATTCAAGGCCTTGGCGTCAGGCGCGCCACTTGATCGAACAGCCCAGGGAGGGCAGTTGCTGTGCCGGTCCCTGGCCGGTGTCCGCGACCTGGCGCATGGCCTCGAACAGCTCGCGCGGCGCGTCCGGCACGGGGCGCCCCGGCGTGCCGGCATCGATGCGGCCACGATAGCGCAGCTGCAGGCCGGCATCGTAGCCGAACAGGTCCGGGGTACAGACCGCGCCGTAGGCGCGCGCCACTTCCTGTGTCTCGTCAAGCAGATAGGGAAACGGCAGGTCCATTTCGCGGGCCAGGCGGGCCATCGCCTCGGGCCCGTCCTGCGGGTAAGTCGCGAGATCGTTCGGCATGATCGCGACGCTGGCGACGCCGAGCGCGAGCAGGTCCCGGCAGTCCTGCACGAGCCGCGGCAGCGCGGCCTGCACGTAGGGACAATGGTTGCAGATGAACATCACCAGCATGCCGCGCGGTCCGCGGCAATCGGCCAGCGTCCAGACGCGGCCCGCCGGGTCGGGCAGCCGGAAGTCCGGTGCGGCCGTGCCGAGCGCGGCGGCGGGCGTCTCGGTTCTTGCCATAACTGCTCCTTGGCCAAAGTGCCCCCCCCCGCTGCCCGCGGGGGAAGCCCGGCGCATCGTCGATGCGGTTATACTAACGCGCTTTTTCAGCCCCATCATGGAACCCGACGCATGGCCAATGACTTCCTGTTCACCTCGGAATCCGTCTCCGAGGGTCACCCGGACAAGATCGCCGACCAGATCTCCGACGCAGTGCTCGACGCGATCCTCAAGGAGGATCCCAAGGCCCGGGTGGCCGTCGAGACGATGGTCAAGACCGGCATGGCGATCATCGCCGGCGAGGTCACGACCAACGCGTGGGTGGATCTCGAGGAACTGACCCGTCGGACGATTCTCGACATCGGCTACAACAGCTCGGAGCTCGGCTTCGACGGCGCCACCTGTGCCGTGCTGAACGCGATCGGCAAGCAATCCCCGAACATCGCGCAGGGTGTGGACCGCAGCGACCCCCGCTCACAGGGCGCCGGCGACCAGGGGCTGATGTTCGGCTATGCGACCAACGAGACCGAATCGTTGATGCCGGCGCCGATCCACTTTGCGCACAAGCTGGTCCAGCGCCAGGCCATCGAGCGCAAGAACGGCACGCTGCCGTGGCTGCGTCCGGACGCGAAGAGCCAGATCACCTTCCGCTACGAGGACCACCGGCCGGTCGGCATCGAGGCCATCGTGCTGTCCACGCAGCATGCGCCGGACATCGGCCAGCGGGAGCTCCAGGAAGCGGTCATGGAGACCATCATCCAGCCGGTGATCCCGGCCGAGTGGCTGGACTCCTGCAAGCGCTTCCACATCAACCCGACCGGTGCATTCGTCATCGGCGGCCCGCTCGGCGACTGCGGCCTGACGGGCCGCAAGATCATCGTCGACACCTACGGCGGCATGGCGCGCCACGGCGGCGGCGCCTTCTCGGGCAAGGACCCGTCAAAAGTGGACCGCTCGGCCGCCTATGCGGCGCGCTGGGTGGCCAAGAACATCGTGGCCGCCGGGCTTGCCGAGCGCTGCGAAATCCAGGTCTCCTATGCGATCGGCGTGGCCGAGCCGACCTCGATCTCGGTCGAGACCTTCGGCACGGGCAAGGTGTCCAGCCAGCGCCTGACCGAGCTGGTGCGCAAGCATTTCGACCTGACCCCGTACGGCATCATCGAGGGACTCGACCTGATCCGGCCGATCTACCAGGCCACCGCCGCCTATGGACATTTCGGCCGCGACAACCCGGCCTTCACCTGGGAAAACACCAGCAAGGCCGAGCTGCTGCGAAACGAGGCGTGAGTTTTCAGCGAAGGCATCCCGCAGAGACGTCCCGCAGAGACGCGGAGACGCAGAGACGCAGAGATAGATAACGGAGCAGACATGAACAGCCAGACAGCAACGACCCTCAAGCCGGATTACGTGGTGGCCGACATCGGCCTCGCCGCGTGGGGCCGCAAGGAAATCGCCATCGCCGAGACCGAGATGCCCGGGCTGATGGCGCTGCGCGCCAAGCACGGCAAGGACAAGCCGCTGCAGGGCGCGCGGATCGCCGGCAGCCTGCACATGACGATCCAGACGGCCGTGCTGATCGAGACGCTGGTCGAGCTCGGCGCGGACGTGCGCTGGGCCTCCTGCAACATCTACTCGACCCAGGATCACGCCGCCGCGGCGATCGCCAAGGCCGGCGTGCCGGTGTATGCGTTCAAGGGCGAGACGCTCGACGAGTACTGGGAGTTCACCCACCGCATTCTCGAGTGGGGCGACGGCGGCCTGCCGAACATGATCCTCGACGACGGCGGCGACGCGACGCTGGCCGTGACCCTCGGCGCCAAGGCCGAGCAGGATCCCGCGGTGCTCAATTCACCGGGCAGCGAGGAGGAGGTGGCGCTGTTCAAGGCGATCAAGCGCCGCCTCGAGGCGCGCCCCGGCTGGTACACCAAGGCCCAGCAGAGCATCCGCGGCGTCACCGAGGAGACCACGACCGGCGTGCATCGCCTCTACCAGATGGAAAAGGAAGGGCGCCTGCCGTTCCCGGCCATCAACGTCAATGACTCGGTCACCAAGAGCAAGTTCGACAACCTGTACGGCTGCCGTGAGTCACTGGTGGACGGCATCAAGCGGGCGACCGACGTGATGATCGCCGGCAAGATCGCGCTGGTTGCGGGCTACGGCGATGTCGGCAAGGGCTGCGCCCAGTCGCTGCGGGGGCTCGGCGCGACCGTGTGGGTCACCGAGATCGACCCGATCTGCGCGCTGCAGGCGAGCATGGAAGGCTATCGCGTCGTGACCATGGACGACGTCGCCGACAAGGTGGACATTTTCGTCACCGCGACCGGCAACTACCACGTCATCACCCGCGAGCACATGCTGCGGATGAAGAACCAGGCCATCGTCTGCAACATCGGCCATTTCGACAACGAGATCGACGTCGCCGGCCTGAAGCAGTTCCAGTGGGAGAACATCAAGCCGCAGGTCGATCACGTGATCCTGCCCGACGGCAAGCGCGTGATCCTGCTGGCCGAGGGGCGGCTGGTGAACCTCGGCTGCGCCCACGGCCACCCGAGCTTCGTGATGTCCAACAGCTTCACCAACCAGGTGCTGGCGCAGATCGAGCTGCACAACAACAAGGGCCAGTACGGCAACCAGGTCTATGTGCTGCCGAAGCACCTCGACGAGGAAGTCGCGCGGCTGCACCTGGAGCGGATCGGCGCGAAGCTGACGAAGCTGCGGCCGGACCAGGCGAAGTACATCGGCGTCGCGGAGCACGGCCCCTACAAGCCGGACCACTACCGCTACTGAGTCAGCGCTTGCGGGCGAGCGTGAGGCCGTCGCCGATCGGCACCAGCGACAGGTCGACACGTTCGTCAGCGCGAAGCTTGTCGTTGAAGGCACGGATCGCCACCGTGTCGGCCTGCTGGTTGGCGGGGTCGGCGACCTCGCCGTCCCACAGGGTATTGTCCACGGCGATCAGCCCGCCGGGGCGCAGCAGCAGCAGCAAGCGTTCGTAGTAATCCGCGTATGCGCCCTTGTCCGCGTCGATGAAGCCGAAGTCGAAGGTGCCGGCGCCACCCTCGGCGAGCAATGCATCGAGGGTCTCGAGCGCCGGCGCGATACGCAGCTCGATCCGCCCGGCCACGCCGGCCGCGGCCCAGTGGCGTCGCGCCATGGCGGTGTACTCCTCGCTGATGTCGCAGGCGACGAGGCGGCCGGCCGGCGGCAGCGCCAGCGCTACGGCGAGGCTGCTGTAGCCGGTGAACACGCCGACCTCGATGCAGCGGACCGCGCCGATCAGCTTCACCAGCAGCGCCATGAACTGGCCCTGCTCCGGCGCGATCTGCATGTTGACCCGCGGATGCGAGGCGGTCTCGGCACGCAGCCGGGCCAGTGCCGGGTGCTCGCGCAGCGAGGCCGACAGCAGGTAGTCATAGAGCGGCCCGTCGAGGCCGATGCTTCTGTTGGACATGACGCAGTTCCCGATTTGCAGCCAGCGCTTTGGTTACACTAGCGTCTCGAACGGGTCCTGACGAGGGAGGCTGCATGGACGGCGACCGTCCGCTGCGATTGCTCCAGTTGACCGACAGCCACTTGCGCGCCGCGCCGGACGGGCGGATCAAGAACTGGATCACCCAGCAATCGTTCGAGCTGGCGCTGGGCGCCGCGCTCGACGGGCAAGCCTTGCCCGACGCGATCCTCGCCACCGGCGACCTGTCGCAGGACGGCTCGCGGGCCTCGTATCGGCGGCTGCGCGACGCCTTGGGGCCGCTCGGGGTGCCCGTCTATTGCATCCCGGGCAACCATGACGACCCCGCGGTCATGGCCGAGGAACTCGCCGCTGCGCCGTTTCACTGCTGCGGCGATCACCGGCTCGGCGCCTGGCGGCTCGTCATGCTGTCCACCTGGGACGGCGATCGCGGCGGCGGCCGGCTGTCGGATACGGAACTGCAGCGCCTCGAGCGGACGCTCGCGACGTCCGACGAGCCACATGTGCTGGTCGTGCTGCATCATCACCCGGTGCCCAGCGGCTCGTGGCTGGACAAGGTGGCGCTCGACAATGCCGCGGATTTTCTCGCCGTGACCGACGCGTGCCCGCGCGTGCGCGGCATCGTCTGGGGCCATGTGCACCAGGAACATGACAGCGTGCGCCGCGGTGTCCGGCTGCTCGGCACGCCGTCCACCTGCTTCCAGTTCGTGCCGCGGGTATCGCAGTCCGTGCTCGACCCGGTCACCGGGCCAGGGTGGCGCTGGCTCGAGCTGCTGCCCGACGGCGGGATCGCGACGCGGGTGGGCTGGGCGCCCAAGCCAGCCGGTTTCGGTTCGTGAGCGAGGACGCGCGCGCCGCGCTGGTGCGCTATTACCGCTGGCTCAGGCGCTACGGGCTGAACGATTCGCACAGCGGCAACGCTTCGGTGCGGGACGGCGAGCTGGCCTGGGTCACGCCGACCGGTTGCGGCGCCGACACGCTGGCGCCCGGCGACCTGCTCGCCTGCCCGTTGGCCGAACCGCCGCCGCCCGGCGCCTCGCTCGATGCGCCGCTGCACCTCGCGGTGTACCGCGCCCGCCCCGACGCGCGGGCCGTGCTGCACAGCCACGGACCGCACAGCATCGCCATGACGCTCGCCGGCGGTGACTTCCAGCCGGAGGACTTCGAGGGCCGCTATTACTTCCCGCGCGTGCCGGTGCTCGAGATCCCGCCCGAGCTTTACACGGCTCGCTCGCCCGCGGCCGTGGCCGAGTCCCTCGCCGCGCACCGGATCTGCGTGGTTCGCGGCCACGGCGTGTACACCGCGGCCGAGACGCTGGATCTCGCCTACAAGTGGACCTGCTCCCTCGAGTCGTCCGCAAGGATCGCCTGGCTCGCGCGCGCGGCCGCGATCGCGGCCGGTCCCGCGACATGAGCCGGCTCGGCCGGCTCGCGATTCTCCTCGCGCTGTGCTGCGGCGCGGCGCCCCTCGGCGCAGTGCCGCTGTGGTCCGTGCAGGGCGACCACGGCACGGTGTGGCTGCTCGGCTCGGTCCACCTGCTGCGGGCCGAGGACCAGCCCCTGCCGGCGCCGCTGCACGAAGCTTACGAGCGCGCCAGCCGCGTCGTGCTGGAACTCGATCCGGCCGAACTCGAGCCCGCCGCGACCCAGGCGGCGCTGCAACGCATCGGCGTCATGTCGCCCGACCGCTCGGCGGCCGAAGTCCTGGCGCCGGGTGAGTGGCGTCAGGCCGAGGCCCTGGCGGCGGAACTGGGGCTGGACCTGCAGGCGATCGCCGGCTTCGAACCGTGGTTCGCCGCACTCGTGCTGTACAACGGCGCGCTCGCGGGCGCCGGCTACGACGCGGCGCTCGGCGTCGATCAGCAGATTGCCGACTGGGCCGCGCGCGACGGCAAGCCGGTCACCGGCCTCGAGACCATCGACGAGCAGCTGTCGCTGTTCAAGGATTTCACACCGGACGCGCAGCGGCAGTTGCTGCTGAAGACGCTCGCGGACCTGGCGCAGATCGAGGCCGACACCGCGCAGCTGGTGGCGACCTGGCGCGCCGGGGACATCGCCTCGCTCGCGCGGCAGCTGGAGGAGGATTTCCGCGACTTCGAGGCCCTGCGAGTCCGCATCGTCACGAATCGCAACCGTGCCTGGCTGCCGGCCATCGAGGCCTTGCTCGACGAGCAGGGCGCCAGCCTCGTCGTCGTCGGGTCACTGCACCTGGTCGGGCCGGAGGGCCTGCCGGCGCTGCTGGAGGCGCTGGGCTACCGGGTCACCCGGGCCGGTGGCACGTCGATCGAAGCGCGCCGCGACGCGATCCGCTGAGGCCCGCGCGCGTCGACTCGTTCAGATCTCGATCATCTCGAAGTCTTCCTTGCCGGCGCCGCAGTCCGGACATCGCCAGCTCAACGGCACGTCGTCCCACCGCGTGCCGGCCGGCAGGCCGCCGTCCGGGTCGCCCTCGGCTTCCTCGTAGACGTATCCGCAAATCACGCACATCCAGGCTTTCATCGATTCCCCGCGGCGGCGATAATCCAGACAGCCGCGAATTCTCGCATGCACGCCATCCGGACCCAAGCCAAATGTCAGCAGTCCCGCCCACCGTGCTGGTCGTGGCCGGCAACGACCCCTCCGGGGGCGCCGGTATCGCGGCCGACCTGCAGGCGATCACGGCCGCCGGCGCGCATCCCGCCCCGGTCATCACGGCGCTGACCGTCCAGGACACCGTCAATGCCACGGCCGTCGAGCCGGCGACGCCGGCGCTGGTCGCAGCCCAGATGCAGGCCGTGCTCGACGACATCGCGGTCGCGGCGGTCAAGCTCGGCCTGCTCGCGACCGCGGCGATCGCCACCGCCGTTGCGGAGGTGCTGGCGCGGTATCCCGGCCTGCCGGTGGTGCTCGATCCGGTGCTGGTCGCCGCAGGCGGCGCACAGCTCGCCGAGGACGCATTGCTCGGCGTCGTGCTCGAGCGCCTGTGTCCGCTGACGACGCTGCTGACCCCGAACGCGCTGGAGATTCGCCGGCTCGCGCCGGGCCTGGCCGATAGTGCGGCGCGTGCCGCGGCGCTGCGTCGCGCGGGCTGCCGGTACGTGCTCGCCAAAGGCGGCGACGAAGCCGACGCCGGCGGCCACGAGGTGCTGGACACGTTGTATGGCCCGGGCGAACCGCGTCTGTTCCGCTGGCCGCGGCTCGCCGGCAGCTTCCACGGCTCGGGCTGCACGCTGGCGTCCGCCTGCGCCGCGCGAATCGCGCGCGGCGATCCAGTCGACGAGGCCGTCGCCACGGCACAGGCGCTGACCCATGGCTGGCTCGAGCGCGCCTTCCGCCCCGGCCGTGGCCAGCTCGTGCCGCTGCGGCGACCGGCCTGAAGCCGTGGCCAGGCCCGCCCTGCCCCCCGGTCTGTATGCCGTGACCGACCCGGAACTGCTGCCCGAGGACATGCTCGCGGCGCGCGTCGGCCAGGCCATCCAGGGCGGTGCGCGCATCGTGCAGTTCCGCGACAAGCAGGCGACTGGCGCGACACTGCGCCGGCGGGGCGCGGCCGTGCGCGCGGCCTGCCGGGCGCACGGCGCGCTGTTCATCATCAACGACGATGCCGCGCTGGCGGCGGCGCTGGCTGCCGACGGCGTCCACCTCGGGCGCGACGATTGCGATCCGGCCGCGGCACGCGCCGTGGTCGGACCGGACCGGCTGATCGGCGTGTCCTGCTACAACCGCATCGCGCTGGCGCGGGCGGCGGTCGTCGCCGGGGCCGACTACGTTGCCTTTGGCAGCGTCTGGCCGTCTGGCACTAAGCCGGGCGCCGTACGTGCGTCGCTCGAGCTGCTGGCCGGAGCGGCCCGCGAGCTGCCGGTACCGGTCGTCGCGATCGGCGGCATCACGCGCGCCAACGCCGCCGAAACCATCGCCGCAGGTGCGCATTGCGTCGCCGTGATCCGCGACCTGTTCGACGACCCCGACCCGCGCGTGGCCGCGCAGATACTTTCCGCAGCCTGCGAGCGCGGCCGGGCGAGGATAGAATGACCGTTTTTTCGGGCGGCGTGCCGCGGCCCGACCCGTCCCGTCCCAGGAGGCGCCCATCGTGAACCTGTTCCAGGAGGCCCAGCGTTACATCCCGGGCGGCGTGAACTCGCCGGTCCGGGCCTTCCGCTCCGTCGGCGGCGAGCCCGTGTTCATCCGCAAGGCCAAGGGCGCTTATTTCTGGGGCGAAGACGGCCAGCGCTACACGGACTACGTCGGCTCCTGGGGCCCGATGATCCTCGGTCACGCCCACCCGGACGTCATCGAGGCCGTGCGCGCGGCGGCGCTCGACGGCCTGTCCTTCGGCGCGCCGACGGCGATCGAGACGGAGCTCGCGAAACGCGTCTGCGCAATCATGCCGTCGATCGAGCTGGTGCGCTTCGTCAGCTCCGGCACCGAGGCGACGATGAGCGCCATCCGCCTCGCGCGCGGTTTCACGGGGCGCGACAAGATCGTCAAGTTCGAGGGCTGCTACCACGGCCATTCGGACTCGCTGCTGGTCAAGGCCGGCTCCGGCGCGCTGACGCTCGGCGTGCCGACCTCACCGGGCGTGCCCGCCTCGCTGGCACAGCACACGATCACGCTGACCTACAACGACCTCGCCGAGGTCGAGCAGGTGTTCGCCGAGCTCGGCGACGAGATCGCCTGCATCATCGTCGAGCCGATCGCCGGCAACATGAACATGGTGCTGCCGGCGGCCGGCTTTCTCGAGGGATTGCGGGCCGTCTGCGACCGCCACGGCGCGCTGCTGATCTTCGACGAGGTCATGACCGGCTTCCGCGTCGCCTACGGCGGCGTGCAGGAACTGTCGGGCGTGCGCCCCGACCTGACGACGCTCGGCAAGATCATCGGCGGCGGCATGCCGGTGGGCGCCTTCGGCGGCCGGCGCGAGGTCATGGAGCAGATCGCGCCGCTCGGCCCGGTCTACCAGGCGGGCACGCTGTCGGGCAATCCGGTGGCGATGCACGCGGGGATCGCGACGCTCGACCGGCTGCGTCCCGCGCTCTACGCGGAACTCGGCGCGCGCACCGCGCGGCTGGTGTCGGGCATGCAGGCGGCGGCGGATGCGGCCGGCATCCCGTTCTCCGGCCACTCCGTCGGCGGCATGTTCGGGGTGTTCTTCACCAGCGACGGCCCGGTGCGTTCCTTCAAGCAGGTCATGGCCTGCGACCAGGAACGCTTCAAGGCCTTCTTCCACGGCATGCTGGATGAAGGAATCTACCTTGCGCCCTCGGCCTTCGAGGCGGGCTTCGTCTCGCTGGCGCATACCGACGACGACATCGAGGCCACGGTGGCGGCGGCCGGC
>CAYWYS010000024.1:0-19831 GCA_964462675.1 uncultured Thioalkalivibrio sp.
TGGCTTTGCGTCCTCACCTTTCAGTGAGTTTGCCTTTTTCAGTGGCCTCGACTTTTCAGTGCAAGTCTGTCGAATCAGGATCCCGCGCGGAACGTTTCCGAGGGCGGGGCATACACTGACACAGGGCAAACCGTCTCGAGGCGGTGGCCTTCAGGCTTCGGTTCAGTCAGGAGGTTGCCTGGGGTCGGACGCACCGGGGGGAGGGGGGTGGCGTGTCCGTGTCTCTGGCAACCCCGCTGTCGTAGGACCTCGTCCCTTAGACCGGTGGCTTTGCGTCCCCGTCTTTCGACGGGTTTGCCCTTGTCAGTGGCTGTACTTTTATCAGGCCGCGCGGCGCGATGCAACCATTAAAGTCAAATTGTTGTCCGCGAACTCGAGTATTGCGTCCTAATGGTATGAATAATAATAAAATAATTCCATGTCAGGAATGGCTGTGACCGTCCCCGTAGCGCATGTTCCGTTCCCAGGCGAGCGAGGTCGCCACGATCTGGTCGAGATCGTCGAGCCGCGGCGTCCAGCCGAGCAGCTCGCGGATCCGGCCGGCGTCGGCGACCAGCGTCGGCGGGTCGCCGGCACGGCGCGCGTCCTCGCGCACCGGCAGCGGCTCGCCCGTGATGCGCTCCACGGCCTCGACGACTTCCCGGACGCTGTAGCCGTGGCCGTAGCCGCAGTTCAGCACCTGGCTGTCGCCGCCGTCCCGGAGCCAGGCGAGCGCGTCGAGATGTGCCGTGGCGAGATCCTCGACATGGATGTAGTCGCGCACGCCGGTACCGTCGGGCGTGTCGTAGTCGGTGCCGAAAATCGTCAGCGCCGCGCGCTTGCCGCAAGCGACTTCGCAGGCGACCTTGACCAGCAGCGTCGCCTTTGGCGTGGACTGGCCGATGCGACCGCCGGGATCGCTGCCGGCGACGTTGAAGTAGCGCAGCGCGACGTAGCGCGGGCCGCCCGCGGCCGCGAGGTCGCGCAGCATCCATTCGCTCATCAGCTTCGAGCTGCCATAGGCGTTGATCGGCGCGGTCGGCGAGTCCTCGCGCGCAATGCCGCCGGGCGGCAGGCCATACACGGCGGCGGTGGAGGAGAACACGATGTGCCGGACGCCGGCCTCGGCTGCACATTGCAGCAGGTTGCGCGTCGCGCAGGTGTTGTTGCCGTAGTACTTCAGCGGGTTTGAGACCGATTCCGGCACGATGGTGTGCGCCGCGAAGTGCATGACGGTGTCGACCTCGTGCTCGGCCAGTATGCGCGTGACGAGTGCCTGGTCGCCGGTGTTGCCGACGACCAGTTCGCCGTGCGTCACGGCCTCGCGGAAGCCGGTCGAGAGGTTGTCCAGCGTGACGACGCGCTCGCCGGCTTCGCCGAGCTGGCGGACGACGTGGCTGCCGATGTAGCCGGCGCCGCCGGTGACGAGAATGCCGCTGGCCATCGCTGATGTTCCTCCGCTCGCTTGCTTGAATCCGGGCGGATGATAACAACCGGCGCCGAGCACGGGGTGTTAGCTGGTTATCGTTTCGGGTCAGGCAAAAAAGGGGCAGCCTTGCGGCTGCCCCGAGAGCGTCGGTCGTTTTCTTGCAGCGGACCTGACGCACTCCCCCCATCGTGATGGCTATCCTGCAATGAGTCATGCAGATACCGTGCCAGCCCTGCAATCCCTTGATCCGCGGCGGCTTGGCCCGGCGCCGCAGGCCGATGGCCGGCGCGCCTGTAAGGAAATCCGACAAGACCTGGTTCACGGACTCGACGTGCGGGAGCGTGTTATCTAGGCCACTCGAAAAAGGGGGTAGGCCGGCCTGGCACGCGGCCCTACCTGTCGAGTGGAACGACGGCGTGGCATGTCCCGCCCACAACATGAGAGCCTGCACATGCGATATCTCGTTGCCTTGTTGATCCTGTTGAGTCTGGCCGCCTGTGGTGGCGGAGGTGGCGGTGGCGCCGCCGCAGATCCGCCGCCTGTGACAAACCCGCCGCCGCCACCGCCGCCGCCGCCGCCGCCGCCGCCAGATCCGCCGCCTGTGGATCCGCCGCCTGTGGATCCGCCGCCTGTGGATCCGCCGCCACCGCCGCCACCGCCACCGCCGCCGCCACCAGTGACGGTCAGCGGTGTGCTGACCTATGACCTCGTGCCGCATGCGCCCGCGGGGGGGCTGGACTTCGGATCGACGCAGCAGGCGCCGGTCATCGGCGTCACGGTTCAGGCGCTCTCATCGACCGGCACAGTGCTGGCGACGACGGTATCCGACGTAGACGGCAGTTACTCGATGACGGTGCCGGACGACGCGGAGTTCCGGGTTCGCGCGCTCGCCGAGCGCGTCAAGACTGACGTGCCGGGCTGGGACGTGCGCGTGCTCGACAACACCAGCCCGGGCGAGCCGATGTACGCGATGGAATCCGCGCTGGTCGCGGCCGCCGGCGACGACATCGACCTCAGCCTGAACGCGCCGAGCGGCTGGACGGGCGCCGAATATGGTGACGCTCGTGTCGCAGCACCGTTCGCGATTCTCGAGTCGATCAGGCTCGCGGAGCAGAAGCTGCTCAGCGTCGCGCCGGACGTGGTATTCCCGCCGCTGCTGGTCGGCTGGAGCCCGCTCAATGTCGAGAGCGACGAATTCAATCCGGAGATCGGCGAGATCATCACGACTTTCGCCCAGGACGACCGGATCTACGTCCTCGGGGACGCCAACAGCGATACCGACGAGTACGACCCGCACGTGCTGATCCACGAGTGGGCGCATTACTACGAGGACAACCTGTCGCGCGTCGACAGCCCGGGAGGCGAGCATGCACAGGCCTTCCAGCTGGACCTGCGCGTGGCCTTCTCCGAGGGCTGGGGCAATGCCTGGGCTGCGATCGTGCTCGATGATCCGCAGTACCGCGACACTGGCCGGCCGGACGTGCCAGGCGATACCTACTCCTTCGACGTCGACGAGGGCTTGACCTCGAACGAGGGCTGGTATTCCGAGGCCACGATCGGTGGACTGCTGTGGGACATCTACGATGCCGACAATGCGGGACTCGACCAGTTGGCGCTCGGCTTCGGCCCGATCGACGCCGTGCTGCGCGGCCCGCAGGTGGACACGCCGGCCCTGACCAGCATCTACACTTTCCTGCACCACTTTAAGGAGCAACAGCCTGCGGTCGTCGCGGTGATCGATGCGATGGCTGAGGCGCGCGGCATCGCGAGCACCGGCCAGGACATCTGGGGCTCGACCGAGACCAACGACGGCGGCGTGGCGGAAGCATTGCCGATCTACCTGCCGCTGGTCGTCGATGGCGCTTCGGTAGAGGCCTGCACGCGGGCGACCATGACGGAGTATGACAACCGCATCGGCAACCGTCGCTTCCTGCGGGTGGAGATCGACTCGGCCGGCACCTACAGCTTCGCGGCGCAGGGCCCGGCCGACTCGAGGCCGGCGTTGCTGTTGTGGACCGTGGGGGCCGCGGACGAGGCCCCGGCCGCCGCGGGTGGGCTCACGGCACTCGAACTCGTCCTGGAGCCGGGTGAGCGGGTCGTCGAGGTCTACGACACCCGCAACCTCGAGCTGCCCATCTTCGGTGACGTCTGCTTCGACGTGACTGCGACGAGGCTGCCGTAAGCTTCGAGTGGTTGATGCGCAACAGCCGCGTGCCCCCGGGCACGCGGCTGTTGTCTATTTAGACGCCGGATTCGGTCAAAAACGGCCCGGACGGTTCCACGGGGCCGGTACCCTGAGGCAGAATAGCCATCCGGACCCCGCGCAGGAAGGCGCGACGGCTGGCGTTCCAGCCAGGCCGGCCCCGGTCCATCCCCTCTTTGATGAGTCTGCGAATGCGACATCTTGTTGTCTTGTTGATGGTCCTTGGCCTCGTCGCTTGCGGTGGCGGCGGCGGCGGTGGTGACAATGGCGGGGGTGGCGGCGGCGGTGGCGGCACCCAGCCCATCACCGTCAGCGGCCTGTTGAGCTACGACCGCGTGCCGCATTTTTCGAGCGGCGGGCTGGATTTCGGCTCGACGCGGCAGGCGCCGGTCGTCGGCGTGACGGTGCAGGCCCTGTCCTCGACCGGCAGCGTGCTGGCAACGACGGTGTCCGGCGGAGACGGGCGCTACAGCGTGTCGGTGCCCGGCAACGCGCAGTTCCGGATCCGCGCGCTGGCCGAGCGCCGCCAGACTGGCACCCCGGCCTGGGACGTGCGCGTGCAGGACAACACGCGCTCCGGCGAGCCCGTCTACGCGATGGAAACCGCGCTGATCACGGCCACCGGCGAGAACCTCGTGCGGAACCTGAACGCGCCGAGCGGCTGGACCGGGTCGGCCTACACCCAGCCGCGGGTCGCCGCGCCCTTCGCGATCCTGGACTCGATGCGGACCGCCGAGCAGAAATTGCTGGGCGTCGCGCCGAACACGGTGTTCCCGCCGTTGCGCATCGGCTGGAGCCCCAACAACGTCGAGAGCGATGAGTTCCGGCCCGGTCTCGGCGAGATCATCACGACCTTCGCGGCAGGCGACCGGATCTACGTGCTCGGCGATGCCTCGAGCGACACCGACGAGTACGACCAGCACGTGCTGATCCACGAGTGGGGTCACTACTACGAGGACAACCTGGCGCGCGTCGATAGCCCGGGCGGGGTCCATGCGCTGTCGTACCGGCTCGACTTGCGCGTCGCCTTCTCGGAGGGCTGGGGCAACGCCTGGGCCGCGATGGCGCTGAACGACCCCTTGTACCGGGATACCGGGCGGCCCGGGGTGCCGGGCGACACCTTCGGCTTCAACCTGAACGCGGGCACGTCGTCCAACGAAGGCTGGTACTCCGAGGCGACCACCGGCGGGCTGCTGTGGGACATCTACGACGCGGACAATTCGGGGCTCGACCAGCTGTCGCTCGGTTTCGGGCCGATCGACGCGGTGCTGCGCGGCCCGCAGCGCACCACGCCGGCCCTGACCAGCATCTACACCTTCCTGTTCCACCTGAAGCAGCAACAACCCGACAGCACCGCGGTACTGGATGCGATGGCGCAGGCGCGGGGCGTGCGGAGCACCGGCCAGGACATCTGGGGTTCGACCGAGACCAATACCGGCGGCGTGGCGCAGGCCTTGCCGATCTACCTGCCGCTGGCCGTCGGCGGGCCTTCGGTCGAGGCCTGCACGCGGGCGACGGCGTCGGAGTACGATAACCGCATTGGCAATCGCCGGTTCCTGCGCGTCGCGATCGATTCGGCGGGGACCTACAGCTTCGAGGCGCGCGGCCCGCAGGGCTCGAGACCGGACCTGGTGTTGTGGACGCAGGGCAGCGTGGCCCTGGCGTCCAACGCGAGCGGCCTGGCGACCTTGCAAAGGAACTTGCAGCCCGGCGAGCGGGTCATCGAGGTCTACGACTTCCGCAACCTGGACGAGCCCGTGGCCGGCAATGTCTGCTTCGACGTGACGGCGAGGAGAGTGCAATGAAGCTCATCATGTTGGCCTGCCTGGCGGCCCTGTCGGCCGGACCGGCCACCAAGGTCGCCAAGCCCGGCGCACCGGTCGCCCTGACGGTCGCGAGTGTCTCGGAAGCGGCGCCGGGCGGCGAATTCCGGGTGCAGGCGCAGGCGACGACGCTGCGCGCCCACGACGGGCTGGTGCTGTCGTGGGAGGCCGACGAGGGCGTGGAGCTCGATGCCGAGTCACTGGCGCCGGTACGGCTGCCGGCCGGCCCCGGCCAGGCGGTGCACGCGGTCGAGGCCGGCGGGCAATGGACCGGCAAAGGGCGCGGGCGCATCCGGCTGGTTGCCGAGCTGCAGTCGGGCGACAGCGTTACCCGGCGGGCGCTGACGATCGCGGTGGGGCAGGCCCGCAGCCCGCGCGGCCACCTGGAGGAGGCCGCGGAGCCGGACGGTGTGCGGGCCCTGCCGGCCGAGGTCACCGAGGTGCGCTAGGCCCGGGTGCCGGCGCGCCGGCGGCGCGCTGCCTCTCGCCAACCCCGTTTCGGCGTACAATACCCGACTGCCCCTGGTGCGCGGCCGTTCGCCTGTGCGCCCGTCCGGGGTATCAACGGGGCTGTTCGCGGCCCCTTTTTCTTTTTCTGTCAAACGCCCCCGGCACGGTCCGACCCGCATGAAGCTCAGAAACATCGCCATCATCGCCCACGTGGATCACGGCAAGACCACGCTCGTGGACAAGCTGCTGAAGCAGTCGCAGACCCTCGCGGATCGCGAGGAACTGCAGGAGCGGGCGATGGACTCGAACCCGCAGGAGCGCGAGCGCGGCATCACGATCCTCGCCAAGAACACGGCGATCCGCTGGAACGACTACCGCATCAACATCGTCGATACGCCCGGCCACGCCGACTTCGGCGGCGAGGTGGAGCGCGTGCTGTCGATGGTCGACTCGGTGCTGCTGCTGGTCGACGCAGTCGACGGGCCGATGCCGCAGACGCGCTTCGTGACCCGCAAGGCCTTCGATCACGGCCTCAAGCCGATCGTCGTCATCAACAAGGTCGACCGCGACGGGGCGCGCCCGCACCTGGCGGTCGAGCGGACCTTCGACCTGATGGACAGCCTCGGTGCGAGCGACGAGCAGCTGGATTTCCCGATCGTCTACGCGTCGGCGTTGCTCGGCCGCGCCGGACTGTCGTCGGACGCGCTGGCGGAGAACATGGAGCCGTTGTTCGAGACGATCGTCGCGCGCTGCCCGCCGCCGGACGTGGATGCCAACGGCCCGCTGCAGCTGCAGGTCAGCGCGCTCGACTACTCGAGCTATGTCGGCGCGATCGGCATCGGCCTGGTCAAGCGCGGCAAGATCACGCGCAACAGCCCGGTGGTCGTGGTCGGCGCCGACGGCACAGTGCGCAACGAACGCGTCATGCAGGTGTATTCCTTCCTCGGCCTGAAGCGCGTGGAAGTGCCCGAGGCCGAGGCCGGCGAGATCGTCTGCTTCGCCGGGCTCGATCACCCACGCATCTCCGACACGCTGTGCGATCCCGCCAGGCCCGAGGCCTTGCCGCCGCTGACGGTCGACGAGCCGACCATCCAGATGACCTTCGAGACCAACACCTCGCCGTTCGCCGGGCGCGACGGCAAGTTCGTCACCAGCCGGCAGCTGCGCGAGCGGATCTACCGCGAAGCGGTCCACAACGTGGCCTTGCGTGTCGAGGACACCGACGACCCCGACCGATTCCTCGTCTCCGGCCGCGGTGAACTGCACCTGTCGGTGTTTCTCGAGACGATGCGCCGCGAGGGCTACGAGATGGCCGTGTCGCGCCCGAAAGTGATCACGCGCGAACGCGAGGACGGCGTCCAGGAAGAGCCCTGGGAGCTCGTGACGCTGGACGTCGAATCGCGCCACCAGGGCGCGACGATGGAGCAGCTCGGCGAGCGCGGCGGCGAGTTGCTGGAGATGCTGCCGGACGGGGCGGGGCGCGTGCGGCTCGATTACCGCGTGCCGAGCCGCGGCCTGATCGGCTTCCAGTCGGACTTCCGCAGCATGACCTCGGGCACCGGCCTGATGCATCACCTGTTCGATCGCTATGCGCCGGTCAAGTCCGGCGCGCTGGCGCAGCGCGCCAACGGCGTGCTGATCTCGAATGGCACCGGCAAGGCGCTGGCCTACGGCCTGTTCGGCCTGCAGGAGCGCGGCCGGCTGTTCGCGGCGCCCGGTGACGAGGTCTACGAGGGCCAGGTCGTGGGCATTCACAGCCGCGAGAACGATCTGACGGTCAACCCGCTGCGGGCCAAGCAGCTGACCAACATCCGTGCCGCCTCCAAGGACGAGAACCTGGTGCTCAGCCCGGCGATCCGCCTGACCCTCGAGCAGGCGCTGGAGTTCATCGACGATGACGAGCTCGTCGAGATCACCCCGGCTGCCGTCCGGGTCCGCAAGCGCTTCCTCAAGGAACACGAGCGCAAGCGCGCGGGGCGCAGCACGAGCACCGCCTGAAGTTTGCCGGGAATTCCCCGGGTTTGCAGGGGTGCCGGGCGGCGCAAGCTGAATTCGTGATGGGGTTCACGCGCCGTGCTGCGCCCGGGTGCCTATAGTCCCGCCCTAACGTGCAGCGGATTATGTCCGCTGTTTGCCTCGAGGGAACCGATGCATCCGATCCTGCGCCAACAGCTCCAGACGGTACTGGCACAGCCGTCGCCGGAGAAGGCGCGGCTGGAAGCGCTGGTGCAGGCGGTGCACAGGCAGTACCGGCGCTACGAGAAAGAGCTCATGTCGCTCGAGGGCCGCCTCTCGGACCACGAGGCCGAGTCGCCGGCGGCGCGCTTCGTCGGCGATGCCGACGCCGGGCTGCGCAACCTGCTCGACAATATCAAGGACGGCATCGTCTCGGTCGACGCGCACGGCCGGCTCCGCTCGATGAACGCCACCGCCGAGCGCATGTTCGGCCAGCAGATCTCCGACATCGCCGGGCAGAGCCTGGCGCTGATCATGACCATCCCGGATGACCGCAGCGAGGCCGACTACCTCAAGGACCTGTCGCGCATCGGCGAGAACACGCAACTCGATCTCGCGCCGCGTTCCGGCACCGGCCGGCGCCCCGACGGGCGCGAGTTTCCCGTGGATCTCGTCGCCAGCGCGACCGAGGTCGGCGGCCACAATATCTATGTGCTCGCGATCCGCGACATCAGCGAGCGGCTCGAGGCCGAGCGCGCGCTGCGCGAGAGCGAGGCGCGCTACCGCTCGCTGGTCGACAGCGCGCCGGAAGCGATCGTCGTGCTCGACCCCGTGAACGGGCGCTTCGCCGACGCCAACGAGAAAGCGCTCAAGCTGTTCAAGGTCAGCCGCGCGAAGCTCCTGAGCTCTGGGCCGGTGGACTTCAGCCCGGCAGTCCAGCCCGGTGGGCGCCTTTCGAAAGACGTGGCGACGGCGTTCATCGAGTCGGCCGCGGAGGGCTCGCCGGAAGCCTTCGAGTGGCAGCACCAGGACTCGAGCGGCGAGCCGATCCTGTGCGAAGTGCGCCTCGCCCGCATCGAGTTTCGGGGGCGCGCCATGGTGCGCGCCTCGATCATCGACATCCGCGACCGCAAGCGCGCCGACCTGCGCGCCGCTGGCGAGCGCGCGATCCTCGAGCGCATTGCGGCCAATGCGCCGCTGGTGGATATCCTGACGGCCGCGGCCGAGACGATCAGCGTGATCGTGCCCGAACTCAGACCGGCGCTGTACGTGCTCGACGAGAGCGCCAACGAGCTGGAGATGCTGGCCGCGCCGGGCCTGCCGGAAAGCTTCCGGGCCGCCGTCAGCCGCATCCGCTTCGCCGAGCTCGATCACCAGCCGACCTCGACGCGCTCGCTCGACGAGACCGTGTGCGTCGCCGACATCGGCACGGCGCCGGTGTGGGCCGCGCACCGCGTGATCGCCTCGGCGCACGGCTACGGCGGCTGCTGGTCGGCGCCGATTCGCGATGCCGACAGCCGCGTGCTTGGCGCATTCGCGATCTACCACAGCAGCGGCAAGGATTCGCTGACCAAGCACTTCGACCTGTTCGACCGCATCATCCAGCTGGCCGGGATCGCGATCGCGCGCAAGCGCGCCGAGCGCGCCCTGCAGCTCAGCGAGCGGCGTTATCGCGGCCTGTTCGAGAAGGTGCTCGACGGCGTCTACCAGGTATCCGCCGACGGCCGCTTCATCGCCTGCAACCCGAGCCTCGTGCAGATGCTCGGCTACGACTCCGAGGCGGAGCTGATGGCCTTGCCGAGCACCGCCGCGCTGTACGTTGACAGCGACGAGCGCGAGGTGCTGGTCGGTGCGCTGACCCGCGAGGGCAACCTGCGCAACGCCGAGCTGCGGCTGCGGCGCAAGGACGGCAGCGAGCTCGTCGTGCTGGAGAACGCCCGCACCATCCACGACGAGCACGGCAACGTCATCGGCCACGAGGGCACGCTGTCGGACATCACTGAGCGCAAGCGCGCCGAGCTCGAGGTGCGCGCCGAGAAGGAGCGCGCGCAGGTCACGCTGAATTCCATCGCCGACGGTGTCATCACGACCGACAACGAGGGCATGGTCGACTACCTGAACCCGGTGGCCGAGACGCTGACCGGCTGGACGCTCGACGAGGCACGCGGCCGCCCGGTCAACGAGATCTTCATGCTGCGCCACGAGATCGAGGGGCACACGCTGGAGAATCCCGCCGAGGTGTGCCTGCGCGAGGGCAAGCTGACTGAAGTCGGCCAGCACTCCGTGCTGGTGTCCCGCAACGGCCGCGAGATCCCGATCCAGGACTCGGCCGCGCCGATCCGCGACACGGCGGGCCGGCTGTCCGGCGCGGTGCTGGTCGTGCACGACGTCAGCAAGGAGCGCCAGCTTCGTCGCCAGCTCGCGCATCATGCTGCGCATGACTCGCTGACCGGGCTGATCAACCGGCGCGAGTTCGAGGTGCGCCTTGTCAATGCCCTGAATGCTGCGCGCAACGGCGCGCGCTACGTGCTGCTGTACGTCGACCTGGACCAGTTCAAGGTCGTCAACGACACCTGCGGCCACACGGCCGGCGACCAGCTGCTGAAGCAGGTCACCTCGCTGGTCCGCAGCCTGGTGCGTGCCACCGACACGGTCTCTCGCCTCGGCGGCGACGAGTTCGGCGTACTGCTGGAGAACTGCCACCTCGAGCGTGCCATCGAGATCGCCGACGACATGCGCGCGGCGATCCGCGATTACCGCTTCGTCTGGAAAGAGGCGGTGTTCGAGATCGGCGCGTCGGTCGGACTGGTCGAGATTCGCGAGGACTCGGAAAGCATCGAGAGCCTGCTGTCGGCCGCCGACGTCGCCTGCTATGCGGCCAAGGACCTGGGCCGCAACCGGGTGCACGTCTACCAGCATGGTGCCGCGCCGGAGCGGCATGCCGAGATGCAGTGGGTGTCGCGCATCACGCGCGCCATCGACGAGGACCGGCTCGAGCTCTATTTCCAGCCGATCGTCCCGATCGGGGAGAATCCCGACCGGCGCGGGCACTACGAGCTGCTCGTCAGGATGCGGGACGAGAACGACCGGATGGTGCCGCCGAATGCGTTCATTCCGGCGGCCGAGCGCTACAACATCATGCCGATGGTCGACCGCTGGGTGCTGACCCAGGTGCTCGACCGGCTCGTGTACCGCCCGGACAACGACGCGCGCGAGGACGGCTACACGCTCGCGGTCAATCTGTCGGGCACCTCGCTGAACGACGACAAGTTCCTCGAGTTCGTCATCGGCGCGATCGACAAGCACCGGCCGCCGGCGGGTGCGATCTGCTTCGAGATCACCGAGACCGCGGCGATCTCGAACATCGGCCGCGCCGTGCATTTCATGAACGAGCTGAAGGCGCGCGGCTGCCTGTTCTCGCTGGACGACTTCGGCAACGGCCTGTCCTCGTTCAGCTACCTGCAGAACCTGCCGGTCGACTACATCAAGATCGACGGCAACTTCGTGCGCAATATCGTCACCAACCATGTGCACCAGTGCATGGTCGACGCGATCCACCGCGTCGGCAAGGCGATGGGCATCCGCATGATCGCCGAGCACGTCGAATCCCGCCTGACGCTCGAGCTGCTCGAGAAGATCGGCGTCGAGTACGTGCAGGGCTTCCATATCGCCGCGCCGGCGCCGATCTCGCGCTTCACGCGCCTCGCCTCGCGCGACGGCCGCCCCGCCCTCAAGCTCCTAGGGGGACACTGCTAAAACCGGCCTTTTGGGGACACTGCTACCAGGTCCCCAAGGGGACGCCATGCTTGAACCGGTGTTCTGGCAGCGTCCCCAGCCCCTAGCAGTGTCCCCATTCGCCCGTTTTAGCAGTGTCCCCTTCGGGGTACACTCCGGGCATGAGCAGGACCTGGGGCAGTGCGCCCGGAGCGGACAGGGAAGTCGGGCGGGCGGGGCCCGGAAATCCGGCCGGGCGCGCGGCGCCCCTGATCGGTCCCGGCGAACCCGAGCCCTTCCGGGTGTTGAACCCGCAGGGCAGGGCGCGCCTGCTGGTGGTCTGCGACCACGCCAGCCGCCGCGTGCCCGCCGCGCTGGACAACCTCGGCCTCGACGAGCTCGCACTCGGTCGCCACATCGCCTCTGACATCGGCGCCGGCGACGTCGCCGAACGGCTGTCCGCACGGCTCGACGCGCAGGCGGTGCTGGCCGGCTACTCGCGGCTCGTCGTCGACTGCAACCGCGCGCTGTCCGACCCGACGTCGATTCTCGCCGTCAGCGACGGCGAGTTCATTCCCGGCAACCAGGGCCTCGACGACGAGGCCAAGGCCGAGCGCGCGCGGCAGTTTTTCTTCCCTTACCACGACGCGATCAACCGCCGGCTCGAGAGTTTCGCGCGGCGCGGCATCGTGCCGGCGTTCGTGGCAGTGCACAGTTTCACGCCGGTGTTCCAGCAGGTCCGCCGGCCGTGGCAGATCGGCATCCTGTGGGACACCGACCCGCGCATCCCCGTGCCGCTGATCGAGGCGCTGCGAGCGCAGGGCATCGCCGTCGGCGACAACGAACCGTATTCCGGCAAGGCGCCCGCCGACCATACCGTGGATCACCACGCGGAGGCCGGCGGACTGCCCCATGTTTCCATCGAGATCCGCCAGGACCTGGTCGATCATCCCGAGGGCGTCGCGCGCTGGGCGGGCATCCTCGGCGACGCGCTCGAAACGATCCTGGCGGACGACGGGCTGTACCGGAAATTCGGGGAGGGCGCGCGATGAGCTACAAGGAGCCGAGCTTCACGATCGGGGTCGAGGAGGAGTACCTGCTCGTGGATTGCGAGACGCGCGACCTGGTCACCGACATGCCCGAGTCGATGATCGAGGAATGCGAGGCCGCGATGGAGGCGCGCGGCCAGGTCGGCCCCGAGTTCCTGCGCGCGCAGATCGAGGTCGGCACCAAGGTCTGCGACAGCATCGCGGAGGTGCGCACCGAGCTTGGACGGTTGCGCAGCTGCGTCGCCAAGGTCGCCGCGCGGCACGGCTGCGCGCCGATCGCGGCCTCCACGCACCCGTTTGCGCGCTGGCTCGACCAGCGGCACACCGACAAGGAACGCTACGACAGCCTCGGCCGCGAACTGCAGGCCGCGGCCCGGCGGCTGCTGATCTGTGGCATGCACGTGCATGTCGGCATCGAAGACGAGGAAACGCGCATCGACCTGATGAGCCAGTTCGCGTACTTCCTGCCGCACCTGCTGGCGCTGTCGTGCTCCTCGCCGTTCTGGGAAGGCGAGAACACCGGCCTGAAGTCATTTCGCCTGACGGTGTTCGACGCGCTGCCACGCACCGGCATGCCGGAGACGTTTTCCAGCTGGGCCGACTACCAGCGGCATATCGAAGTCATGGTCGACGCCGGGCTGATCGAGGACGGCACGAAGATCTGGTGGGACGTCCGGCCGAGCGCCCGCTATCCGACGCTCGAGACGCGCGTCATGGACGTGTGCACGCGCATCGAGGACGCGGTTTGCATCGCGGCGATGAACGTCTGCATCCTGCGGATGCTCTACCGGCTGCGGCGCTCGAACCAGCGCTGGCGGACCTACGCGCGCATGCTGCTGATGGAGAACCGTTGGCGCGCGATGCGCTACAGCTTCGACGAGGGACTGGTGGACCTGGGGCGCGGCGCGATCGTGCCGCACGCCGAGACGCTCGGCGAGCTGATCGAGCTGATCCGCGAGGACGCCGAGGCATTCGGCTGCGTGGCAGAAGTGGAGCACGCCTGGACGATTCTCGAGCGCGGCACCAGTGCGCATCGGCAGGTGGCGACCTTCGAGCGGGCGCGCGCCGCAGGAGCCACGCAGCGCGAGGCGCTGGATGCCGTGGTGGACATGCTGATCGAGGAATCCCGGGTCGGGCCGCCCTGACGCCCGGGCACGATAAGAGGCTCATGAACGCCCGACCCAGGATCGCCGTCGCGCCGATGATGGAGTGGACGGACCGGCACTGCCGCTTCTTCCTGCGCCTGCTCAGTCGCCAGGCCTTGCTGTACACCGAGATGGTCACGGCGCATGCGATCATCCACGGCGACCGCGAGCGGCTGCTCGGCTTCGATCGCGCCGAGCAGCCGGTCGCTTTGCAGCTCGGGGGGTCAGACCCCGAATTGCTGGCGCAGGCTGCGGTCATCGGCGCCGCCTTCGGCTACGACGAGATCAACCTGAATGTCGGCTGCCCGAGCGATCGCGTGCAGTCCGGGCGCTTCGGCGCCTGCCTGATGGCCGAGCCCGCGCTGGTGCGCGATTGCGTCGCCGCGATGCGCGCGGTCGTGACTATCCCGGTCACCGTCAAGAGCCGCATCGGCATCGACGCGCACGACGACTACGGCTTCCTGCGCGATTTCGTCGGCACGGTCGCCGAGTCCGGCTGCGAAGTGTTCATCGTGCACGCGCGCAAGGCCGTGCTGGCGGGCCTGTCGCCGCGCGAGAACCGCGAGGTACCGCCGCTGCGCTACGACCATGTCTATCGCCTCAAGGCCGAGTTCCCGGCACTGTTCGTCATGCTGAACGGCGGCGTGCGCGATCTCGACGGCGTGCGCACGCACCTGACGCGCGTGGATGGCGTCATGATCGGACGCGAGGCCTACCACAACCCGTATTTCCTCGCGCAGATCGAGCACGAGTTGCACGGCGTCGCGCCGCCGGCGCGCGAGGCCGTCATGGCGGCGTTTCTCGACTATGTCGAAACGCGGCTCGCCGAGGGCGTGCGCCTGCCGGCCATGACGCGCCATGTACTCGGGCTGTATCTCGGCCGCCCCGGTGCGCGCAGCTGGCGGCGGCAACTGTCGGAAGGCGCCTGCGCGCCGGGTGCCGGGCCGGAGGTCATTCGCGCGGCCATGCGTTCCGTGGGCTGATCGACCGCGGGACCGAACCGTCATCGGGGGCTGGTCGACCGTGGGACCGGACCGTCAACGGGGGCTGGTCGACCGCGGGACCGCGCCGTCACAGGCTCGCTTCGCTCCAAATAACGTCGCTCAGCGAGCCCGTGACGTCCCGATCCCGCTGCCACCTTGCCAATGGCAGCGCCCGCCACCGAGGCCACGAGGCCGATGGCACCCTCTGCGCCTCCGCGTCTCTGCGGGCAAAAGGCAGTGGCCGGGACATGACAGGGTCCGCCGCGCGAGATAAGACTTCCCGAGCGCGGGGGACCCTGTCGTGGTCCGGCCACGGTCGCTACGCGAGGATCGTGTCATGGTCCGGCCACGGTCCCTACGCGCGGATTGTGTCGTGGCCCGGCCACGGCCCAGCGCGCCGGGCGAGAGGCCTACCGCGAACTCTCGGCGGGGTCGGCCGGCGGCGGCGGCTCGGGGAAACGGCCGAAATCGTCGCCGACGTTCGCCGCGATCCAGGTGACGGCGGCATAGGCCGCGACGGCCTGGCGGAGCGCATCCGGGTCGATCTTGTCGAGCGTGTCGTTGGCCGTGTGGTGCCAGTCGAAGTACTCGCTCACGTCATGCTGCAGCGACAGCACCGGCATGCCGGCGGCGCGCAGCGTCGACAGGTCGGCGCCGCCGGTTGCGGTGTTGGCGCCGCCCTCGATGCCGAGCGGTGCCAACACACGGCGCATCGCCTCGACGATCGGCAGGGCAGCCTCGCCGACACCGCTGTTGAACTCGTAGATCAGGCCGGCGCCGGCATCCGCCTCGAGGCCGACGATGTGCTTCTCGTCGGACTCGAGCGCTGCGGCCGTGTAGGTCCGCGAGCCGTCGAGGCCGGCTTCCTCGTTGGCGTACAGCACGACCCGGATGGTGCGCGACGGGCGCCGCGGCAGCATCGCGATCAGGCGTGCGGACTCCATCAGGATCGCGACGCCGGAGGCATTGTCGATCGCGCCGGTGCCGAGGTCCCAGGAATCCAGGTGCGCCGCGAGGATGACGATCTCGTCCGGCCGATCGGTGCCGCGGATGTCGGCAATGATGTTCGCCGAGCGCGTCGGCGGCAGCTGGCGCGCCGTCGAGCGGACCTTGAGGTCGACGTCGGCGCCGGTGGAGAACTGCCGCGACAGCAAATCGGCGTCGGGACCGGACAGCGCGAACGCCGGGATCGGGCGCACGCCCTCCGCGAAGCGCGTGCCACCGGTGTGCGGCAGGCGATTGTTGGAGGTGCCGACCGAGCGAATCACCATTGCGACGGCGCCGCGTTCGGATGCAATCGACGGGCCACGGCTGCGCTTGAGCACGGCGGGGCCATAGCCGCTGCCGTCGCGGGTGCGGACCATCGGTTCGTCGATGAACACGATGTGGCCGCGCACCTTGCCGGGCGATGCAGCCTCCAGGGCGGCCAGGCTCTCGAAGCGGATCGCCGGTGCCGTGATCCCTTCTTCCGGCGTGCCGACGGTCATGCCGAGGGAGACCGCGACCAGCGGCTGGGGGAAGGGCCGGGTGATGCGCACCTCGGCCTCGCCGCGCTCCCACGCCGGCACGGTGACCGGCTGCGGCCGGATGTCGTCGAAGCCGAGTTCGGAGAGATTCGTCAGCGCCCAGGCGACGGCGGCGTGATCGCCGGCCGAGCCGGCCGGGCGCGGGCCGACCTCGGTCGTCAGCGACCAGGCCCAGGCCCAGGCGTTGCTGTCGGCGAGCGCTGTGTCGCGCAGGCCGGCGGCCTCCTTGAGCAGCGCGGCGGACGGTTCGGCGGCGAAGGACGCGGCGGGGGCCAGCAACAAGGCTGCGAAGGCCGCAGGGAGGCAGCGGGACATCGAGCAGGCTCCGGGAGCAGGGGGATTCGGGGTCTTAATGTACACCATCCGCACCCGGCGATGCCTGTAGAATGGCCGGTTTACAGGGCACGAGGGACGAGGCATGGCAGCGAAACGCAGCGGCAGGAAGGGCGGCGGCAAGACCGCGAAACGCAAGAATCTGCCGAAGATGGCGGACCTCGCCGACCGGCACGAGCTCTACGAGGCCTCGGTGCAGAGCATCGCCCACGAGGTCGAGTTTCTCGACGCTGCGTTCACCGAGCTGACCGGGCGCAAGGCGCTGACACTGCGCGAGGATTTCTGCGGCACGGCGGCGGCGGCCTGCGAGTGGGTTCGCAGCGGCCGGCGGCGCGAGGCGATCGCCGTGGACATCGACCCGCACGTCTTGTCCTGGGGCCGCGACCGCCATGTCGCCGCGCTGAAACCGAAGCAGCGCGCGCGCGTCAGGCTGGTCGAGGGCGACGTGCGCACGGCCGAAACCGGCATCGTGGATCTCGCCGTGGCCTTCAACTTCAGCTGGTGGACCTTCAAGACACGCCCGGAACTGCTCGGCTACTTCCGCGCGGTGTACGAGTCGCTGGCCGCAGACGGCGTGTTCGTGCTCGACATCTACGGCGGCTCCGACGCCTACGTCGAGCAGGAGGAGGAGACCGATTACGGTCTGTTCACCTATGTCTGGGACCAGCACGGCTTCGACCCGGTCAGCGCGCGCTACATCTGTCACATCCATTTCCGCTTCCCGGACGGCTCCGAGCTGCCGCGGGCCTACAGCTACGACTGGCGGCTGTGGACCCTGCCGGAGCTGCGCGAGCTGCTCGCCGAGGCGGGTTTCGCCCGTTCGGTCGTGTACTGGCAGGGGGAGGACGAGGACAACGAGCCGAACGGGGAATTTGCGATCGTCGAGCGCGGCGAGGCCGACCCGGCGTGGATCGCCTACGTGGCGGCTGCCAAGGGCGGGGAGCGCGGCTGATGAAGACCTCAGCTCTCGCGCGTATCGAGTTGATTAGACTGGGGTCCTGCGAGTATGCTCGCCGGGAAAATGCCCGCCTCCGGGCACGCCGGGCGAAATAGGCCGAGGAGACATGTCAAGGGAACTTTCAGTCGCCGTCCTGTTCGCCGATGTCGTCGGGAGCACCGAGCTGTACGAGGTGCTCGGCGATTTCAAGGCGCGCGAGACGGTCGGCAAGTGCATCGACGTCATGCGGCGGGCCACCGAGAGCTACAACGGCCGGGTCGTCAAGACGATCGGCGACGAGGTCATGGCGACCTTCCCGACGGCCGACGGCGCGATGAACGCGGCGCGCGACATGCAGGTCGCGATCAGCAAGGGCGAGGTGGTGTCCGGCGGCGGCGCGCCGCTGGCGATCCGCGTCGGCTGCGATTTTGGCCCGGTCATCCCCGAGCAGCGCGACGTGTTCGGCTCGACCGTCAACACCGCCAACCGCGTGACCAGCCAGGCCAAGGCGGCGCAGGTGCTGATCACCGACAACATGGTCGCGAACCTGAGCGCCGAGTGGCGCGCGGCCGTGCGCCAGATCGATCTCGCGCCGCTGAAGGGCAAGAGCGGCGAGGTCGCGATGTACGAGGCGCTGTGGCAGTCGGAAGACATCACCAGCATGCTGCCGACGATCACCTGGGGCGACCAGAAGCAGAAGGCGCGCGGCCGGATGCGCATCCGCTATCTCGGCAAGGAAGTCACGGTCGACTCGGTGCGCCCGCACGCGACGCTCGGCCGCAGCGACGAGAACGACCTGGTCGTCAAGGGCAACCTGATCTCGCGCCTGCACGCGCGCATCGAGATGAGCCGCGATCGTTTCCTGCTGATCGACCAGTCCACCAACGGCTCCTTCGTCGTGACGCGCAAGGGCGAGGAACTGTTCGTGCGCCGTGACAGCGTGCAGATCAGCGGCGAGGGCGTCATCGGCCTCGGCCGCGTGGTCCAGCCCGGCTCGGCGCAGGCGATCACCTTCATCCAGGAAGACTGAAGTTCGGGGCATGCGGGGTCGGAATTCGGGGTCAGATACGCAATTCGGAGAATTGCGTATCTGACCCCGAATTGAATGAGGTGACTGTGAAAATACGCATCGAACTCGAAGTCGGACCGACCGAGCTGCGCGAGTTTCTCGGCCTGCCGGACGTGGCGACCGTCCAGCAGGAGGCGCTCGACGCAATCGTACACAAGCTGCGCTCCGGCGCGGCCAGCGGCGCGGATGCGGTGGCCTTGCTGCGCGGCATTCTGCCCGAGAGCCTGCTGTCGCTCGGCGAATGGCAGCGCCTGATCGGCCGGGCGCTGCAGACCGGCAGGCCGGTCAGCGTCGAGACGACCGTGACGCCGAAGAAAGAGGGCGCCACTCGCGCCCGCCGGCCGGGCGCCGGCGGCGGAAAAAAACGGGGCCCTCCGAAGAGGGCCTCGTGAGCGGTCAGAACAGCGCGCCCTGGACGGGCGCTGACTGCTCCGGAAACGTCCTTCAGGCGGCCTGCGTGGCCTCTTCGACGATCTTCTTGACGCGCGGCTTGCGGACCACGGGCTTCTTCGCAACCGTCTTCTTCGCGGCGCGCTTCTTGGCCGGGGCCTTCTTGGCCGCGGTCTTGCGGGCGACGGGCTTGCGGCCCTTGCGTGCGCTGGAGATATCGACGACGACGTCCTTGAACAGGTCGCCGAAGGATTCGCCGGTGTCACGCACCAGCGCGACGGTCTTCTTGGCGTTCTTCACGACATGCTTGCGGGTCTTTGGCAGCGTCGAGATCTGGCCGTCGACCAGGCCCTTCAGCGTGCGCGCGCGGGCAGCCGTCTCGAGGCGGCTGGCGCTGCCGTCGATCAGCTCATCGATCGTGGCGACCTGTTGCTTGAGCAGCTTCTCGATGCTCTTGTGAGACAGGTTGTTCAGCTTCAGCCCGGTGTTCGCGATGGCGTGCACAGGCTTCTTGGTGCGGGTGATCAGCTCGGCGGTCTCGAGACCGGCGGAGCGCATGCCCTTGATGGCGCGGTCCGCAAGCGTGCGGGACTCGGCTTTCAGGGTGTCGGCGAGTTTTTCGATTCTTGTCATCATGGTCTGGACCTCGGTCGGTTGATGCATTGCAGCATTGATGCAGTGCACAATATACCGCAGCCACGATCAGAGTCAAGCGGTTGAGATCAATTTGTCGCATCTTCCTGTGCAGTATCGCGCTCGTGAGCGGGTTCGCAGGCGCCGTCGCAGCGCCGCACGCGTCTGATGCGCCCGACATGGGCGAATCGTACGCGCCCACGCCCGTGCCC
>CAYWYS010000024.1:19931-49459 GCA_964462675.1 uncultured Thioalkalivibrio sp.
GCACGCGTCTGATGCGCCCGACATGGGCGAATCGTACGCGCCCACGCCCGTGCCCGCGGCGGAGCCAGTGCCAGCAGAGCCGCGCGTGCTCGTCGAGTCCGCCTGGCTGGTGCCAAGCGAGGATCTTGCCGGCACACGGATTGTGACCGGTCCGCGCCCGGCGGACGCCGCGGAAAGCCTGGTGACAGCGCGCTTTCGCTACGAGGGCGACGTGCCGGCGGAAGGCCTGCGGATCGTGCTGGAGATTCCGGCGGAGCTGACGCTGGTGGCGGACAGCGCGACCGGTCCCGGCGCCGTGGTCAGCTATTCCGTCGACGGCGGCGCGCGCTTCGGCTCGGCGGATGCGCTGACGGTGCCGGACGACGGCGAGGCGCCGGGTGCGCTCCGGCCCGCGACGCCGGCGGATTACACCCACATCCGCTGGGACCTGCCCGGTGAACATCCGCCCGGGATCGCCGGGCTGGTATCGTTTCGCGCGCGGCCGACCGAGGCCGGAGCCGGAGACGACCCGAAATGACCGATACCAAGCCCACCCGCAAGCGTCGCCGCCGCCAGGCCGCAGCCAGCGCATGGCGCCGCCTGCGCCCGGTGGCGCTGGGCGCCTTGGCAATCGGCCTGGTCGCGCTGCTGGCCTGGCTGATCTGGCTCGACGCCCGCATCACCAGCCAGTTCGAGGGACGTCGCTGGGACCAGCCGGCGCAGGTGTTCGCCGAGCCGGTCGAGCTGTATGCGGGGCTGCCGCTCGGCATCGATCCGTTCATCGAGCTGCTCGGCGCGCAGGGTTATCGCGAGGCCGATGGCGGCGCCCCGCGCGCCGGCTTCTGGTGGCGCCAGGGCGCCAGCGTGCGCCTGATGACGCGGCCGTTCCGCTTCGCCGACGGCCAGCAGCCGGCGATCGTCGCGCAGGTTGATTTCACGGCCGGCGGTGTCGGCCGGATTCGCGATGTGCAGGGCCGCGACCTGCCGCTGCTCAGGCTCGACCCGATGCGCATCGGCAGCATCTTTCCCGTCCATGGCGAGGACCGCATCGTGCTCGCGCCCGACGAAATACCGGCGCTGCTCGAGGATGCGCTGATCGCCGTCGAGGACCGGCGCTTTGCGCGCCACCGGGGCATCGATCCGGAAGGCATCGGCCGCGCGCTGATGGTCAACCTGCGCGCCGGCGAGGTACGCCAGGGCGGCAGCACGCTGACCCAGCAGCTCGTCAAGAGCTATTTCCTCGACAGCCGCCGGACCCTCGGTCGCAAGCTGACCGAGGCGGCGATGGCGCTGCTGCTCGAGTGGCGCTTCGACAAGGACGAGATCCTGACGGCCTACATCAACGAGGTCTACATGGGCCAGGACGGTCCGCGCGCGGTGCACGGCTTCGGCCTCGCGAGCGCCTTCTACTTCGGCAAGCCGCTGCTGGAGCTGGACGCGACCGAGACGGCGACGCTGGTGGCGATCGTGCGCGGGCCCTCCTATTACAACCCGTGGCGGCACCCGCAGCGCGTGCGCGAGCGGCGCGACCTGGTGCTCGGCATCCTGGCGGAGCAGGGCGTCGTGACGCCGGAGCAGGCCGAGCTCGCCGCCGGGCGTGACCTCGGGCTGCGGGGTGCGGCGAGCGCGGGGCCGGGTTACCAGCCGGGCTTCCTCGGGCTGGTGCGGCGCCAGCTGCGGCGCGACTACCGCGACGAAGACCTCGACTCCGCCGGGCTGACCGTGCTGACGACGCTCGATCCGCTGGCGCAGCGCATCGCGCAGGCGGCGGTCAGCGACGGCGTACTGCAGCTGGCGCAGCGGGGCGAGGCCGCCGCCGGCATCGAAGGCGCCGCGGTCGTCACGCGCCCGGCCACCGGCGAGGTGCTGGCCGTGGTCGGCAGCGCGCACGGCGGCTTCGACGGCTTCAACCGGGCGCTCGACGCGCGCCGGCCGATCGGCTCACTGGTCAAGCCGGCCGTGTACCTGGCGGGGCTGGAGTCGGGGCGCTACTCGCTGGCTTCGACGCTGGATGACTGGCCGGTGGACGTGCCGCTGCCGAACGGCACCGTCTGGCAGCCGAAGAATTTCGACGGCGAGGCGCGCGGGCCGGTGCCGCTGATGCGCGCGCTGGCCGAGTCGCTGAACCTCGCGACCGTGGACCTCGGCCTCGAACTCGGTCTCGAGGCGGTCGCGGCGCAGGTCGGCCGGCTCACCGGCAACCGTCCGCCGCCGGCCTATCCGTCGCTGTTGCTCGGCTCGCTCGAGCTGCCGCCGCTCGAGGTCGCGGAGCTGTACGGCGCGCTTGCGGCCGGCGGGTTCCGTGCGCCGCTGCGCTCGGTCCGGGCGGTGCTCGATCCCGAGGGCGAGCCGCTGTCGCGTTACCCGCTCGAGATCGAGGCGGTCGCAACGCCGGCCGCGGTCGCGCAGCTGCAGCGCGGCATGCAGCTGGTGTTCGAGCGCGGCACGGCCCGCAGCGCGAACGCGCGTCTCGGCGGCCGCCGCTTCGCCGGCAAAACCGGTACATCCGGTGACTTTCGCGATAGCTGGTTCGCGGGCTTCGGGGGCGATACTCTGGCCGTGGTGTGGGTCGGCCGCGACGACAACCAGCCGACCGGCCTGACCGGTTCGAGTGGTGCGCTGCCGATCTGGGCGGAGCTGATGGCGGGCCTCGGCGCCGCCGAGTTCTTGCCGACACCGGCCGACGGGCTGGTCGAGGTCGAGCTCGAGTTCGCCTCGGGCATGCGCGCGGACCGCGCCTGCGCGGACACGGTGTTCGTGCCGGTGCCGCCGGGCACGGAGCTGTACGCGAGGCACGATTGCCTGCCCCTGGATTTGCGCCAGGGCGATGATGACAACGGGATCCAGCGGGGGATGAAATGGCTCAGGCGCGTACTCGGCAACGATTGACGGCAGTGATGCTGGCGGCGGCGCTCGTGACCGGCTGCGCCTGGGTGCCGCTGGAGCCGGAGGCGCCGCCGCCGGAGGCGCGGCCGCCGGCGACGGGGGCCGGCCCGCAGTTGCCCGCGGAGGAACCGCCGGTGACGACGATGCCGGCGCCAGGTCCGCGGCCTGTGCCCTTGCCGGCGCCGGCGCCCGAGCCGCTGCCGCCGCCGAGCTATCACCCGGCCGGCGAGGCGCTGGTCGAGCAGGCGCAGCGCGAGGCGCAGCTCGGCAACGACGCGCTGGCCGGCGCAACACTGGAGCGCGCACTCAGGATCGACGGCAACAACCCGTGGATCTGGATCGAGCTCGGCCACCTGCGGCTGGCGGCGGGCCAGCGCGCGGCCGCAGAGAGTATGGCAAACAAGGCGCTCAGCCTCGCGGCGCGCGACCCGGGCGCGCGCGCCGCGGCCGCGCGGCTGCTGCAGCAGGCCGGAGGCGGCGGATGAGCCTGGCCGCGCGCATCGGCACGGCGTTCGATGCGGGTGGGATTCTCGAGCGCAGCCTGGCCGGCTTCCGGCCGCGCGACGGCCAGCGCCGCATGGCCGAGGCGGTCGCCGACGCGCTCGAATCGCGCGGTATATTGCTGGTCGAGGCGGGCACCGGCACCGGCAAGACCTATGCCTACCTCGCGCCGGTGCTCGACGCCGGGCTCAAGGTCGTCGTGTCGACCGGCACGAAGACGCTGCAGGACCAGTTGTTCAAGCGCGACCTGCCGGCGCTGTGCGGCGCGCTCGGCCGCCCGCTGCACGTCGCGTTGCTGAAGGGCCGGGCGAACTACCTCTGCCGCCACCGGCTCGCGCTGGCGCTGGAGGAGGGCCCGGGGCCGGGGCGCGACAGCCGCCGGCTCGCGAAGCTCCAGGCCTGGGCCGCGACCACGGCCAGCGGCGAGATCGCCGAGGTGCCGGGCATTCCGGAGGACGCGCCGGTCTGGGGACGGGTGACCTCGAACGCCGACAACTGCCTCGGCCAGGAGTGCGCCGAGTTCCAGCGCTGCCATGTCGTCAAGGCGCGGCGCGAGGCGCTGAAGGCCGAGGTCGTGGTCGTCAATCATCACCTGCTGCTCGCGGATCTCGCGCTGAAAGAAGAGGGCTTCGGGGAATTGTTGCCGGGCGCGGACGCAGTCGTCGTCGACGAGGCGCACCAGTTGCCGGAAATCGCGGCGCGCTTTTTCGCCGTCAGCGCCGGCACGCGCCAGGCGCTCGGGCTGGCGGCCGACGCGCGCGCCGAGGCCGTCAATGCGGGCCTGTGGCAGCCGGCCGTCGAAGCCGCCGTCCATGGGCTGGAGCGTGCGGCGCGCGAGGCCGCGGCGGTGCTGGCCGGCGTCGGCGGGCGGGTTTCATGGCCGGACCTGCCGCCGGGCACTGACGAAGTGCTGGCAACGCTCGAGTCCGCTGCGCGCTTGCTGGCCGATGACTTCGCGACGCTCGGTGGCGCGCGCCCCGGCCTCGATGCCGTCGAGCGACGCGCACGCGCGCTCGCCGCACGCCTGGCGACGATCCGTGCCGGCGGCGAGGGCTTCGAGTTGCGCTGGGCCGAGACCGGCACGCGCAGCGCGAGCTTCCACGCGGCGCCGGCGGACGCCGGGCGCGCGCTGGCCGAGCAGATCACCGGCCGCGCGTGCGGCTGGATCTTCACTTCGGCGACGCTCGCCGTCGGCGATGATTTCGGCGCGTTTCTCGAGCGGCTGGGGCTGGCGTCGGGAGACGCGCAGACGTTGAAGATCGACAGCCCCTTCGACTTTCGCGGGCGCACGCGGCTGTACGTGCCGGAGGGATTGCCGGCGCCGGCGGATCCCGACTACACGCGGCGCGTCGTCGAGGTCGCGCTGCCGCTGCTCGAGGCCAGTGGCGGGCGAGCGTTCCTGCTGTTCACCAGCCATCGCGCGCTGCAGCTCGCCGCGCGCCTGCTGAAGCCGCGCGCCGCCGAGCTCGGCTTTCCGGTGCTGGTGCAGGGCGATGAGCCGCGCGCGCGCCTGCTGGCGAGCTTCCGCGCGCTCGGCAACGCCGTGCTGCTCGGCACGCAGAGCTTCTGGGAAGGCGTCGACGTCAAGGGGCCGGCGCTGTCGGTCGTGCTGATCGACAAGCTGCCGTTCGCGGCGCCCGATGACCCGCTCTTGAAGGCGCGCCTCGACGCGGCGCGCGACGCCGGGCGCGAGCCCTTCCGCGACGTGCAGCTGCCGCAGGCCGTGCTGAGCCTGAAGCAGGGCATCGGGCGGCTGATCCGCGATGTCGACGATGCCGGTCTCGCGGTGGTTTGCGATCCGCGCCTGCTCGGCAAGGGCTACGGCCGCGTGTTCCTCGCGAGCCTGCCGCCGATGCCGCTGGTGCGCCGCGAACACGAGGCCGTGGATTTCCTCGCCGGCCTCGGCCTGACGGCGCTCGAGGACGCCGGGTGAACATCCTCGCGCTCGAATCCGCCGGGCACGGCTGTTCGGTCGCACTGCTGGCCGGGGCGCGGCTCGTCGAGCGGCTCGAGGAGGCGCCGCGCCGGCATGCGGCGACGCTGCTGCCGATGGCCGAGGCCTGCCTGGCCGAGGCGGGGCTTGCGCTGCGCGAGCTGGATGCCGTGGCCTTCGGTCGCGGCCCTGGCAGCTTCACCGGCGTCAGGATCGCCACCGGTGTCGCGCAGGGCATCGCGTTTGCCGCCGGGCTCGCGGTCGTGCCGGTGTCGAACCTGGCGGCTTGCGCCGCTGCCGCGTTGCGGCTGCGCGGCTGGCGGAAGGTGCTGATCGCGCTCGATGCGCGCATGGGCGAGGTCTACACCGGCGCATTCACATGCGGTGATGACGGCCTGCCGACGGCGGCCGGCGCGGAGGCATTGTGCGGTCCCGAGGCACTCGTGGCCCCGGGTCCGCGGGGCTGGCAGGGGGCCGGCTCGGCGTTCGCCGCGTATCCGGCGTTGGCCGCGCGCCTCGGGCTCGATGAGGTCGATGCGAACATCGCGCCGCTGGCACGCGACCTGCTCGGCCTGGCCGTCGCCGCGCTGGCGCGCGGCGACGCGGTCGCCGCCGAGGATGCGTTGCCGGTCTACCTGCGGGACCGGGTGGCCTGGCAGGGGGGCGGCCGCCAGTCCTGAAAAATCAGCGGCATGGCGCGGCGTTTAACAAATCCGTAATGGGCTATTGTTGTAATGTCCCCGTCACAACACCGGGCCGTGCCATGACTGCCAAGCAGATATTGATCGTCGAGGACGAAAAGCCGATTCGCGACATGATCGCGTTCGGGCTGCGCCGTGCCGGCTTCGAGGTCAGCGAGGCCGAGGACTGCCGGGCCGCGCGGGTGCATGTAGCCGACCAGCTGCCGGACCTGGTGCTGGTGGACTGGATGTTGCCGGACATGAGCGGGCTGGAGCTGACGCGGCTGCTGAAACGCGATGCCGCCACGCGTGAAGTGCCGGTCATCATGCTGACCGCGCGCGCCGAGGAAGAAGACAAGATCCGCGGCCTCGAGGGCGGCGCCGACGACTACATCACCAAGCCGTTCTCGCCGCGCGAGCTGCTCGCGCGCATCAAGGCCGTGCTTCGGCGCGGCGGGCCGGACGAGGACGACGAAGTGCTCAGCGCCGGCGGCCTGAGCCTGAATGCCGCCAGTCACCGCGTGACGGCGGGCGAGGAGGTCGTGCCGCTGGGCCCGACCGAGTACCGGCTGCTGAAGTTCTTCATGGCCCATCCCGATCGAGTCTACAGCCGCGGCCAGCTGCTCGATCGCGTCTGGGGCGGCAACGTCTACGTCGAGGAGCGCACCGTCGATGTGCACATCCGCCGCCTGCGCAAGGCGCTCGAGCCGTCGCGCTGCGATCGCCTGATCCAGACGGTGCGCGGCGCGGGCTACCGCTTCTCCGAGCAGGTCGACGGGTGAGTCGCGGGCCGTGGGCCTATGTCGCGGCGCGTTTCGCCGCGCTCATCGGCGCCGCGGTCCTGCTCGGCTGGTTCTTCGGCAACACCTTCGCCTGGCTCGCCGCGGCGCTGCTCGGCTACCTGGGCTGGCACTTGTGGCACCTGTGGCAGCTGGAGTCATGGCTCAGGCGCAAGCTCGGCGAGCCGCCACGCGACGCGCCGGGCCTGTGGGGCGGCGTGTTCGCACAACTGCATCGCTTGCGGCTGCAGAGCCGCGCGCGCAAAAAGCGACTCGCGCGGGTGCTGAAGGAGTTCCGCAAGTCCACCCAGGCGCTGCCCGACGCCGGCATCGTGCTCGACCGGGACAATGACATCGTCTGGCTGAACGATTCGGCCACGCGGCTGCTCGGCCTGCGGCCGGAGGATCGCGGCCAGCACATCGAGAACCTGCTGCGCGCGCCGGAGTTCGCGACATTCCTGCGCAAGGCGCTGCCCGAGCAGACCATGCGCATGGTCTCTCCGGTGGACGAGATGCTGACGCTGTCCTTGCAGATCGTGCCCTACGGCGAGACCCAGCGACTGCTGCTGGCGAAAGACATCACGCACGAGGTGCGGCTCGAGACCGTGCGGCGCACCTTCGTCGCCAACGCCTCGCACGAGTTGCGCTCGCCGCTGACGGTCATCAGCGGTTATCTCGATTCGCTGGCCGACGATCCGGAGCTTGCCGGGCAGTGGCGCGAGCCGGTCGGTGAAATGGCGCGCCAGGCAGAGCGCATGCGCCGCATCATCGACGACCTGCTGACGCTGTCGCGGCTCGAGGCCTCGGCGCCGGAAGCCGAGCGCGAGCATGTCGATGTCGCGGGCATGCTGGCGGTATTGCGCAAGGAAGCGCTGGCGCGGCCGCAGCGGCCGAAGACCGTCGAACTGCAACTCGAGACCGAGGCCGGATTGCTCGGCGTGGAGCCGGAGATCTACTCCGCGTTCGCCAACGTCATCGGCAATGCGCTGAAGTACACCCCGGCCGACGGCAGCGTGCGCATCCGCTGGCATATCGACAACGGCGAGGCCTGCCTGTCGGTTGCGGATACCGGCGTCGGCATCCCGGCGGACGCGATCCCGCGCCTGACGGAGCGCTTCTACCGGGTCGACAAGAGCCGCGACCGCGCGACCGGCGGCACCGGGCTGGGCCTCGCGATCGTCAAGCACGTATTGCAGCGACACGGCGCGCGGCTCGTCGTGCAGAGCACGCTGGGCGAGGGCAGCACCTTCGTGTGCCGGTTTCCGGCCAACCGGGTGGCGACCGGCCGGCAGCAGGCAGGCGCGCCACCGGCCTAGCGCCAGGTGCTGAACGGCCGGCGAACCAGGTTGGCGTTGAAGTAGCGCGGATCGTCCGAGACTTCCGCGCCGAGCCAGGGTGGACGTTCGAAGGCCTCGTCCTCGCTGGCCAGCTCGATCTCGGCAACCACCAGTCCCTCGTTGGCGCCGTGAAACTCGTCGATCTCCCAGCGATGACCGGCGTGGCAGACCTCGTAGCGGGTCTTCTCGATCAGTGGCGGCGTGCAGAGATCGCTGAGCATGGCGTCGGCATCCGCCAGCGGCACCTCGTACTCGTACTCCGCGCGTGCCAGGCCGACCGTCGGCCCCTTGACCGTCAGCCAGCCCCGGTCGCCGACAGCCCGGACGCGCACGGTCCGATCCCGCTCGACCGACAGGTAACCCTGGCGCACGCGCCGACCGTTCGCGCCTGCCTTCCAGGCCGTGCCGGACACGAGAAACTTGCGCTCGATCTCCTTGCTCACGCGCCGATTCTAGCCCGTATTGCGCGCTGGCTCGCACTGCCGGATGGCGCACATGAAAACGGCGGCCATGACCTGGGTCATGACCGCCGCCGCCGCGAATCCTTTCCGGCTTAGAAGTTGAACTGCGCGCGGGCCATCAGGATGTTCGGGCTGTCGTCGCCGACGACCTGGCCCTTGACCGACGCAGCGCTGTCCGACACGTCAACCATGATGTAGTTGAGCATGAAGCGGACATAGGCGCTGGAGTAGTAGTTCACGCCCAGCGTGATGTTCTCCTGCTCGCCGCCCTGGAAGCCCGAGTCGATCAGGTCGGCCGAGCTGTAGCGCGCCGCGATCTCCCAGGCGCCGCGTTCCTTGCTGCCCGGGGTGATGCCGCGGAACACGCCGCCGCGGTAGCCGCGGCTTTCACCGGTCAGCACATAGCTGGCCTGCACGTGGTAGCCGGTGAAGGTCGGCTCGGCGCCGGCGTCACGGCTGACGTCGACACTGAAGTACTCAGCTTCGAGCGAGAACGGGCCGGTCTGGTAGGCCAGCTCGAGGCCGTACTTCAGCGTGCTGTCCACGTCCGTGATGTTGCCGGAGTCGATCAGGCGGTCGCCGTCGACGCGCGCCTCGGGCCGGTCGCGGTAGCGCTGCGTCGTGAAGTCCTGCACGTCCTCGTAGGCCACCGCGGCGCCAAGGTGCAACAGGCCGTCGCCGATCTTCGGGGCATAGACGAAGCGGGCGCCGACGCCGAGCGGCTCGTCGCCGGTCTGGTTCGTGCCGATGCGGCGGCCGAACACCATGCCCTGGAAGCCGAAGTCGCCGGAGAACCAGTCGTAGCCAATGCCGAGGCGGCGCGCGTCCACGACCAGGGTGCTCGGCGTGGAGCGCTCGATGAAAGTGATGCTGTTGGAGCTGGTCAGCTCGTTCAGGCCCATCGGCACCTTGAACTGGCCGATCTTCAGCGTGCCGTCGCCGAGCTTGCGGTTCAGGTGCACGTCGTTGGCCGAGGTGCCGTTTTCGGCAAAGTCGTACTCGATGATGCCCGACCAGTTGTCGTCGATCTTGCCGGTCAGGCCCATCCGCGTGCGGCGGTTGTTGACGCCGTCGTCCAGCGTGATGTTGTCTTCGTCGTGGTAGGCGGCATCGAAGTGAAACCGGCCGCGGAGCTTGAATTCCGGGTTCGCCAGCACGGGGGCCGCAGCGGTCATGCCCGCACCCCCGATCAGCATGGCGAGACCCAGCGTGGTCATCTTTCTGGTCAACATGCGGTCTTTCTCCCAAGAAAAACAGGTTAGGGGCGCATCGATCAGCCGCCTTGGCGGCCGTGCCCGGGACGCCGTCGCTTCCCGGACGGCTGCGCAAGGGTAAAGCGCAATTGTGACAATTCGTTGTCAGTTTGATGATGTCGCCGCGATGCAACGGTCTTTCTGGCGGACCGAGCAGATGCTCGCTCCGCGGTGTTGCGTTTCAGCACCAGGCAGCGGCCTTGTTCGCGGGTATGTCCTGATGCGACCATGGTGCGGCACACAGCCTGCGGAGCCAGATTCTCGCGATGGAACACCAGGATCTCAGCCACCACTGGTCGCGCCAGTTCAACGCAGAGCTCGAGGCCGTGCGCAACAGCGTCATGGCGATGGGCGGGCTCGTCGAGGAGCAGCTGGGCCACGCCGTGCAGGCGCTGGTCCGCGGCGACAGCGCGCTCGGCGAACAGGTGGCGAGGAATGACTACAAGGTCAACAGCTACGAGGTCTCGATCGACGAGGACTGCAGCCGGATCATCGCGCGCCGCCAGCCGACCGCCGGCGACCTCAGGCTGGTCATGGCAATTGTCAAGACGATCACCGATCTCGAGAGAATCGGCGACGAGGCCGAGAAGATCGGCTATCTCGCGTCGCGGCTCGCCGCCCAGGAACGGCCGACCGACAGCTACCAGGGCATCCAGCACCTTGCAGACGAGGTTGCCGGGATGCTGCATCGCGCGCTGGATGCGTTTGCGCGCATGGATCCGGAGGAGGCCATGCGCATCGTCCGCCAGGACCAGGTCGTCGACCGCGAGTATGATGCGATCTCCCGCCACGGCATCACGCTGATGATGGAGAACCCGCGCAGCATCCGGCGGGTCCTCGACACGCTGTGGGTGGCGCGGGCGCTGGAGCGCATCGGCGACCACGCCAAGAACATTTGTGAATATGTCGTCTACATGGTACGTGGCAAGGATATCCGCCACGTGAACCTCGACGACGCGGAGCGGCAGGTCAGGAATGATTGAGACAAGCAGCAACGGCGGCCTCAGCCGCCGCCTCGTCAACGGCTTCGGCGCGCTCGCCTGCGGCGGGCTGCTCGGTTACGCCTTGTATGCGCAGCACGGGCTCGGGCTCGAGCCGTGCCCGCTGTGCGTGTTCCAGCGCGTCGCCGTGCTCGTGCTCGGCTTCGTATTTCTCGCGGCCTATGCCCACGACCCCGCCAAGCTCGGTGCGCGGGTCTACGGCACGCTCGCGACGGTCGCGGCCGCGACCGGCATCCTGTTCGCCTGGCGCCAGCTGTGGTTGCAGGGGCTGCCGGCGGACCAGGTGCCCGAGTGTGGCCCGGGCATCGACTACATCATGAGCGTGTTCCCGCTGCGCGAGGCGGTGGCGATGGTGTTCGAGGGTTCCGGCGACTGCGCGAAGATCGACTGGACGTTTCTCGGGCTGAGCATGGCCGGCTGGGTGCTGATCGCGCTTGCGACGCTGGGTGTGCTGGCGCTCTGGAATAATTTCCGGCGCGCTTGACCGGTGTCTGGACCGCGAGACCGCGAGACCGCGGGCCCGCGGGCCCGCGGCACCGCGCCGTCGCAGGCTCCCCTCGCTCGAAATAATGTCGCTCGGTGAGCCTGCGACGTCCCGGTCCCGCTGCTTCGTCGCCACGCTGGGCGCCGTGTGGTCCCGATGCCAAGCTCCGCGGCTCTGCGCCTCCGCGTCTCTGCGTCTCTGCGTCTCCGCGTCTCCGCGTCTCCGCGGGCCTACAGGAGTCGCCGCAGCAGCGCGAGGTAGAGGTCCTTCAGCGGCTCGAGGTCGGCGATGCGGACGTGCTCGTCGATCTTGTGGATGCTGGCGTTGACCGGGCCGAGCTCGACGACGGCGGCGCCGGTCGGCGCGATGAACCGCCCGTCGGAAGTGCCGCCGCCGGTCGAGAGTTCCGGATCGATGCCGACGACTTCGTGCACGACTTCGCGCACCGCCTCGAGGAACTTTCCCTGGCGCGTCAGGAACGGGCGGCCCGCGTCGCGCCACGCGATCCGGTAGTCGAGGCCGTGGCGGTCCATGATCTCGTGGATGCGCGCCTGCAGCCCCTCGAAGGTCTGCTCGGTCGAGTAGCGGATGTTGAACTTCAGCTCGGCGGAGCCGGGGATCACGTTGCGAAAGCCGGTGCCCGAGTGCAGGTTGGTCAGCTGGAAGCTCGTCGGCGGGAATGACTCGTTGCCCGGGTCCCACTCGAGGGTCACGAGCTCGGCGAGCACCGGCGCGAGCTTGTGCAAGGGGTTCACGGCGGATTCCGGGTAGGCGACATGCCCCTGCACGCCGCTGACGACGAGGTCACCGGACAACGAGCCGCGCCGGCCGATGCGCAGCATGTCGCCGAGCCGCTCGTGGCTGGAGGGCTCGCCGACCAGGCACCAGTCGATCTTCTCGCCGCGCGCCTCGAGCGCCTCGATGACGGCCTTGGTGCCGTCCTTGGCCGGGCCTTCCTCGTCGCTGGTGATCAGGAACGCGATCGAGCCGGCCGGCTGCGGGCGCGCGGCGAGGAATTCTTCGCAAGCAACCACCATGGCGGCCAGCCCGGCCTTCATGTCGGCTGTGCCGCGGCCCCACAGGCAGCCGTCACGCTCGGTCGGCTCGAACGGGGCGGACTGCCAGGCTTCGAGCGGGCCCGACGGCACGACGTCGGTATGGCCCGCAAAGCACAGCACCGGCCCCGTGTCGCCGTGGCGCGCCCAGAAATTGTCTACCTCGCCAAACCGCATGCGCTCGACCCGGAAGCCGATCGCCTCGAGGCGCGCGATCATCAGGTCCTGGCACCCGGCATCGTCCGGGGTAACCGAGGCGCGCGCTACCAGTGCCTTCGTGAGTTCAATAACTTGTGACAAGAACTTAATCCTTTTTATCGAGGCAGCCGGCCGCGAGAATTCCGAGCAGAATCAATCTGCCGGGGTGGGATGGATCGCCTTCAGGGCGCGCCCGCCGGCCGTCACCAGCGGCAAGATTATCGCTGGCGGCGACGGATTGTGACACTTGCGGCCTTGTCATCGTCGTGTAACAGCGGGCGCTTAGGGTATGCCCCGTTCCCGGCGTGGCCGGTATACGCATGACATATCCAATCGCACTCTGAAGGAGTCTACGAATGACCCGCAAGTTTCTCGCGCTTGGCGCCGGTCTGGTGCTCTCCGCCTCGGCCTTTGGCCAGGCGATCCAGGTGGACCCGGCCCTGCCGAACTACACCGCCGCCCCTGGCGTTTCCGGCAACCTGAAGTCCATCGGCTCGGACTCGCTGAACAACCTGATGGCCCTGTGGGCCGAAGGCTTCCGCTCGGCCTACCCGAATGTGCAGATCGAAATCGAGGGCAAGGGCTCGGGCACCGCGCCGCCTGCGCTGATCGGCGGCAACGCCCAGTTCGGCCCGATGTCCCGGCCGATGAAGTCGGCCGAGATCCAGGAGTTCGAGAAGCGCTACGGCTATCCGCCGACGGCGATCCGTGGTGCGGTCGACGCCCTGGCTGTTTATGTGCACAAGGACAACCCGATCAAGTGCCTGTCCTTGCAGCAGGCCGATGCGATTTTCTCGAAGACCCGCAACGGCGGCTACGCGAACAACATCACCACCTGGGGCCAGCTCGGGCTGACCGGCGAGTGGGCCAACCGCCCGATCTCGATCTACGGCCGTAACTCCGCTTCGGGCACCTACGGCTACTTCAAGGAAGTCGCACTCTTCAACGGCGACTACAAGGACGAGGTCAAGGAGCAGCCGGGCTCTTCGACGGTCGTGCAGGGCGTGGCCTCCGACATCGGTGGTATCGGTTACTCGGGCGTCGGCTACAAGACTGCTGACGTGCGTTCGGTGCCGCTCAAGGCCGATGCCGACAGCGACTGCTTCGATGCCGTGGCCGAGCATGCGATCTCGGGTGATTATCCGATCGCACGGTTCCTGTACATCTACGTCAACAAGAACCCGAACGAGAAGCTCGACCCGCTGCGCGGCGAATTCATCCGCTTCGTGTACTCGAAGCAGGGCCAGGAAGCCGTCGTGCGTGACGGTTACTTCCCGGTGCTGAAGAGTCTTGCGGACCAGGATCTCGCGGCATTCGGCCTGAAGTAGGCGAACGATCCCGGCTTGCAGCGGTGCAGGATTTCCTGCACCGCTGCAATCTGTTTGGAGGTCGTACCCGCCGGCGCAGTATGCTTGGACACTGACCCGGGACGCTGCACCTGCCGGACCAGGAACTCGCGAGTAGCAAGGACATGAATCAGCCAAGATCCGGCCACGACAGCGACGCGCACGCATTCATCGTCCACCGGCGCGACAAGTCTACCAGGAAGTCCGTCGTGCTCGGCGACAAGGTCGCCAATTGGACGATCACGCTCGGGGGTCTGCTGGTCATCGTGGCGGTGATCACCATCATGCTGTTCCTGGTGTCGGTGGCGCTGCCGCTCGCCACCGGCGGCGAAGTCCGCCAGCACAGCGTCTATACGCTCGACACGCCCAAGCAGGTGGCGTGGCTCGCGGCGGACGAGTACACGACCCTCGGCATTCGCGTCACGGCCGACGGCCAGGCCAGTGCGTTTCACCTCCCGACTGGGCAGTCTGTCGCCGCATCTTCCCTGGGGTTTGCAGAGCGTGCGACCGCGGTGGCCGGCGTCGTCACCCGTGAGCAGGTAGCATTCGGCTTCGCCGACGGCACCGTGCGATTCGGTACTTTTGGCTTCGAAGTCGGCGTCATCACGCCGGCCGCCCTGCCTTCGAATCGTCAGCAGCTGAACGAGAGCGACAGCCTGGCCGGCAACACCATTTACCGCGAGCTGTCGACCGGCGACTACCGGACGATTACGCCGGTGTGGACGATTGCCGCTGCGGAGCCGCTTTCCGAGCACTCGATCATTGCGATCGATTACCGGGTCGGCGGCACGCTCGAACGCCCCACACGCTCCTTCGTGACCGTGGACGCCGCCGGCGTCGCGCGCATTTCGCGCGCCGTCATCCGCCGAAACCTCATGACGGGCGCGGAACAGGTTACGCTCACGTCGAGCACGCTGCCGACGCTTCCGGAGGGCACGCAGGTGACGCGCGTGCTGATGGCGAGCACGGCCGACCGCGTGATGATCGCGACCCGGGACGGAACGATCTATCGGTATGACGTGCGCGACTTCAACGCGCCGGTGCTGGCCGAGACCACCCGGGCGTTCGACGGCGCCGGCGACGTGGAAATTACTTCGCTGGCCTTCCTGAACTCGGAGCTTGCGATGGTGGTCGGCGGCTCCAATGGCGCGGTGAATGTCTTTTTCCGCCTGGAGCGGCCCGGCGCGAACACCACCGATGGTTACCAGATGGTGCTGGCGCGCAGTCACGAGCCGCAGGGCGCGCCGATCGTGGCCATTGCGGTGGCGCAGCGCAAGAAGTCGCTGGCCACGCTGGCCGCGGACGGCAGCCTGTGGATCCGGCATTCCACCTCCGATCGCACGCTTTTCAAGCTGCAGCGCGAGAGCGCCGCGGACACTGAAGCGGCAATGATGCTGATGCCCCGCATGGATGGCGCGCTGCTGGTGGATCGCGACGGCAACGTCGATGCGTGGAACTTCTATTTTCCGCACCCGGAGACGACCCTGCGGGGCCTGTTCGGCAGGCTCTGGTACGAGGGCTACCCGGAGCCGAGTTTCACCTGGCAGTCGTCCTCGGGCACCGACGTGTTCGAGCCGAAGTATTCGCTGGTGCCGCTGATCTTCGGCACCATCAAGGCCACGGTCTACGCGCTGATGTTCGCCGTGCCGATTGCGCTGATGGGCGCCATTTACACCTCCGAGTTCCTGCATCGCCGGGTGCGCGCCACCGTCAAGCCGGTCATGGAGATGATGGAGTCGTTGCCGACCGTGGTGCTCGGCTTCGTCGCTGCGCTGGTGCTGGCGCCCTTCATCGAGGAATGGATCGCCGCGGTGATCCTGTCCTTTGTCTCGATCCCGATGGGCTTGATGCTCGGTGCGTTCGTCTGGCAGACGCTGCCGGTGACGGTCGCGTTGCGACTCGAGGGAATACCGAAATTCCTGTTCATGGTGGCGGCGATTCTCGGCTTCGGTTTCGTCGCCTTCCAGCTCGGGCCGTGGTTCGAGCGGGCGCTTTTCTATGGCGACTTCAAGGCGTGGGTCAACGGCGATGTCGGTACCGGCCAGCCATTCCTGTTCCTGGTCGGTTTCCCGCTGTCGTTCATGCTGGTGACGTGGGGTTTCGGCCGCTTCTTCGGCCATAGCTGGCGGAACATGCTGCGCGAAACCAGTCGGGAGCATGCGGGTCGGCTGGATTTCGCCCGCTGGGCGGTGTTCGTGATTGCGGCCGCCGGCCTCTCGTTCGTGATCGCCGGCTTGCTGACGCTCGCGGGGTATGACCCACGCGGCGGCGTCGTGGATACCTACTCGCAGCGCAATGCTTTGGTGGTTGGTTTCGTCATGGGCTTCGCGGTCATTCCGAACATTTACACCCTGGCGGAGGACGCCCTGAACTCGGTGCCGTCACACCTGCGCGCCGCGTCGCTGGCTGCGGGCGCAACGCCCTGGCAAACCGCGATGTGGGTCATCCTGCCGGTGGCCGCCTCGGGCGTGTTCTCGGCGGTCATGATCGGCATGGGCCGCGCGGTCGGCGAGACCATGATCGTGGTGATGGCGGCCGGCAACACGCCTGTGCTGGACTGGAATATCTTCTCCGGGCTGCGCACCTTGTCAGCCAACATCGCGGTGGAACTGCCCGAGGCGGTCAAGGACAGCACGCTGTACCGCACGCTGTTCCTGGCGGCTTTGACGCTGTTCGTGATGACCTTCGTCATCAACACGCTCGCCGAGCTGGTGCGCCAGCGCTTCCGCAAGCGCGCCTTCCAGCTCTGATCCGGGAGATCGATCCGCATGGCGATTACAGCCGACAGCAAGATAGGCGAGCAACTCGCGCAGCGTCCGCGTACCGCGGTGCGCAAGTACAGCGCCGATGTATCCGCGGTGGGCGAGCCGTGGCTGTGGGGGCTCGGCGGCGCGCTAGCGCTCGGCATCATCCTGGTGGCCGGGTTCCTCGCGATGGTCTTCTGGAACGGCGCGTCGACCTTCTGGCCGAAACCGATCCACGTCGTGACGCTTACCGACGGGACCGTGGTGGCCGGCGAGCCGACCCGGTCCAGCGTCTACCGGGTCGGCGAGGGCATCCGGGCAGGGCTGAGCGACGCCGCGAACGCGATGATCGAGGCCAATGACGGCTTCGCGCGACGGGTGATGTATCGCACGGCCAATTTCGACTTGTACGGCGACGATTTCCGCTGGGTTTCGGAGTACGAGGTCGAGCGGATCGAATCGCCGCGGGACTTCTTCCTGCTCGAGCGCCAGGAATGGGGCCCGTTCGTCGGCCGGATTCTGCAGTTGCAGATCGCGGGCAAGGTTATTCCTGCGAATCAACTCGGCTTTCGCGAGCTGCAGCAGCACCAAGGCCGGGCGCGCGCCCGGTTCCACGAGGTTCGCCGCATCGAGCAGAAGGATATCGGCGCCGTCAATTACCAGATTGAGCGCCAGCGACTGGACTTGCGTCGTACGCAGTTGCGCCACGGCGCGGACTCACCGCAGTATGCCGCGCAGGCGGTCCAGACCAACGCGCGGATCGCGGAACTGGAAGCGAAGTTTGCGGGGTTCCAGGCGCAGATTGTCGAGATTCGTGCACGTGACCGCGAGGATCGCGTGCTGCTCGAGGAAGTGGGCGGTCGCAGCAAGGACCAGCTGCTTTCGGAAGTTGTCCGGCTCTATCCCGCCAACGATCTCAGCTTCGGCCAGAAGGTGAGCATCTACTTCTCACGCTGGTGGGAGTTCCTCAGCTCGGAGCCACGCGAAGCCAACATGGAAGGCGGTGTGCTGCCGGCGATTTTCGGCACCGTGGCCATGACGCTGATCATGGTGGTGATCGTGGCGCCCTTCGGCGTCATCACCGCGCTCTATCTGCGGGAGTACGCCAAGCAAGGTCGGATCGTGTCCATGGTGCGCGTTTCGGTCAACAACCTGGCCGGCGTGCCGTCGATCGTATTCGGCGTGTTCGGGCTTGGATTCTTCGCCTACACGATGGGCGTGACCATCGACCAGTTGTTCTATCCGGAGCGGCTGCCGAGTCCCACTTTCGGCACGGGCGGCATCCTGTGGGCCGCGCTGACGCTGGCGCTGTTGACCGTGCCAGTGGTCATCGTGGCGGCCGAAGAGGCGCTCGCGGCGGTGCCGCGCTCGATGCGCGAGGGCTCACTGGCCTGCGGCGCGTCCAAGTGGCAGACCATTCGGCGCGTGGTCCTGCCGCGCGCCATGCCCGGCATCATGACCGGTCTGATCCTGGCCATGGCGCGCGGCGCCGGCGAGGTCGCGCCGCTGATGCTGATCGGCGTCGTCAAGCTGGCGCCGATGCTGCCGGTCGACACCTTCCCGCCTTTCGTCCATCTCGAGCGCAGCTTCATGCACCTCGGCTTCCACATCTTTGACGTCGGCTTCCAGTCGAGAAATTCGGAAGCCGGCAAGCCGATGGTGTTCGTCACCACCATGCTGCTACTGTTCCTGATCGTGGCGATGAACTCGTCCGCGATTTACATCCGCAACCGGCTGAAGCGCAAGTTCGCTGTCGGCCAGTTCTGAACCAGGTCCCGGAGCTTTTCGCATGAATGCAGTCGCAGAATCCACGCCGGTCGACCCCTCCGTCGCGGGCACGGAGCCGACCCGGTATCACGTCACGACCTCGCCGGACGGTGCGGCGCTCGACCTGCGCAGCTTCAACCTCTGGTACGGCGAAGTGCAGGCGCTGTTCGACGTCAACATGGAAATCCAGAAGGGGCTGGTGACGGCACTGATCGGTCCGTCCGGCTGCGGCAAGTCCACGCTGTTGCGCTCGCTGAATCGTATGAACGACCTGGTGGACGACCTGAAGGTCTCCGGCGAGATCATCGTCAACAAGGAGAACATCCTGCGCCCGGCGATCGACGTCATCGCGCTGCGCAAGCGCATGGGCATGGTGTTCCAGAAGCCCAACCCCTTTGCCATGTCCATCTATGAGAACGTCGTGTATCCCTTGCGGGTGGACGGCGTCAGCAACCGCAAGATCCTCGACGAGACCTGTGAGCGCGCGTTGAAGGGTGCGGCGCTGTGGAACGAGGCGAAGGATCGCCTGCAGGAGTCGGCGCTGAGCCTGTCCGGCGGCCAGCAGCAACGCCTGTGCATCGCCCGCGCGATTGCCTCCGACCCCGAGATCCTGCTGATGGACGAGCCCTGCTCGGCGCTCGATCCGATCGCGACCGCCAAGATCGAGGAGCTGATCGACGAGCTGAAGGGCCACTACACGATCGTCATCGTGACCCACAACATGCAGCAGGCGGCGCGCGTCTCTGACAACACGGCCTTCATGTATCTCGGCCGGCTGATCGAGTACGGCAACACCGACACGGTATTCACGAACCCGAAGGCCAAGCGCACGAGCGACTATGTCACGGGGCGCTTCGGTTAGGCGGCGGGCGCTCTTCGCCGGCTTGCTGGCGGCGCTCGTGTCGTTGCCCGCGGCGGCGCTGCAGTCCGTGCCGCGCAGCCATGCGGTCATTGCAGGCTCGTCGACGATGTATCCGTTTGCGGCGGCCGTGGCCGAGCGCGCGCAGGGCCCCGGCCCGCTGGTGCTGCCGATGGGCAGCGGCGCGGGGATTGCGTGGTTCTGCGAGGGTCTCGGGCCGGCTACGCCCGATATCGTGATGTCCTCGCGCGAGATGACGGCCGGCGAGGCGAGCGCCTGCCGGGTCGCCGGCGTGATGCCGCTGGAGCGCTGGCAAGTGGGCTGGGACGGCATCGTGCTGGCTACGCAGCCTGGTGCGGTGCTTCGCGAACTGGCCCTGGCCGACTTGTGGCTGGCGCTGGCGCGGCGCGTGCCGGATCCGGCGGGCGGCGCGCGCTGGGTGCCGAATCCTTACCTGCGCTGGAGCGAAATTCGCGCCGGGCTGCCGGATGCGCCGATCCGGGTGCTCGGCCCGCCGGCGACTTCGGGCACGCGCGACGCCTTCGCGGCGCTCGCGTTGCGACCGGCCTGCGAGATGGCGCTGCGCAGTCATCCGCGTCCGCACGACGAGCTGCGCAGCTGCGGGGAACTGCGCCGCGACGGCGCCTGGACGGATGCCGGGGAAAACGACGACGGCCTCATCGCCAGGCTCGGTACCGACCCCGACGTGCTCGGCGTGGTCGGCTATGGCGCACTGGTGCGCAACCCCGAGCGGGTGGCGGCGGTGTGCCTCGACGGCCGCTGCCCGACCACCGCCACGATCCAGGCTGGCGGCTACCCGCTGGCGCGCCCGCTGTACCTTTACCTGAAGCCGGCGCACCACGCGTTCGTGCCCGGCCTCGACGCGCTGGTCGACGGCTTTTTCGCGGCCGACGCGCTCGCTGCCGGCGGCTGGCTGGTCCGGCTCGGCCTCGTGCCGGCGCAGCGCGCTGCGGGCGCGGCGGCGCCTAGGCCGCGGGACGCCCCGGCGGCGGGCTTCGCGGCGGTCAACCTGCCGGCGCGCATCACTTCGGTCGTGCTGTTCCTGCTGCTGCTGTCACTGGCGGCGGGCGCCGCGCTGATGCGCCGGCCCGCACCGGCCCGCCGGACGCTCGAGCGCGCCGTCGGCGTCACGCTCCGGTCCAGCGCCGCAGTCACTGGCGCCCTGCTGGCGATCGTGCTCGCCACGCTGATCGTGCCGACGTTCAATTTCTTCCTGCAGGTGTCGCCAATGGCGTTCCTGGGCGGAACCCACTGGAGCCCGGAGAGCGCCATCCGCGCTTCCCAGGCGGTCGGGGAGGGCGCCTTCGGCGTGCTGCCGGTGCTGCTCGGCAGCATCATGGTGGCGCTGATCGCCCTGGCGCTTGCGCTGCCGCTCGCGCTGGCCGCGGCGCTGCACGGGTTTGCCTGGGCGGGTGCAGGTTTTCGACGTCGCTGGCGTGTCGGCATCCGCCTGGCGGCGCTGGTGCCTGCGGTGGTCTATGGATTGTTCGCCGTGCTGACGGCCGGCCCGATGATCGCCGGCGCCGCGCATGCGCTCGGGCTCGGCGCGGTGGCGCACAGCACGCTTGCGGCCGGCATCGTCGTCGGCATCATGCTGATGCCGGTGCTGGCGCTGCGCATCGAGCAGGCGCTCGACGCGGTGCCGCTGGCGTCGGCCGAGGCGGCGCTCGGGCTCGGCGCGACTCACTGGGAGACGCTGCGTGACATCGTCCTGCCGGCCGCGGCACCCGGGATTGGCGCAGCGGTGCTGCTGGCCGTGACGCGTGCGCTCGGCGAGACCGTCATCGTGCTGATGGCGGCCGGGCTGGTCGCTGCATGGAGCGTGAACCCGCTCGACGCGACGACGACCCTGACCGCGCAGATGGTCTCGTTGATGTCGGGCACGCATGCGCTGGACAATGTCCGCACCCAGTTGCCGTTCGTGCTGGGGCTGTTTCTTGCGATCATCGTGCTGCCGCTCAATGCCTGGGCGCTGCGCATGTTGCGGAGGTCGGATGTCACCCCTTCGCCAGTCTACTGAGCGCGTCACCGGGCGCCAGCGCCGCGAGCACGCCGCGCGCACGCTCGTGCAGGTCGGCGCGTGGCTGCTGATCCTGCTGCTGGCCCTGCCGCTGCTCGACCTGCTGCGACGCGCGGGCAGCAGTCTCGAGCTGGCGACCTTTGCCGGCGCCGATTCGATCGACGCGCACGCAGCCGGAATCAGAGGCGCGTTGTGGGCCTCGGCGATGGCGATGCTGCCGGTGATTGCCGTGGCGATGCCGCTGGGCCTTGCCGTGGCCGTCTATCTCGAGGAACTCGCCGGTCGCGGCCGCGCTCCCGCGCTGATCGATCGCAGCGTGCGACATCTCGCGATGCTGCCGACGGTCGTGTTCGGCCTGCTCGGCTTTGGCGGCCTCGTCGTCGTGCTCGGCTTGCCGGTGGGCACGCCGCTGCTCGCCGGCGCGGTGCTTGGCCTGGCGATGCTGCCGCGCATCGTGCTGGCGGGCCAACTCGCGCTGCGCGGCGTGCCGCTTACGGTCCGGGAGGCCGGCTTTGCGATGGGGGCGTCGCCGTTGCAGGTGGTCGCCGGCCACGTGTTGCCGCGCGCAGCGCCGGCGATGCTCGGCGCGTCATTCTCGATGCTGGCGCGGGCACTCGGCGAAGCCGCGCCACTGCTGCTGGTCGGCTTTGCGGCTTTCGCTGCGGGTCGCCCGGGGTCCTTGCTGGAGCCCGGCATCCCGCTGCCGGTGCTGGCGTTTCGCTGGGGCGAGTTGCCGGAGCCGGTGTTCGCCGCCAAGGCGGCGCTGGCGGCGCTGACGCTGGTCATCGCTGTGGCTGTGCTCGGCCTGGTCGGCGTCCTGCTGGAACGCCGCGGGAGGACGGGGTGAGCGCGCGTTCCCCGCATGACTTTCCGGCAGGCAGCGCAGACGCCGTCGTGCGGGTGCGCGCCACCGGCAGCCCCGCGCATCCCGACGCGATCATCGAGTGCCGGGGACTGTCGGTATTCCGCGGCCAGGACCCGCTCGTGACCGGCGTCGAGCTCGGCTTCGGGCGCAACGAGGTTACGGCCATCGTCGGCGCGCCGGGCGCCGGCAAGACAGCCTTGCTGAAGTCCCTGAATCGGATGGTGGACCTCGATCCGGAAATCCGCACCGTCGGCCAGGTGCTGCTCGACGGCGAGGACGTGCGCGCCACGGGCGTGGACGTGCTCGCGTTGCGCGCCCGGGTCGTGCTGGTGCCGGCGCGGCCGACGCCGTTCCGGTTGTCGCTGTTCGACAATGTCGCATATGGCCCGAGAATTCACGGGTTGGTGCGCGACCGCACCGAACTCGAGCTGCGTGTGCGCGAGAGTCTTGCGGCGGCCGGGCTGTTCGACGATGTGCGCGAGCGGCTGGCCGGCCCTTGCGACGCCTTGCGCCCGGAGCAGCTGCATCGCCTGTGCATCGCGCGCGCGCTGGCGCTCGAGCCGGCGGTGTTGCTGTTCGAGGATCCCTGCCGCGGGCTGGACCCGGCGGCGGCCGCGCGCATCGAGGATCTCGTGCACGGCCTGGCGCGGCGCTGCAGCGTCGTGCTGACTGCGCAATCCATGCAGATGGCGGGCCGCATCGCCCGCTGGATCGCCTTCCTGCACGCGGGCAGGCTGATCGAGGTCAACGCGGCGGATGAGCTGTTGACCACGCCCCGGCATCGCCTCACCGAGGCCTATGTCACCGGCCGGATCGCGTGAGCGGCCGGCACCAGAATTCACCAGGAGAGCAACGAACATGACTGACGCCCATGCCGGCCATACCGTCCAGAGTTTCGACCAGGACCTGAAGCGCCTGACTGCCGAGTTGCTCGAGATGGGAGAGCTCGCCGTCCAGCAGGTGCGCGATTCTGCACGCGCGCTGATGGAGCGCGACGACGCGCTCGCGCAGCAGGTCGTGGCGCGCGAGAAGAGCATCAACGAGTACGACACGCGCGGCGAGGAAATGGCCATCCAGGTGATTGCCAAGCGCCAGCCGATGGGCGTCGACCTGCGCTCGGTGATCGTCATGCTGAAGAGCTTCACCGAGCTCGAGCGCGTCGGCGACGAGGCCAAGAAGATTGCCAAGATCGCGCGCCGCATGATCCTCGACGAGGCCGACCCGGTGGATGCCTACCGCAACAGCTTCATGCGCATGGTCGCTGCGGCCGAGCAAGGCCTCGTCAATGTGCTGCAGGCGATCCGCGACCAGGACGGCGAGTTGGCGATTCGCGTCGCCGAGGGCGACAAGCTGCTGGACCTCGAGTACAAGGACGCGCTGCGCGCCATCCACGAGGGCGTCGTCACGTCGCCGGCCCTGCTGCCGGTCGCGGCCGAGGCGGTGCTGATCATCAAGGCGATCGAGCGGGTCGGCGATCACGCCAAGAACATGGCCAAGCTCGTCGTCTACCAGGTGGAGGGACTTGACGTGCGGCACGTCAAGAGCAAGCGGCTCGCGGAGGCCGTCGGCAAGACCGGCTGAGAATTCGGGGTCAGATCCGCAATTCGCGCAAGCGAATTGCGGATCTGACCCCGAACTACTCGCGCAGCAGTTCGTTGATGCCGACCTTGGCGCGCGTCGCGGCGTCGACGCGCTTGACGATCACCGCGCAATTGAGGCTGCAGCGGCCGTCGCTGGACGGCAGCGAGCCGGGCACGACCACGGCGCCGGCGGGCACCCGCCCGTAGCTGACCTCGTCGCGCTCGCGGTCGTAGATACGCGTGCTCTGGCCGATGAACACGCCCATGGAGACGACGGCGCCCTGCTCGACGATGACGCCTTCGACGATCTCCGAGCGGGCGCCGATGAAGCAGTGGTCCTCGATGATCGTCGGGTTGGACTGTAACGGCTCGAGCACGCCGCCGATGCCGGCGCCGCCGGACAAGTGGACATTCGCGCCGATCTGCGCGCAGGAGCCGACCGTGGCCCAGGTGTCGACCATCGTGCCGGGACCGATCCACGCGCCGATATTGACGTAGCACGGCATCAGCACCGCGTTCGGTGACACGAAGGCGCCGCGCCGCACGATGGCCGGCGGCACGATGCGGGCGCCCGCGATGCCGAACGCCGCCTCGTCGTAGCCGGCGTACTTCAGTGGCACCTTGTCCCAGCCGCGCAATGCGCCCATCTCGATCAGGCGGTTGGCCTCGATGCGGAACGACAGCAGCACGGCCTTCTTGAGCCACTCGTTGACGATCCACGCTCCGTCGACCGGCTCGGCAACGCGCTCGCGGCCGTCGTCGAGCGCATCGATCGCCTCGGCGACCGCCTGGCGGATGTCGCCCGGCGTGTCCTCCGGCGTGAAGCGCGCGCGCTCCTCGAAAGCCGCCTCGATGATTTCCTGGAGCTTGCTCATGTGGGTCTCTCGGTCGCGTCAGTCTGGGCGTTGGATGGCGGTGACGAAGCGGGCGATGCGCTGCGCGGCCTCGATGCATTCTTCGAGCTCGGCGACCAGCGAGACGCGCACCCGGCCGATGCCCGGGTTGCCGCCGGCGTGGTCGCGCGACAGGTAGCGCCCCGGCAGCACCGTGACGTTCTGGGCGGCGTACAGGCCGCGCGTGAACACCTCGTCATCGACCGGCGTCTCGAGCCAAAGATAGAACGCCGCCGCGGGCCGCTCGACCGGCATGACGGCCGCCAGGATCGGCACGACGGCGTCGAACTTCTGCTGGTACAGGGCACGGTTGGCCGCGGCATGCGCGTCATCCGACCAGGCCGGGACGCTGGCCAGCTGGACCATCTCCGGCACCGCGCAGCCATGGTAGGTCCGGTACAGCCGGAAGTCCGCCATGATCCCGGGGTCGCCGGCGACGAAGCCCGAGCGCAGGCCGGGCACGCTGGAGCGCTTCGACAGGCTGTGGAACACAGCGCAGCGCGCGAAGCCGGTGTTGCCGGCGCGCAGGCAGGCGCCGAGCAGTCCCGGTGGCGGCGCAGCCTCGTCGAGGTAGATGTCCGCATAGCACTCGTCGGACGCGACGATGAAGTCGTAGCGCGCCGACAGCTCGAGCACGCGCGCCAGGTAGTCCTCCGACATGACCGCGCCGGTCGGGTTGCCGGGGCTGCAGATGAACAGGATGCGGCAGCGTCGCCAGGCCTCGTCGGGCACGGCGTCGAGATCCGGCAGGAAGCCGGTCGCGGCCGTCGTGTCGAGGTAGTACGGCTCGGCGCCGGCCAGCAGCGCCGCGCCTTCGTAGATCTGGTAGAAGGGGTTCGGCATCATGACGAGGCCGCCCGCGGCGGGATCCAGCACCGCCTGCACGAAGGAGAACAGGCCCTCGCGCGTGCCGTTGCAGGGGATGATCATGGTTGCCGGATCGACCGTGCCCGGGTCCAGCGCGTAGCGGCGCTCCAGCCAGCCGGCGCAGGCGGCTCTGAGCTCCGGCAGCCCGGCGGCCTTCGGATAGACGCCGAGGCGGTCCAGCGTGCGCACCAGCGCGTCGCCGATGAAAGCCGGCGGCGCGTGGCGCGGCTCGCCGATCGACAGCGCGATCGGTCGCAGGTACGGCGGCGGCGCGGCACAGGCATTCAGCGCGGCAAGCCGCTCGAACGGGTAGGGGTGCAGCCTGGCGAGCAGCGGGTTCATGGCGTGTCGGGGCCTCCGGACCGCTCAGCGCTCGGCGGTGGGCTGGTCGAGCCGCGCCTTGAGCTGCCGGCCGAGTGCTTCGAGCTGAGCGGGGTCGAGCGACTCGCCGTCGACCGTCGTGATGTAGAACACGTCCTCGGCGCGCTCGCCGACGGTCATGATCTTGGCGGCGCGCAGCGATACGTTGCACTCGACGAACACCTTGCCGACCTCGCACAGCAGGCCGGGCCGGTCCGCGGCGACCAGCTCCATGACGCTGCGCGTGCCGTCGACGTCCTCGGAAAACGCGATGCGCGTCGGCGTCGAGAACAGCCGCACCTGGCGCGGCGGCTGGCGCGTCACGGTCGGCATTCGTCCGCCGTGCTCCAGTGTCGCCTTGCGCACGGCGGTCTCGATCTGCACGAGGCGTTCGTGATCGTCGAGCGGCGAGCCGTCGTTCTCGAGCACGACGTAGGTGTGGACGTTGCGGCCGTCGCCGACCGGCACGACGCGCGCATCGAGAATGTTCAGCCCGAGCTCGTCGAGCGCGCCGGTGGCGCGCGCGAAGCTGTGCTGGCCGGTCATCGTGCAGACCATGATCGCGGTGCCGCCGCGCCCGGTCTGCTGCTCGACCGACACGGCGGCCTGCTCGCCGCGGTCCTCGAGGCCCGCCAGCACGCGGATGTGCCAGGCGATCTCCTCGGGCGTGTGGCGCAGGAAGTACTCGCCGGCAAAGCCGCCCCAGACCTCGCGGGCCCGCGCCGCGCGAATGCCGCGCGAGGCGAGCAACGCCAGCGCGGCCTCCTGGGTCTCCGCGATCAGCTGCTCGGAATCGATCGGTGATTCCAGCCCGGCGCGCAGCGCGCGCTTGACGGTGTCGTAGAACTCCTCGAACAGCGAGGCCTTCCAGGCGTTCCACAGCTTCGGGCTGGTGCCGCGCAGGTCCGCGACCGTCAGCACGTAGAGGTAATCGAGATGCGTCTCGTCGCCGACGCGCCGGGCGAACTCTGCGACCACCGCCGGGTCGTGAATGTCTTTCTTCTGCGCGGTGATCGAGAACACCAGGTGATGGCGCACGAGCCACGCCACCAGCCGCGCATCGTACGGCGACAGGCCATGCTCCAGGCAGAAGGACTCGGCATCCATCGCGCCCAGCTCGGAATGGTCGCCGCCGCGGCCCTTGGCGATGTCGTGGAACAGCCCGGCGATATAGGCCAGCTCCGGCTTCGGCAGCGACTGCATGATGCGGCTGCACATCGGCATCTCGTGATCGAAGCGCGCCAATGCGAAGCGGCGCAGGTTCGACACCACGAACAGCGTGTGCGCGTCCACGGTGTAGGCGTGGAACAGGTCGAACTGCATGCGCCCGGTAACGCGGCCGAAGGCGGGTATGTAGCGCCCCAGCACGCCGTAACGGCTCATGCGCCGCAACTCGTGCGTGACCCCCTCCGGCGCGCGGATGATGTCCATGAACAGCCGATGATGGCGCGGGTTCTGGCGGAATTCCTCGTCGATCAGCGGCAGCGCGCGGCGTACCTGGCGGATCGTGCCGGCGCTGACGCCCTTGAGCCCGGGCTCCTGCTGCAGCAGCAGGAACATTTCCAGCAGCGCCGACGGGGTGCGCTCGAACACGTCCTCGTCCTTGACCTCGAGGAAGTTGTTGCGCACCTGGAACCTCGCGTTCAGCAGGCGCGGCGGCGCGGCCGGGTCGAGCAGGATCGCTTCCTCGAACAGTTGCAGCAACATCTCGTTGAGGCGCGCCAGCTCCTGCACGGTGCGATAGTACTTCTGCATGAACTGCTCGACGCCGAGCGTGAAGCTGGCGTCCTCGTAGCCGAACAGCTGCGCGAGCTTGACCTGGTGGTCGAACAGCAGGCGGTCCTCGCGGCGCCCGGTCACGGTATGCAGCGCCCAGCGAATGCGCCACAGGAAATTCTGTCCGGCCAGCAGGCGGCGGTACTCGTACTCGGTCAGGAAGCCCTGGTGCGCGAGCTGGTGCAGGCTGCCGATGCCGAAATGCCGCCGCGCGACCCAGCAGACGACCTGGATGTCCCGCAAGCCGCCGGGGTTGCCCTTGATGTTGGGCTCGAGGTTGTGCGAGGTGTCGTGGTAACGATGGTGCCGGGCGGTCTGCTCGCTGCGCTTGGCCTCGAAGAAGGCCTGCGGGGGCCACAGCCGGTCGGGGGCGGTGGCGGCCTGCATCGCCTCGAACAGCGAGGCCGGGCCGTCCAGCAGCCGCGATTCCATCAGTGTCGTGACGACCGTGACGTCCGCCTCGGCCTCGCGGATGCAGTCCGCGACCGTGCGGACGCTGTGGCCGACTTCCAGGCCGATGTCCCACAGGAAGGTCAGGAACGCGGCGACGTGCTCGCGCCAGGCCGTGCCGTCGCTGTCCGGCACGATGACCATGATGTCGATGTCGGAGCAGGGATGCAGTTCGCCGCGACCGTAGCCGCCGACCGCCACCAGCGCGAGCTTGTCGTAGGCCTCGCCGAGGTGCATCCGCCAGGCCCGCACGAGCGCGATGTCGATCAGCCGTGCGCGGTCGCGCACCAGGTGATCGACCGGCTCGTCGGCCTGGAAACGCTGCCGCAGCCCGAGGTCGCCCGCCTCGAGCACCCGTCGGAACTGCGTGATGGCTGCCGGTCCGGGCGGCGTCCCGGGTCCCGGCAGGCCGGGGGCCGCCGCCGTGGTTGCGGCGGACCGGACGGCGGCATTGTCCATCGGGCTGCTCAAATCCGGCCGCTGGCGCCGAGCGTCAGGACCTCGTGCCCGTCCTCGGTCACGAGGATCGTGTGCTCCCACTGCGCCGACAGCGAGTGATCCTTGGTCACGACCGTCCAGCCGTCGGGCAGCAGCCGCACCTGGCGCTTGCCGGCGTTGACCATCGGCTCGATCGTGAAAGTCATGCCGGGCGCCAGTTCCATGCCGGTGCCCGGGGTGCCGTAGTGCAGCACCTGGGGATCCTCGTGGAACGCGCGGCCGATGCCGTGGCCGCAGTACTCGCGCACCACCGAGCAGTGCTGCGCCTCGACGTAGCTCTGGATCGCGAAGCCGATGTCCCCGAGCCGCACGCCGGGCGCGACCATCTCGATGCCGCGGCGCATGGCCTCGTGGGAGACCTCGCTGACGCGCCGGCCGATGACCGAGGGCTCGCCCACGAAGAACATCCGGCTGGTGTCGCCGTGCCAGCCGTCCTTGATGACGGTGATGTCGATGTTGACGATGTCGGACTTCTTCAGCCGCCGGTCGCCCGGGATGCCGTGGCAGACGACATGGTTGATCGAGGTGCAGATCGATTTCGGGAAGCCGCGATAGTTCAGCGGCGCCGGGACTGCGCCGAGCGGGCCCGTGATGTACGCGTGGCAGATCGCGTCGAGCTCGTCGGTGGAGACGCCCGGCTGGACGTGCTCGCCGATCATGTCGAGCACCTGCGCGGCGAGCCGGCCGGCCTGGCGCATGCCGTCACGCTCGGCTGCGGTCGTCTTGATGGTCACGGGCATGGCACTGGCGGCCTCCGCAGCCGCGTTCTTACGGTATCCGTTCGACTGCGCCTGCAGGCGCTCGAGGAGGGAGAACTTCATCCCGGTTCAACCACTTAGTGTGGCCCCGGAAGAGACCGGGGAGATTGTCCAGACAGGCGCCCTATGGTATAAAGCGCGCGCCTTAATCGCAACGAAATCCCACACACGCACCGT
>CAYWYS010000025.1:0-49307 GCA_964462675.1 uncultured Thioalkalivibrio sp.
GTCGTTGATGGTGACCCCCCCGGACATCACGTGGGTGATATACCAGTCCTGCAGCGACTTGTCGTTCGAGTAAACGTACAGGGCCAGAGGCCGCGGCCGGGCGGTGACGTAGTCCGCCACTTCCTCACGGCTGCGATAAGTGCGAATGGGCAGCAGCGGGCCGAAGATCTCGCGCTGCAGGATCTCCATGTCGTCGGTCGGGTCCAGGACGATGTGCGGCGGCATCTTGCGCAGCGCGGGGTCCGGATGTTGGCCTTCGAGGAGATTGATGACCCGCGCACCCTTGGCGCGCGCGTCGTCGAGGCTGGTCTCCAGCCGCCGGTAGCTGCGCTCGTCGATGATCGAGGTGTAATCTTGGCCGTTGATGTCCGGGTAACGCTCGCCAGCCAGCTGCCGGGCGCGGCGCACGAACTCGTCCACCTTGTCTTCCGGCAGGAACAGGTAGTCGACGTTGGTGCACACTTGTCCGGCATTGAACAGTTTCACCCACATGATGCGCTCGACGGCGGTCTGGATCGGGTAGTCGGGACAGACCACCGCCGGTGACTTGCCGCCGAGCTCGAGGGTGACCGGCGTGAGATTGCGCGCGGCGTTGGCCATCACCGCCCGGCCGGTCTGCGTCGAACCCGTGAAGAACAGGTGATCCAAGGGCATGCTCGTGAAGGCGGGGCCCTGGCCATCGTCCTCGAAAAAGTGGAGCTTTTCCGCCGGCAGGTACTTCGGCGGGATCTCGATGAGCAACCTGGCGAGCTGATGCGAATTCTCCGACATCTTCACCATGGCGCGGTTGCCGGCGGCAATGATGCCGGTGAGCGGCGCGAAGGCCATGGAGAGTGGGAAGTTCCATGGCACCACGACGCCGACCACGCCGACCGGCTGCGGAATCACCCGCGCCCGGGCGAGCGGGTACTGGGTGAAGTCGACCCGCCGTCGCTGCGGCTTCATCCATTTCTTCAGGCGCCTGATCGCATCGAGGATGCCTTCCTGGTTCAGGAAGCACTCGGCGAACAGCGTCTCGAAACGCGAGCGGTTGCCGAAGTCGAGGTTGATAGCCTCGACGAGGGCCTCGCGGTTCTCGACCAGCAGGCGATGCAAGGCCCGCAGGTCGCTGACGCGCTCTGCATGGCTCGGCATCGGGTGGACGAGGTGGGCGCCGCGCTGGCGCTCGAAGCAATCGATGAGCTCGGGGGGGTGCGCCGCGGAACCGTGGTCGTTGGCGCCAGCGGCGGGTAGTGCGGTCATGAGCGTGCCTCCACATGAGGCCCCGCCGGCGGCGCGCGCGCCGGCACCTGGCTCATGGCGTATTCGGACAGGGCAGTGATCGTCAGGGACGGATTCACGCCGGGGTTGGCCGGCATCGTCGATCCGTCGCAGACCAGCATGTTCCGATAACCGAACACCCGGCTGGTCGCGTCGACCACGCCGTGGTCCGGGCTGCGCCCGATCACGGCACCGCCGAGGATGTGCGCGGTCGTCGGGATGTTGGCCAGCGCCTCGAGAATCATGCTCTGCGCGATGCCGCCCGTCTTTCTGGCCAGGACCTCCGCCGCCTCGTTCGCAACGGCGATGAACGTGGGATTCGGCTTCTCCGGGTCCTGCGCGGTGGTCAGCGTGATCCTGCCGAACAGGCCGCGTTTCGGCCGGAAGGCGATTGCATTGTCGAGGGTCTGCATCACGAGAAAGATGACGGTATGCTCGGACCAGCCCCTCGGCCAGAGCTGCCGGAGGAAGTCCAGGGGGTGGCGCAACACCTTGCCCAGCCACTTGAGCGGGCGCGTCAACCGCGTGCCGTCGCCGGTGAGCAGCGTGTACAGGAATGACATCGAGTCGGCATGGCGACCGAGGGTGTTGAACTCGATATGCGTGTCGGGCCGTGGATGGATGCTCGAGCTGATCATCACATCGTGCCTCACGTCACGCGTGCCTCTCGGCAAGGTTACGGCCTGGATGGATTCGCTGTTGGTCCGGACCAGTTGTCCGAGGCGATTGCTGATGCGCGGCAATGAGCCGGCGAACTTGCACTTCGCCAGCAGCTGGTTCGTCCCGAGCGCGCCGGCCGAGAACACGACGCCGCGCGCCCGGAACTCCCGGCGTTGCTTGCGGAACCAGGCGCCGGGGCGCTCGGTGGCCACGAGGTAGCCGTCGCTGCCGTCCGCGGCGCCGATGGGGCGCACATCGACGACCTCTCGCTCGGGATGGATATGGACCCCGAGCTTCTCGGCGAACCACAGGTAGTTCTTCAGCAGCGTATTTTTGGCGCCCGTGCGGCAGCCCTGCATGCACTCTCCGCAGAAGGTACAGCCGGTGCGCTCCGGTCCCGCGCCGCCGAAATACGGATCCGGGACCCGCTCGCCCGGCGTGCCGAAGAAGACGCCGCAGGGTGTGCGCGTGAACGTGTGCTCCGCGCCGAAGTGACGGCCGACCTCCTTGAGCAGGTCCTGGCCCTTGCTGCCGCGCGGCACCGTCTGCACGCCGAGCATGCGCTCGGCGGTGTCGTAATGCGGCCTGAGCGCGGCTTCCCAGTCATCGAGGTCGGCCCACTGCGGGTTCTGGTAGAAGGTGTGGGCGGCCCGGTAGAGAGTGTTGGCATAGACCACGCTGCCCCCGCCGACGCCGGCGCCACTGGCAATGAAGACGTCCTTGAACGGCGTCAGCCGCAGGATGCCGCGCAGCCCGAGCGATGGCAGCCAGTTGAAGTTCCTCGCGTCCCAGGTGGTCTTGGCGAAGTCTTCGTTGCGAAATCGCCGGCCGGCCTCGAGGATGCCGACGCGGTAGCCCTTTTCGGCCAGCCGCAGGGCCGACACGCTGCCACCGAAGCCCGAGCCCGATGACCAGCCAGTCGTAGTCGGGTTCCGTGGCCTCGGCCACGGTGTCCTTTGAGATCGGCATTTTTACTCTCCCGCTTGCGCCGGCCGTACCAGGTCTATTCTTGTGCCGCCTGATGCTAAAGATGGCAGGGGGCACTGTATTGGCTTTGCGCGCCAATTTTCTGCAAAGTGCGCCAACGACAACCAAGTGTGCCCGTTAGCCTGGACCAGACGTACCTGCCGACAAACGAAATGATTCGATTCGGGCGGCCGCGCTTGCGGGCCTCCCGGAGCTCATTTCCCGGCTGGGCGGAGACCCCGGGCCGGTGCTCCGTGCACACGGTTTCACGCTGATGACGGCCAGCGAGCCGGAGCGTCACGTCTCCTATGCGGATTACATCCGCCTGCTGGAACACTGCGCGAGCGAGCTTCGTTGTCCGGACTTCGGCCTGCGCGTCGGCCGCGTGCAGGACCTGCAGGTGCTTGGGCCAATCGCGATCGTCATGCGCCACTCGCCGACGGTTGCCGCGGCTATCAAGTCGGTGGCGCGGTACCTCAGCTTCCACACGCCCGGTACGCTGGTCGAATTCATCGACGCGGCGGACGAGCCGCCGGGATTCACCGTGGAAACGGTCCTGCCGGGGTTGCGCCGCGCCCGCCAGATGAATGAGCTCGGCATGTTCCTCGGCAAGCGCACACTGGAGCTGCTGCTTGGGGAGGGGTACCGCGCGCCCGCCGTGCAATTCGTGACCGAGCCACCGGAGGACAAAGCGCTCCTGCGACGGGTGTTCGGCGCGCGCCTCGAGTTCGGTATGCCAGTCAACCGGTTCACGCTGCGGGCAGCCGAGTTGCAGCGGCCGGTGCGCGATGCCGATGCGACCGTGCGCAGGCTGATCGCCAGTCATATCGACCTCGCACGCCGGGATCCTGGCGTGCCGCTCGTCGAGCGCGTGAGCCGCGCCATCCGTACCTTGCTGCCGTCCGGCCGTTGCTCCCTCCCGGCGGTGTCGGACCAGCTCGGATACGCGCCGCGCAGCCTGCAGCGGGCACTGCACCAGCGCGGCGCATGTTTCCGCGAGTTGCTGGAGGCTCAGCAGCGCCTGCTGACGGAGCAGTTGCTCAAGAATCCGCGACTGCCGCTGTTGCGCGTCGCCACCATGAGTGGCTTTTCAGACCAGAGCACGTTCAATCGCGCCTTCGCCCGCTGGCGCGGCGAGACCCCCGGACGGTGGCGCCGCCGCATGACCGGATCTTGAAAATTCTCTAGGTCCGCGTGCAAATGTTACCGGCGTGCAGGCTCCTAAGCCTCTGATTGTCTTATCCGTGCGGCGTGGCACGAATCATGCTTCATACCTCCTGAGGGCTTCGTTCGTAGCCGGCGCATACGCCGGTCGGATCGAGGCTCCACCCTTACAGATACCTTCGGAGGTAGCAAATGAAAACTGGGACTAGCAAGAAATCATCGACGCCCCGCAAATCCTGGCTCCTTGGCGCCAGCCTGCCTGCGATCATGCTGGCATCTGGCCTGGCGGTTACGCAGGCACATGCAAACAACGACGTGAAGGTCGACAAGCAATCGGAATCACGTTCTGCCGGTGAGGCCGTCAGCGATGGCTGGATCACCACCAAAGTGAAGTCGAAACTGGTGGCAGATCGAGAGGTCTCCGGGTTCGACATCTCGGTAGAAACGCGCGAGAAGGTTGTCTACCTGTCAGGTGAAGTGGAAAGCCAGTCGCAGGTGAGCCATGCGGTTGAGATCGCGAAGGATACCGAGGGCGTCAAGCGGGTTGATGCCACGTCACTTCGGATTGGCACCGCGATCGATCAGCTGCAGGACACAATCGATCGTAGCAGCAACTAACCATCCCGGTTAGAAGAAAGCATCGCTGATGCAACTTGCGCGGGTGACTCCGCAGTTGGAGTCACCCGCATTTTCACCAGGCTCGGGCAGCCACGGCGGGAGAACTCAAATGATTAGTTGGGCAGTTACATTCCTGGTCATCGCATTGATTGCGGGGATATTCGGTCTCAGCGGAATTGCCGGCACTGCCGTCAATATCGCGTGGATTCTATTCGTGGTAGGCCTTATCCTGGCCGTCGTCTCGTTGCTGCTTGGTCGGCGTCCTCCGCCGATCTGAGCGGAACTGGCACGGCGAGGAGTTGCGAGAGGCACAGCGATTGTGCGTCAACCATCGGGTGAAGAAGCTTCGTAGTCCTTCAGCCTGTTGTAGAGCGTCTTCAGGCTGACTCCAAGGGCGTCGGCAGTCATCGTCTTGTTGCCACTGAAATGCTCAAGGGTCTTTTCGATCAGGCTCTTCTCGACCTCGCGTATCGACATGCCGGGCGCCAGCACTTCGGCAGTCGCCCCCCAGGCAAGCGGTCGCTCGAAGTCGTCCGGCAACTCTTCGACCTGCGTCCTGCCGCGGTTGAGAATCGCAGCGCGAAGAAGCGTGTGCTTGAGTTCGCGGACATTGCCGGGCCATTGATAGGCGACAAGCCGCGCAAGCGCCTCCGCCGACACGGTCTCCGGCGTTGCGTACTCGCTGGCATACTGTGCAAGAAAATGTCTGGCCAGCAGCTCCACGTCTCCGTCACGCTCACGAAGCGGGGGAGCGTGAACGGTCAGGACATTGATGCGATAGAAAAGATCTTCGCGAAACCTGCCCTCGCGGACCTCCTCTTCGAGGTTCCTGTTGGTTGCGGCTACCACGCGCGGCGTGATTGCGATCTCGCTTTCCGCACCGACACGCTGAATGGTCCTGGTCTCCAGCACGCGCAACAGGGCAATCTGCTGTTGCAGCGGCAGCTCGCCGATCTCATCGAGGAAAACCGTGCCGCCCTCTGCGCGCTCGAACAGGCCCTTGCGGCGTGTCGCTGCACCGGTGAAGCTGCCCTTCTCATGGCCAAACAGCTCGCTGGCCAGTAATTCCTGCGGAACCGCGCCGCAATTCAGCGCAACGAACGGCCGGGCGGGATCGCGAGCCTCGTGCAACGCATGCGCAATGAGTTCCTTGCCGGTCCCGCTTTCGCCGGTAATGAGGACGGTGATATCTGTCGTGCCGTATTCATTCACGCGCTTGCGCAGTGCTTGCATGGGCGCCGAATCGCCGATGAGCTGGCTACCGATTCCACTGTGGCGCTTCCGGCTGTTATGCGCATCTGCCGTTTGTCCGGAATCGTCGTTGACGACACGCTCGATACTTTTCAGCAAGGCGGAGCGGTCTACAGGTTTGACGAGGTAGTCGACGACAGCACCGCGCACGGCGCGGATCGCCGACTCGATCGACGGGTGGCCGGTGATGATGATGGTCTTGGGGCCGTCCTCGGACACAAGTTCAAGCCCGCTGCCATCCGGCAATAGCAAATCGACAAACAAGACATCGAAGCTTTTCCGGCCAAGTAGCGTCCTGGCCTCGGCCAGGCACGTGGCGACGTGAATGTCATGCCCGCCGTCCTTCAGCAGCGGCTGGACAGCCGCCGTGAAATCCGAGTCATCATCAACGAACAGAATGCTTGCCATGGCGCCTGTTACCACCCGTCCACTGTCAGCTTTCGCCGACGTCGCTCGGCTCGCCAGCGCCGCAAGAGACGCCGAATTTCACTACCGGAGTGTAGCTGAGGGCTCTGCAATGGGGAATCCTCCCGACGCCAGCGGGTTACGGAGTCAGGACGGCGGAACGGAGCCCAGCGGGCGAATGCAATCAAGGGTGTTGTCCACTATGATCACAGGCCGGGTTGCACAAGGCACGACAGCCGAGGCCGCTGTGGTCGCGACAGCGCCGCCTTAGCGAGTCGGCCTGGGCACTTGCACTCCAGCGTGCGCCTTGTAAACCGCTCGGGAGGCTTGCATTGACGGGTCGTATCATCTTCGCTGTGATGCTCACCTTGCTGCTGGGGTACCTCACGGTTCAGGCGTCTGGCTTTCTGCGTGAGACGGAAAACGCGAGGATTGCCCTGACGGTCGAAGCGGAATCTTACGCGGCGCGTAGCAGGCTGATCCGAAAGCTTGATGCAATGCTGCAGACGCTGCGTGAAGTGCATGATTACTGGGAGGCTTATGGATCCCTGCCGCTCGACGCGTGGCCACCTTTCCAGTTCGCTGAGCTCGCCGAGTTCCCCGGTCTGCAGACATTGCTATGGGTCGATGAATCCAGTGGTCGGCAGTTCATGCGCACGGCCCAGCAACCGACGCTGAACATGGTACCGGACCCCGCGCAGCAGGCGCGTGTCCGGACCCTTCGGAGTGCCGCGGAAGATGTCACGGGCGAGGCGATGCGCGGCCCCTACGCTGACAATGGCTATCGAATCATAGTCGTCATCAACCGGACACCTGGCGGCGGCCATCTGATTGCTGAGCTGCATGCCACTTCGATTTTTCGCGAACTGTTGCGTGACGAGTCTCCCGGCTACGCCGTCACGGTGCAGTGGCGCGATGCAACCTTGTTCGAGCGAGGCGAGGCTGCGGCCGAGATGCCCGGCGACTGGACTCGAGCGGGCATGATCAGGACGTCAATGGGTGGGTTGCTGCAGGTCATCCATACGCCCACAGCAGCGTTGGCTGACTCCCTGGTGACACCCGTGCTAGCCGCGGTACTGCCGCTCGGCTTCGCCATATCGGGTCTGATCGGCCTGCTGATCTGCGAGAACGGGCGGGTCAACGTTCGAGCCCGAGCGGCACGGCGGGCAGAGCGGCAGGTCGCGGAACTCAACAAGGGGCTGGAAGACCAGATTGCTGAACGCACCGAGGAGCTTGCAGGGCGCAACGCCGACCTGGTCACAATCACCGAATCGGTGACTCATGACCTGCGCAACCCGCTCAATGCGATCTCCGTCAATCTCGCCCTGATTCAGCAGCGCGCGGGCGGGGCGCTGGACGACGAAGCCCGTGAGGCGCTGCAGCGCAGCGCCATGGGCGTGCGACGCATGGCCGAGATTCTGGAGCGCGTGGTCGGCCTGTCGCTTTCCGCACGCTCAACATTCAAGCGCGACAAGCTGTCGATGACCGCGCTGGTCGCCGAGATGTTCGCCCAGTTGCAGTCGCTCGAACCTCCGCCGCCCGCCTTGCTTGAGCTGGGAGCGCTTCCGGAGATCGAGGCCGACGATACCCTGGTGCGAATCCTGGTGCTGAATCTGCTCGGCAATGCCCTGCGACACACGCGCGACAAGGATCCGCGGCGCATCAGCGTCTCGAGCGACGAAAACCCGGGCACTGGCGTGACCTTCTGCATTCGCGACAACGGCTGCGGCCTTGATGCCGAGGATGCAAAGCGTATCTTCGCCCCGTTTGAAAAGGGCGGAAGAAGTCGTCGAAGCGACGGCATGGGTCTCGGACTGGCCATTGCCGAGCGTGTTGTGAGGCGGCACGGTGGCAAGATCTGGGCCGAGGGTGTCTTGGGCGAGGGAGCCGCTATCTACTTCACGCTCGCACCCCCAGTCGGTGACTCGCGGCGGCCCGCCCAGGGGATGCGAAATCAGCCCGGAGGTCCAACGAACGAGGCGTGACGCGACTTCTGCAGGTGCCGCCTCGCTCAAGAGGGCATGCGCGCGCCGCGGCCATCCGCCGGTCAGGCGGCTGCGTTGCCGAGCAGACCGCGTCGTCCGACTGCCACCTGCACAGGCCGGACAGTAGCCGGCGAAGGTATCCTTTGGTGACTGTCAGTGACAGATTCGGCGGGCCGAAGGCGATCGCATTGTCTCTTGACGACCGCGTAGCATTCACAGCTCTGCGCCTCGAGCTTGGCCCGGTCCAGAATCCTGATGCGCCCACGGCGATACTCGATCACGCCGCGCTGCTTCAGCTCTCCCGCGGCTGCGGTGATGCCTTCACGACGCACGCCCAGCAGCTCTGCAATCGTGCTCTGAGTCATGGCAAGTTCGCTACTGCAGAGCTGATCACTCGACGTCAGAAGTTTGCGGCAGAGCTGCTGTTCAATCGAGTGATGTCGATTGCAGATCACCGCCTGGCTGATCTGGGCGAACAGCGACTGCATGTAACGCAGGATCAGCCAGCGCGTCTCACCGTGGCGGTTGAACTCGTCTCGCAAGAGCCGAGTCGGCACGCGATAAGCCGTGCCGGCACACTGCACCTTCGCCTGGTTGCAGGGGTTTGTCCCTCCAGCCAGCGCATCGATACCGACCATACCCTCGTTGCCGATGACAGCGATCTCCGCGGATTTGCCGTTCTTGATCATGGACAGCAGTGAGATCACGGCGTCATTGGGAAAGTAGGCAAAGCCCTCCGCGCGCTCTGCCTGGTGGAGAACCGCGCCAGCGGGCAAGTCCACAAGCCTGAGGTGGCTGGCTACCCGGTCACTTATGCCTGCCGACAGCACCGAGATGAGCGCGTTCTGATGCGCCGCAGGATTGTTGTATATCGCGTGGATGTATTTCATGGGCGCCTCTCTTTCGCAGGAGTCTTGTATGACTCCGCTGCAAGGAATGGGCCAGACGCCTGATTGCGTCGGAAATACAGGCAGTCGGCGTGCTTTTCCTATACTTCGAGGCAGGATTTACAGGTGGATCAGTAAATCCTTCCCTGGTGCCGTGGCGCATCGCTGCAGAGTCGTCAGGCGCGGTTGCCTCCGGATTGGCTGCGATGGGGGATTCCGGGCGAGACCAATGAAAAAGGCACCGCGAGCTGCCGAACGAGAAGGTTTGTGCTATACGCAAGGAGGCCAGCCGAGCCCTGAAAGGAGCAGGACCCGAGTGCGGCTGATTGTGTACCGAGCTGAGGTGTGACGGGGCCCGCATGGCGACAATCGCATACCTGGGCGACGACACGACGACGCCGGTCGCCGATCCCGGCATGACGATCCTCGACGTGTCGATCGCTCACAAGATTCCCCACCTTCGGGAGTGCGGGGGCAACGCGCGCTGTACGACTTGTCGCGTCCGTATCCACGACGGAATCGAGAACGTCCTGCCACGCACGCAGCCAGAGGCCGACGTGGCGGACGCTCGTCGTTGGGACAGGTTCACGCGCCTGGCTTGTCAGACACGGTTGAGCGGGGACGTCACCATCGAGCGGCTGGTCAAGAGATGCGAGGATGTACCCGGCTTGCAATTGGAAGAAGCATCCGTTGCGCCGCCGGAGGAAAGAGCGCTGGCGGTCCTGTTCTGCGATATACGCGACTTCACGCCATTCGTGGACAGGAACCTCGCCTACGATGTAGTGCACATCCTCAATCGCTTCTTCAAGGCTGCCGGCGACGCGATCGTGATCAACAATGGTGTCATCTATCAACATGTGGGTGACCAGATCGTCGGACTGTTCGGCAGTCGGCGATGAACCGCCGGAGAGGAGCTGCCTCGCCGCCATTCGGGCTGGCCTGGGGATGCTCGCCAAGGTGGCTGCTCTGAATGCGGAACTGTCACGCGAGTTCGGCATAAGCCTCGAGATCGGCATCGGGGCGCACTACGGACCGCTCGTCGTCTGGATGATGGGGCATCCGAGTCATCTGCAGTTCACGGTGGTCGGTGATGCAATAAACATGGCCAGCCGCATCGAAGGTGCGAACAAGGCGCTGGGTACGAGGTTCCTGGTGTCGGAGGTGCTGTTCAACCAGGTTCCCCAGGCGCCCGTGGCGGTGAGGAAAACGCAGGCCGTGCTCAAGGGCAAACAGGGCACGTTTCAGCTCGTGGAAGCGATCGGTTTCGCCGCCTCCGACGCCGCTCTCCTGGTTCAGTCGACCCTGGGCGTCCTCCTGCAGCACCAGGCGCGGTTTACGGAGGGCCTCTATCAGCGCTTGTTCGAGTCGGCTCCCGGGGCGAAGGCCCTCTTCAGTTGCAACATGGAGACCCAGGGCCGGATGCTTTCCCACATGCTCCCGTTTCTCGTGTACGCCATGAGTCGCCCCGAAACCATGGCGCTCGGCCTGCAAGATCTCGGTCGACGGCATGATGGCTACGGTGTCGTTGCCGAATACTATCCGGCCTTTCGTCAAGCCTTTCTCGAGTCGGCGCGCGCGGTCCTTGGTGACGAATTCTCGGCGCCGGTCGAACGCGCTTGGGCGGACATCATCGACATGATCATCAATTCCATGCTCGGCAAGTCGACTGGAATCGAGGGAATCCCTGATCGGGGCCGAGTGGGTTAAGGCCAGAGCAGGCACGACAGCGCCAGGAGGCTGCCGTGACGCACTTCTGCGGACCTCGCGCAGTTGTCTCGCCGTTGCGGCTTCACAGCCGGCCAGTTGGGCTCACTTCGCCCGCGGACGCCTCGGTGGCTTGCGCGGCGCCTTCGGCGGAACTTCCGTCGCCATGCTGATGCGCAGCATCCGGCCTGCGACCCGCGTCTTGGAGAGCGCCGTCATGACCAGTTCCGGGATGCCCTTTGGCAAGCCGACGAAGGTGTGATCCTCGCGGATGTCGACGTGGCCGATCTGCCAGCCGTCGAGGCCGGCGACATTGGCGATGGCGCCGACGATGTTGCCGGGTTTCACGCCGTGCGCGTACCCGACCTCGATGCGGAAGGTCTCGGTGTCCTCGTCGGCCAGCCGCGCCTCGGCCCGCGGCGCCACGCGTTCCCGTTCTGCCGTGGGGCGGCCCGCGCCGGCCGGCGCGCCGCCGGATGGTTCCTTCAGCAGCAACGGGCTGCCGCCCTGCAACAGGCTCGCCAGCGCGGCGGCGATTTCAACGGCCGGCACGTCCTGCTCGCGCTCGAACTCCTCGATCAGGCTGATGAACGGCTCGGCATGCCCGGCGGCGATGGCCTCCGTGATTCGCTGGCGGAAGCGCGCGACCCGCTGCTCGTTCACATCGGCATGCGTCGGCAAGTCCATCGGCTCGATCGGCGAGCGGGTGGCGCGCTCGATGGCGCGCAGCATGTTGCGCTCACGCGGCGTGATGAACAGGATTGCCTCGCCGCTGCGCCCGGCGCGGCCGGTCCGGCCGATGCGGTGGACGTAGGACTCGGTGTCGTAGGGCACGTCGTAGTTCACTACGTGGCTGATCCGCTCCACGTCCAGCCCGCGCGCCGCGACGTCGGTGGCCACGAGAATATCGAGTTGGCCGCCCTTGAAGCGCGCCACGGTGCGCTCGCGCTCCTTCTGCTGCATGTCGCCGTTCAGTGCCGCGGCGGCGAAGCCGCGCGCCTCCAGCCGCTCCGCCAGTTCGACCGTCGACACCTTGGTGCGGCTGAAGATCAGCATGCCGTCAAACGGCTCAGCCTCGAGGATCCGCGTCAGCGCATCGAGCTTGTGCACGCCGCTGACCACCCAGTAGCGCTGGCGAATGTTGGTGGCGGTGCTGGTCTTGCTGGTGATCGTGACCTCGGCGGGGTCGCGCAAGTGTTGTTGCGCGATGCGCCGGATCGGGCCCGGCAACGTGGCCGAGAACAGCGCGACCTGGCGGGCGGGCGGCGTCTGCCCGAGGATCCATTCGATGTCAGCCACGAAGCCCATCTGCAGCATCTCGTCGGCCTCGTCGAGCACGAGGCAGGTGACTCCGCGGAGATCGAGCGTGCCGCGCTTGATGTGATCCATGACCCGGCCGGGGGTGCCGACGACTACCTGCGCGCCGCGCTTCAGGCTCGCCAGCTGCGGCTCGTAGCTCTGTCCGCCGTAGATCGGCAACACGTGGAAGTCCTTGATCTTCGACGCATAGCGTTGGAAAGCCTCGGCGACCTGGATGGCCAGCTCGCGGGTGGGCACCAGCACAATGCCCTGCGGCGGGCCCCTGCGCACTTCAATGCGGCTCAGCATCGGCAACGCGAACGCAGCGGTCTTGCCGGTGCCGGTCTGCGCCTGGCCGAGCATGTCACGGCCGGCAAGCAGCACGGGGATGGTGGCGGCCTGGATGGGGGAGGGCGCCTCGTAGCCGACCCCGGCAAGCGCCTCCAGGACGTGCTTGCTCAGGCCGAGTTCGACGAATGAGGCAGGAGGGTGTTTGCCCATCAAATTCTTCATAGTGAGGCCATTTGAGCTGGTATCCCGGCCAGGATCAACATCCAGGTCAGACTCGAGTGGCAGTTCGCAGGCGCCGTGAGGTTCAGCAAGCACCGCTGCAGCCGAACTGCACCCGGTCAATTGACGAGGCGATGGAAAGCGGTGAAGCTTGCCGAGGGCGCGGGAAGGCAGGCGGGCGAAACACGCGATGTGGCGAGCATTAAAGAAATTCCAATCTTACTGGCTGGCCGACGCCAGTTTCGTCACCTTGCTGATCATGCTCATTTGTGCCGTCTTCGTGCTCCCGGTCATCATGGACATCAGTGGGCGCGGCGTCCGGCTGTTCAATTTCATTCTTCTCGGCGTGTTTTTTTTCAGGGATATCCTCGACATGCAGTGTAGGGCTTATGTCCCTCTCCGCAGTCCTGTTCAGCACTCACCTGGCGCTGCGTCTCATCCGCTTCGGAGAAAATCCGTATTCATTCTATGTCCTTGAGAATGTCATCGGCATTGCGAACGCGTTCGTATTCATCCTGATCAATTTCCGGCTGCTGTTCCGCGACCAGATTGTCAACGCCTACCGGATCATCGGCGCGGCCAACGTATATCTGTTGTTGGCACTCACGGGAGCGCTGGCTGTGGACATCATACATGCCGTCACTGGTGCTTCCATAGCCGGCAATGTCGTGCTGAGCGGGACGGACGAGGACTATGTGCACTTCATTTACTTCAGCTTGGCCGCGCTGACGACCGTGGGCTTCGGAGATGTCTATGCGGTGAACGCCGCGGCCAAGATGCTGGCCACTTTTCTGTCCGCATTGGGCATTTTGTTTCCCGCCATAGTCATTGCCCGTCTTGTCGGACTGGCTTCAAGCCGGGGCTGAGTCGCCTTACAACGATGTCGCTGGCCTGCGGCAAGCCGGTCGAACATGGCGCCAGTCTTGTGTGGCAACACCTGCGATCCGCCAGAACGGCCGGATACCCACGAATGGTGTGCGCTCAGTCCTCTTTCATGGACGGATTGCGGCCTCCCGTCCATGCCGCTGCTTCCGTGAGCCCGCCCGCCATGACGTAAAGGGTGAACCAGTGGCGGACGTTTCGAGTTTCGGGCCGCACGGGGTTCCTGCTACGCGGCGGCCGGTTGCGTCCGAAGGCCACGATTCCGGGGTACGCCGAATCTCAGGAACATGGCCGGCACCACCAGCATGTTCAGTGCTGTCGAGCTCAACAGCCCCCAGAGAATGACCACGGCCATCGGTGACTGGATCTCGCTGCCCGGCTCGCCGGTCGCCAGCGCGAGCGGCACCAGCGCCAGCGCAGTAGCCAAAGCAGTCATGAGAATCGGGACCAGCCGCTCTTCCGAGCCCTTGAGCACGGCGGCTTCAAGCGCGAGGCCGTGCTCGCCGATCAGGCGTTGCACATGGTCGACGAGGATCACGCCATTGCGGGTCGCGATGCCGAATACGGTGATGAAGCCGATTACCGCGGCGATGGTGATGACACCGCCGGTGAGCCAGACTCCGACGACGCCGCCAATGAGCGCCAGCGGCAGGTTCAGCATCACGAGCCAGGCGCTCCGGGCCGAGCCGAACGCCGCCACCAGCAGCAGGAAGATGCCGACGACAACGACCATGCCGAGCAGGGCCAGCCGCGTCGCGGCAGCCTCGGCGCTCTCGAACTGTCCGCCGAACTCAACGTGGTATCCGGGAGGCAGGTCCAGTTGTCCGGCAACCACCGAGCGCATGTCTTCCACGACACTGACGAGATCCCGTCCGGCGACGTTGGCCATCACCACGAGCACGCGTTGGACGTTTTCCCTGGTGATGGAATTGGCGCCGCGTTCACGACGGATGTCGGCCAGCGCGGCAAACGGAACCAGGGCGCCGGACGGCAGTGCGAGCACGGTATTGCGCATCGCCTCCACGTCATCTTTCGCTGACTCGGGCAGCCGCACCACGAGGTCGAAACTTGCCTCGCCTTCGAGCATGCGCTCGACCGTCGTCCCGTTGAACGCCGTTTCCAGCGCATCGGAGGCATCGGCCATGGTCAGGCCGTAATTCGCCAGTGCCGCCCGGTCGAAACGCACTACCACAAAGGGGATCTCCGCCTGCTGGTCGACGGCCACGTCCACGGCGCCGGGCACCTCGCGGATGAGCCCTTCGACGCGCTGGCCGATCCGCCTGAGCTCGAACAGGTCGTCGCCGAAGATCTTGATGGCGATGTTGGCGCGTGTCCCCGACAGCATATGGTCGATGCGATGGGAAATCGGCTGGCCTATGACCACATTGGTACCCGGCAGCCTGCGGAACTCTTCCCGCAGCGCGGCGAGGAGCGCAGCCTTGTCGCGATCCTTCATCGCCAGCGTGACGTCGATCTCGGAAGCGAATACCTGTTGGGCATGCGGGTCCAGTTCGGCGCGTCCCGTGCGCCTGGCCGTGGCAACCACTTCCGGCTGGTTGAGCAGGATCTGCTCGGCGCGGCCCCCGATCTCGCCGGAGGCCTCAAGTGAGGTGCCGGGCAGGGTGACGACGCTCACCGTCAGGCTGCCTTCATTGAACTCCGGCAGGAAGCCGCGCCCTGCGAGCAGCAGAAAGACGCATGCAGTCAGCAGCAGCGCGAGGGCAATTCCCGCGACGACGCGCCACCGTGTCAGGGTCCAGCGCAGCACGGGTCGGTACATGTTTTTCAGCGCCGTAATCAATCGGGTGTCGTGACCCATCGTGATCACGCGTCCGCCCGGCAGGCCGAGAAGACAGAGCACTGGCGTGATCGTCAGCGCCACCAGCAACGACGCCGCGAGCGATACAACGTAGGCCAGTCCCAGCGGTTCGAGCAGTCGGCCCTCGACCCCGTCCAGGAAGAACAGCGGCAGGAAGACCAGGATGATGATCAGCGTAGCAAACACGATCGACGCCTGAATCTCCCGGGTGGCATCCAGTACGACGCGCAGCGTGTCGGCGCGTACTTCAGGTCCGGCGACGGCGTTCTCCCGCAGTCGCCGGACGACGTTTTCGACGACGATGATGGCATCATCCACCAGCGCGCCCAGCGCGATGGCCATGCCGCCGAGCGTCATGGTGTTCAGGCTGCCTCCCAGTCGCGTGATGGCCAGTACGGCCACCAGTAACGAGAGCGGGATGGCGAGGAGGGCAATCAGCGTGGCGCGGGCGCTGTAGAGGAAAATGAACATGATGGCGACGACCAGGATCGCGCCGTCGCGCAACGCCGCGCTGAGATTGTCAATCGAGATCGTGATGAAGTCCGCCTGGCGGAACGCGTCGGTCTCGATGCGCATGCCGTCGGGCAGCGAACGTTCGAGGTCCGCGATGACCGTGTCCAGTCTCGCGGTGAGTTCCAGCGTGTTGGCTCCCGGCTGCTTCTGTATCCCCAGCACGACGGCGCTGGCGCCCTTGTAGGCGCCGATGCCGCGGCGCGGGGCGCCACCCACCCTGACATCGGCAAGATCTCGCACCAGCACCGGCATCGACTCCCGTTCCGTCACGAGCGCCTGCTCGATGTCGGTGATGGTCCGGGTGCGTCCCAGCCCCTGGATCAGGAACTCCTGGGCGTTCTCCGTGACGAAGCCGGCTGACGCATTGCGGCTCGCGGCCGCGACCGCGTCGCGAAGTTGGCCGAGCGTGACACCGTAGGCGGCCAGGCGTTCGGGCCTGGCAACCACCTGGTATTGCTTGGTCGTACCGCCGATGGGAATGACTTCCGCGACGCCGGCCACGGCCAGCAGCCGTCGCCGCAGCTGCCAGTCAGCCACGGTCTTCAGCGCCAGTTCATCATGCAGGTCGGATACCAGTGCGATAAAAAGAATTTCGCCCATGATCGATGCGACCGGCGCGAGGATCGGCGGCGGCAGATCATCCGGCAGCAGGGCGCGGGCATTCTGCAGGCGCTCCGAGACGAGCTGCCGTGCGAGAAAGATGTCGGTGCCCCACTCGAACTCGACGGTCACCACGCTGATCCCGATCCCGGTGCTGGAGCGCACGCGCCGCACCGCAATGGCGCCGTTCATGGCCGTTTCGATGGGGAAGGTGATCAGCCGTTCCACTTCTTCCGGCGGCATGCCATGCGCTTCCGCGACAATGGTGACGGACGGCGCAGTGAGGTCGGGGAAAACGTCCACCGGCGCCCGGGACGCCGTCCAGCCGCCCCACACGAGCGCCAGGGCCGCCGCCGCCAGCACCAGCAGGCGATTGTGCAGTGACCAGCGGATGATACGATCGATCATGTCCGGGGTCGGTCAGTGCGTATGGCCGTGGCCGATCTCGTCGCCACCGACCGCGGCCAGCCTGACGAGGTAGGCACCCTCCGACACGACGCGTTCGCCGGCCGCGACGCCGCCCAGTACCTCGACCAGCTCGCCATCGCGGATGCCCAGCTCCACCGGTCGTCGGGCGAACGACTCCCCGCCTGCCTGGACGTAGACCACGTCTCTCCCGCCGTCTTCGATGACCGAACTGCGCGGCACGGCCAGGCGCAGCGTGGGCTCCGAGACGAAGACCCCGGCCGGCAGTCGGATGCCCAGGGCCTCGGGACCTTCCGTAGTCGGATACTCCACCGTGATCGAGGCCGTGCGCGTGCGCGGGTCGATGGCGGTACTCACCTGGATGACCTGTGCGCCCGTCGCCGAGTCCAGCACGATGTTGCGGTGTCCTCCAGCGTCCAGCCACACGCCGCTGGCGGCTGGCAGTTCGTTCGCAAAGTACTCCGGCACCCGGACCTCCACCCAGCGGCGCTCGGGTGCGGCGATCCGGAACAGGCGATCGCCGGCGCGCGTGAACGCGCCGGGCCTGGCGTGAGTCTCGACGATCGTGCCGGCCACCGGTGCCCGCAGCGCCAGTCCGGCCTGCCCGTCCCCCTGCTGGGTTTGCTCGATCCGGGCCCGGGCTGCGGCCGCCGCGGCGCGCGCGATGCCCAGTTCGCCGCGTGCCTCGGCGAGTCGGCGCTCCGGTACGGCGCCCTGGGCATAGAGTTGCTCGAGACGTGACACGTCACGCCCGGCAAGTGTCAGCCTTGATTCGGCCTGTTCGAGCTCTACCCGCAAGGTCCCAAGATCTGCGCCTTCGCCAAGCCGCGGTACGAGATTGCCGAGCACCTCGCCTTGTGCAACCGTGCTGCCGCCGCGCGCAAGCCGGGTCGCCGCGATATAGCCGTCCGCCGGCGCATGGACTTCCGCACCCGCATCAGCCGGCGCCAGCACCGTCGCAAAGCCTGGGACGGATCGGCGCAGTGGATGCATCGCAACCCGCCAGGTTGCGAATGGTTCGGCCCACTGCTGTTCCTTCAGGTAAGCGATCTCGCCGTCCTGCTCTCCGTCCGGGATGACGACGTCGTCCGGCGCGGCGAACACGGTCACGGCCCCAAGCTCATGGCGGGCCTGGATGCCATCAGCTTCAATCTCGACCACCAGGCGGAAGGTGCCGGGATCACGCGGGCTGACGGCGGGGATGAACAGCCCGTCGCGAGCCGGTTCCCTGACCCGAAAGCGTGCCACCACGCCGGTGGTGTCTTCCAGGATCACATCCAGCGTACCCGCAGTGAGCGGCTTGAAGTCGGCCAGGCGCGTCACGTGGGCGAGGAACCGCGAACTGCGGCCGACAACGAGCGCGGGAAACTCAACGAAAAGTTCCGTCTGGTCCGTGTAATGCGTGTAGGTGAGAGCCTCGCCTTCCGCCTCGCGCGCAGCCGCCTGGCCGGGAGGATGGTCATGCCCGACATGTGGCAAGCGCTCACAGCCCACCATGGCGAGCGAGAGCACAAGCGTCAGCAACCTGAGGCTAGTGCTCATGCGGCTCCTCATCGTCGTGGTCATGCTCGTGGTCATCATCATCATCATCATCATGATCGTGGCTGTCGTCATGCTCGCCGTCGTCGTCCGCATCGGGACCGAAAAAAGTTTCGGTGTGAGGATCGTCGTGGGAATGGTCCGGATCGCCGTGGGGGTGGTTGCGACCATGTCCATCATCCTGGGAGGTGGTGGACGCGTCGGCGGGTGGATGCTCGTGCGCCTCGTCATGGCTGCGTTCACAAGCCGACAGGGCGAAGATGCCGATCACCACGGCGACTGGTTTCAACGGAAATCTCATGGTCTTGCTCCGAGATATTGCAGTTCGATATAGGACTCGCGCGCCAGGCGGGAGCGCTCGATGCGCTCACGCGCCACGGTCAATCCGGATCGATGAGCATCGATCAACTCAGCCACGCCAATTTCGCCCGCTGCGTAGGCTGCCTCGGCGATCGACAGGAAGGAGGTTTCCTCGGACTCATGCTCACTGAGCAGCAGTGCGCCGGCCCGCCATGCCGCCAGTTCGCCTGCGGCGGAGCGCGCTTCCGCGGCGAGGCGCTCCTCCGCCAGCCATCGTTCTGCAGTGCTGCGCCTGGCGCGACTGGCCGCTGCGTCTCGCTGACCTGTACCACGGTCAAAGACCGGAATTTCCACGCCCACCATGAACAGGCCCCCGTCCGCGCTGTCACCGGCCTCGTCGACATTGCGCCAGCCCGCACCCAGGGTCAGAGCGGGCCAGATGCGGCGAGCAGCGGCGTCCGAGCTCAGCTGCGCGCTCTCGCTCTCCGCATCGAGGGCACGCAGCAATGGATGATCAGCCAAGAGGCCTTGAGCCACTCCAGGCTCCATGGCCGGAGGCAGCAAGCTCCCCACGAGCCTCGCCTGCTCACTGCCGATCATGGCGAACAGCCGTTCCCGGGCGGATTCGGCAGCAGCTTGTCGTTCGAGGAGTTCGGCTTTCACCAGGGAGAGTTCCTTCTGCAGGCGCAGCAGCTCATACTGCGACGCGTCGCCGGCCTCGACGCGCCGGACGGCGGCGGTCACGAGCACGTCCAGCCGGTCGCGCCAGTCGACGGCCAGGCCGAGCAGGGCGTCTGCCGCGAGCGCATCATGGAACCTGCGCCGGATATCACGTGCCTGCTCACGATCGACCATCTCCGCACGGGCCCGCGCCGCCACGACCAGCGTCTGTGCTGCGTCACGCTCCCTCGCCCGGACGCCGGCCAGGTCGAGGCGCTGGCGAATCCAGACATCGGTCTCCTCGCTGCGGCCGCTCGAGCCGTCCACCCGCTCCCGCGCGAACTCGATCTCCGGGTTCGGCCAGCGCCCTGCGGCCGCGGAGGCGCCGAGCGCTTCGCCGACGCTGGATTCCTGCAACGCCTGAAGCTCGGGGTGGGAAAGCCCACGTCGCACGGCTTCGGCTTCGGTGAGCGTTGCGGCGCTGGCGGTCGCTGCCGGCAGCGCCAGCAGCAGAGCGAGCGAAGCGAAGCGCATCATCCGATCCAGCCCAGCAGCGACTCGATCGCGTGATGTGCCCAGACCAGTACGAGCCAGCCGCCGAGCATCGCGCCGGCGTAACCGGCTGCGAAAACGGCGGGCCTATGCATTTCAGTGGGCCCGTCCAGCAGTCGCTCGATCCGCCGCACAGTGTTGCCGCCGGAGGCCCGCAACGCGGGTCCCGCACCAAGCGCCGGCAAGCGCGCCACCTGGATCAGCGTCTGTGCCACGTCCTCGCGGCCGAACCTCGCCGCCACGACGTCGTCTGCGTGCTCCTCGATCGCCTGGCGCCACGCGGCACGCAAATTCTTGCCAACGGGACTGATATGCAGCACCGACAGGGCGTCTATCAAGCGGCTGGCAGGGAGATCACCATGTCGCAGGTGCGCCACCTCGTGGGCGAGGACAATGCGGCGTTGTCGCGGCTGAAGGCGCCGTCGCAGCCCGCTCGACAGCAGGATGACCGGGTTGACCGGGTCCACAGCCAGCGCCACGACATGGGGCGTGTCGAGCGTCCGCAGCCGTCCGGACCTGTCCGCGAACGCCAGCAATGGCCGGAGCTGCGCCAGCACACGCCGCCGGTGCAAGAGATGCGTGCCGATGCGCCACGACAGCGACAGGACAGCGAGCGCGACTGCCAGCCAATGCCACGGGGAGAGCGCCACGATCGGCGGGTGTACGAGACAGATATGAGGATGCCCGGGGCCGTGCGCGACACAATGGTGCGCGATCATTCCGAGCGGCTTGGCGATCGCCGGCGCAAGCACGGCCGACACGGCCAGTAACGGGATGGCGCACGGCAGGAGTGCGACGAGCAGCAGGCGCATTTTTCGTGCCTGTGGATCCAGGCCGGGAAGTGCGGCACGACGCAGCAATGCCGGTGCCACGGCCGTCGCGACCAGCCACGCGACGGCCGTGACCGCGAGAAGAAGCCAGGTCATGCTCAACGTGGCGCTGGTCACGAGCGCTTCCCGGCAAGACGCCGCCGGAGCTTGCGTTCAAGCAGGCGCAGGGCATGTTCGTCCGGGACGTCGGTCGAGTCGATGAAACTGGCCAGTGCTGCCGCCGGGTCTGCGCCGAAGCGGCCAAGGGCGTCGTGAATCACGGCGGTGATGAGCTCATCGCGGCTCACCCTGGGCGAATACTGGAACGAGTGGCCAACCTTGATGCGGGCAAGCAGCTCCTTGCGGGCGAGGCGCTCCAGCGTCGACTGGATGGTGTTCAGGGAGATGGCGCGCTCGATACCGACCGCCGCGTGAGTGTCCTTGACCGTGGTGTCGGGATGCCGCCAGACAAACTCCAGGATCGCGACTTCAAGGTCACCCAGGGTCGGGAATGCGGTCATCTGGAGGTGGCCTCTCGGGTTAAAGGGAGGGGGCTGCCGCCGGACGAGTATAGGCAGCATAAAAACCGAGCGTCAATCGGTTTTCATACTCGAGTTGCCGTTGCGCGGGATAGGATGGTGCATAATCGTGGTAGCGGAGGGTGTGCGTCGTGTTTTTCCCGTGATCAGGGGTCATCGACATGGTGTGGCGCATACTGCTGCAGCGCGGATCTGCACCGGCCGGCCGCCGGAGTCCGGCGCCACACCATACGACTACCAGAGCGCGTCGCGCAGCTTGAACCAGGCCATCGCCGCCACCAGCAGCGGCGTCCTCAGTGCGCGCCCGCCCGGGAAGGGATGGTGGCGGATGCGCTCGAAGACCTCCAGGCGCTCCGCCTGGCCGCGGATGGCTTCGGCCAGGATGAAGCCGGCGAGGCCCGCGGCGGTGACACCGTGACCGGAGAAACCCTGGGCGAAGTAGAGGTTCTGATCGAGCCGACCCCAGTGCGGTGCGCGGTTCATGCTGATGTCGAGCACGCCGCCCCACAGGTAGTCGAAGCCGGTCCCCCTGAGTTGCGGAAAAACCCGCGTCATGCGACGTGTCATCACGCTGCGAAGATTGGGCGGAGTCAGGTTGGAATAGCTGGCCCGGCCGCCGAACAACAGGCGATGATCCGCGCTGAGCCGGAAGTAGTCCAGCGCCCAGTTGGTGTCCGCGACAGCCATCCCGTTACGGATGAGGCTGGCCGCCCGTGCCGCGCCGAGTGAAGGCGTGGCGCCGATGTAGGTGGCGACCGGCATGATGCGGCGATCCAGCTCAGGCGCGATGCCGCGGACCAGCACGTTGCCCGCCAGCACCGCGAACTCGCATTCGACCTGGCCCTGCGCCGTGTAGAGAACGGGACGAGGACCACGCGCCATGCTCAGCACCGGACTTGCCTCGAAAATCATCGCGCCCTTGTCCGCGGCTGCGCCGGCGAGCCCCAGCAGGTAATTCAGGGTGTGCAGGTGGCCGACGTTCGGGTCGTACAGCGCCCCGATGTAATGGTCACTGTCGAGCACCGCGCGCAATTGCGCCTGGTCCCACCACTCGAGCGGATAGTCGTATCGCTCGGCGAGATGCTGTTGCCACGCCTTGAGTTCGGTGACGTGCCGCGGTTTGATGGCCACGTGCGCTTGCCCGTCCCGCCAGTCGCAATCGATGCCGTATCGGGCGATTCGCTCCCGCATCAGGCGCAGTCCGTCCAGCGACCAGCGGAACAGGAGACGAGCGTCGTCCGGGCCGAGCAGCTTCTCGAGCTTGGCCTCGCTGCAACCGTACCCGGTAAGCGCTTGTCCGCCGTTGCGGCCTGACGCGCCGCAGCCCACGTGGCCGGCTTCAAGCACGATCACCCGGTAGCCGGCGTCGGCCAGTTCGAGGGCCGCGCTGAGGCCGGTGAAGCCAGCGCCCAGGATGCACACGTCGGCCGTGTGCCTGCCCTGCAGCGCGGGACGGTCGGGCGCGGGATTCGCGGTCGCCGCGTACCAGGAATCGGGAGGGGGGCGAGGGGCCATCGGCTGTCGTTCCGGGGGGTCAGACCTGGCGCAGGTACCAGTCGATATCGGTGCTGCTGATCTCGCGATGAAAGTCCTTCATTTCCTTCAGCTTCTGCTGACCGAATATGTGTCGGAACTCCGGTCCGAAGGTGCGGGCGACGAACTCGCTGGCCTGGAAGTCCCGGATCGCATCCCGCCAGTACATGGACGCTGCCTCGGTCTGTTCGTAGGCGTTGCCAATCACGGGCGCACCGGGTTCGAGTTGGTGCTCCATGCCGTGCAGCATGCCCGCGAGGACCCCGGCCGCCAGCAGGTAGGGATTACTGTCGGCGCCTGCGAGACGGTGTTCGATGCGGGTATTCGCGCCGTTGCTGTGCGGGATGCGCATGGCCACGGTGCGGTTGTTGAAACCCCAGGTGTCATTCAGTGGCACGAAAGCGCCCGCGACGAAACGACGGTAGCTGTTGGCATGCGGAGCAAACAGGAGCATGCAGTCCGGCCGCGTGGCCTGGAGACCGCCGATCGCGTGGCGCAGGGCATCGCACGGCGCGTCCGTCGGGCAGGCGAGGACGTTCCTGCCCTCCGCATCCAGCAGGCTGACGTGCAGGTGCGCGCCGCTGCCCGACTGTCCGGTCACCGGCTTCGCCATGAAGCTGGCGAGCATGCCGTGCTGCCCGGCGATCGCCTTGATGGCGCGTTTCAGGTAAACGGCGTCATCGCAGGCCAGCACCGCATCCGCACGATGGCGCAGGTTGATCTCGAACTGGCCAGGAGCGTACTCCGCGACCGCGGTGTCGGCCGGAATCGACTGCGCCTCGCAGGCGGCGGCGACGGCATCGAGGAAGTCCTGGTGGTCGACCAGGTCCTGGATGTAGTAAACCTGCGTGGAGCTGTCGCGCAATTGCGTGGCCGGATTGACCGCGGTGCGCGGCCGCCCGTCCGCCCCGAGTGTGCGGTCGAACAGATAGAACTCCAGTTCCACGGCGACGACGGGCGTGAGACCGCGGCCGGCGAAGCGCCCGACGACCCGCTTCAGCACCTCTCTCGGACTGCCCGGGAAGATCCCGCCATGGCCGTCTTCCATTTCGAGCAGACACTGCAGCATGGGCTTGTCGTGCCAGGGCACCGGTCGCAGACTGCCGGCGACGGGCCGGCAGATCCGGTCCTCGTCGCCGATGTCGTATCCCAGTCCGGTCTCTTCAACGGTGTTGCCGTTGATGTCCGTGGCAATGAGGGACATGGGCAGGCAGACGCCGTCCTTGTATACCTTGACGAGGGCAGCCCGGGTCACGCGCTTCCCCCGCAGCAGGCCGTTACAGTCCGGCAGCAGCAGGTCTGCTGCGCGGCAGTCGGGCATCGAAGCCAGTACGGCTTCGTCGTCGGAGGGGAGCGGCGGCAGCTTCATAGACATGTTTTTCGACCCGGGGTTGCGCTTGAAATAGTACCAGAGAGAAACGGCAGGCGTTAAATATTTTCAACGGAATGATCAGCCAGCGGCGGCCCACCGCAGCCCGCCGGAACGAGCATTTCCCTTTGCATACGTGCTAAAGGGGCGATCGGGCTCCGCCCCAGGGCATCTGGAATGATCGCCGTGGACCGTTGATAAAATCAAACAGCCGGGTTAGGGTTGAGCCTCATTTCCCCTATATAAGCATTCCGTGCATGAGTCGTCCCGCCTTTGTCGGCCTGCCCGCTGATCGCAAATACATCGGCCAGCTCCCGTTTCATGCCGTCGGCGAAAAATACATTCGTGCGGCTGTGGAGGCTGCGGGGCTGGTGCCGGTCCTGGTGCCGGCCCTCGGGCGGGAAGTGCCGCTCGAGGCGATACTCGAGCGGCTCGACGGCGTGATCCTGACGGGTGCGGTGAGCAATATCGAGCCGCATCATTACAGTCACGAGCCGAGCTGGGAAGGCAACGAGCACGATACGCATCGCGATGCCACGACCTTGCCGCTGGTCACGCTGGCAATCGAGATGGACCGCCCCGTGCTGGCGTTGTGCCGAGGCTTCCAGGAAGTGAACGTGGCGCTGGGCGGAACGCTTTACCAGAAGGTCCACGAGACGCCTGAGCTCCACGATCACCGCGAGGACACCGGGCTTCCGCTGGTGGAACAGTACGGCCCGGCGCATCCAGTGCGGCTCGAGCCCGGCGGCCTGCTGGCTCGCCTGCATGGCGGCGTGGAGGCAATGGTCAATTCCCTGCACGGCCAGGGCATCCGGCAACTGGCTCCCGGGCTGGTCACCGAAGCGCGTGCTCCGGATGGCCTGGTCGAGGCGGCACGCCTGGATCAGCCCGATCGATTCCTCGTCGGGGTCCAGTGGCACCCCGAGTGGCAGGTGACGCAGAACCCGTTCTACCTTGAACTTTTCAAAGCCTTTGGAGCAGCGTGCCGCGAGCGTGCAAGCAAGCGGACCTGATAGCTATGCCAATCCGAAAAAAGAGAGCCACCCGGAAGCGCGGCGCCAGTATCACCCCGCAGCGCGCCCCAGCGCCGCTGTCCCGCATCGTGGGCAAGTCCGATGCGCTGATGGCCTGGCTCAAGGCACGCAAGATCACGGAAGTAGAGTGCCTGGTGCCGGATCTCACCGGCAATGCGCGCGGCAAAATCGTGCCGGCCGACAAGTTTTCGCACGATTACGGCACCCGCCTGCCGGAGGTCATCTTCGTAACCACGGTCACTGGCGATTTTCCGGACGAGTATCACGAACTGGTTTCGCCCAAGGATGCCGACATGCGGCTCCGGCCCGATCCGGCCACCGTCTGTGTAGTGCCGTGGGCTACAGACCCCACAGCCCAGATCATCCATGACTGTTTCACCAGCGACGGCGCGCCGCACGAGCTGGCGCCGCGCAATGTGCTGGGGCGCGTGCTGCGCCTCTATGAAGAAATCGGGCTGAAACCGGTGGTGGCGCCCGAACTGGAATTCTTCCTCGTCCAGCGCAACACCGATCCGGACATTCCGCTGCAGCCGCCCGCGGGCCGCTCGGGCCGCCCCGAGACGGCGCGGCAGTCGTTCTCCATCGACGCCGTCAACGAGTTCGATCCGTTACTCGACGACATGTACGATGCCTGCGAGGCCATGGGCCTGGACGTCGACGCGCTGGTGCACGAGAGCGGCGCTGCGCAGCTGGAGGTCAACTTCCAGCATGCCGATCCCATGTCGCGCGCCGACCAGGTGTTCCTGTTCAAGCGCATGATGCGCGAGATGGCGCTGCGGCATGGCATCTACGCCACGTTCCTGGCCAAGCCAATGGAGCAGGAGCCCGGCAGTTCCATGCATGTGCACATCAGCCTGGTCGACGCGGAAACCGGCAAGAACGCGTTCGCCGGGGCGCGCAAGGGCCAGCACGACGAGCGCTTCTTCCACTTCCTGGGCGGGCTGCAGAAATACGCTCCGAGTGCCTACGCCCTGCAGGCACCCAACGTGAATTCCTATCGGCGCCTGCTGTACGGCGATGCCTCGCCCATCAACATCGCCTGGGGCTATGACAACCGGACCTGCGGCCTCCGCGTGCCCATGGATACCCCGGAGAACACCCGCGTCGAGTGCCGCTTCGCCGGTTCGGACGCCAATCCGTATCTCGCGATCGCCGCCAACCTGGCGTGCGGCTACCTCGGCCTCGTGCAGCGACTGGCGGCCACTGAGCCGACCGACTCTGACGCCCTGCTGCAAGGCTACGAGCTGCCGCGCTCGCTCGAGAGCGCGCTGGAAATGCTGGCCGCCTGCGAGCCCCTGAAGGAGATCTTCGGGCAACGTTTCGTGACGGCCTACATCGCGGTCAAGCGCAAGGAATACGAGACCTTTTTCAGAGTGATCAGCTCCTGGGAGCGAGAGTTCCTGCTGCTGAACGTCTAATTCCGGCGGATCGGGCGATGCCGGAGCCAACCGGGGAGAACAGAACATGCTGCAGCGTCTGGACCATGAGCAACTGCAGGCGCTGGATGCGGCGCATCATCTGCACCCGTTTACCAACAATGCCGAGCTGGCCGGACAAGGCACGCGCATCCTGACGCGCGGCGAGGGAGTCTACGTCTGGGATGACCAGGGTAATCGCCTGCTCGATGCCTTCGCCGGTCTGTGGTGCGTGTCGATCGGCTACGGGCGGCGGGAACTGGCCGAGGTCGCGGCCCGCCAGATGGAGCGGCTGGCCTACTACAACAGCTTCTTCAAGTGCACCACCGAACCCACGATCCGGCTGGCGGCCCGGCTCGCCGAGCTGGCGCCGGGCGATCTCAACCACGCCTTCTTCGCCAACTCCGGATCCGAGGCCAACGACACCATCCTGCGCATGGTGCGGCACTTCTGGGCCGTGCAGGGACAAAAGGAAAAGAACATCGTCATCGGGCGCCACAATGGCTATCACGGCTCCACCGTAGCCGGTGCCAGCCTCGGCGGCATGAAACCCATGCATGAGCAGGGCGGGCTGCCGATTCCCGATATCCATCACATCGAGCCGCCGTTCTGGTTCGCCGACGGCGGCGACATGTCGGCGGACGACTACGGGCTCAAGGCCGCCCGGCGCCTGGAGGACAAGATCCTCGAGCTCGGCCCCGAGCGCGTCGCGGCCTTTATCGGCGAGCCGATCATGGGCGCCATCGGCGTCTGGATCCCGCCCATGAGCTATTGGCCGGAGATCGAGCGCATCTGCCGCCGCTATGACGTCCTGCTGATCTCCGACGAGGTGATCTGCGGCTTCGGTCGCACGGGCCAATGGTTCGGCTGCGAACATTTCGGCTTCCAGCCGGACATCATGACTATCGCCAAGGGGCTGACTTCAGGCTACATTCCGTTGGGAGGCGTACTGTTCAACGATCGCGTGGCCAGCGTGCTCAAGAACCAGGGGGGCGAATTGGCGCACGGCTATACCTACTCGGGCCATCCGGTATGCACCGCGGTGGCGCTGGAGAACCTGCGGATCCTCGCGGATGAGTGCATCGTCGACCGATGCCGCGAGGACACCGGGCCATATCTCGAGGCGCGCTGGCGGGCGCTGGGCGAGCATCCCCTGGTCGGCGAGGTTCGTTTCACCGGCATGGTCGGCGCGCTTGAGCTCGTGCCGGACAAGTCCCGGCGCGAGTATTTCTCCGAGCGGGGAAAGGTCGGAACCTTGTGCAGGGACATCGCGCTTCGCAACGGTCTGATCCTGCGGGCCACCTTCGATTCGATGTTGCTGTCCCCGCCGCTCATCATCAACCACGAGCAGATTGACGAACTGATAGACAAGACCTCGAGAACGCTGGACGAGACCCATGCCTCGATTTCGGCGGCCGGCTAGCCCCTTGCCGAGCAAGAATACGAGCCACTTCGACCACTGGAGAGCCAAATGAAACTGCCTAACCCGCTCGCCCTGTTGACCTTGGGCCTGATGACCGCATTCGGGGCCGCCCCCGTCCATGCGGCGGACGCCAAGACCGGCGGCAACCTGTTCATCTACAACTGGTCCGACTACATCGCAGAGGACACGATCGCGCAGTTCGAGGCCGAGACCGGCATCAAGGTCACTTACGACGTGTTCGACAGCAACGAGGTGCTGGAAGCGAAGCTTCTTGCCGGCAGTACGGGCTACGACCTGGTGGTGCCCTCGCTGTCGTTCCTTGGCCGCCAGATCGTGGCCGGCGCGTTCCAGCCCATCGACCGCTCCAAGCTGTCGAACTATGGCAACCTGGATGCCGAACTGATGGCCCGGATCGCGGACACCGACCCCGGCAACAAGTTTTCGGTGCCGTATCTGTGGGGAACCACCGGGATCGGCTACAACGTCGGCAAGATCGCGGAGGTCTTCGGCGAGGACTTCGAGGTCAACTCCTGGAGCCTCGTGCTCGATCCGGCGAATGCCAGCAAGCTGGCCGGTTGCGGCTTCTCGATGCTGGACGCGGCCTCGGAAATGATACCCGTCGCGCTGCACTACATTGGCGAGGACCCGAACAGCTTCGATCCCGCAGTCATCGCCAAGGCACAGAACGTGATGCTGGCGGTGCGGCCCCACGTGACGTATTTCCACTCGTCGCAGTACATCAACGACCTGGCGAATGGCGACACCTGTGTGGCTGTCGGCTGGTCGGGGGACGTGTTCCAGGCCGCCGACCGGGCCGCGGAAGCGGAGCAGGGCGTGGAGGTGGACTACGTCATCCCCGACGAAGGCGCCCCGATGTGGTTCGACATGCTTGCCATCCCCGCGGATGCGCGCAACCCGGAGAATGCCCACCTGTTCATCGACTTCCTGCTGCGCCCGGAAGTAATGGCCGAAATCACGGATTACGTGGCGTTCGCCAATGCAGTGCCCGGCTCGCTTGAACTGATGGACGAAGAGGTGCGGGATAATCCCGCGATCTATCCGCCGGAAGAGGTCATGGCCAAGCTCTACACCCTGAAGGTCCTGCCGCGGGAAGTGGACCGCGTCTACACGCGCCTCTGGACCACGATCCGGACCGGACGCTGAGCCGGGCGACGGGCGGGCGGAGCCAAGTTGGCACTTCCAAGCGTCGTCCCCGCGCAGGGGCATAGGGCATGAGCACGCAGGCCAAGCCCGCGGCGGGCGGGCGGGCCTCGGTATCGCCCGCAAGGTCCGACGCCCTCGGTCGGCAGGATTACCTGAAGATCGAGGGCGTCTCCAAGGACTTCGACGGCTTCGTTGCCGTCGATCGTGTCAGTCTGCTGGTCCGGCAGCGCGAGATCTTCGCGCTGCTGGGCGCTTCCGGCAGCGGCAAGTCGACGCTGCTGAGGCTGCTGGCCGGCTTCGAGGCGCCGTCAGCGGGGCGCATCGAGCTGGACGGCGAGGACCTCGCCGGGCTGCCGCCGTACAAGCGGCCGGTGAACATGATGTTCCAGTCCTACGCGCTCTTCCCGCACATGACGGTGGCCAACAACGTTGCGTTCGGACTGAAACAGGATCGCCTGCCGCGTGACCAGGTGAAGCGGCGGGTCGAGGAGATGCTGGCGCTGGTGCACATGGAATCGATGGCGCACCGCAAGCCGCACCAGCTGTCTGGAGGACAGCAGCAGCGCGTGGCGCTGGCGCGTTCGCTGGCCAAGAGTCCCAAGCTGCTGTTGCTCGACGAGCCCATGGGAGCACTCGACAAGAAATTGCGTTCCGAAATGCAGCTGGAGGTGGTCGGGATCATCGAGCGCCTCGGCGTTACCTGCGTCATGGTCACGCATGACCAGGAAGAGGCCATGACCATGGCGCACCGGATCGCGATCATGGAGGGCGGGCGGATCGTGCAGGTCGGCACCCCGGACGAGATCTACGAGCAGCCCGCCAGCCGTTTCGCCGCTGCGTTTGTCGGCTCGGTCAACCTGGTCGAGGGCCAGATCGACGAGGACGAGGCGGACCACATCACGATCAAGGCCGGAGGGTTGTCGGACCCCATCCGGGTCGGGCACGGCCACACGGGCTACGAGGGCATGGATGTGGTGTTCGCCCTGCGTCCCGAGAAGCTCGTCGTCACCAAGGAGCGCCCCGCACAGGAGCATAACTGCTTCAAGGGCACCATCGAGGACATCGCCTACCTGGGCAGCCACTCGGTCCTGCACATCCGCCTGGCCGGCGGGCTCAAGGTGCTGGCGCACGTGGCCAATTCCCGGCGCTGGGCCTCCGAGGACTTCACCTGGGACGAGCAGGTATGGGTGAGCTGGGATGATCTCGCCGGCGTGGTGCTGACCGCGTGAAGCAGCGCCTCAGCGGGCGGGTCCCGGGAGCGCGCTGGCTGGTCATCGCGGTGCCGTTCCTGTGGATGCTGGTGTTCTTTGCTGTTCCGTTTGCCATCGTGCTGAAGATCTCGTTCGCCGAGGGCCTCATCGCGATGCCGCCCTACAGCGACCTGCTGACGCGCACGGACACGGGCGTCATCATCAAGCTGAATTTCGACAACTACCTCTACATGGTCCGCGACAGCCTGTATGTCTCGGCCTACCTCGGCTCGCTCAAGATCGCGCTCATCTCGACCTTCCTGTGCCTGTTGATCGGGTACCCGATGGCCTACGCCATCTCGCGGCTCGATCCGGCCGCGCGCAACATCGCGCTGCTGCTGGTGATCCTGCCGTCATGGACCTCGTTCCTCATCCGTGTGTACGCCTGGATCGGGATACTCAAGAGCAATGGCCTGATCAATAATTTCCTGATGTGGATCGGCGCGATCACCGAACCGCTGCAGATACTGCATACGCCGCTCGCCGTGTACGTCGGCGTGGTCTACACCTACCTGCCATTCATGATCCTGCCGCTGTACGCGAACCTGGTGCGGCTCGACCCTCGCCTGGAGGAAGCGGCTTATGACCTCGGCGCCAAGCCGTGGCGCGTGTTTCTCAGCCTGACGTTGCCGATGACCCTGGCTGGTATCATCGCCGGCTCCATGCTCGTCATGATCCCGGTGGTCGGCGAGTTCGTCATTCCCGAGCTGCTGGGCGGCCCGGATACCCTGATGATCGGCAAGGTCCTCTGGGAGGAGTTCTTCAACAACAGGGACTGGCCGGTGGCTTCGGCGGTGGCGATCATCATGCTGATGCTGCTCGTTGTGCCGATCACCATCTTCCACCATTACCAGTCCCGGGACATGGAGAAACGACTGGCATGAATGGCGCAGGGCGCAATTCCAAATTCACCCTCACGCTGCTCGTACTCGGCTTCGTGTTCCTGTATGCGCCGATCCTCAGCCTGATCGTCTACTCGTTCAACGAGTCCCGGCTGGTGACCGTCTGGGCGGGGTTCTCGTTCAAGTGGTACGGGGAGTTGTTCGGCGATCGCCAGCTCATGGATGCCGCCTGGGTCAGCATCCGGGTGGCGTTCTATACCGCCTGGGCGGCGGTCGGCATCGGCACCATGGCCGCCATGCTCCTGGTCAGGTTCAGGCGCTTCCCGGGCAAGACGCTGTTCGGCGGGTTGATCACCGCACCGCTGGTCATGCCCGAGGTCATCACGGGCCTGTCCCTGCTGCTTTTGTTCGTGTTCATCGGTGAACTCCTCGGCACGCCCATCATGCGCGGCATGGGCACGATCTGGATTGCCCACACGACGTTCGCGACGGCCTTCGTGACCGTAGTCGTGGCTTCGCGGCTGACCGAAATGGATCGCTCGCTGGACGAGGCCGCAATGGACCTCGGCGCCAGCCGGCTGAAGGTATTCTTTGTCATCACCTTGCCGCTTATCATTCCGGCCTTGGTGGCTGGTTGGCTGCTGGCGTTTACGCTGTCCCTGGATGACCTGGTCATCGCCAGTTTCGTCTCCGGGCCGGCTTCGACCACGCTGCCAATGAAGGTATTCTCCTCCGTACGCATGGGCGTGAGCCCGAAGATCAATGCGCTCGCCACGTTGTGGATTGCCGCGGTCTCGCTGGCGGCCGTTACCGCCTGGTGGATGATGGCGCGCAGCGAACGGAAGCGGCGTGAGGAGAGCCGGGGAACTGACGAAGGCAGCTGAGCAATTGACCTTTGTTAGACCAGGGGCAATAAGTCCGTCACCACGAGGAACCTGATGATGATCATGATGAATGAAGACACGCGCGCCCGGAGCAAAGTGGCGTTGCTCCCCTCAGCGCTGGTGGCCGGGCTGCTGGCCGGGCTCCTGGTCGTACCCGCGCACGCCGAGGACGACGAGGAGGGCTGGTGGTACGGTGGTAGCCTGGCCGCGACCAGCGATTACATCTTCCGCGGCGTTTCGCAGACGGACGAGGGTCCCGCGATCCAGGGCAGCCTGGAGGTGGGCCATTCGATTGGCTTCTACGCCGGCGTCTGGGCCTCGAACGTTGACTTCGATCAGCCGGACGGCATCGATATCGAGGTCGACATCTATGCCGGCTGGGCGTTCGCATTCGAAAACGACACCGAACTCGACCTGTATTGGATCCGCTACCTTTATCCCGGCGCCAACCAAGGTTTCGGCATCAATTACAACGAGTACATCGCGGAATACAGTTTTCTCGACAACTACACCGCGACCGTGGCCTGGACGGACGATCTCTTCAGATCCGACGAGAGCGCGTTCTATTACAACCTCAATGCCGAGTACGAACTGGGCGTCGCCGAGCTGAATCTCGTGCTTGGCGTGGGCTACAACGACGTCTCGGATGCAGCAGGCAGCGATTTCTGGGACTTCCAGGTCGGCGTCAACCGTAACTTCGGCATGATCAATGCCGACCTGTCGTATTTCGATACCTCGGGATTCGACTCGGACGTGCAGGACTTCTTCGGACCCAGGAGCTGGGCTGACGCACGCGTGGTGCTGACCCTCAGCATGGAGTTCTGAAGAAGATTTTCGCGCGGAGGCGCAGAGAGGCAGAGGTGCGGAGGGGATAGACGGGCAGGATTACTGGGCAGTTTTTTCAGCGCGCGCGTGGATCTTACATATCCAGCCAGAGGGTGCGATGGTGTGTGGGCCACCAATCCCTCTCCAGCCTTCACGCCAATCCACGAAGAACCATTTTTTACCGCCTCCGCGTCTCCGCCTCTCTGCGCGTCCGGGCGAAAATCCTCGGGCGACGCTACTTCATGGTCGGCATGATGAATTCGGCCTCGCCCTGGGCGGACAGCGGCCAGCGCGCCGTGACCGTCTTCAGCCTCGTATAGAAACGCACTCCATCCGGTCCGTGCATATGCAGCGGGCCGAACAGCGAGCGCTTCCAGCCGCCGAAGCTGTGGAAGGCCATGGGCACCGGGATGGGCACGTTGATGCCCACCATCCCGGCCTCGACCCGGTGGGCAAACGACCGCGCAGCCGCCCCGGAGCGCGTGAAGATGGCCGTGCCGTTGCCATACTCGTGATTGTTGACGAGTGCCAGTGCGGCCTCGAGATCCGGCACCCTGACGACGCACAGCACCGGCCCGAAGATTTCCTCGCGGTAGATCCTCATGTCGGGGCGCACCTCGTCGAACAGGCAGCCACCGAGAAAAAATCCCTGCTCATGGCCAGGGACCGCGAAATCGCGTCCGTCCACTACGAGGCGCGCGCCTTCGGCGACCCCCAGGTCGACGTAGCCGCGGACCTTGGCACGGTGCTGGCCGGTGACCAGCGGGCCCATGTCGGGGTCGCCCTGGCATCCGGGTCCGATCCGCAGGCCACGGACCCGCGGCGCTAGGTTGGCGACCAGGGCGTCGGCCGTCGCGTCGCCGACGCAGACGGCGACCGAAATGGCCATGCATCGTTCGCCGGCCGAGCCGTAGCCGGCCCCGAGCAAGGCGCTTGCGGCCTGCTCCAGGTCGGCGTCGGGCAGGACCACCATGTGGTTCTTGGCGCCACCCAGTGCCTGGACGCGCTTGCCGCGTTCCGAGCCGCGCGCGTAGATGTATTCGGCGATCGGCGTGGAGCCGACGAAACTCAGGGCCTGGACGCGGTCGTCCTCGATCAGCGCATCCACGGCATCCTTGTCACCGTGCACCACGTTGAAGACCCCGTCCGGCAGCCCGGCTTCCTTGAGCAGCCGAGCCAGGATCATCGCGGGACCCGGGTCGCGCTCGGACGGCTTGAGAATGAAGCTGTTGCCGCACGCCAGAGCGACTGGAAACATCCACATCGGCACCATAGCGGGGAAATTGAACGGCGTAATGCCGGCGACGACGCCCAGCGGAGCGAACTCGCTCCAGGAATCGACGCCGCTGCCCACGTTCATGGAATGCGCGCCCTTGAGCATCTGGGGAATACCGCAGGCGAATTCCACCACCTCGATGCCACGTGTCAGCTCGCCGCGCGCATCGGCCAGGACCTTGCCATGCTCCGCTGTGATCGCCGCGACGATCTCCTCCGCGTGTGCTTCCAGCAGGGCCTTGAAGCGGAACATGACGCGCGCCCGGCCGAGCGGCGTGGTCGCTGCCCAGCCGGGGAAGGCGGCTGCCGCGGCGGCGACCGCCGTTGCTACATCGTCCCGCCCGGCGAGTGCCACACGGCAGGTCACCCGGCCCGTGGCGGGATCGAATACCTCGCCGGTCCTGGCGGATTCGCCGGCCCAGCACGCGCCATCGACCCAATGGGCTACGAGGGGAATCTCCACTGGCCGGCTCGCTCGATTCGCGTGGTTCATGATCGCCTCCGGACTCAACCCAGCGCCTCGAGCGCAGGGGTGTAGGCATAACCGAGATCGTGGGCGACCGCCTCGAAGGTCACCTTGCCTTCATGCACGTTGAGACCGTTGCGGAGAAACTCATCGTCCAGCATGGCCTGTCGTGCGCCCTTGTTCGCGAGTTGGACCGCGTACGCCAGGGTCGCGTTGGTGAGCGCGAAAGTGGACGTGCGGGCGACCGCGCCGGGCATATTGGCGACGCAGTAGTGGATGATGCCTTCCACCTCGTAGGTAGGATTCTGGTGGGTGGTGGCCTTGCTGGTCTCGAAGCAGCCGCCCTGGTCGATCGCGACGTCGACCAGCACCGAGCCCGGCCGCATCAGCGCCAGCTGGTCGCGGCGGATGAGCTTCGGCGCGGCGGCGCCGGGAATCAGCACCGCGCCGATCACGAGGTCCGCGAGCCGCAAGTGGCTCTCGATCGACTCCTCGGTGGAATAGAGCGTGTTGAGCCGCTCGCCGTAGAGGTCGTCGATGTATTTCAGGCGCGGCAGGGAGCGGTCGAACAGCGTGACATTGGCACCCATCCCCATGGCGATCCGGGCGGCATTCAATCCGACCACGCCCGCGCCGATGACCATGACGTTGGCCGCGGGCACGCCGGGGACGCCTCCCAGCAAGACGCCGGAGCCGCCCTGGGCCCGCTCCAGTGCGTGGGCCCCGGCCTGTATCGACATGCGCCCGGCCACTTCGCTCATGGGCGCCAGCAGGGGCAGGCCGCCGCTGCGGTCGGTCACGGTCTCGTAGGCGATCGCGGTGCAGCCGGACTCCACCAGCAGGCGGGTCTGGTCCCGATCCGGCGCCAGGTGCAGATAGGTGTAGAGCACCTGGCCGCGCCTGAGCATGCGGCACTCGTTCGGTTGCGGTTCCTTGACCTTGATGATCATCTCGGCGCGCGCGAAGATTTCTTCGGGCGTGTCTACGATTTCCGCCCCGACCTGCGCATAGGCCGCGTCGGTCAGCCCGATCGCCGCGCCACCATCGCGCTGCACCAGCACGCGATGACCTTGGCCGATCAGTTCGCGGGCACCGCCCGGCGTCAGGCCGATGCGGTATTCGTGGTTCTTGATCTCTTTGGGTACGCCGATAAGCATGTGCGGGCTGGCCTTGGTCAAGGGTGGAATATCCGGATCAGTCGGCCGCGCGGATCGCTGTTGCCAACCGCTCGACGATCTGGTCAATATGTTCGCGTTCCAGGATCAGCGGCGGCGACAGGGCGATCACGTCTCCTGCGCAGCGTACCAGCATGTCCCGGTTGTGAAAGCAGTCGGTGAAAACATCATAGCCGCGCGCGCCGGGCGCATGCGGCCTTGGTGCCAGCTCCACGCCGCCGACCAGGCCAAAATTGCGGATGTCGATCACGTTCGGCAGCTCACGGAGGCCGTGCAGGGCATCTTCCCAGTATCCACCGAGTTCGAGCGCCCGCTCGAACAAGCGCTCCTCCTCGTAGATATCCAGTGCGGCGAGCGCAGCGGCGCACGCCGCCGGGTGGCCGGAGAAGGTATAGCCGTGAAACAGTTCGATCAGGGGCTCTGGCCCTTGCATGAAGGCATCGTGGACGGCATCGGCGGCGAACACCGCGCCCATCGGGATCGCGCCGTTGGTCAGGCCCTTGGCGGTGGTCATCAGGTCCGGCGTGATGCCGAGCCGTTCCGCGGCAAAGGCCTTGCCGACCCGACCAAAGCCGGTAATGACTTCGTCGAAAATCAACAGGATGCCGTGGCGGGTACAGATCTCGCGCAGGCGCTCGAGATAACCGACCGCCGGCAGGATCACGCCGGCGGAGCCGGCGAGCGGTTCGACGATCACCGCCGCGATCGTCGAGGCATCGTGCAGCGCCACCAGGCGCTCCAGGTCATCGGCAAGCTCGGCGCCATGAGTGGGCAGGCCGCGGGCGAACGCGTTGCGCCCCATGTCCAGGGTGTGGCGTAGGTGATCCACGCCCGGCAACATGGCGCCGAAGGCCTTGCGGTTGTTGACCATGCCGCCGACCGACATGCCCCCGAAGCCCACCCCGTGATAGCCCTTTTCGCGGCCGATCAAACGCGTGCGCTGGCCCTCGCCGCGGGCGCGATGATAGGCGAGGGCGATCTTAAGCGCCGTGTCCGCGGATTCCGAGCCGGAATTGGTGTAGAAGACGTGCTTCAGCGAATCTGGCGCAATCGCAACGAGTCGCTCGGCCAGTTCGAACGCCAGCGGATGGCCGAGCTGGAAGCTCGGCGCGTAGTCGAGCCGCTCGAGCTGGGATTTCACCGCCTCCGCGATGCGGGAGCGCCCGTGGCCGGCGTTGCAGCACCACAGCCCCGCAGTGGCATCCAGCACCTCCCGCTGGTCCGGCGTCCGGTAATACATGCCGCTGGCTTCGCTCAGCAGTCGCGGCCGATGCCTGAACTGCCGGTTGGCGGTGAACGGCATCCAGTAAGCGGCGAGCTCGGGTGCGTCGGGCGTGGCGGAATCGGCAATTGCAGCCATGACGTCTCCTGCGCAGGCTCGGCGGCGCTGCCGTTCGAGCCGGTCGATACAAAGTGTTGAATAAATTTTACATGAAGCGCGACATCTTGCCCATATCCGCGCAAATTTCGTGGCATAGTGTTCAGTATCCGGCAACAAAACGGTAGATTTGGCTGATGGACATCGGTGCCCGCCTGAAAACAATCCGCAAGGCGCAGGGCTTGAGCCAGCGCGAGCTGGCCAAGCGCGTCGGGGTGACCAACAGCACGATCTCGCTGATCGAGCAGAACAAGGTCAGCCCCTCGGTCAGCTCCCTGAAGAAGGTCCTCGACGGCATCCCGATCTCGCTGACGGATTTCTTCACCGCCGATTTCAATGTGAATGCCGAAGGAGGCCCGTTCTTCACGCCGGAGCAGCAGCCCGACGTGGGCACCGGGGCGATCCACTATTTCCTGATCGGCAACGGCCGTCCCGGACGCCAGATGTGCATCCTGCGCGAGGTCCTTCCTCCCGGGAGCGATACCGGTGCCGAGATGCTTCGGCACGGCGGCGAGGAGGCGGGCGTAGTGGTCGCCGGGCGGGTCGAGTTGACCGTCGACGACCTGGTCCGCGTGCTGGAACCGGGCCACGGCTACTATTTCGGGAGCAACAGGCCGCACCGCTTCCGCAACGTCGGGCACCAAGACGCGGTGATCGTCAGCGCCAGCACGCCGCCGACGTTCTGAGCGGACCGCGGCCTCGCCGCAATTGAAGAACCAGCAACAGCGACGGAAGACTCCTGATGAATGACGCCACGCCCCATCCGCGCAGCAAGTCCGACTGGCTCGAGCGCGTCGCGAAACTCCACATCAGCACCCAGGCCTACATCGACGGCCGTTATGTCGATGCGGCCTCGGGTAAGACCTTCGCGGATATCAGCCCCATCGATGGCCGCGAACTCGGCGCAATCGCGGAGTGCGATTCCGAGGATGTCGAGCGTGCCGTGGCGGCGGCCCGGCGTGCATTCGAGGACGGGCGCTGGCGCGACCAGACGCCGGTCGAGCGCAAGAAAACACTGATCCGGTTTGCCGGGCTCATCGAGCGGCATGCGGAGGAACTGGCACTGCTGGAAACCCTGGACATGGGCAAGCCGATCGACGATGCGCTGCAGGTCGATATCGCTGCCGTGCTGCGCTGCCTGAACTGGACCGGCGAGGCGGTGGACAAGGTCTACGACGAGATCGCGCCCACGGGCCGGCATGAGCTGGGACTGGTGACGCGCGAGCCGCTCGGCGTGGTCGCCGCGATCGTGCCGTGGAATTTTCCGCTGCTGATGGCGGCCTGGAAGTTCGCGCCGGCCCTGGCCATGGGCAATTCAGTGATTCTCAAGCCCTCCGAGAAATCACCTCTCAGCGCCATCCGCGTCGCCGCGCTGGCCACCGAGGCCGGTATCCCGGACGGCGTGTTCAACGTGCTGCCGGGATACGGCCGTGGGGCGGGGGAGGCCCTGGCTCTGCATAGGGATGTCGACGGCCTGGTCTTCACCGGCTCGACAGCGATCGGCAAGCACCTGATGCAGTGCTCCGGCCGCAGCAACCTGAAGCGGGTGTTCCTGGAGTGCGGCGGCAAGAGTCCGAACCTGGTGTTCGCCGATGCACCGGACCTCGAGGCCGCCGCCAGGGCCGCGGCCTCGGGCATTTTTTTCAACCAGGGGGAAGTCTGCACGGCCGCCTCGCGACTGCTGGTCGAACGCACCATCAAGGACGAGTTTATCGAGCGCGTGGTCGCCGCGGGTCGGGAAATGCAGCCCAGGCACCCGCTCGAGCCGGGCGCCCCGATGGGCGCCATGGTCGATGAGGGCCAGATGCAGCGCGTGCTGGACTACATCGACACTGGCAGGGCGGAGGGCGGCCGGGTGGCCCTCGGGGGCAATCGCGTGCTTGCGCATACCGGCGGTTTCTACATCGAGCCGACCGTATTCGATGGAGTCAGCCACGATGCCACGATCGCCCGGGAAGAAATTTTCGGCCCCGTGCTGGCCGCTATCGCCTTCGACGACGAGGCGGAGGCGCTGCGGATGGCGAACGACAGCATCTACGGCCTGGCCGCCGGCGTGTGGACCCGCGACATCTCCCGCGCCCACCGGGTCGCACGTGCGCTGCGGGCGGGGAGCGTCTGGGTCAACTACTGGGACGGCGGCGACATGACGGCGCCTTTCGGCGGCTTCAAGCAGTCGGGCAACGGCCGGGACAAATCCCTGCACGCTTTCGACAAGTACACCGAGCTGAAGGCAACCTGGATCAACCTGAGCGCCTGACGGAACGCGGCTGCCGGCAACCAGGCAGGGCCCGCGCGTTTCAACTTACGGGGACGATCGACATGGCACTACGACTCCAGAAACCCGACCTGTTCCGTACGCGCTGCCTCGTGGGGGGCGAGTGGATCGATGCCGATTCGGGCGCCACGCTGACGATTCGCAACCCGGCCAACGGTGAAACCCTTGGCACGGTGCCGGCCATGGGCGCCGCCGAGACGCGGCGCGCGATCCAGGCTTCAAACGACGCCTGGCGAGGCTGGCGGGCCCTGACGGCGGGCGCACGCGCCCGAATCCTGCGCCGCTGGTTCGAGCTGATCCTCGAGCACCAGGAGGACCTGGCGGTCCTGATGACGTCGGAACAGGGCAAACCGCTCACGGAGGCACGCGGCGAGGTGCTGTATGCCGCCTCGTTCGTCGAGTGGTTCGCCGAGGAGGGCAAGCGCATCTACGGCGACACGATTCCCGCACACCAGCCGGACAAGCGCATCGTGGTGACGAAGGAGCCCGTGGGCGTATGCGCGGCGATCACGCCGTGGAACTTCCCGCTGGCGATGATCACCCGCAAGGCAGGACCCGCGCTGGCGGCCGGCTGCACCATGGTGCTCAAGCCCGCCGGCCAGACACCTTATTCCGCCCTGGCCCTCGCAGTGCTCGCGGAGCAGGCCGGTATTCCGGCCGGCGTGTTCAGCGTGGTGACCGGCGGCGCGCGCGAGATCGGCGGGGAAATGACAGGCAATCCGCTGGTGCGCAAGCTGACGTTCACCGGTTCGACCGAAGTCGGCATTACGCTGGCCAGGCAGTGCGCGGCGACGATCAAGAAGATGTCGCTGGAGCTCGGCGGCAATGCGCCCTTCATCGTGTTCGACGATGCCGACCTGGATGCTGCCGTCGAGGGCGCGATCGCCTCGAAGTATCGCAACACCGGCCAGACTTGCGTGTGTGCCAACCGCCTCCTCGTGCAGGACGCGGTCTACGATTCGTTCGCCGAAAAACTCGCCGCCGCAGTCGGGCGGCTGAAGGTCGGCAACGGGCTGGAGGACGGCGTCACGCAGGGCCCGCTGATCGATATGAAAGCCGTCGAGAAGGTCGAGGAACACATCGCGGACGCGCTGGCGGGCGGCGCCCGCGTGGTGCTCGGCGGCCGCCGGCATGCGCTGGGGGGCAGCTTCTTCGAGCCCACTGTGCTGGCCGACGTGACACCCGACATGAAGATCGCGCGGGAGGAGACTTTCGGCCCGGTCGCGCCCCTGTTCCGCTTCAGCGACGAGGCCGAGGCGATCCGCGTGGCGAACGATACCGAGTGCGGCCTTGCGGCCTATTTTTACGCGACCGGGATGAACCGGGTGTGGCGGGTAGCCGAGGCGCTGGAATACGGCATCGTCGGCATCAACACCGGGATCATCTCCACTGAAGTGGCGCCCTTCGGCGGCATGAAGTCCTCCGGGCTGGGCCGCGAGGGCTCGAAGTACGGCATCGAGGACTACCTCGAGATCAAGTACCTGTGCATGGGTGGCGTCCAGTGACGCTCGCCCCCGGCATCACTCCATGGAGAAGTGCATGAACGCCAAGATCGAGCCCGCCACGCAGTCTCCCGCCGTGACCAACGCCAGGCAGATGACACGACGCTCCGCTGCACTCCCGCGCGGCGTGGGCCAGGGCCACCCCGTATTCGCGGCCCGCGCCCGCAACGCCGAGATCTGGGATGTCGAGGGGCGGCGCTACATCGACTTCGTCGCCGGCATCGCCGTCGTCAACACCGGCCATTGCCATCCCCGGGTCATCGACGCGGCGCAGCGTCAGCTGGCCGCGTTCACCCATACCTGCTTCCAGGTCGTCGCCTACGGCGGCTACGTAACGCTCTGCGAACGCCTCAATGCGCTCGCACCGGGTGATTTCGCCAGGAAGACCATGCTGCTCAATACCGGCGCCGAGGCCGTCGAGAATTCGATCAAGATCGCGCGAGCGTATACCGGCCGACCGGGCGTGATTGCGTTCCACGGCGGTTTCCACGGCCGTACCCTGCTGGCACTCGGTCTCACCGGCAAGGTCGATCCCTACAAGCTCGGCGTGGGGCCGTTCCCCGGCGAGATCTTCCATGCGCCGTTCCCGTGCGAGCTCCATGGCATCGGTGTCGCGGACGCGATCCACGGGCTCGAGATGCTCTTCAAGAGCGACATTGAGCCTGGCCGCGTCGCCGCGTTCATGATCGAACCCGTGCAGGGCGAGGGCGGTTATTACCCGGCGCCGGCCGAGTTCCTGCAGCGCCTGCGGGCCCTGGCCGACAAGCACGGCATCCTGCTGATCTCCGACGAGGTCCAGACCGGCATGGCGCGCACCGGGCGGATGTTCGGCATCGAGCACAGCGGTGTCGTGCCGGACATCATCACCATGGCAAAGGGCCTCGGGGGCGGCTTCCCGATCGCGGCCGTGACCGGCCGCGCGGAGGTCATGGATGCGCTCAACGCCGGCGGCCTCGGCAGCACCTATGCCGGCAGCCCGATCGCCTGCGAGGCCGCGCTCGCGGTGCTCGACGTGATCGACGAGGAAGGCCTGTGCGATCGCGCCAGCGAGCTCGGCCTGCACATGCAGGCCCGGCTGCAGACGCTGGCCGGCCGCCAGCCGTGCATCGCGGAAGTGCGCGGGCTCGGCGCGATGGTGGCGGTGGAGCTGTGCCACGAGGGCGATCCGGAGCGCCCGGCGCCTGAACTCACCCGCGCCGTCATCGCGGCGGCGCGTGAGCGCGGCCTGCTGCTGCTGTCCTGCGGGAGCTACGGTAACGTACTCCGCCTGATGGTGCCGCTGACCATCGAGCGCAGTGTCCTGGACGAGGGCCTGGACGCGCTCGAGGCCGCGATGACCGCGGCCGTCGCGGCCGGGGTGCTGGAGCAGCACCGCCTGTAGCTGACGGAATGCCTCGGGCAACCGGCCGAACGACGCGCCGTTAGGCAGTGCGAACGTCGGCGGCATCGTCATCAGGTGCGCCTGTTCCTCGGTCCAGACCTCGGCGATGGTGCGGTTGGACTGCTCAGGGTGGTATGTCAGCAATTTTGGCGACGTGCTGCTGGCGCAAGATACGCTCGTCGCCGCCCAGCACCGACATCGCCTCCGCCGGGTCACCCTTTAAGCCGCCCTTAAGCTGATTGGCGCATTCTGGCCGCATCTTTATGTTGGGAGGGGGCCAGTGACCACGAGCATGGCTTTTCATCGCGGGGAGACCGAGGCGCAGCGCCGCTGGAATACGACCGCACTGTGGGACCAGGCGCGCAAGGAGCGCTTGTTGTGGGACCACATTCCGTCCGACTACCACGCCCGGATCGAAGGCGCGCCGTTCTTTTTCCTGGCCACGAGCGACGATGAGGGACGCTGCGACTGCTCCTTCAAGGGTGGCGGCCCCGGCCTGATAAAGATTCTCGATGAACGCCGCTTTGTATTTCCGGATTTCGCCGGCAATGGCGCCTTCATGAGTCTCGGCAATATCCTGGTAAATCCACAGGTCGGCTGCCTGTTCATCGACTTCAGTGACGGCGCGCGTCTGCGCGTCAACGGCCGCGCCACCATCAGCGAGGATGCAGCGCTGCTGGGGATGTTCTCGAAAGTCGACCGGGTGGTGTGCGTCAGCGTAGAGCAGGTCGTGCCGAATTGTGCGCAGCACGTGCCGCGCCTGGTGCCTGCCGCTGAGTGTCTGGATCGATGAAGTCGTACCAGATCGCCATTAACCTGGAATGGACCAGCAAGTGCAACGCCCGCTGCGTCATGTGTCCGCAGGACGAGATCCAGCGCCCGATGCTGATGCAGCCACGGGTGTTTGCACAAACTCTCGAGCGACTGGCCGCGGCCAACATCTTTCGGGTGGTGATCGCGGGCTACGGTGAACCGACCACGCACCCGAAGTTCATGCCGTTCATCGACGCGTTGCGTGGGCGGACCGAGCGCTTTGACATGGTGAGCAACGGCCAGTTGCTGGACCGGGACAAACTCGAGCGCCTGGATGGTGTGATTCACACCCTGACAGTTTCATTTTCCAGCATCGACACAGGGATCTACCGACAGGTGCATGTCAACCTCGATCCCGAACGTGTGAGAGAGCATATCCTCCTGGCTCATCGCGTGCTCAAGCGTACCCGGCTGGCCATCAGCCTGACGCCCATGCCGCAATGCCTCGATACGCTCGAGGCGACGGTGAACTGGTTCCGTCGCCAGGGGATCGACAACCTGACCATGTCGCCGACGTTGTACAACCGGGGCGGGAACCTGCGTGCCCACAAGATTGCCAGCGACCGGCTCAGAGCCATGATCAAGACCCATCGGCTGCACTCGCAGGAGATGGATTTCGTGCCGACGCTGAAAGACATCGTCAGGCAGAATATCCACAGCCGTTTCCGCTGTATTCCCAGGAATGTGGACCTGTTCATCGCGTCGAGCGGTGACTATCTTTACTGCTACAACGATGTGGCTCATCGTCACGTCCTTGGCAACGTAGCAACGCTTTCGATCGACGAAGCGCTGGAACATCGGGAGCGGATGCCTGCGTTGCCGTCGCTGTGCGATGGCTGCAACATGCGGCGGCGTTATGGTCCCGCAGAGATCGCGCAGGTGGCGCTTGGCTACATGTGGAAGACGGCTGCGGGATCCGTCGCCGCGAGCCGGACAGGATCGCTGGGTGGAGGCGTTTGATTGTTGCCGCGGGATCACTTGACTTACATTCCGCACATCTCTGAGCGCATTTCCGGGCAATTTCCTGCCCGGCCGGCGGCCGGCTTCAGCGCCGCACGGGCGGTGATCTCGATCAGTCGTCGCGTGCAAGCCTCCCACATTTGCAGTAGCCGCTTCACTTTGCGGTGGTTCGCGATCGCCCGACGCATGAGCTTTGCCTGATCGGGCGACAGCGTGCGGTGATGGAGCCGGCCATCCTTCATGTAGCTCCACTCGTAATAGGGCCCATGACGCGCCGCCGGGTCCTTCGCACAAGCGCAGCGCGGGTTGCCGCAACGCTTCATGCGCTTGAGCAAAGTTCCCGAGGACAGGTACTCGATGTCGCCAATCGACTCGTGGATACGCGCGATGCGCTCTTGCGCATTGCGGATGATGGTGTCCTTGCTGGCGGTCATGGGCTGTTCAGATTGTTGACAATATTGGGGAGCTGGCGATAAGCACTCTCGCCAGAGTGCAGAGCAAGCAACCCCTCACATCGCCCTCTCAAGCGTTTGCTCTACGATCCGAGCGACTGGGACCGCTTCCCCTCATCAACCACTTCATCGAACGACTCGGGCTCGAGCCACTGCTGGAGCGCTACGTGCCGACGGGCGATCGGCGCTGCACAGTGCCCCACGCCCGAGCCCTCGGCGTGCTGCTGCGCTCGATCATCGTCGAGCGCGAGCCGATCTACCGCCAGCAGGAGGCCGTGCAGGGCTTCGCGCCGGAGCTTTTCGGCCTGGCACCGGCTCAGTCCGAGCGCCTCGATGATGATCGCCTTGGCCGGGCGCTCGATCGACTGTTTCTGGCCGATCGGGCAGCGTTGTTGACGGAAGTCGTCATCGCGGCCGGGCAGCAATTCGCCGTAAAGTTCGATCGTCTGCACAACGACTCCACCTCCGTGTCGTTCTGCGGCCAGTACCGCGCCAGCCGCGGTCAGCGCTGTCGCGGCGTGCGCGAGCCCGTGAACACCTACGGCTACAACAAGCACCACCGGCCGGATCTGAAGCAGCTGCTGCTGATCCTGACCCCGGCCGCCGACGGCGGCGTGCCGGTGCAGTTTCGCGTCGGCGACGGCAATACCAACGACTCGATCACCCATATCGAGACGTGGAACACCCTGCGTGCAGTTGCCGGGGGCGCCGACTTCCTCTATGTCGGCGACTCCAAGCTCTGCAGCCACGATAACCTGGACTATATCCACCGCGCGGGCGGGCGCTTCGTCACGGTCATGCTCCGGTCGCGGCGCGAGGATACGCACTTTCGCGAGTGGATCCAGACGCCTATCCCCGAGTGGTCGCTGGTCTGGGACCCGCCCCATCCGCGTCTCAGCGACGGACCACGAGACCGCTGGTCGGTGTTCTGCGATCCGCTGCCCTCCACTGAGGGGTGGCCGGTGATCTGGGTCTGGAGCACGCTGCTGACGCTGCACAGCCAGGCGCGACGCCACCGGCACCTGGCTGCTGCCGTGGAGGCGCTGAACGCTCTGCGAGAACGCCTCGCCAGTCCGCGCACTCGCTTGCGCAAGGCCGCACAGATTGACCTTGAGGTCGAGCGTATCCTGCAGCAATACCACGTGCGTCGGTACCTGAAGGTCGAGCGCATCATCCGCCGCGAGGACAAGTTCAAGCAGACGCGCCGCGGCCGCCCCGGTCCCAACACCGCTTATCGTCGGGTCACGCGCAAGCGCTACGATCTGCAGTGGCAGATCTATCCGGCCACCATCGATTACGACATGAAGAGCGACGGGATGTACCCGTTGCTTACCAACGATCGCAACATCTCTCCCGTCGAAGTGCTCCAAGCGCGCAAAGGGCAGCCGACGATCGAGAAGCGCTTCGAGCAGATCAAGACCGTCCATGAGATCCGGCCGGTCCTGCTGAAGAACCCCGGCCGCATCGAGGCGCTCTTGACGCTGTATTTCCTCGCGCTGCTCGTCCAGGCGCTCATCGAGCGCGAGCTGCGCCAGGCCATGCAGCGCGAACAGATTCCCAAGCTACCGATCTATCCCGAGCAGCGCCTGTGCACGCGACCGACGACCGAGCAGATCCTCAAGCTCTTCAGCCTCACTGAGCGTCATACGCTCCTGCGCGCAGCCCGTACCGTTCAGGTCTTCTACCCCGAGCTGACCGGCCTGTCCGGCGCCGGAAATTCGCGGAAAATGCCCGGTGAGATGTGCGGAATGTAAGTCGATCCTGCCGTGTTGAAGTGGTTTCTGGACAGGGCCAGCCCGAACTTCGACTGCAAACTCGTTCCCGACACCTTGCACGCCAAGGTCATCTGGTGGGTGGATGCCGGAGCGTACATCGGGTCCGCCAATCTGTCCGATCGGGCATGGATATTGAACATCGAAGCGGGCACCTTCCTGTCACATGACGAACTCCTTGAAACGGGCATGGAGCGTCAGCTGCTGCGATTCTTTGCGGAAGCGGATGACCGCGCTCGGCCACTGACCAAGGAGATCTACCAAGAGCAGCTTCGTCTTGCGGATCGCCGCTCAGACCTCGCGAAACGCGAGTATGGGTTGGAGCAGCAGTTCGACAAGGACCGACTGCTGCCGAAGAACCAGGGCTTGGTGTTCGTCGGCACGAAGCTTCTTGTCCGAGAAGCGCTTTCACAAGTTCGAGCAGGACTTGAACGACACGCTGCAGGTGATGCGTGCTATCGCCGTCTGGGTCGCAGCGCCGGGCGCCAAACCAGACTGGATCGATGCGTCGGTGCCCCCCCGGTGTTCAGGCGGACCAGTTCCTTCACGCCTACTACTACAAGCAGGTCAAGGACGGAAACCGACACCCCTACGAGGAGTTCTTCGCCAGGAACTCGAAGAACCCCGAGTTGGCGCTGCGCGAAGCGCTGGAATGGTGGCATGCCGGCGACTTCTACCACTCGTTCGAGGAGCGCACGATCTATGAATGGTCGCCACGGCTACGCGAGCTACTGGCACGCGACCGTATTCTCAAGCTGACCGAGGAAGCGTTCGTCGATGCCGTCTCGCGCGTGCATGCGATCTGCGACCATGCCATCAAGCAGGAAAACGAGCACTTGGGCCTTCCTGACAGCCCGCAGGCAGGCGACGACAAGGTGGAAAAGTTCGGCGAGTGGCTCGGGCGGCATAGGTCACGCAATGGCAAGACGGTGATCGAGCTGTTGAACTATGTCGTATGGGGTAACGGCAGCGTTTCGACACGGCTGTGGAACGTGATCCGCAGCGATGACAGGGCGATCCCTCACGTCGGGTTGAGCAGCCTTGGGGAGATCGTTGGCTGGGCCCGCCCAGACGAGTTTCCGCCAAGGAACATGCGAACGAGCAAGGGACTGCATGCACTTGGTTACAACGTGAGGATCGGCGTGTGGTCCAGGGTGGCCTGGGGCTGCTTTCCCCGAAGCAATCCACTGCGTGCAGCGAACGTGGCGAGATCAGGGTCGCCATTGACATGAATCAAGACATTACGGTAGGCGCCCCTTGAAATCTGCAAGAAGGCGCACAATATTGCGAGCGAATGCAATGATCTGCAGAGTTTGAACAGCGAGAGGAAGGCTGTGTCCGGTGGCGCCATGAAAACTGGCCTGGACGAAATCTTCACGCTCGACGAATTGGCGGAGTATCTGAAGGTCGGCAAGCGCACGCTTTACCGCTTGGCCGCGCACGGAGAGATCCCGGCATTCAAAGTGGGCGGAACATGGCGGTTTCGCCGAAGCGACATCGATCAGTGGATTCAAGATCGATCGCCACGCGGGGCCCAGAAAGGAGGTGATGCGCGAATGTGAACAGCAAAACCCTGCCAGCAAGCCGTCTCGCCTGCATGTGATGTCCGTCTGAGCAGGCATGCAGACTAAGCAACTTTTCAATGCATTATTTTCTGGAGGTGTGACATGGATTTTGAATTCAAGAAATTAGCTCCCTGGAACTGGTTCAAGAAGGAACAGGAAGAACAGCAGGCCGCCGCCTCACTGCCGGTTCAACGCAATGACCTGCCGGTTGCCGCAGGCGCGGTCAGTCCGATCTTGCAATTGCATCGTGAGATTGACCGTCTGTTCGATGATGCATTCCGAGGGTTCGGCTTTCCGGCGCTGGCCGTGCCGGGCTGGCCATCCGAGTGGCCGGGCATGCTGAAGCCGGCCCTCGACATCCAGGAAACCGATCAGCAGTACAGGATTACTTTGGAGGTTCCCGGCGTCGAGGAGAAGGACATTCAGATTACGCTGAACAACGATGTGCTGGTGGTGCGCGGTGAAAAACGCCAGGAGCAGGAAAAGAAGGAAGGCGGCTTCCATCGGGTCGAGCGCTCCTACGGCAGTTTCCAGCGTGCCCTGAACCTGCCTGGTGACGCCAACCAGGACTCGATCAAGGCCGACTTCAAGAATGGTGTACTCACCATCACGATGGATAAACGCGAGGCCGGTGTGCCGAAGCAGGGGCGTTCGATTCCGATCAACGGCTGACGCCAACTGACGTGCCCGTTCATCAGACAACAAACCATATTGGAGGCGAGGTGCCATGAGATGTGGCTCCTCGCCGCCTTGGCCAACTCAGGATCGCCAGCATGGCCAGAAAACAATGCCAAGTCTGCGGCCAACCCGCCACTGTGCGGGTAGAAGCCAATATTAATGGTCGCCAAAGCACCATGCTGTTGTGCGATGACCACTACCGCCAACTGGTACGCCAGCAAAAGCGCACCGTTTCCCCGCTGGAAGCCTTGTTTGGCTCGCGCAGCGGGCTGTTCGAAGATTTTCTGGGTAGCGACTTCTTCCGCATCGGTGACGACTCAGCCCCCATATCCGCAGAAACCGATGAAGTGGTCGATGCCACATTCGGTGAACCTGCCGCCGCAGGGGCCGGCGCACCGCGCCGTCGCGGTGGCGGGCTGGCCAGCCGGATCAGCGAACACTCGGAGGCGCTGTTGCAGGAAGCCGCTAAACATGCCGCCGAGTTTGGCCGTCCCGAGGTGGATACCGAACACCTGCTGCTGTCGCTGA
>CAYWYS010000026.1:0-8574 GCA_964462675.1 uncultured Thioalkalivibrio sp.
GGTAATAAATGAACTGGCGGACCGCATCGAGCGCTGTGCGCTCGAACGCCTGGCGGCTCGAGTCGATGACCACCGGATCCCGCACGGTGCCGTCGCGCTGCACGACGAAACTCAACACCACCCAGCCTTCGGCGCCCATCTGGGCCATCCGGGCGGGATACTGCGGTGCCGTGAGGACCCGCGGCGTCGCGAACTTGAACACCGAGCCGTCGGCCCGGCGAATGACCTCGCGCGGAATTGCCTGCGTTGGCTGCTGCCCGGGCGCGACCTCGGTCGCGACGGCTTCGCTTGCGGCGGCCGTTTGCAGCAACAGGGCGGCACACAACAGGCTGGCCGTCAATTTCGAATTCATGATCACGCAGCCTCGGCGCGCAGCTCCTTGAGCCACTCGGCGACCATGCGGCGGATGTGCTCGAGTGCATTGCTGTCGGCCAGCTCGCACGGCGGGTGGCGGCGCAGCAGCGGCCAGCGTTCCCCCTCGAGGACGCGCTCGAGATAGAACAGGTTGCGGTCGATGGCGACCATGTAGGGGTTGCGCCCCTCGAACACCGCGTCCATGTAACGGTAAGCGCCCTCGAACGACCGCTCCAGCCGCGGCTCGCAGACCTGGCGGAAGAACGCCGGCGTCTGTCGCAGCAGGTCCAGGCCGGAGCGGTAACGCGTGATGATCCGGCCCGACGGGTCGCGCCAGACGGCGATGCCACCGAGCACGAACTCGGGATAGAGCCGGTCGCGGCACTTCTCGAGATAGCAGCGGTCGGCCATCTGGGCGAGCAGGTCGGCGGTCCCCATCAGGTGCCCGAGCTTGCGATCCTTCTCGGCAACCACGCGGATCTGGTCGAGGCGCACCTCGTAGCCGGTGTAGTGCACGACCTGGCGGGCGATGCCGGACGCCGCGCCGAGCCCGATCTGGTTCAGGTAGCGGTCGAGGAACTGGGCGCTGCGCGTGACGTGCGAGCGGGTGAACTCGGCGCCGTTGCGCCGGGTCTCGTCCTGGGTGTGCCGGATGTAGCCGGAGTCGTGGAACAGCGAGGTGATGATGCCGAGGATCGCGCGCGGCGCGCCGAGCCGGTCGCTTTCCGCGACCGACAGCTCGTGGCCCTGGATCAGGCGCGCCATGGCGAGCGTCATGTCGAGCGTGTGCTGGATGTCGTGGTAGACCGTGTCACAACCCAGGTAGCCGGGCAGCCGGCCACGGAACAGGCTGTCGAAGTCCTCGAACGCCTGGCGCAGGACCCTGAGCGGCATGCCCGGGTAGAGCTTCGTGAAGCTGTCGTGGACGACTTCCCACACCGGCTCCCAGCGCGAGACGAGCACGGCATTGGTCACATCGTGGTCGCTGCGCCGATCCCTGAGCATCAGCACTCGGCCCTTGGTCTCGGGAGCATTCATGTCAGCAACAGTCTATGGGAGCGCGGGCGCTCCCGCCATGAGCAGTTGATCGTTCTGTGACCAGGGTCACAGGGTATTGTGCCACCCCGGCGGAGGTGCTCAAGCGGTGGCGTCGAACGCGGCGACAGCCGGCGCGTGATCAGATGGGCGTTCATTGCGTCGGGGTTCGATGTCCACCCACGATCGGTTGCAGGCGCCGGCCAGCGCCGCGCTGGCGAGCACCAGGTCAATCCGCAGACCGCGGTTGCGCCGGAAGCCCGCCGCGCGGTAATCCCACCAGCTGTAGATACCTTCCGGCTGCTCGAACAGCCGGAAGGTGTCGACGAAGCCCAGCTCGAAAATCCGGCGCAGCGCCGCCCGCTCCGGCTCGCTGCACAGTACCTTGCCGGCCCACTCCTTCGGGTCGTGCACGTCGCGGTCGTCCGGCGCGATATTGAAGTCGCCCATGACGATGATGCGCGGGTGCCGGGCGAGTTCGGCCTCGAGATGCGCATGCAGCCGCTCCAGCCAGCCGAGCTTGTAGGCGTACTTGTCGCTGCCGACCTCCTGGCCGTTCGGCACATAGAGGTTCAGCACCCGCACGCCGTCGACCGTGGCGCCGAGCACACGGCGTTGCGGGTCGTCGAGACCGTCGAGCCCGGTGATCACGTCCGCCACAGGCGCGCGCGACAGCAGCGCCACCCCGTTGTAGGTCGGCTGGCCGCTGAAGCTGGCCTCGTAGCCGGCCGCGCGGATCGCATCCGCCGGAAAGGCCTCGTCGACGAGCTTGGTCTCCTGCAGCCCGAGCACGTCCGGCGAGTTGGCGGCCAGCCAGTCGAGCACCTGCGGCAGCCGCACCTTCAGGGAATTGACGTTCCAGCTTGCGACCCGCATGGCTTCAGGCCGCGCTGGCCGTGTCCTCGCTGATCCCGGCGAGGCGCAGCAAGGCGCCCGGCTCCGGCGGGCGGCCGCGGAAGGCGATGAAGGCGTCGAGCGGGTCCACGCTGCCGCCGACCTCGAGGATGCACTTGCGGAAGCGGCGCCCGGCGGCGGCGTCCATGACGCCGTTTTCCTCGAACAGGCTGAACGCGTCCGCGGACAGGACCTCCGCCCACTTGTAGCTGTAGTACCCGGCCGCGTAGCCGCCGCCGAAAATGTGCGAGAAACCGTGCGCGAAGCGGTTGAAGTCGGGGTAGGAGACGACGGCCACCTCGCGCCGCACGGCGTCGAGCTCGGCGACTGCGGCGGTCGCGTCGGCGCCGCCGCGGGCGTGCAGCCGGATGTCGAACAGCGCGAACTCGACCTGGCGCAGCATCTGCATAGCCGACTGGAAGTTGCGGCTGGCGATCAAGCGGTCGAGCAGCGCGCGCGGCAGCGGCGCGCCGCTCTCGAAATGCCCGGACAGGCGCTCGATGACCGTCGGATGCCAGGCGAAGTTCTCGAGGAACTGGCTCGGCAACTCGACGGCGTCCCAGGCGACGCCGTTGATCCCGGCCGCGCTCGGCCAGTCCACGCGCGTCAGCAGGTGGTGCAGGCAGTGACCGAACTCGTGGAACAGCGTCACGACGTCGTCGTGGCTCAGCAACCCGGGCCGCGCGCCGACCGGCGGCATGAAGTTGCAGACCAGGAAGGCCACCGGCAGCGAGGTGTGGCCGCCCAGCCGGGCGCGGCCCACGCACTCGTCCATCCACGCGCCGCCGCGCTTCTGCTCGCGGGCATAGAGGTCGGTGTACAGGTGGCCGAGCAGGCCGCCGTCGGCGTCCTCGACGCGGAAGAACTCGACGTCGGGGTGCCAGCGATCGACCTCGCCGCCGGGCAGGATACGGATGCCGAACAGCTGGGCGGCGGTGTCGAACAATCCTTCCATGGCGCGGTGCGCCGGGAAGTAGGGCCGCAGTTCCTCGTCGGACACCTGGTAGGCGTGCTCGCGCAGGCGCTCGGACCAGAACGCGAGGTCCCAGGCCTCGAGCGGCTGGCCGGCGAACTGCCGCACGGCCTCCAGTTCGGCCCCGGCTGCGACGCGGCTGCGGCGCGCGAGATCTTCCAGGAAGCCCCTGACTTCGTCGACCGAGGAGGCCATCTTCGTCGCCAGCGACAACTCCGCGTAGTTCGCGAAGCCGAGCAGCCTCGCGGCCTCGTGCCGCAGGCGCAGGATCGCCGCAATGACCTCGCTGTTGTCGAAGCGCCCGGCCGTCGGGCCGAGATCCGACGCGCGCGTCACCCAGGCCTGGTACATTTCCCGGCGCAGTTCACGCTCGGTCGCGTGGCACATGACGGCGTGGTAGCAGGGAAAATCCAGCGTCAGCGCCCAGCCGTCGAGGCCGCGATTGCGCGCAGCCTGCCGCGCCCGCTCGCGCGCGTCCTCCGGCAGGCCGGCGAGCCTGGCCTCGTCGCGCACCTCCAGGCGCCAGGCCTGGGTCGCATCGAGCAGGTTTTCCTCGAACTTCGCGCCGAGAATCGACAGCTCCTGCATGATCTCGCGGAAGCGCGCGCGCGGCCCCGGGGGGAGCGCGACACCGGCGAGGCGGAAGTCCCTGAGCGCGTCCTCGAGAATCTTGCGCTGCCCGGCGTCGAGTCGGTCGCCCTCCTCGGCGAGCACGCGCTCGAAGGCCCGGAACAGGCCCTCGTGCTGGCCGAGTTCGCTGCTGTAATCGGACAGCAGCGGCAGGCAGGCGTTGTAGGCCAGGCGCAGCGCCTCGGTGTTCTGCACGGCGTTCAGGTGGCCGACCGGCGCCCAGACCCGTGCCAGGCGGTGGTCGAGCAGCTCCAGCGGGACCACGAGGTTGTCCCAGCGCGGCGGCTGGGCCGCGGCCAGGATCTGCTCGACGCGCGCGCGGCTCTCGTCGATGACGGCCCGGATCGCGGGCTCGACATGCGCGGCCCGGATCCGGGAAAACGCCGGCAGGCCGGCATCGTCGAGCAAGGGGTTCTCCATGACCGCTCCGCGGCGCCTGTCGGGCGCCGGATGTTAACACGAGGCCGGGCAGGTTCGTTTTCCCGCCCGGGGCAGCGCCAAACCGGGCTAGAATCGGATTCGTGGCCAGCAGGAACGCAGATGTCTGACAGCCGGGAATTCGACCTGTTCGTCATCGGCGGCGGCAGCGGTGGCCTCGCGGCCGCGCAACGGGCCGCCGAGTACGGCGCGCGCGCCGCCGTTGCGGAGACCGGGCCGCTCGGCGGGACCTGCGTCAATGTCGGCTGCGTGCCCAAGAAGATCATGTGGTATGCGGCCGAGCTGGCCCACGCCATCGCCGACGCGCCCGGCTACGGCTTCAGCGTCGCCGCCGGCGAGCACGACTGGGCCGGCCTGAAAACGCGCCGCGACGCCTACATCGCGCGCCTCAACGGCATCTACGAGGGCAACCTCGACCGGCGCGGCGTAACGCTGCTGCGCGGCCGGGCCTCGTTGGGGGGCGCCGGCAGCGTGATGGTCGACGGCAGAAACTACCGCGCCCGGCACGTCGTCATCGCCACCGGGGGCCGCCCGGCCGTACCGGACATCGAGGGCGCCGGGCTGGGCCTCACCTCCGACGACTTCTTTGCGCTCGAGCAGCGCCCGGCGCGGGTGCTGATCGTCGGCAGCGGCTATGTCGCCGTGGAACTCGGCGGCGTGTTCCAGTCACTCGGTGCCGAGGTCACGATCGCCGTGCGGCACGACGGCGTGCTGCGCGATTTCGACCCGATGCTGCGCGGGGCGCTGATGGACCAGATGCGCCGCGACGGCATCTGCATCGAGGCCGGCGCCGTGCCGGCCGCCGCGTGCCGCACCGCAACCGGCCTGGAACTGCTGACCATCGACGGCCGTCGGCTCGGCGGCTTCGACCTGCTGCTGTGGGCGATCGGGCGCGCGCCGAACACCGGGGACCTCGGGCTCGAGCGCGCCGGCGTGCGCAGCGACGAGCACGGTTTCGTGCCGGTCGATGAGTGGCAGGACACTAATGTCCCGGGAATCCACGCGATCGGCGACGTCACCGGTCGCGTCGCGCTGACGCCGGTCGCGATCGCCGCGGGCCGGCGGCTCGCCGACCGGCTGTTCGGCGGCATGCCGGAGCGGCGACTCGACTACGAGTGCGTCCCGACGGTGATTTTCAGCCATCCGCCGATCGGCACGGTCGGCTTGTCCGAGCCCGCGGCGCACGCGCGCCATGGCGATGCCGTGCGCGTCTACGAGAGCCGCTTCACGCCGATGTACCACGCGCTGACCGAGCGCAAGGCGCCGGCCGCCGTCAAGCTGGTCACCGTCGGTGAGGACGAGCGCATCGTCGGCTGCCATGCCATCGGCCAGGGCGCCGACGAGCTGCTGCAGGGCTTTGCGGTCGCAGTCCGGATGGGCGCGTGCAAGCGGGATTTCGACGACACCGTTGCAATTCACCCGACAACGGCCGAAGAACTGGTGACGCTGCGGGGCGCCAAGCGATGAACATTCGTCCATTCGGCGACGAGTATCCCGCGCTCGGCATGCGCGTCTGGGTCGATCCGGCCGCGGTCGTCATCGGTCGCGTTGCGATCGGTGACGACGCCTCGCTTTGGCCGATGGTCGTGGCGCGCGGCGACGTCAACGCCATCAGCATCGGGGCGCGCACCAACATCCAGGACGGCAGCGTGCTGCACGTGACGCACGACGGCCCGTACTCGCCGGGCGGCCTGCCGCTGGTGATCGGCGAAGACGTCACGGTCGGGCACAGGGTGATGCTGCACTCCTGCACGATCGGCGACCGCTGCCTGCTCGGCATGAGCTCGACGATCCTCGACGGCGCCGTGCTCGAGGACGAGGTGTTCCTCGGCGCCGGCAGCCTGGTGCCGCCGGGCAAGCGGCTGACGGCGCGAAGCCTGTACAAGGGCAGCCCGGCGCGGCGCGTGCGCGCGCTGTCGGCGGAGGAACTGCAGATGCTGCGCTATTCGGCGGAGCACTACGTGCGGCTCAAGAACCGTTACATGGCCTAGCGTGGCGGCGACAGCCGCGGCGCGCCGCGCCGTTCAGCCGGCGACGAGCCGCCGCAGCTCCGCCAGTACGGAGGCGGTCGGCGGGCGAATGCCGCGCCACAGCGCAAAGGACTCGGCCGCCTGCTCGACGAGCATGCCGATGCCGTCCGTCGCAGCCGCGCCCTGCCGGCTCGCCCAGCGCATGAACGCCGTCGGCCCGGCGCCGTAGGCCATGTCGTAGCAGAAGGTCTGCGCACCGAGCGCACCGGCCGGCAATGCCGGAACCTCGTCGGACAGGCTCGCCGAGCTCGCATTGACGATCAGCTCGAAAGGCCCATGGGCGGCCTGCAGGCCTACGCCGATCACCGGGCCGTCGCCGGCAAAGTCGGCGGCCAGCGCAACCGCCTTCGCGGCGGTGCGATTCGCCACGACGAGCGCGCGCGGCATTGCGTCCAGCAAGGCCGGCAGCGCGCCGCGCGCAGCGCCCCCCGCGCCGATCAGCAGCACGTGCCGGCCGGCGAGCGGGATGCGCAGGTTGACTTGCAGGTCGCGCAGCAGGCCCGCGCCGTCGGTGTTGTCGCCGAGCAAGCCCGCGGGCTCGACGGCCAGCGTGTTGACGGCGCCGGCGCGGCGCGCCGCCGCGGTGAGCCGCTTCGCGGCCCCATAGGCAGCGAGCTTGTGCGGCAGCGTGACGTTCAGGCCCTTGCCGCCCTCCGCAAGAAAACCGGCCAGCGCGGCGTCGAAATCACCCGGCGGCACATCGCGCGCATCGTAGCTGATCGCCTGGCCGGTCAGTTCGGCGAAACGCGCGTGAATCCACGGCGAACGGCTGTGCCCGACCGGGTGGCCGAACACCGCATATCGGTCCGGCGCGCCCAAGGCCTCAGGCGTTCTTCAGCCAGCGCGCGACCACCGGCGCAAAATAGCTCAGGATCGCGTCGGCGCCGGCGCGCTTCATCGACAGCAGCGACTCGAGCACGACGGCTTTCTCGTCCAGCCAGCCGTTCGCGCCGGCCGCCCTGAGCATCGCGTACTCGCCGCTGACCTGGTAGACGAAGGTCGGCACGCCGAGCTCGCTCTTGACGCGCCGCACGATGTCAAGATACGGCATGCCCGGCTTGACCATGAAGGCGTCGGCGCCTTCGGCGATGTCGAGCGCGACCTCGCGGAGCGCCTCGTCGCTGTTGCCCGGGTCCATCTGGTAGCCGTACTTGTTGCCGCCGCCGAGATTCGCGGCCGAGCCGACCGCGTCGCGAAACGGGCCGTAGAAGCTCGACGCGTACTTGGCCGAGTAGGCGAGGATGCCGGTGTTGACGTGGCCGGCGTCTTCCAGCGTCGCGCGGATCCGCCCGACGCGCCCGTCCATCATGTCCGACGGTGCGACCATGTCGGCGCCGGCGTCGGCGTGCGACAGCGCCTGGCGCACCAGCGCCTCGACGGTGACGTCGTTCAGCACATAGCCGCTGTCGTCGATGATGCCGTCCTGGCCGTGCGTCGTGAACGGGTCGAGGGCGACGTCGGTGATGACCCCGAGTTCGGGCAACGCGGCCTTGAGGGCGCGCACGCTGCGCTGCGCCAGGCCATCGGGGTTCCAGGCCTCGCGCCCGTCGAGGGTCTTGGCCTCGGCGGCCGTCACCGGGAACAGCGCGACCGCCGGCAGGCCGAGCGACAGCCAGCCCTCGGCCTCGCGCAACAACTCGTCGATCGACATGCGCTCGACGCCCGGCATGGAGGGCACCGGCTCGCGGCGCCGCTCGCCCTCGAGCACGAACACCGGGCAGATCAGGTCGTCGACCGACAGGCGGGATTCGCGCACCAGGCGCCGGGTGAAAGCATGGCGTCGCATCCGGCGCATGCGGGTGTTCGGGTAACTTGCGTGTACAGGGGCTTTCATGATGAATTCCGGCAGGTGCGCGGGGCGCCAATTGTCCCGCGATTCGCCGGGTCGTGCCAGCGGCGCGCCGCGCCCGGATGCAATAAGATCGGGGACGATGAAGCCGGCAGTAACCAGTCGACCGGCAGAACCGGCCAGCGAGGCCGGACAGGCGACACCAGGAGCGAGAGGAGTGACGAGATGATCAAGAAGACTTTCGGGCCCGTTTCACTGGCCGCCGGCGTGGCGCTGGCCGGCTCCCTGGCCGGCGCCTCGGTGGCGCAGGCCGATGCGAACCCCTTCGGGATGACGGCGCTTTCCAGCGGCTACATGGCCATGGCCTCGGTCGGCGAAGGCAAGTGCGGCGGCGACAAGAAGGACAAGGACAGCGAGGGCAAGTGCGGCGA
>CAYWYS010000026.1:8674-38304 GCA_964462675.1 uncultured Thioalkalivibrio sp.
AAGGCAAGTGCGGCGGCGACAAGAAGGACAAGGACAGCGAGGGCAAGTGCGGCGAAGGCAAGTGCGGCGAAGGCAAGTGCGGCGAGGGGAAATGCGGCGGCGACAAGGAAGACAAGGGCGGCGAGGGCAAGTGCGGCGAAGGCAAGTGCGGCGGTGACAAGGGCAAGAAGCCCGGCGAGTAATCGCTCGGCGCCGCCTGGCGAGGGCGGTCAGCCGGACAGGACGCGGCGGTCCGCAATCGAGGTCGCGGACCGCCGCTCAGGAGGAGCCTGATGGACGACCGGAGCCGCTGCGGCTGGTGCCTCGGGGTCAGCGAAGCCTACGTCGCTTACCACGACGAGGAGTGGGGCCGCCCGGTGCGCGACGACACCGGGCAATTCGAGTTCCTGGTGCTGGAAAGCGCCCAGGCCGGCCTGTCGTGGTCCACCGTGCTGCACAAGCGGGCCGGCTACCGGCGCGCGTTTGCCGGCTTCGATCCGGCGAAGGTCGCCCGCTTCAACAGCCGCAGCATCGAACGGCTGGTCGGCGATGCCGGCATCATCCGCAACCGGCTCAAGATCGAGTCCGCGATCGGCAACGCGCGCGCCTTCCTCGAGGTGCAGGACGAGTTCGGCAGTTTCAGCCGCTACCTGTGGGGCTTCGTCGACGGCCGCCCGGTCGTGAATCATTGGCGGGCAATGCGCGAGGTGCCGGCCTCGACCCCGCTGTCGGACGCCATCAGCAAGGACCTGAAGGCACGCGGCTTCAGGTTCGTCGGTACGACGATCGTCTATGCGCACCTGCAAGCGACGGGGCTGGTCAATGACCACCTGGTGAGTTGCTTCCGCCACGCGGAATGCGTCGTGGCGGCCGCAGCGCTCGGTTAAGCTTGGGACCTTCGCCAGCATGGAAGTCGCGTCCCGATGAGCCCCACGATCACGGCCCTGTACGCGGGCCTGCTAGCGCTGCTGTACCTGGCCCTTGCCGGACTCGTGGTCGCCCACCGGCGGCGGGCCCGGGTCGGTCTCGGCACCGGCAGCGACACCGCGCTCGAGCGCGCCGTCCGGGTGCACGGCAACTTCGCCGAGTACACGCCGCTGTTCCTGGTGCTGCTGCTGGTCGCAGAGTTGAGCGGCATCGGCGCGATCCTGCTGCACGTCGCGGGCAGCGCATTTTTCCTGGCGCGCATCGGCCACGCCTTCGGCCTGAGCCAGAGCAGCGGCACCAGCGCCGGCCGCTTCGTCGGCACGCTGGTGACATGGATCGCGATCCTGGTGCTGGCGCTGGCGAATATCTGGGCGGCGCTCGGCTGACGCCGCCGGCCCGGGCGACTCCCCGGCCCGGCCTCAGTCTACGCCGGGGTCGCGCGCGAAGATCGCCGCCTCGTCGGCAAAGGACTTGAACTCGAGCGCATTGCCGGACGGGTCGGTGACAAACATCGTCGCCTGCTCGCCGGCGCGCCCGCGGAAGCGCACGCGCGGCTCGATCAGGAACGCGACGCCCGCCTGCGCGAGGCGCTCGGCGAGTGCGTCCCAGGCCGCGCGCTCGAGGATCAGCCCGAAATGCCGCACCGGCACGCGGTCGCCGTCCACCGGGTTGGCGACCGGGGATGCGCCGCCGTCCGCAAGGTGCGCCGTGATCTGGTGGCCGTGGAAGTCGAAATCAATCCAGCGGCCGGATTCGCGGCCGACCGCGCAGCCGAGCAAGCCGCCATAGAAGCCGCGCGCGGCCTCGAGATCATGCACCGGGAAGGCAAGGTGGAACCGGGGTCGCATCAGTCCTCCAGCCAGTCGCGCGGCTTCAGGTAGTCCCGGTACAGTGCCGCCTCCGGCGTGCCCTCCTCCGGGCGCCAGTCGTAGCGCCAGCGCACCAGCGGCGGCAACGACATCAGGATGGACTCGATGCGCCCGCCCGATTGCAGGCCGAACACCGTGCCGCGGTCGTAGACGAGGTTGAATTCGACGTAACGGCCCCGCCGGTAGAGCTGGAACTCGCGCTCGCGCTCGCCCCACGGCACGTGGCGGCGCCGCACCGCGATCGGCGTGTAAGCCGGCAGGAAGTGGTCCGCGACCATGCGCGAGAACTCGAAGCAGCGCTCGAAACCCCACTCGTTCAGGTCGTCGTAGAACAGGCCGCCGACGCCGCGCGGCTCGTTGCGATGCTTCAGGTGGAAGTAATCGTCCGCCCAGCGCTTGAACTTCGGATAGATGTCGGCGCCGAACGGCAGGCATGCAGCGCGCGACTGGCGGTGCCAGTGCTGCACGTCCTCGAGATAGGGGTAGTACGGTGTCAGGTCGAAGCCGCCGCCGAACCACCACACCGGCGCCTCGCCGGGCTTCTCGGCCACGAAGAAACGCCAGTTGCCGTGCGTCGTGGGCACGTAGGGATTGCGGGGATGCAGCACCATCGACACGCCGGTGGCGCGGAAGCTGCGTCCCGCGAGCTCGGGGCGCCTGGCCGTCGCGGACGGCGGCAGGGCCTGGCCATGAACCGACGAGAAATTGATGCCGCCCTTCTCGAACAGCGCGCCTTCCTCGATGACCCGGCTGTCGCCGCCGCCGCCCTCGGGGCGCTCCCACGCGTCGCTGCGGAACCGGGCGCCGCCGTCAAGCACCTCGAGTTCGCGCGTCAGCCTGTCGTGGAGTGACCTCAGCCAGGTCTCCACGGCATGAATCTCGCTGTGTCCGACGGCGCGCTGCATGGCTTCTCCCGGGGCTGCGTGCGTTGCCCTGTTCAGTCGGCCCGGAGCGTCCGGCCGCTGGCGGCATCACGGATTTCGCTCGGGCGGTCGCGGCCGCCCGTCGCGCCATCGAGGATAAGGTCAAGTTCGTCGCCGAACCAGCGGCGCACCTGGATGCCGGTGCGCGCCGCCGGACGACCGCTGCGATTCGCGCTCGTCGAGACGATCGCGAAGCCGGTCGCGCGGCACAGTGCCGCGGCTTGCGGGTGCGCCGTGACGCGCATGGCCAGCGTGCCGCGTCCGCCGTGCAGCCACGCCGGGACCCAGGGCTGTGCCGGCAATATCCAGCTTACCGGGCCTGGCCAGGTCGCCGTGATGCGCCCCCGCACGGCGCGGGACATCGGCGCAACCCAGGCTTCGACTTGCGCGACATCGGCAGCGATCAGGATCAGTCCCATCGAGGCCGGGCGCTGCTTGATCGCCAGGATACGCGCCACGGCCTCGCCATCGAGCGGATCGCAGCCGAGACCCCAGACAGCCTCGGTCGGGTAGGCGACGACGCCCCCGGCGCGAATCACGGCCGCGGCGCGCCGAATCGCGAGGCTGCCGGCCATGCTCACTCAGGTTCCGGCGTCTCCCGCCGCCTTCCCGGCAGCGGCTTTCTTGCGGGCGGCCGGCTTCTTTTTCGCGCGCTTCTTGCCGGCGGCCTTCTTCTTTGCAGCGGACTTCCTGGCGGCAGGCTTCCTGGCCGGCGCTTTTCCGGCCGCCTTCTTCGCCGGGACCTTCTTGGCCGATGCCTTCTTCTTGCCGCCCTTCCTGGCGGGCGCCTCGTCGAGCAGCTTCTGCACTTCTTCGAGCGTCAGCGTCGCGGGGTCCTGTCCCTTGGGAATGCTGGCGCGCCGGCCGGCGTCAGTGGCGTACGGGCCGAAGCGCCCCTTGAGGATGCGAATGCCGTGCTCCGGAAATTCCCGGATCGTGCGGCTGGCCTCGAGCACTTCTTTCTCGCGGACGATCTCGAGGGCGCGCTCGAGATCGATGGTGTAGGGATCGTCGTCCTTCTTCAGCGAGGCGTACTTGGCGCCGTATTTCACGAACGGCCCGAAGCGCCCGATGTTGACCAGCAGCGGCAGCCCTTCCGGCGTCTCGCCGAGCTCGCGCGGCAGCTTGAACAGTTCCAGCGCTTCCTCGAGCGTGATGGTCTGCATGCTCTTGCTGCGCGGAATACCGGCGAAGCGCGGCTTGTCCTCGTCCTCGGCCGTGCCGATCTGCACGTAGGGGCCGAAGCGCCCGATCTTCACGAGCACGGGCTTGCCGCTGGCGGGGTCCGCGCCGAGCTCGCGATTCGGCATGACGTCGCGCTTGCTGACCGTGCTCTCCTTGTCCTTGAGCAGCTCGTGAAACGGCTCCCAGAAGCGGCCGAGCAGTTCCTGCCAGACTTGTTCGCCGCGCGAGATCGCGTCCAGCCGATCCTCCATGCGCGCCGTGAAGTCATAGTCCACATAGCGTGTGAAGTGCTCGCTCAGGAAATTGCTGACGATGCGGCCGATATCCGTCGGAATGAAGCGCTTGCGATCCAGGTCGACGTACTCGCGGTCCACCAGCGTCGAGATGATGGTCGCGTAGGTCGACGGCCGGCCGATGCCATACTCCTCGAGCGTCTTGACCAGGCTCGCCTCGCTGAAACGCGGCGGCGGCTTGGTGAAATGCTGCTCGGCGTCGAGCTTGTTGAGCGCGATCAGCTCGCCTTCCTCGACCTGCGGCAGGCGACGGTCCTGCTCGTCCTCGGCGTCGTCGCGGCCCTCCTGGTAGACGGCGATATAGCCGGGCTCGACGAGGATCGAGCCGGATGCGCGGAAGCGATGCCCCGCGGCAGGCGCCTTGGAAGGCACCAGGTCGAGCGACACGGTGTCGAACACCGCGCTGGCCATCTGGCTGGCGACGGCGCGCTTCCAGATCAGTTCGTAAAGGCGCTGCTGGTCGCGATCCAGGCGGCCGGCGAGGTCGTCCGGGTGCCGGCCCGCCGAAGTCGGCCGGATCGCCTCATGCGCTTCCTGGGCGTTCTTGGCCTTGGTGCGGTAGAAGCGCGGCTTGTCCGGCAGCGCCTTGGCGCCGAAGCGCGCACCGATGACGTGGCGAATCTCGTGCAAGGCGTCGGCCGCCAGCGACACCGAGTCGGTGCGCATGTAGGTGATCAGGCCGGTGGCGCCCTCGCCGAAGTCCACGCCCTCGTACAGGCGCTGCGCAGTGCGCATCGTCTTCTGGGCCGTGAAGCCAAGCTTGCGCGCAGCTTCCTGCTGCAGCGTCGAGGTCGTGAACGGCGGCGCCGGATTCTGGCGGCGCTGGCGGCGCTCGACGGAAGCGACCTGCAGGCGTCCGGCCGCGGCCTCGCGCAGCGTGCGCTCCGCCTCGCGGGCCATGCCCTCGGCGCCGATGAAAAACTTCTCGAGCTTGTCGTCGATGCGCTGGCCGCCGTACTCGGCAAGCCGCGCGGGGAACGCCTGGCCGGCCTTCTCGAGCTCGGCCTCGATGGTCCAGTACTCGACGGGCCTGAAGGCCTCGATCTCGGCCTCGCGCTCGACGATCAGGCGCAGCGCCGGCGTCTGCACGCGCCCGGCCGACAGCCCCGGCCGGATCTTCTTCCACAGCAGCGGCGATAGATTGAAGCCGACGAGGTGATCGAGCGCGCGGCGCGCCTGCTGCGCGTTGACCAGGTCGCCGGAAACGTCGCGCGGGTGCTCGAGCGCTTCCTGCACGGCGCGCTTGGTGATCTCGTGGAACACGATGCGATAGACCGGCCGTGTGTCGAGCAGGCCGCGCTCGCGCAGCGCCTCGCAGACATGCCAGCTGATCGCCTCGCCCTCGCGGTCCGGGTCGGTCGCGAGGTAAAGCGCGTCGGCGCCCTTCATCGCCTTGGCGATCGCGTCCATGTGGCGGCGATTGCGCTCGATTTCCTGGTACTTCATCGTGAAACCCGCGTCCGGGTCCACGGCGCCTTCCTTGGCGACCAGGTCGCGGACGTGGCCGTAGGAGGCGAGCACCTTGAAGTCGCCGCCGAGGTATTTCTCGATGGTCTTGGCCTTCGCCGGCGATTCAACTATGACAAGGTTCTTGCTCATCTCAACTTCAGGGTCTGCTGGTCGAAAAAACGGGCCGTGGCTCGCGCCACGACCCCTGTGATCCACTCTCCGGGTCGTGCGAGGGGGGCTGGATTCTAATGCGCCACCCAGGTCCTGTCTTCGAACACGAGGTCCTCCATGCGCGCGTAGGCGGTCTCCTCGCCGGGCTGGCTGAACAGCACCATCAGCACGACCCACTTGATTTCATCCACGTCGATTTCCTCGGCACCGAGGGCCATCAGGCGGTCGATGACCAGCTCGCGCTGGTGCGCCGAAAGTATGCCGATCTGCTCGAGATACATCAGGTAGCCGCGGCCCTGCGCATCCATCCGCACGCACTCGTCGCGGCTGTAGATCCGGATGCCGCGCTCGGTGGGCGGCGCGCCGCCCTCGTCGGCGCGGCGCAGCGCGAGGCCGTCTAGCCAGTCCAGTGCGCGATCGATCTCGCGGTTGCGAAACCCGGCGCGCTCGAGTTCTTCCCGCAGTCCATCCCTGTTGGGCTCGGGCGGCACGCCGTCGTCGCCCGCTGTCTCGAACAGGTACATCAGAACGTCGAGCACACTCTCAGTCATTTCATGACCTCGTCTTTTTCCGGGCGAATCGTCCGCCCGGCAAGGACTCCACGACTCCCTGGAGTTCAAGGATCAGCATCATCGAGGAAACCTCCGCAGCCGTCAAACCGGTGCGGACCGCGAGTCCGTCGACCCCTGCGGGGTCGTGCGCGAGCGCCTCGAGCAGTTTCCGGTAGTCGCCGTCGGGCTCCGGCGCGACCGGCACGGAGTTCGTTGCGCGGCTTTCGGGCTGCGCCGACACGCCCGCCAGCGGGCCGAGCTCGGCGAGGATGTCGTGGGCTGTTTCGACCAGCACGGCCCCCTGCCGGATCAACGCATGGCAGCCGCGCGCAAGCGGATTATGGATGCTGCCGGGGATCGCGAACACTTCACGGCCCTGGTCGCCGGCGAGTCGCGCAGTGATCAGCGAGCCGCTGCGCTGCGCTGCCTCCACGACCAGCACGCCCAGTGCGAGGCCGCTGATGATGCGGTTGCGGCGCGGAAAGTTTTCCCTGATCGGCCGCGTGCCCGGCAGGTACTCCGAGACGATCAGGCCATCCGCGGCGATGCGCTGCGCGAGGCCGGCATTCTCCGCGGGATAGGCGCGATCGGGTCCGCAGCCGAGCACCGCGGTGGTCGGCGCGCCCGCCGCGAGCGCGCCGCGGTGGGCCGCTGCATCGATGCCGGCGGCCAGCCCGCTGCAGATGACGAGGCCGCAGTTCGCAAGATAGCTTGCGAAGGCATGCGCATTCTCGGCGCCCTGCGGCGTCGGGTTGCGGCTGCCGACGATCGCGAAGTGCGGCTGCGCGAGCACTGCGCGGTTGCCGCGCAGGAACAGCGCGACCGGCGCGTCCGGCGCGAGCCTGAGCAGCGGCGGATAGTCGGGATCGGCCAGCGTCAGCAGCTCGTGGCCCGGTTCCGCCAGCCAGTCGAGCACGGCCGGCAGCCAGTCGGGCGGCGGCCCCGCCAGGGCGCGCGCTGCCTCATCGGGAAAGCCGATCTCCTGCAGCGCCCTCGGCCCGGCCGCGAGCAGCGCCGCCAGGCCGTCCGGCGCGGCGGCCGCCTGTTGTGCCGCCGCCGCCGGGATGCCGGGAGTCAGCGAAAGTCGCAGCCACGCGGCGGCCGCATCGCTCATGGCAGGCTCCTCAAAGCACGACGCCGGCATTGGCCGGCGTCGTGGGTCGGGGTCGACAAGGGCTCAGGCCGTCAGGGACTGCGCACCCAGTCGAGCACGCGCATCTCGCTCGATGCCTGCATGATCAACCCGAAGCTGATGTCTTCATAGCTCCGGAAAACCATCAAATAACCTGCATATTCGTCCGGCAGCTGCACGCGGCCGCCCGCGACCCGGTCGCGCACGCGGTCGCCGGCCTGCCAGACGGCCAGCACGTGGCCGGGTTCGAGGCCGTGGTTAGAGCCGCGGTTCAGCGTCACGATCTGGTATGCGCCGACCAGCGACACGCCGTCGAGCACATGAATGATCCGCCCCTCGACCGCGTGGTCCGGGGCGCGCGGGATGAAGCGCAGCGGGAAGTCGGTTTCGACGGGCAGCAGCTTGTCGCCATTGAGCGCTTCGCGCACCGTGGAACGCAGCAGCAGCGTCGCCGGGTCGCCGGTGCGGACGATCTGTCCCTCGCCGACAAAGATGCCCTCGTAGCCGAGCAGTCGGCCATCGTCCGGGTCGCGCAGCGGCGCGCCGACATTGATGACATTGAAGTCGTCATTCTCGACGAATTCCGCGCCGCGCACGTAGACCTCGGCCTGCGAGCCGTGCACGAGGTTGCCGCGGCGGCTCGCCACGATGTACGGCGCCGAGTCGATCGTGTCGCGGTCAAGCACCGCGGGGCGGCCGACGAACGCGGCAATGCGGTCGTAGGGAATCGTGAAGATCGCGTCGTCGAGCGACTCCCGGCGCACCCGCGGCTGCAGCCGATCTACGCCGGCGCCGACCTCGCCACGCTCGAGCATGATGCGCGGCTGGCCGTCCATGTAGACCAGCGTCAGCACGTCGCCGGGAAAAATCAGGTGAGGATTCCGGACCTGCGGGTTTGCGTACCAGATCTCCGGCCAGAACCAGGGATCCCGCAAGAACATCGCAGAGATGTCCCAGAGCGTGTCGCCCTTCTTGACGACATAGCGGTCCGGGTGGCGCGGATTGAGCCGCACCGGCGCGGATGCCCGCGCTGCAGCTGGCGGCGCGGCACTGGTGGCCGGGGGAGCTGGCTGCGCCACGGGTGCCGGCGCGGAGGCCGCCGGGGGCGGCGGGGCTTCGGGGGTACTCGCACAACCGGCTGCCAGCAGCGCGGCGGCGAAGCCGCTCAGCAGGCGAACCCGGGTCGGGCAGTAGATCGGCTTGGACATGGCTGGCCTGACTCCATGCTGTCCGTTAATTGAGAGGGCGCGGTCGCAGGTTGGTATAATCTGCCCACCTGTCGCCGCCGATGCCCGGTCGCGGGCACTCCCGCCGCCGTTGCGTCTGCGGGAAGTTAGCACGGCGAACTTGAATTGTCATACTGTTAGCCGCACTTTGTGGCGTATTACACGAGGAAACGGAACGGCGCTGATGGCGATCCTGAACATACTCGAGTACCCGGACCCGCGGCTCCGCACGAAAGCGGAGCCGGTGCTCGCCGTGGACGACGAAGTCCGCCAGCTGGCTGCGGACATGCTGGAGACCATGTACGCGGCCCCCGGCATCGGCCTCGCGGCAACGCAAGTCAATGTCCATCGTCGCATCCTCGTCGCAGACATCTCCGAGAAACAGGACGCACCGCACATATTCATAAATCCGGAGATCCTGGAGCGGCGCGGCACCGAGGTCATGGAGGAGGGCTGCCTGTCGGTCCCGGGCTTCTATGAGCCGGTGACCCGGTCGGAGTGGATCAGGGTCCGCGCGCTCGGCCTGGACGGCGCGTCCTTCGAGCGGGAGCTCGACGGCCTGCTGGCGGTCTGTGTGCAGCACGAAATCGATCACCTCGAGGGCAAGTTGTTCGTCGACTATCTCTCCGATCTGAAGCGGCAGCGCATCCGCAAGCGGATCGAGAAGGATCGCCGGCAGAAGGACGCCGAACCCGCCGCACGCGCGCTGTAGGCCTGCCGCAGTGCCGCGCCTGGTGTTCGCGGGCAGCTCCGAGTTTGCGGTGCCCACGCTGGCAGCGCTGGCGGCGGCCGGCTTCGAGCTTGCCGGCGTGCTGACCCAGCCTGACCGTCCCGCCGGCCGCCGCCGCAAGCTGACCCCGACGCCGGTACGCAGCTGGGCGGAGGCGCACGGGATCGCGGTCCAGACCCCGGAGACCCTGCGGTCCCCCGCCGCCGTCGCCGCGCTCGCCGCGCTGCGGCCGGACGCCCTCGTCGTCGTCGACTACGGACTGATCCTGCCGGTCGCCGTACTGGCGCTGCCCCCCCGAGGATGCATCAACGGGCATGCCTCCCTGCTCCCGCGGTGGCGCGGCGCGGCGCCGATCCAGCATGCGATCCTGGCGGGCGACAAGCTCACCGGCATCTCGATAATGCAGATGGACCGAGGGCTGGACACCGGTCCAGTATACAAAATGCAGTCTACAGAGATTGGCGAATCGGAAACCGGCGGCGAGCTCCGCGAGCGGCTCGCCCGGCTCTGCGCCACGCTGCTCTGCGCCACGCTGCCGGACATCCTCGCCGGCCGGCTCCAGCCGCAACCGCAGGACGCGGCGGCGGCGACGCACGCCGGCAAGCTCGACCCGGCGGGTGCGGCCCTCGCGTGGCAGGGCAACGCGACCGTGCTGGCGCGCCAGGTGCGGGCGCTCTCGCCGAAGCCCGGCGCGTGGACGACCTGGCGGGGCGCGCGGCTGAAGCTGCATCGCGCCGTGCCGCTGGCGGCATGCGAGGGGCCACCGGGGCGGATCTGGCGGGCCACGGCGGCGGGCCTGGACGTCGCCGCCGGGACTGGCAGCGTCCGGGTGCTGGAACTCCAGCCGCCGGGCGGGCGAATCATGTCGGCACAGGATTTTCTGAACGGCCGGGCGATGCTCGGCGAGCAGCTGGGCGGATGAGCACGGGCAGCGAGCCGCGCGCGGCAGCCGCCCGGATCGTTGCGGCCGTCGCGCAACACGGCCGGTCCCTCGATGAGTCGCTTTCAATGTCAGCCGGCAGGCTGGCCGGCGCCGATCGCAGCCTCGTGGCGCAGCTGGCTTACGGGACGCTGCGCGCCTACCCGCGTCTCGATCGCTGGGTGGACCTGCTGCTGGCCCGGCCCCTGCCGGAGCGCGACGCCGAGATCCATGACCTGCTGGCGATCGGGCTGTACCAGCTGGAGGACACGCGGGTGCCGGACCACGCCGCCGTCGCCGCGACCGTCGAAGCCGCGCGCCAGCTCGGCCGCGGCCAGTACGCCGGGCTCGTCAATGCCTGCCTGCGGCGCTGGCTGCGGGAACGCGACGCGCTCAAGACGCGCGTTGCGCGGGCGCCCGAGGTCGTGCATGCGCATCCCCGCTGGTGGCTGGATGCGCTGGCGGCCGATTGGCCGAGGGACTGGGAGGCGATCGTGGCGGCGGCGAACCTGCAGGCGCCGATGTGGGTCCGCGTCAACCGGCTGCACCTGACGCGCGATGCGTGGCGCGCGCGGCTCGTCGCTGCGGGCGGCGCGGCCACGAGCTGGGAGCCTGCGCCCGATGCGCTTTGTCTCGCTGCGCCGATGGATGTCGAATCCCTGCCGGGCTTCGGCGCCGGCGACGTTTCGGTCCAGGACGCGGCCGCGCAGCTCGCCGCGGGGCTGCTGCAGCCGCGCGCCGGCATGCGCGTGCTGGATGCCTGCGCCGCGCCGGGCGGCAAGGCGTGCCACCTGCTCGAATCATGCCCGGGGATCGAGCTGACGGCGCTGGACATCGCCCCGCAGCGGCTGGCGCGGGTCCGCGAGAACCTGGACCGCCTCGGCCTTGCCGCGCAGCTGCTTGCCGGCGATGCGCGCGACCCGTCAGCCTGGTGGGACGGCCGGCGGTACGACCGGATCCTGCTGGACGCCCCGTGCACCGGGAGCGGGGTCGTGCGCCGCCACCCGGACATCAAGCTGCTGCGTCGCAGCGAAGATGTCGCGGCAATGGCAGCGCAGCAGCAGGCGCTGCTCGAGGCATTGTGGCCGTTGCTGGCGCCCGGCGGCCGGCTGTTGTACGCGACCTGCTCCGTGTTTCGCGCTGAGAATGCGGCCCAGGCGAGCCAGTTCCTGGCGCGTCACCCCGAGGCACGCGCTGTGGATCTCGGCGAGGCGGACTGGGGACGGCCGGCCGGGCCGGGCCGCCAGATCCTTACCGGGGAAGCAGCGGTGGACGGGTTTTATTATGCTTGCCTGACCCGGCCCGCATAGGCGAGGAAAGTTGCACTCAGGAGCACCATCGAGCGGAGCATCAATGTGGCGCGTCGCCGCCGCATCGCTGCTGCTTGTGCTGCTGTTGCCAGCGCGCGGCGCGTACGCCGAGGGCATCGAGGTCCGCAATGCCTCGACGCGCCTCCAGGCCGGCGTCTGGTTCCTGGACGCGGACATCGATTACAGCCTCAACGAGGCGACGCTCGAGGCGCTCGAGAACGGCCTCGCGCTCGATGTCGAATTGACCATCCGCCTGACGCAGCGCCGCCGGCTGATCTGGGATCCGCTGCACGCGGAACTGAAGCAGCGCTACCAGCTGCAGTTCCATGCGCTGACCGAGCGCTACATCGTTCGCAATCTCAATAGCGGCGAGCAGGTCAGCTTTGCGTCGCTGGCCGCGGCGCTGGCCGCGCTCGGCACGGTGCGCTCGCTGCCGGTCATCGACGACGCCCTGTTGAGCCGCGGCGAGCGCTACCACGTTGCACTTCGCGCGGTGGTGGACATCAAGGAGATCGGCGGGCCGCTGGCGATGATCAGGTTTCTCTGGAACGACTGGCGGGTGACCGGGGAGTGGGTGCGATGGCGGCTCGACCGCTGAAGCGCCTCGGGCTCGCCACGCTGCTGGCCGTCGGGCTGGCCCTGCTCGTGCTGGCGTTGTTGTTCCTGTCCTCCACGGTAGAGAACGTCGACCGCTTCGGCGAGCTGTACAACTGGATCTTCCTGCTGAACGTCGCCGGCGCCTCGATCCTGCTGGCGCTGATCATCTCGAACCTCGTGCGGCTGGTGCGCGAATATCGCAACCAGGTGCCGGGATCGCGACTGGCGTCGCGCATGGTCGCGATCTTCGTCGGCCTGGCCGTGCTGCCGCTCGGGCTGGTGTATTACTTCTCCGTGCAGTTCATCAGTCGTGGCATCGACACCTGGTTCGACGTCAACGTCGAGGCCGGGCTGAGGGACGCGCTCGACCTGTCGCGCGCGACGCTGGAAAGCCGGATGCGCGAGCACCTGGAGGCGACGCGACAGGTCGCTGACTCTTTGCGCGGCCGCCAGGCCGCAGAGCTCGTAAGCCGGCTGGAGACGATGCGCCGCAGCTCGGGTGCGATCGAGCTGACGGTGGTGGGCCAGAGCAGTCGCATCATCGCGATGTCTTCGGATCGCAGCATCGCGGACCTGCCCACCGCCCCGACGGACGAGGTGATGCTGCAGATTCGCCAGGGGCGGCCCTTCGTCAGCCTCGATCCGGTCCGCGACGGCTACGTGGTGCGCACCGCGACGGCGATCCCGAGCGCGCACCCGCTCGACGAGATGCGCGTGCTGCAAGCATTGTTCCCGGTCCCGGAGCGCCTCGCGATGCTGGCGAACTCCGTGCAGGAGGCCTACGCCCAATACCGCGAACTGTCCTTCCTGCGCGTCCCGTTCACGCGCAGCCTTACGCTTACGCTGACGCTGGTACTGCTGCTGTCCTTGCTGATGGCGGTCTGGGGCGCGTTCTTTTTCGCCCGCAAGCTCACCGCCCCGATCCAGACGCTGGTGGCGGGCACACGGGCGGTCGCCAAGGGGGACTTCGACACCCGCCTGCCGATGCCGGCGCGCGATGAGATGGGTTTCCTGGTCCACAGCTTCAACGACATGATCACGCGGCTCGCCGGGGCGCGCGAGCTGGCGCGCCAGAGCCAGCAGGCGGTCGAGAGCCAGCGCGCCTATCTCGCCGTCATCCTGGGCCGGCTCTCGACGGGCGTCGTTTCGCTGGAAGCGGACTGGCGCATCAAGACCGCCAACGAGGCGGCGGGCGCAATTCTCGACGTCGACCTGGAAAGCGCGATCGGGCAACCGCTGGCCGAGGTGGCCGCGGGGCGGCCGCTGTTGCAGCAGTTGATCGAGGTCGGCCGCGGGCATCTTGAAGCGCGCGAGTACGAATGGCGCGAGCAGATCGTGCTGCGCGGCGAGGCGGGCAGGCGCGTCTTGATGTGCGCGTGTTCCGCTCTGCCGGGCGAGGATGGCGAAGTCGACGGCTTCGTCATCGTGTTCGACGACATCACGGCGCTGTTGCAGGCGCAGCGCGACGCGGCCTGGGGCGAGGTTGCGCGCCGCCTGGCGCACGAGATCAAGAATCCGTTGACGCCGATCCAGCTTTCGGCCGAGCGCATCCGGCGCCGGTTTCTCGAGCAGATGAGCGAGGACGATGCCCAGCTGCTGGAACGCGCGACGCGCACGATCATCCAGCAGGTCGAGGCGATGAAGGAGATGGTCAACGCGTTCTCCGACTACGCTCGCGCGCCCGACATGGAGATCGTCCACGTCGACCTCAATCACCTGGTGGCCGAAGTGGCCGAGCTTTACCGGGTCCGCGAAATTCCGGTCGCGATCGAACTGGATCTCGATCCGGAAGTCACGGCCGTCGAGGCGGACGCGGTGCGGCTCAGGCAGATCCTGCACAACCTGATTCGCAACGCGGTCGAGGCGCTCGAGCACCAGCGGGACGCGTGGGTGCAGATCTCGACACGCCATTCCGAGGAGTACGACCTGCGCGCGGTGTTCATCATGGTCGAGGACAACGGCCCCGGCATTCCCGCGGACGCTGTCGACAGGATTTTCGATCCCTACGTGACGAGCAAGCCGAAAGGCACCGGCCTCGGGCTCGCCATCGTGAAGAAGCTGGTCGAAGAGCATGGCGGCTGGGTCGAGGCCGCCAATCGCGCCGAGGGCGGCGTCCGGATCACGATCGCGTTGCCCGCTGACGAGGATGCACGCAGCGCCATGCTGCGGCGAGAGATCCGCGGGACGGAATTCAGGAGAGCGCACGCATGAGCACCGGACGGATTCTCGTCGTCGATGACGAGGCCGACATTCGCAGCCTGCTCCAGGAGATTCTCGCCGAGGAGGGCTATGAAGTCGCGGCGGCCGCCAATGCCGCGCAGGCCAGGCAGCAGCGTGAGCGCAGCAACCCGGACCTGGTGCTGCTCGACATATGGATGCCTGACGCAGACGGCATCAGCCTGCTGCGCGAGTGGTCCAAGGACGAAAAGCTCAAGCCCTGCCCGGTCGTCATGATGTCCGGGCACGGCACCGTCGAGACCGCTGTCGAGGCGACCCGTCTTGGCGCATTCGACTTCATCGAGAAGCCGGTGTCGCTGGCCAAGCTGCTGCGCACCGTCGAGCGGGCCCTGGAGTCCGGGCGGGTGACGGGGCGAGCGCCCCGCCAGATCGTGCCGCCCACGATGGTGCCGGTGGGGCGCAGCCGCGTCATCCAGGCGCTGCGCGAGCAATCAGAGCGCGTTGCAGCGCACGCGACGCCGGTGTTGATCACCGGCGAGCCCGGCTCCGGGCGCGAATCGTTTGCGCACTTCATTCACTCGATCGGACCGAGTGCCGGCGGGCCGTTTGTCCGGTTGGTCGCGAGCGCGCTGCCGGAGGAGGGCGTCGAGGTCCTGCTGTTCGGCCGCGAAGTCGATGGCCGTGTCGAGCCGGGCTTTCTCGAGCGCGCCCGCGGCGGCACGCTGTTTATCAACGAGCTGCCCGATCTCGGGCCGACCGCGCAGCGGCTGTTGCACGGGGCGCTCGAGAACGGCCGCTTCACGCCAGTCGGCGGCGCCACACAGCAGCCGATCGATACGCGAATCATCAGTTCGGGCCCGCCCGGCTTCGAGCATGCGCCATTGAGCACGGGTTTCAGGCGCGAGCTGCTGACGCACCTTGCCGTCGTCGTGCTGAAGGCGCCTGCATTGCGAGAGTATGCCGAGGATGTGCCGGAGTTGTTGCGCCACTACCTGGACAAGCTCGTGGACAGTGACGGGCTGCCGTTCCGCAGGCTCAGCGTGGCGGCGCAGAACCGGCTGCGGAATTATCCGTGGCCGGGCAACGTGCGCGAGCTTCGCAACCTCGTTCATCGCTTGCTGATCCTCGGCGGCAGCGAGGAGGTCGGCCTCGAGGAGGTCGAGCAGATTCTCGCGACCGAGACGTCGATGGACGACGCCCTGCTGAGCCAGGACCTGATGGCGCTGCCGCTGCGCGAGGCGCGCGAGCAGTTTGAGCGCGCTTACCTGCAGCAGCAGTTGCAGCTCTGCGAAGGCAAGGTCGGGCAACTCGCGAAGCGCGTCGGCATGGAGCGCACGCACTTGTACCGCAAGCTGCGCGCCCTCGGCATCGACTTCCGCAGCGGCGGCTCGGACGAATGACGGTGCCGGGTCGTAGTTTCGTAGTTATGGGGCCGGCGGCCCCATAACTACGAAACTACGACCCGGCACCTATTCCCGTTCCCGCACGGCGAGCGCGCCGATGCCGCTCTCGGCGAGCCGGCGCCGCGTGGTCTCCGCCTGGGCGGCATCGGGCAGCGGTCCGATGCGGACGCGGTGCCAGGTCTGGCCGTCGAGCGTGACGGCCTGGATGCCAGAGGAAAAGCCGAGCAGCGCCAGCTCGGCCTTGCGGCGATCGGCGTCCTGGTAGCGGCGGAACGAACCGGCCTGGATCCAGTATCGGCCGGGCGCCAGCTGCGGCGCCGGCGTCGCGCTGCCGGTACTGGTGCGCGGGCGCATGTCCTCCTCGGGGACGACGACCTCGAGGCCCGGCAGCATGGTGTAGAAATCGAAGCCGGATTCCGGCACAGGCTCCAGCTCTGCGGTCTCCTCCGCTTTTTGGGAGGCCGGCTTGGCCGCGCGCGTCGCGACCGGTGCGGCGGTCGGCAGGCTGGCCGAATGCCGCAGGTGCACGAACAGGGCGACGGCAAGGCCGATCGTCAGGCCGGTCAACAGCCACACCCAGCCGGGCGTCGGTTGCTTGCGAGTCCGGCGGCGCTGCTTGTAGTCGCGCGGCATCCTTACATCGACTCCGGCGCGCTGACGCCGACCAGCGCGAGGCCGTTGGCGATGACGATGCGCGCGGCCTCGGCGAGCGCGAGGCGGCCGGAGCGCAGCGCAGCCTCGTCGACGAGGAAGGTTTCCGCGTTGTACCAGGTGTGGAAATCCTGCGCGAGCTCGCGCAGGTAATGCACGATGTTCTGCGGCGCGCGGTTCGTGGCTGCCAGCTCGACGACTTCGGGGAAGCGCCCGAGCGTCGCCATCAGCACGCGCTCGTGGTCGGCCTGCAGCAGGTGCAGGCCCGCGATGCCCTCGTCAACGGACCATTGCAGGCCCTTTTCCGTCAGCTGGCGGAACACGCTGCGCACCCGCGCGTGCGCGTACTGGATGTAGTAGACCGGGTTCTCGTTGCTGCGCGACTTGGCGAGCTCGAGATCGAAATCCAGGTGCTGGTCGTTGGAGCGCAGCACGTAGAACAGCCGCGCCGCGTCGTTGCCGACCTCGTCGCGCAACTCGCGCAGCGTGACGAACTCGCCCGAGCGCGTGGACATCTGCACCTTTTCGCCGCCGCGGTACAGGATGGCGAACTGCACCAGCCGCACCTCGAGGCATTCGCCCGGCTCGCCCATCGCCTCGAGCCCGGCGCGCACGCGCGCGACATAGCCGTGGTGGTCGGCGCCGAGGATGTCGAGCAATAGGTCGTGGCCGCGCTGGCGCTTGCCGAGGTGATACGCGATGTCGGACGCGATGTAGGTAGTCTGGCCGTTGTCGCGCACGACCACGCGGTCCTTCTCGTCGCCGAGCGCGCTGGCGCGGAACCACAGCGCGCCGTCCCGCTCGTAGGCATGGCTGTCGGACTTCAGGCGATCGATGCATTCCGCGACCAGGCCGAGATCCGTCAGGCTGCGCTCCGAAAACCAGTTGTCGAAAGTGACGCCGAACTCCGCCAGGTCGGCGCGGATGTCGGCGAGGATCTCGTCCAGCCCGAGCTTGTGCACGGCGCGGTAGTCGTCCTCTCCGAGCAGTGTCCGCATCCGCGCCACCACGGCGTCGATGTACTCGTCCTTGTCGCCCTCGGGCGCGTCCGGCGGCAGGTCGGCGAACACCTCGGATGCCGGCCGCCGCAGCCGCGCGTGCTCGCGCGCGACCAGTTGGTCGGCGATCGGCTGGATGTAGCCGCCGCGGTAGCCATTGGCCGGGAACGGGAACTCCTCGCCGAGCGCCTCGAGGTAGCGCAACCAGACACTGGCGGCGAGGATGTCCATCTGGCGACCGGCGTCGTTGACGTAGTACTCGCGGTGCACCTGGTGGCCGGTCGCCTCGAGCAGGTTCGCGACCGAGGCGCCGTAGGCGGCGTGGCGGCCGTGGCCCACATGCAGCGGCCCGGTCGGGTTGGCCGAGACGAACTCCACCAGCACGCGCCGGCCGGCGCCGGCATCCGAGCGGCCGTAGGCCGCACCCGCGGCGAGTATGTCCGCAGTCTCCTGTTCGAAGGCGCGCTGGCCGAGCCGGAAGTTGATGAAGCCGGGGCCGGCGATCGAGACGCTTTCGACCAGCGCCGAGCCAGGCAGCAACGCAATGATCCGTTCCGCGAGCGCGCGCGGGTTCATGCCCGTCGGCTTGGCGAGCAGCAACGCCGCGTTGGTCGCGAAGTCGCCGTGGCGCGGATCGCGGGCGCGCTCGAGGCGGCCCTCGATCGCGAAATCCTGCTGCAGCTGGCCGCGCAGCGCCGACAGCGCCTCGGCCAGCAGGCCTTCGATCTCTTTCTTCAAAAGGGGAGTCCCCGGTTGGGTTGGCGAATAGCCACGTATTCTACCGTTCCGCGCCGGCCATGTTCAGTTCCTGCCCCTGCCGGGGCCCGGCCCTGGCGTCAGAACAGGTCCTGCGGATCTACCTCGATGAAGCAGCGCACGCCGCGCCCCTCGGGCAGCGCCGCCGCGATGGCCTGCAATTCCGTCAGCACACTGTGCAGTGCCGGGCGGGAGGCGGATTGGAGCAGCAACTGCGCCCGCCAGCGCCCGCCGCGCTTTTCCATCGGCGCGGGGGCGGGGCCAAGGACGGCGAGACCGGCCGGCGCGTCCAGCGCGGCCCGGCAAGCGGCAAGAAAACGCATCGCGAGTGCGGGCCTGGCGGCCTCGGCGCGCAGCATCGCGAGATAGCTGTAGGGCGGCCAGCCGGCGGCACGCCGTTCTTCGAGGGCCGCCTCCGCAAATGCCTCGTAACCGCCGTTCAACAGGCGCTGCAACAGCGGATGCTCGGGGTAGGAGGTCTGGATCAGCACTTCGCCCGGCCGGTCGGCGCGCCCCGCCCGGCCGGCGACCTGCACCAGCGTCTGGGCGAGCCGCTCGCCGGCGCGGAAGTCCGTCCCGAACAGGCCCTGGTCGGCATTGACGACGCCCACCAGTGTCACGCCCGGGAAGTCGTGCCCCTTGGCCATCATCTGGGTGCCGACGAGGATCTGCGTGCGGCCGTCGCGGACCTCGTCGAGAATCTGGTCGACGGCGCCGCGTCGCCGCGTGCTGTCGCGGTCGATGCGCGCGATGCGCACGCTCGGAAAGCGCCGCGCCAGCGCATCCTCGAGCCGCTCCGTGCCTTCGCCGACCGGGCGCAGGTCCGCGCCGCAGTCCGGGCAGGCCGCGGGCAGCGGCGCCTCGTCCCCGCAATGATGGCAGCGCAGGCGCCCGGCGCGGCGGTGCCAGGTGTAGCGCGCGTCGCAGTGGCGGCAGTCCGCCACCCAGCCGCAGGAGGCGCAGAACAAGGCCGGCGCAAAGCCGCGCCGATTCAGGAACAACAGCACCTGCCCCTGTGCGTCGAGGTGGGATTCCATCGCGCGCAGCAGCGGCGCGGAGACCCCCTCGGTGGCCGGGTGGCGGCGCAGATCGACCAGTGCGACCCGCGGATGCGTCGCGGCGCCGGGGCGTTCCGGCAGCCCGGCGAGCTTGTAGTGGCCCTCCCGGGCATGGCGCAGCGTCTCGAGCGACGGCGTCGCCGAGCCGAGCACGACCGGCAGGCCCGCGAGGCTGGCGCGCATGACGGCCAGGTCGCGCCCCGAGTACCGCAGGCCCTCGTGCTGGCGCAGCGAAGGATCATGTTCCTCGTCGACGATGATCAGCCCGGGGCGCGCCAGCGGCGCGAACACCGCCGAGCGTGTGCCGATGACGATCGCCGCGCGGCCGCTCTGCGCCTCCGCCCAGGCCGTCAGCCGGTCGCTGGCGGACAGCCCGGAGTGCAGCGCCGCGACCGGCGCCGCGAGCCGCGCCGCGAAGCGCTGCACCAGTTGCGGCGTCAGGCCGATCTCCGGCACCAGCACCAGCACCTGCAGGCCCCGACGCAGGCACTCGGCGGCCGCGGACAGGTAGACCTCGGTCTTGCCGCTGCCGGTCACGCCGAACAACAGTTGGCTCGAGAAGCGGCCCAGGTCGCCGATGATTCCGGCCGCCGCCCGGGCCTGGGCGTCATTCAGCTGCGGCCCGCCGATCGCGGCGGTCCACGCGGCGGCGGCCGGCTCGGGCTCGATTTCCACCAGGCCGCGCGCGATGAGCCGCGCGGCGCTTGCCCGCCAGCCCGGCGGCAGGCCCGGGTCATCGGTGCGTCGCGGTCCGGCGGCCAGCAGGTCGAGCAGCGCGGCCTGTTTCGGCGCCCGTTTCTTCATCGCGTCGGGGGCCGCTCCCCGGCCGGACACGCGAGCCGGCGGCTCGGGCAAGGGCTTGCCCTGGCGCAGCGGTGCCGGCAGCGCGGCAGCCACGATCGAGCCCGGCGGCTCGTGGTAGTAGCGCGCAGTCCAGTCGAGCAGCCTCAGCAGGGTCGCGTCGAACAACGGCGTCGCGTCGAGCGCCTCGATGACGGGCTTCAGGCGTTCAGCAGGCAGTTCGGAGGTCTCTGCATGCCCCATGACGAGGCCCACCGGGCGGCGCCGGCCGAAGGGCACCCGAACCCGCGTGCCGGGGGCCGGCGGCGGGGCTGAATCGGGCGCGAGGTAATCGAACAGGGTGTCCAGCGGGGCGTCCACTGCGACCTTCAGGATCTTCACCGCTGCGGCCGGGCCCGTGGGTTGAAAAGTTGTCCACAGAAGCTGTGGATAACTCTGTGGAAGAATGGCTGCAATCGTCGCGTGATCCGCGTCACTTATAGGGGTCGCTCAGTTTGGTCAAATTTTCGTCACAAAAACAAACTTATTAAAAACAATTACTTAAGCGGTGATATTGGCGTGCTTTGTGCGGTGAGGAGGGTTTGGAGCGGTATTTTCAGGGCCTTGTGAATAAGTGCCGGTTGCGCTGCCTTTTTGCAGGCCCTCCGAAGGCCGGTTCCGGACGCCGCTGACGGCCCTTTCGAGGGTGCGAAACAGGGTTCCGGCGCGGGCCGGCGGCCCGCGCGGCGCGCGGTCCACGCCGCGTGCCGGGGCCGGCCCGGTCAGCTCGCCTTGACTGCCTGGATCAGCTCGGCGACCGCGGCCTGGCCGTCGCCGTAGAGCATCCGCGTATTGTCGAGGTAGAACAAGCGGTTCTCGATGCCCGAGAAGCCCTTGCCCTTGCCGCGCTTGATGACGATGACGTTCTTGGACTTGTCGGCGTTCAGGATCGGCATGCCGTAGATCGGGCTGGACGGGTCGGTGCGGGCGACCGGGTTGACGACGTCGTTGGCGCCGATGACCAGGGCCACGTCGGTCGTATCGAAGTCGGCGTTGATCTCGTCGAGGTCGGCGATCAGGTCATAGGGCACGCCCGCCTCGGCCAGCAGCACGTTCATGTGGCCGGGCATCCGGCCGGCCACCGGGTGGATTGCGAACCGCACCTTGACGCCCTTCGACTGCAACAGCTGGGTGAGTTCCCAGACCTTGTGCTGGGCCTGGGCGACCGCCAGGCCGTAGCCCGGGATGATGATCACGCGGTCCGCGAAGGCCATCATGATGCCGGCGTCCGAGGCCTCGATCGGCTTGAGGCTGCCCTCGACCTCGCCGGTGTCGACCGACTCGTCGCCGAAGGCGCTGAACAGCACGCTCGCCAGCGAGCGGTTCATGGCCTTGGCCATCAGCTGGGTCAGCAGCGTGCCGGCGGCGCCCACGACGGTGCCGGCGATGATCATCGCCTCGTTGTCGAGCACGAAGCCCTTGAAGGCGACCGCGAGGCCGGTCAAGGCGTTGTACAGCGAGATCACGACCGGCATGTCGGCGCCGCCGATCGGGCTGGTCAGCATGATGCCGGCGACCAGCGCCAGCACGAAGAACAGCGTCACCAGCGTCCCGTGGGCGGGGTAGTTGCCGAGCAGGAACAGGCCGATGATCAGCGCGCCCAGCAGCAGGCCGGCATTGACCTGGTTGATCGTCTTGAAGCGGATCGGCTTGGTCATCCAGCCCTGCAGCTTGGCAAACGCAATCAGGCTGCCGGAGAACGAGACCGAGCCGATCAGGCCGCCGAGCACGGCGAGGAAGGCCACCGTCAGCGAGTCCGGCGTGCCCTTGTAAAGCGTCACGGCCGCGATCGCGCCGGCGGCGCCGCCGCCCATGCCGTTGTAGAGCGCGATCATCTGCGGCATGTCGGTCATCGCGACCTTTTTGCCGGTCCACCACGCGATGCCGCCGCCGAGCGCGATGCCGAGGATGATCAGCACGATGTTGCTGAACGACAGGCCCGGCCAGAAGAAGGTCACGACCGTCGCCAGCACCATGCCCCAGCCGGCCCAGAGGATGCCGCCGCGCGCCGTGCGCGGAGAACTCATGCGCTTCAGGCCGACGATGAACAGGAAGGCCGCGACGAAGTAGCTCGCCTTGATCATGAAGGTCGCGAAGCCCATTACTTGCGCTCCCCGCTCGACTTGAACATTTCCAGCATGCGCTCGGTGACGACATAGCCGCCGACCGCGTTGCCTGCGCCGAGGACGACGCCGATGAAGCCGATGACCTGCCCGATGGTGCTGTCCGCCTTGCCGAGCGCGACCATGCAGCCAACCAGCACGATGCCGTGCACGAAGTTGGAGCCCGACATCAGCGGCGTGTGCAGGATGACCGGCACGCGGGCGATGATCTCGTAGCCGGTGAAGGCCGCGAGCATGAAGATGTAGAGCGCGATGAAAAATCCTTCGATTCCGCCGATCATGACCCCTGTCCTCCGCTGGCTCCCTCGATCCGCGCGCGGGTGGGCTCGTGGCCGATCCGCCCGTCATGCGTCAGCACGCTGCCGGCGAACACTTCGTCTTCCCAGTCCACCGCGAGCTTGCCGTCGCTGATCGCCGGCGAGATGAAGTTGAAGAGATTCTTGGCGTACATCTCGCTGGCGTGGCGCCCGAGCTCGGCCGGGAGATTGACCGGCCCGACGATCTGGACACCGCCGGCATCGACGACCTCGCCCGCCTTGGTCAGCGCGCAGTTGCCGCCGGATTCTGCCGCCAGGTCGACGATCACCGAGCCGGGCTGCATTCTTCCTACGGTCTCGGCGTCGATGATGCGCGGCGCGGTGCGGCCCGGGATCGCCGCGGTCGTGATGACGACGTCGGCCAGCGCGACATGGTCGGCGAGGATGCCGGCCTGTTTCGCCTTCTCTTCATCAGTGAGCTCACGCGCGTAGCCGCCCTTGCCTTCGGCGCTGATGCCCGTGTCGACGAACTTCGCGCCCAGCGACTGGACCTGCTCGCGCGTCGCGGCGCGCACGTCGTAGCCCTCGACGACCGCGCCGAGGCGCTTGGCCGTGGCGATGGCCTGCAAGCCCGCCACACCGGCGCCGATGACCAGCACCTTCGCCGGGCGGATCGTGCCGGCCGCGGTCGTCAGCATCGGGAAGAACTTGTCGAGATGGGTCGCGCCGATCAGCACGGCCCGGTAGCCCGCCACCGCGGCTTGCGAGGACAGCGCATCCATCGACTGCGCGCGCGAGATGCGCGGCACGAGTTCCATCGAGAAACTGGTGACCCTGCGGTCGCGCAGCAGCGCGACGAGCTCGTCCGAGCGGTGGGGTTGCAGCAGCCCGATCAGCAGCGCGCCCTCGCGCAAGCCGGAAGCGACCTCCAGCGGCGGCGGGTTGACGGCAAGCAGCACGTCGGCCCGGTTGACGACTTCCTCGCGGCCGAGGAATTCGACGCCTTCGAAGCGGCTGTCCGGAATGCGCGCGGTTTCAGCGACGCCGTGCTCGGCGCAAATGGTTGCGCCCAGGGCGGCGAGTTTCTTCGCCACCTCCGGGACCAGCGCCGACCGTGTTTCCCCTGCGGCTGTCTCGCGCAGGACGCCGATGACCATGGCCATGGGCAAGCTCCCCCCGGGCTTGGATGCGCCCTTGTTCTTACGGCGGATGAGTGTACAGGAAGATTTGCGCCCGTTGCGCGCCCGATTGATTTTCGGCCGGCCTTCTGGAATAACACCGTCAGCGGCGGGGCCGCGCAATCGGAGTCGCGTTAGCCATGGGCATGTCCCTGAGCCAACTGATCCTGCGCACCGACGTCGCCGGCATGCCCCTCGAGTGGGTGGACTACCGGTGCGCGGTGCGCCTGTACCACACGGCGCAGGTCGCCTACGAATGCGGCCGGCCGCTGTTCCGGCTGCGCGGCGGGATCAATGCGCACAGCGGCACGCGCACCGTGGTGGAAGTCTCGAGCATCATCGCGACGCACGGTCACGGCGCCGCCTATCCGGCGCGCGATGCCTACACGCCGCCGCTGAACAACCACACCCTGTTTCGGCGCGACGCCAACCTGTGCCTGTACTGCGGCCAAAATTTCCTGGTCGTCGACCTGTCCCGCGACCATGTCACGCCGCTGTCGCGCGGCGGGTGCGACGCCTGGACCAATGTCGTGACGGCCTGCCGTCGCTGCAACAATCAGAAGGCCGGGCGGACGCCCGAGCAGGCGGGCATGCAGCTGCTGGCCGTGCCGTTCCAGCCGACCTATGCGGAGTACATCTATCTGAAGGGCCGGCGCGTGCTTGCCGACCAGATGGAGTACCTGCTGGCGCACTTTCCCCGCAGGAGCCCGCTGCACGCGCGGCTTTCCCGGGCGCGACCTGCGGACTTGGCTGCAAGCCCGCGCCCGGCTTGAAGCCTGAGCTCGCCGGGATCGCGGCGGCGATGGGCGAGTGCGGCCTGCGCCTCGACGCGGGGACTGCGCGGCCGGTTGCCGGCGGCTGCATTCACTCGGCCTGGCGCCTCGACGGACCCGACGGGCCGGTCTTCCTGAAAACCAGCCCGGCGGCGGCTGACTGGTTGCTGGCGGCCGAGGTCGACGGGCTGGCGGCGCTGCGGGATGCGGGTTTCCTGCGGGTTCCGGCCGTGCTCGGCCGCGGTGCGGACGGCGACAAGGCCTGGCTGGCACTCGAGTGGCTCGAGCTGCGCCCCGCGACGGCGGCCGCCGAGCGCGCGCTCGGCGAGGGCCTCGCTCGCCAGCATCTCGTCGCGGGGCCGGGCTTCGGCTGGCACCGGGACAATGCCATTGGCGCGACGCCGCAACCGAACGGCCTGAGCGATGACTGGGGGCGGTTCTTTGCCGCGCAGCGCATCGGCTTCCAGCTCGAGCGCGGCGCCCGGCAGGGCTGGCCGCGGCGGCTGCTCGAGCAAGGCCAACGCCTGCGCGAGCGCGTGCCGGCGCTGCTGGCCGACCGGCGCATCTCGCCGGCGCTGCTGCACGGGGACCTGTGGGCCGGCAACCGTGCCGCGGACGCAGCGGGACGGCCGGTCGTGTTCGACCCGGCCGTGCACTACGGGGATCCGGAATGCGACCTGGCGATGACACGCCTGTTCGGCGGCTTCGCCCCGGCGTTCTACGCCGCCTACGACGCGGTCATTCCGCCGGCGGCGGGGCGCGCGCTGCGCGAGCGACTCTACCAGCTCTACCACGTGTTGAATCACGCCAACCTGTTCGGCGGCGGCTATGTCGCGCAGGCCGGGCGGCTCGTCGATGAGTTGAGCAGCGGCTGACCGGGGTCCGCGGAGTCAGCCCCGGTCCGGCTCGATCCGCACCGCCAGCCCGTCCGGGGCGCGCAACAGCAGCGCGCCGTCGGCGCCGCGCGCGGGCGCATAGCCGCGCGCCGCCAGCGCTTGCGCCGCAGCGTCGAGGTCGCTGTGCTCGAAGACCAGCTCCGGGCCGGTAGCGGCCAGGCGCGGCGCAAGGCTGATGCCGCCCGCGACAGCGCGCGGACCGCCGGCGTCGGCGTCGGGCACCAGGCCGAGCCGCTCCCAGAACGCCACGGTCGCGGCCGGGTCCTGCGCCCGGTAGCGGTACTCGCGGAAATGCCCCGGCAGCGCAGCCGCGCGGGCGCGCTCGAAAGTTGGCGACCACGTGCGCGCCTCGAGCAGCGTGACGACCTGGCCGGCAGGGTCGCGAAACCCGGCCTCGTTGAACTCGTCGCTGCCGGTCCTGGCGAAGTCGAAACGGATGCCCAGCGCCGTGAATGCCGGCAGGGCATCGGCAAGGCCGGGGCGCACCCAGGTCAGCGACGGCGAATCGAACTCGTACTCGTGGAAGCCGAGCGCCAGCCGGCCGTCGCTGAGCACGGCATAGCGGTGCTTCCAGGTGTCGCCGACCGAGCCGTGTTGCAAGCCGAGCGGTTCCCAGAAAGCGACCGAGGCCGCGATGTCGCGGGTCCAGACGCTGAGCTCGAGAAAGCTGCCGAGCATCAGCCGAGCCGGCCCGCCTCGCGGGCGGCGATCAGGCGCGCGGCGTGCTGCGCGGTGGCTTGCGCTTCCGCCGCCAGCCGCCCGGCATCCTGCGCGGGCCCGGTCTCGGGCCAGCCCTGCAGGTGGCGCAGCGCCAGCCCGGCCAGGAAGTCGAGGTGGTCGGTGCGGGAATTCAGGCAGGGAATGTAACTGAGCGTTTCGCCGCCGGCCTCGTGGAAGAACTCGGCGTTCTGCTCGGCGATCTCCTCGATCGTCTCGAGGCAGTCCGCCGAGAATCCGGGACAGACGACGTCGATGCGCTTCACGCCGCGCCGGCCGAGCGCGCGGATCGACTCGTCGGTGTAGGGCTTCAGCCATTCCTCCCGGCCGAAGCGCGACTGGAATGTCGTGGACCAGCTGCCGTCCTCGAGGCCGAGCCGCTCGGCCAGCAGGCGGCCGGTCTTGATGCACTGGCAGTGGTACGGGTCGCCCGCGTCGAGATAACGCCGCGGCACGCCGTGGAAGCTCATGACGAGGTGTTCGCCGCGGCCTTTATCCGCCCAGTGCTCGCGGACGCTCGTGGCGAGCGCCTCGAGGTAGCCTTGCTCGTCATGGTAGCGAGTGACGAAGCGCAGCTCCGGGATCCAGCGCCAGCGCATCAGCGTCGCGGCCAGCGCGTCGAAGGTCGAGGCCGTCGTGCTCGCGGAGTACTGCGGGTACAGCGGCAGCACGAGCAGGCGGCGCACGTTCAGGTCGTGCAGCTGCCGGAGCGCGGCCGGGATCGACGGGTTGCCGTAGCGCATGCCCAGCACGACCTCGACCGGGCCATGCAGCCGCGCCGCGAGCCGCTCCCGGATCCCGGCGGTCTGCTCACGCGCAATCGTCAGCAGTGGCGAGCCCTGCTCGGTCCAGACAGTGCGATACGCCTTGGCGGAACGGCTGGGCCGTATCCGCAGAATGACGCCGTTGAGGATCAGCCACCAGAGCGGCCGCGGCACCTCGACGACGCGCGGATCCCAGAGGAACTCCTTCAGGTAGCGGCGCAGGGCCCCGGTCTCCGGCGCGTCCGGGGTGCCGAGATTGGTCACCAGCACGCCGAGTTTCTCCGGGGTTCCGTGCTGGAATCCCTCGCTGCCCAGGTATCGACTCATTGGATATCCTCCGCTAAGGAAGGGCATTATCCTATGCGGGCAGCCTGATCGGGAGCGCGCCGGCTGCAACGACCGCTCGCGAAGCGTTCGAAGCGTCCGTCCGCGCCGGGAGAACATCGATGCGAAGACTTCTGGCGGCCATGTGGCTGGCACTGCTTGCGACCACGGCCGCGGCCTTTCCGACCGACCTCGAGATCGAGGCCGAAGGCCTGGCCATCTCGGCCAGCACGGAGTCCGACGGCCGCCTGGCATTCATTCACATCGACAACCGCGAGGCTTTCGCGGTGCGCTGCGAGGCTGCGTTTCGCAACGGGCCCGAGGTGGGCCGGGTGCGCCGCGCGACGCTCGAGGCCGCCGAGTCCAGAACCCTGTCGTGGATGCCCCGCCGCCAGGTCATCCGGGTGCGCGTCGTGCTGAGCTGCGCGCCGCTCGACGCGCGCTAGCGCTTGCCGCGCGGCTCCACATCGCGGCCGCTGACCAGGTCCTCGAGCGACGGCGGCGCGTGCCCGGGGCCGACCTGGCCGGCATCGAGCCGCTGGATGTAGTCGCGATAGGCAGACATCGCCTGGCGCGAGAACAGCCAGATGATCGGCAGGTTCGCGAACAGCATGACCCCTGTGCCGATCCCGGTGAGATTGTCGAGCTCGCGGTCGGTCTGCACCAGGCCGATGGTCGCGACGATGATCAGCAGGCAGAACACCAGCTTGTAGGGCAGCACCGAGCGCTCGCCGGCAAGGTAGATCATGCCCTGCTCGCCGTAGTAGCTCCACGAGATCATCGTCGACAGCGCGAACAGCCACGCCGCGAGCGTCACCAGCCACTTGCCCAGGCCCGGCGTGACCGCGTCGAATGCGCGCGCCGTCAGCGTCGCGCCCTGGTAGTCCACATACAGCCCGCTGGACGCGAGCCGCGGTTCGACCGCGCTGGCGAAATTGCGCCACTCGATCATCGGCCGGCCCCGGGCGGCGCCGCTGACGGTGCCGTGGATCTTGTGCAGGTCGGTGTCGGTCCGCGGGCTGTGATGCGCATGCACGATCATGAACACGGACTCGCCGCCGAACCACTGCGCAATGCCGTCGGGCGGCGCCGGCGCCGGGCCGCTCTCCAGCGTCCACACGCCTGGCGCTACCGCCTCGATCGCCGGCGGCACGCCGTACGCGGTATCCGGGCCGCGGTTCCAGACGCCGGTCGAAAGAATCACCAGCGCCGTGAAGGTGCACACGACGATCGTGTCGATGAACGGCTCGAGCCCCGCGACCACGCCCTCGCGCGCCGGCTCCCTGGTCTTCGCGGCCGAGTGGGCGATCGGCGAGGAGCCTTGCCCCGCTTCGTTCGAAAACAGCGCCCGCTTCATGCCGTACAGGAACGCGTAGCCGAGCGTGCCGCCGATGAAGGCGCCGGCCGCCTCGGTCGGCCCGAAGGCAGAGCGCACGATCAGGGCGATGATGCCCGGCAAGTCGGCGGCGTGCAGGATCAGCACATAGCTGCCGGCGAGCATGTATAGCGCGACCATGAACGGCACCAGTCGGCCCGCGACCGCGCCGATCCGCTTGATGCCGCCGATGATGACGACGCCGACGATCAGCGCCATCAGGATGCCCGAGGCAATGCCCGGCACGCCGAAGTAGCTGCGCGTGATTTCGGCGACATTCCAGGCCTGGAACATGTTGCCGCCGGTCGCGGTGGACATCAGCAGCGTCACGCAGAACAGTCCGCCGAGCAGCGCGCCGGCGCCGGCCAGGCGCGGATTGATGCGCGCCAGGCCCTTGCTGGCTACCCACATCGGCCCGCCGTGCGGGTTGTCCGGGTCGTCAGTGTTGCGATAGAGCATCGACAGGTTCACTTCGGTCATCTTGATCGCCATGCCGAAGAACCCGACCACCCACATCCAGAACACGGCGCCCGGTCCGCCCAGCGAGATCGCGAGCGCGACACCGCCGATGTTGCCGAGCCCGACGGTCGCCGACAGTGCGGCCGACAGCGCCTGGAAATGATTGATTGCGCCGGGATCGTCGGGCTCGTCATAGCGGCCGCGAATGACCTGGAAGCCGTGCGTCAGCGCGCGGTACTGGCCGAAGCGGCTCCAGATGGTCAGCACGATCCCGGTCAGCAGGATCAGCACCAGCACGCTGTCGTGCCAGAGGACGCCGTTGATCGCCTCCATCCAGGCGTTGAATCGCTCCATCAGGCGTTCCCGCTGCTCGGCGCCGCGGCTGCGCGGCGGGGCCATGATGTCGTTGCGGCGCCGCGGGCTGCAAGTGCTTGCGTCACCATCGGCGTGCAGTCGACCACGAGAGCGGGCCGTCACAGGCCCGCTTCGTTCGGGAAGTCTTTATCTCACTCAGCGGGCCCGTGACGTCCCGATCTCGCTACGTCTCTGCGTCTCTGCGTCTCCGCGTCTCTGCGTCTCCGCGTCTCTGCGTCTCCGCGGGAGTAGAATGCAGGGCCAT
>CAYWYS010000026.1:38404-47770 GCA_964462675.1 uncultured Thioalkalivibrio sp.
GCGTCTCTGCGTCTCCGCGTCTCTGCGTCTCCGCGGGAGTAGAATGCAGGGCCATTTCCCCGGTGTCCCGCCCGTGCATCCGCAGCTGAACAGACGCGCCCGAAGTCTTGTGGAGGCCCGCGGCATCCTTCGCCTGGCCGGACCGCTGGTGGCCAACAACCTGGCGCTGGCCGGCATGAACTTTGCCGATACCGTCATGGCGGGGCGGCTCGGCACCGTGGACCTCGCGGCCGTGGCGGTCGGCGGCTCGGCGTGGATGGTCGTGTTCCTGCTCGGCCTCGGCATGCTGATGGCGGTCAGCCCGGTGGTGGCGCACGCCTATGGGGCAGGTCGCTGGGAAGACGCCGGCGCCGTGCTGCGCCAAGCCCTGTGGCTGAGCCAGGTGCTTGCGGTCTGCGCGTTCCTGTTGCTGCTCGGCGCGCCGCGGGTGCTCGCCTCGATCGGCGTGGATGAGGCCGTGGTGCCGCTGACCGCGGGCTACCTGTTCGCGATTTCTTTCGGACTGCCCGGGGTGTTCGCGTTTCTCGCGATGCGCTTCATGAGCGAGGGCGTCGGCTGGACGCGCCCGATCATGTACGCGGCAGCCGTGGGGCTGGTCGTCAACGTGTTCGGCAATTGGGTGCTGATGTACGGCAATCTCGGCTTCCCGCGGCTCGGTGCCGTCGGCTGCGGCATGGCCAGCGCAATCGCGATGTGGTCGATGTTCGCGACGATGCTGATCTACGTGTGGCGATCCGGGCGCTATGAACGCTTTGCCTTGTGGACGCGCTTCGAGGGCCCGCGCTGGAGCGTGCAGCGCGAGGTCGTCGGGCTGGGACTGCCGATCGCCGCGAGCGTCGAGGCCGAGGCGGGCCTGTTTGCCGGGGTGGCGCTGATCATGGCGACGCTGGGCGCCACGCAGGTGGCCGCGCACCAGATCGCCATCAATTACGCGGCCACGATGTTCATGGTGCCGCTCGCCTTCCATTCCGCGACGACCATCCGCGTCGGCCAGGCGCTGGGCCGCGGCGAGGCGGCCAATGCGCGTCGCGCCGGCTGGGCCGGCATCGCGCTGTGCGGCCTGTTCATGCTGGCCTCGGCCTTCGTGCTGTTCCTGTTCCGCGACCGGATCGCCGCGTTCTACACGAGTGACCCCGAGTTGCTGCCGCTGGCGACCGGGTTGTTGACGATGGCGATGATCTTCCAGGTGTCCGACGGCCTGCAGGTCGGCGCCGCCGGCGCCTTGCGCGGCTTCAAGGACACGCGCGTGCCGATGCTGCTGAACATCGGCAGCTACTGGCTGCTGGCGTTCCCGATGGCCTGGTATGCCGGCGTTCATGCGGGGCTCGGCCCCGTGGTGGTATGGGTGGCGCTGATCGCTGGCCTGACGGTGGCGGCCCTGCTGTTGAACACGCGCTACCTGCGGCTGTCGAATCGCAGGGTCGCCGCGGCCCCGCTATAGTATTGCGCTTTCGCCTGGGGCCGTCGTTCTGCCCGAGACACCGGAGAATTCCCGCCGATGAAATTCAAGCTGCTCCTCCCGCTGACCGCGCTCATCTTTGCCGCCGGCTGCGCCAGTACGCCCTCGACCCCGCCAACTGTCGCCGCGGCGCCGGCCGAATCGTACGCGCAGCAGCTGGACCTGCTGTTCGAGGACTACTGGCAGGCCTGGCTGGCGCTGAACCCGGTCATGGCGACCTTCATCGGCGACTATCGCTTCAACGATCGCTACACGGTCGGAATCAGCCCGGCGCACCGGGCGGCCACGCGCGCCTTGTTCGAGCAGAGCCTCGCCGCGGTCGCGGCGATTCCGCCGGAGGCCCTTGATGAGCAGCGTCGCACCAGCCGCGAGCTGTTCGTGCGCGACATGGAGCGCCGGCTGGAGGCCTTCCAGTTCCCCAGCGACCTGATGCCGATCAACCAGTTCCGCAGTCCGCCGAACAGTTTCGCAATGCTTGGTTCCGGCTCGGGCGCGCAGCCCTTCGAGACCGTGCAGGACTACGAGAATTTCCTGCAGCGCATCGACGGCTTCATTCCGTGGGCGGACCAGGCGATCGCGAACATGCGCGAGGGCATGGCGTCAGGCGTGGTCCAGCCGGCGATCCTGATGGAGCGCACGATCCCGCAACTCGAGGCGCACATCGTCGACGAGGCCTCGAAGAGCCTGTTCTTCCGCCCGGTGGCGGCGTTCCCGGAGGCCGTGCCGGAGGCGGAGCAGCTGCGCCTGCGCGCCGCCTACGAGGCGGCCATCGTCGGGCAGCTGGTGCCGGCCTACACGCGGCTGCGCGACTTCATTCGCGACGAATACCTGCCGGTGGCACGCGCCAGTTACGGGCTGTATGCGCTGCCCGACGGCGAGGCCTGGTATGCGCACCTGATCCGCCAGCACACGACGACGAACCTCAGCGCCGCCGAGATTCACCAGATCGGGCTCGACGAGGTGGCGCGAATTCACGACGAGATGCGGGGCATCATGCGAGAGGTCGGCTTCGACGGAGATCTCGCGGCCTTCTTCGAGTACATGAACACCGAGCCGTCGTTCTATTTCGAAAGCCGCGAGGAAATGCTGGCGGCCCACGAGGCGCTGCGCGCAAAGGCCGACGCGGCCGCGCCGCTGCTGTTCAAGCGCTCGCCGCGCGCGGGCTACGAGATCCGCGCCGTGGAGGCCTTCCGCGAGCGCTCGGCCGCGAAGGGCTCCTACCAGAGTCCCTCGGCCGACGGCAGCCGGCCGGGCATCTATTACGTCAACACCTGGAATCCGCAGGCCAGGCCGCGCTGGGACACCGAGGCGCTGTTCCTGCACGAAGCAGTCCCGGGGCACCATTTCCAGCGGGCCTCCAACCTCGAGCTCGAGGGCCTGCCGGCTTTTCGCCGCCACGGCGGCGTGACCGCGTTCGCCGAGGGCTGGGGGTTGTACGCCGAGTCGTACCTCGTCGGCGAGGCGATGGGCTTCTACGAGGACCCCTACCAGCGCTTCGGCCAGCTCAACGCCGAGTTGTGGCGGGCGATCCGGCTCGTCGTGGACACGGGCATTCACGCCAAGGGCTGGAGCCGCCAGCAGGTGCTGGATTACATGTACGCGAACTCGGCCTCGCTCGAGACGCGCGCGGTCTCCGAGGCAGAACGCTTCATGGCGATCCCGGGCCAGGCGCTGGCGTACAAGATCGGCCAGCTCAAGATCATGGAGCTGCGCGAGCGGGCCGAGAATGCGCTTGGCCCGCGCTTCGACATCCGCGAGTTCCATGCCGAGGTGCTCGGCCAGGGCGACCTGCCGCTCGACGTCCTCGAGGCGCGCATCGACGCGTGGCTGGCTGCGCAGGGCGCGAGCGTCGCGGCCGCCTCCCGATGACGCGCTTCGCAATCGCTGCGGCCGCCGCAGTGCTGCTGCTGCAGGGCTGCGGCCGCGGCCAGCCGCCGGAGCCTGCCGCCGGTCCGGTGGAGGCGCCGGGCCGCGTGCTGTTTCGCCTCGCCGAGGATTATTTCGAGGAGAGCCTCGCACTGAATCCGTTGCTGGCCACTTACCTCGGCGACGAGCGCTACAACGACCGGCTGGCGATCGACATCGCGCCGCAACACCTTGCGGCGGTGCGCGCGCTCGAGGAGCGTTACCTGGCCGCGGCCGAGGCGATGGACCCGGACGTGCTGGACGAGGAGGACCGCCTGAGCTGGGAAATGTTCACGATCGGCCGGCGCGAGACGCTGGCGCGCCTCGAATTCCCCGGCCACCTGCTGCCGGTGGACCAGATGTACAGCGTGCCGCACGTCATGGCCTTGTTCGGCTCGGGCCAGGGGCCACAGCCTTTCCGCAGCGCCGATGATTACCGCAACTTCATGTCGCGCATGGACGACTTCGATCGCTGGGCGGACCAGGCGATCGAGAACATGCGCCGCGGCATCGAGCGCGGCGTGGTGCATCCGCGGGTCGTCGTCGAGAAGATGATTCCGCAGTTCGACGCGATGCTCGCCGCGCAGGCCGAGCAGACGCTGTTCTGGGGGCCTGTCGACAGCTTTCCCGCGGCGATCGACGAGGCCGAGCGCCGCGCGCTGACCGAGGAGTGGCGGACGCGACTCGAGGGCACGCTGCTGCCCGCGCTCGGGCGCTTGCACGACTTCCTGCGCGAGGAGTACCTGCCGGCGGCGCGCGAGACGGTGGCCTGGACCGCGTTGCCGAACGGCGAGGCCTGGTACGCGCAGGAGGTGCGCCTCCAGACCACCACCGACATGACGCCCGAGGAGATTCACCGGCTCGGGCTGTCGGAAGTCGCGCGAATTCGCGCCGAGATGGACCGGGTCAGGGGCGAGGTCGGCTTCGACGGCGCGCTCGACGAGTTCTTCGTCCACCTGAAGACCGATCCGCAGTTCTTCTTCGGGAGTCCCGACGAGGTGCTTGCGGCCTACACGGAACTCAAGCAACGCATCGACGCCGCGCTGCCGTTGCTGTTCTCTGACTTTCCGCGCGCCGATTACGAGTTGCGCGTCATCGAGGCGTTCCGGGCCGAGTCCTCGGCCGGGGGCGAGTACCAGATGCCGTCCGTGGACGGCAGCCGGCCCGGCGTCTTCTACGTCAACACCTTCAATCTCAAGGCCCAGCCGCGCTACGGCACCGAGACGCTGTCCTTGCACGAGGCCTCGCCGGGGCACCACTTCCAGATCGCGATCCAGCAGGAACTCGAGCATTTGCCGAGGTTCCGGCGCTTCGCCGACTACAACGCCTTCGCGGAAGGCTGGGCCCTGTATGCCGAGTCTCTCGGTCCCGCGCTGGGGCTGTTCGAAGACCCTTACCAGTACTACGGCATGCTCAACGACGAGCAGCTGCGCGCGATGCGCCTCGTCGTCGACACGGGCCTGCACGCCTTCGGCTGGACGCGCGAGCAGGCGATCCAGTTCATGCTCGAGAACTCTTCGCTGGCCGAGACCGACGTTATCGCCGAGGTCGAGCGCTACATCGCCTGGCCCGGCCAGGCGCTCGGCTACAAGATCGCACAGCTCGAGATCCTGCGGCTGCGCCAAGACGCGGAGCAGGCGCTCGGCGAGCGCTTCGACCTGAAGGCGTGGCACAGCATGGTGCTGCGCGGCGGATCGATGCCGCTGGGCGTGCTCGCAGCCCGCAACCAGCGCTGGATCGAGGCCCGGCTCGCGGCCGGCTGACGGCCGTCAGGGCAGCGGGTTGGCGCCGGCCGTCGCCTCGGGCGTCACCTGGCCGAAGCGGTCGCCGCCGCCGGCCAGCCACGCGGCCTCCTCCGGCGTGTCCCGGCGTCCCAGCATCGCGTTGCGATGCGGGAAGCGGCCGAAGCGCGCGACGATGTCGCGATGTTTCTGCGCATGCTTGCGAAAGCCGGCGAAGATCTCGCGATGGTCCGAGGCGACCTCGCGCTCGAGTTGCAGGAAGCGATCGACGGCCATTTCCTGGTCGTCGAGTGATTCAGCGTGCTGCAGCGGCATGTAGAAGAACACGCGCTCGATCGGCGTCAGCTTGAGGTCCATCAGGCGGCTGACGCCATCGCGCATCAGGTAACGCGCGCGCCCGTCGTGGCGGAATGCCTCGGCGGTGCCGCGATAGATGTTCCGGCGCAGCTGGTCGAGCAGGATCAAGACCGCCAGCCGGCCGCGCGGCGTCTTGGTCCAGAAGTCCAGCTTGCCCTCGGAGGCGGCGGTCACGAGTGCGCCCCAGCGCTCGCGCATGGCGGCATCACGTTCCGCGTCCGCGTTGAACCAGAAAGCCATGCGGCCGGGCGCCTTGGACGGATCCCGGACGCTGTCGCCGAACCAGTAGTCGAGAATCTCCTCGGCGATCTGCTGATCGTGCATTGAGCATTGCCCTCGTCATCGGCCGGAGCGTCCGTACAAATGTCGGCTTTCGCGCTCCGGGCGCTCAGTTTACGCTGGATCGCGGCGTCGCGGCGATCACGTGGAGCAACGCATGATTAAGCACTGGGGCTTGCCGTGGCTGCTGCTCCTCGCATTTCTCGCCGCCGGCTGCGGCAAGACGGTCACGGACCCGGAGGCGCGCCTGCGCGAGGCGCTCGCGGCGGCGGAGGTGGCGGCCGAGAGCGGCGACTACGATGCCTTGGGAGCGCTGGTGGCGCGCGATTACGCGGATCGCGAGGGCCGCGACCGGCGCACCCTGCTGTTGCAGCTGCGGGGACTGCTGATGCGCTACCCGCGGCTGGAGCTGATCGTTACCGTGCGAGAGATCGAGCTGCCGACGCCGGACCTGGCGCGCGTGCGCGTCGAGGTACTGGCCGGTGGTGCCGGGCCGGCGGGACTGACGGCCGATGCCTTCCCGCTGGAGCTTTCCCTGCGCGACGATGGCAGCGGCTGGAAGCTGACGCGGGCCGAGTGGGGCCGCCGCTTGCGCGAAGGTATTTGACCGCGACGCCACGGTCTGTTTTATATTCTGTGTTGCACTGCGCACAAAAACTGGCAGTGCGAACCGTTATCAATAAAAACAATTACTTAAATAAGCCGGTCCAAACCTGGACCGCAACTTGGATATCCAGGGCAACCCGGATTTGGCCGGCCGAGGGCCGGAGGGAGACTTGACCGTGTCTGCCGAGCAGGGCCTCTATCGCCCCTCTTTCGAGCGCGACAGCTGTGGCTTCGGGCTGATCGCGAGCCTGGCCGGCCGCGACAGCCACTGGCTGGTCGCGACCGCGATGGCGGCGCTCGGCCGCCTGACGCATCGCGGCGCGGTCGCGGCGGACGGCAAGACCGGGGATGGCTGCGGCATCCTGCTGTCCGCGCCCGAGGCATTCCTGCGCCAAGTCGCCGCGGAGGCCGGTTTTGCGCCCGGCGCGCATTTCGCCGCGGGCATGGTGTTTCTCGATCCCGACGCGGGGCGCGCGGCGGCCGCGCGCAACACCATGCGGGCCTGCGTGGCGGCCGAGGGCCTGCAGCTCGACGGCTGGCGCACCGTGCCGATCGATCCGGAGGCCTGTGGCGCGCAGGCCCTGCAGACCTTGCCGCTGATCCAGCAGGTGTTCGTGACCGCGCCCGACGGCATGCCGGCCGATACTTTCCGGCGCCGCCTGTTCGTGGCACGCCGCCGTGTCGAGCAGAAGCTGTCCGGGAACGACCCGGTGTTCTACATCGCCAGCCTGTCGCCCGACACCATCGCCTACAAGGCGATGGTCATGCCGGAACAGTTGCCGCACTTCTATCCCGATCTCGCCGACGCGCGGCTGGCGGCCAAGGTCTGCGTGTTTCACCAGCGCTTCTCGACCAACACGCTGCCGCAGTGGCGGCTCGCCCAGCCGTTCCGCTATCTCGCTCACAACGGCGAGATCAACACCATCCAGGGCAACCGCAACTGGGCGCTTGCGCGCGCGCCGAAGTTCCGCTCGCAGGCCTTGCCCGAACTGCAGCAGCTCTCGCCGCTGGTATCGCTGTCGGGATCCGATTCATCCAGCCTCGACAACATGCTCGAGGTGCTGGTCGCCGGCGGCATGGACATGATGCAGGCCGCGCGCCTGCTGATCCCGCCGGCCTGGCAGACGGTCGACGACATCGACTCCGACATCCGCGCCTTCTACGAGTACTACGGCATGCACCTGGAGCCGTGGGACGGCCCGGCAGGCATCGTCATGACCGACGGGCGCAACGCAGCCTGCATTCTCGACCGGAACGGGCTGCGGCCGGCGCGCTGGGTCGTCACCGACGACGACCACTTGACCATCGCTTCCGAGATCGGCGTCTGGGATTACCGTCCCGAGCAGGTCGTTGCCAAGGGGCGGCTCGGCCCGGGCGAGATGATCATCGCCGACACCGCGAGCGGCAAGCTGATGGAGTGGCGCGAGATCGACGAGTCCCTGGCGTCGCGCGCGCCGTTCAAGGAGTGGTTGCGCCGCGGCGTCCGCTACATGGAAACGTCGCTGGTCGATCCGCAGCTGCTGGCAGAGCCGATGGGCCGCGACGAGCTGTCGCGCTACGAGAAGATGTTCGGCATCACCCGCGAGGAGCGCGAGGAGGTGCTGCGGCCGCTGTGCGAGGCCGAGGCCGAGGCCGTCGGCTCGATGGGCGACGACACGCCGCTGCCGTTCATGTCGCGGCGCATCCGCTCGCTGTACGACTACTTCCGCCAGCAGTTCGCGCAGGTCACCAATCCGCCGATCGACTCGCTGCGCGAGCGCGTCGTGATGTCGCTGGAAACGCAGATCGGCCGCGAGCAGAACCTGTTCGAGCCGCGTCCCGAGTACGCCCGGCGAATCGTCATGAACTCGCCGGTGCTGTCGCAGCGCAAGTTCCGCCAGCTGCTCGCCATCCAGGACGAGGAAGGCGGTTACGCACTGCTCGACCTGAACCGGCCGGAAACCGAGGCCCTGCAGGACGGGCTCGAGGCGCTGTGCGCGGCAGCCGAGGCCGCGGTGCGTGCCGGCAAGCTGATCATCGTGCTCAGCGACCGCAGCCTGCGCGCGGGCGCGGTGCCGATTCACGCCCTGCTGGCGACCGGCGCGGTCCATCACCACCTCGTGCGTGCCGGCCTGCGCTGTGACTGCAACCTGCTGGTCGAGACCGGCACGACCCGCGACCCGCACCACTTCGCCTGCCTGATCGGCTATGGCGCGACGGCGATCTATCCGTACCTGGCATATGAGTGCCTCAACGACCTCGCGCGCAGCGGGCGGCTCAGGGGCGGGCGGGAAAGCGGCCGGCAGCTCGGGCGCAGCTACCGCCGCGGTATCCGCAAGGGCCTGTTCAAGATCATGTCCAAGATGGGCATCTCGACGATAGCGAGCTATCGCGGCGCGGCCTTGTTCGAAATCGTCGGGCTGCACGACGAGGTCGTGGAGCGCTGCTTCCCGGGCAGCGTGTCGCGCATCCAGGGCGCGGATTTCACCGACCTGAAATCGGACGCCATGTCGCTCGCGCAACGCGCCTGGAACCCGCGCTTCGAGGTCGAGCATGGCGGCCTGCTGCGCTTCGTGCACGGCGGCGAGTACCACGCCTACAACCCGGACGTCATCGCGACGCTGCAGGCCGCCGTGCAGAGCGGCGACTACGGCCTCTACCGGGAGTATGCGCGGCTGGTCAACGAGCGGCCGGCGATGGTCATTCGCGACCTGCTCGAGATCAAGCCGCTCGGCCCGCCGATCCCGCTCGAGGAAGTCGAGCCGGAAGAGGCCATCTACGCGCGCTTCGACTCGGCCGGCATGAGCCTCGGCGCGCTGTCGCCGGAGGCGCACGAGGCGCTGGCGATCGCCATGAACCGCCTCGGCGGGCGGTCCAACTCGGGCGAGGGCGGCGAGGACCGCGCGCGCTACGGCACCGAGAAGGTCTCCAAGATCAAGCAGGTCGCCTCCGGGCGCTTCGGCGTGACGGCCGAGTACCTTGTCAATGCCGAGGTGCTGCAGATCAAGATCGCGCAGGGCGCCAAGCCCGGCGAGGGCG
>CAYWYS010000027.1:0-47095 GCA_964462675.1 uncultured Thioalkalivibrio sp.
CGTACCAGACCAGCAGCACCAGCAGCAGCAGGAAGAAGCCGCCGACCAGCAGGAAAGTACCGGTGAGTGGCTGGGAACCCAGCGCCCACAGGAACAGGAACACGGTTTCCAGCTCGAACAGGATGAACACGACCGCGATGCCGTAGTACTTGATCGACACGGCCTTGACGTTCACGGGGTCCACCGGGACCGCGCCGCACTCGAACGGCTCGAGCTTCAGCGCGCCGGCTTTCGGCTTGGGACCGAGGTAGCGGTTCATCAGCAAGGTCACGCCGACAAAGCCGAGGATCGCAAGCAGATAAAGGAGGAATATCGCGTATTGATTCACGGTCGCGAAGTCTAAATAGGTTGTGCTTGCAGTTCCATAGGTGCGGCCCCCCTCCGCGAGTCTTCAGATGCGGTTCACCCGGTAATTTGCAGGGTTTCCCGGTATATGGATGAGGGAAAATACTTATGGGGACGGCACTGTGGGTTTGCGGATTCGACCCAGGCAATGGCCGGGACAAGATGCTGCTCGGCGGCAAGCGCGCAAACCTCTGCGAGATGACACAGGTCGGCATCAACTTGCCACCGGGACGCGTGGCGACCATCGAGTCCTGTCTCGCCTGCCTTGGCGGTCCGAAGCGGCGGCTGCCCAAGGGGCTGAGGGCGTCAAACAGCGGTATCAAGTAGCTGGAGCGTCGGGCCAGGTTGCCCCCCGTCCGATACTGGCCACTCGGACGGATTTTCGGGCTCTGACGCGTGGACACTCCGGCAGGGGGCCAGTAAACTGTCGTCTTCAGGCGTTGGCCTGATCTAATCGGACGAGCTTTTCGCCCCTGCGACCAGCAGGGACGGGCAGTTCGACGAGCAAAGAGCGGGACGGGACCAGCGCGGCCCCTTCCCGCTTTTAGTATGCGCGCGAGAAAATTCCGGGGGATGATGTGACGGAGCCGGCAGTCCTGGGACTCGAAGACGGCACGGTGTTTCGCGGCCTTTCGGTCGGTGCTCCGGGAGAAACCGTCGGCGAGGTAGTGTTCAACACGGCGATGTCCGGCTACCAGGAGATCCTGACGGATCCCTCCTATGCCCGGCAGATCGTCACGCTGACTTACCCGCACATCGGCAACACCGGCACGAATCCCGATGACTACGAGTCCGGCAGCGTCTATGCCGCGGGCCTCGTGATTCGCGACCTGCCGCCGCGCGCGAGCAACTACCGCGCCACGGAATCGCTGCCGGAGTTCCTGCGCCGCGAGGGTGTCGTGGCGATCTCGGATCTGGACACGCGCAGCCTGACCCGGCTGATCCGCGAGAAAGGGGCGCAGGCCGGCTGTATCCTGGCCGGCAGCGACGATGGCGAGGCCGCAGTGGCCAAGGCGCGCGGCTTTCCCGGACTCAAGGGGATGGACCTCGCCCGGGTCGTGACCACGCAGACGCGTTACGACTGGCACGAGCCGGCGTGGCGGCATGCGCAGGAGCCGCGCCAGGATGAATTGCACGCCGTGCATCGCGTTGTCGCGTGGGACTTCGGCATCAAGCGCAACATCCTGCGGCTGCTCGTCGAGGCCGGCTGCACGGTCACGGTCGTGCCGGCCATGACGCCGGCGGCCGAGGTGCTGGCGATGCAGCCCGACGGCGTGTTCCTGTCGAACGGCCCCGGCGACCCGGAACCTTGCGATTACGCGATCAATGCAACGCGCGCCTGCATGGCGGCGGGGGTGCCGGTGTTCGGCATCTGCCTCGGGCACCAGATCCTCGGCCTGGCCGGCGGCGCGCGCACCGTCAAGATGAAGTTCGGGCACCACGGCGCCAATCACCCGGTGCAGGATCTCGACACGGGCCAGGTGCTGATCACGAGCCAGAACCACGGTTTCGCCGTCGACGAGGACTCCCTGCCCGCGACGCTGAGGCCGACGCATCGCTCCTTGTTCGACGGCACCCTGCAGGGCATCGAGCGCACGGACTGCCCGGCGTTCTCCTTCCAGGGCCACCCGGAAGCGAGCCCCGGGCCGCATGACCTCAGGCCCTTGTTCCGGAGATTCACGGCACTGATGGCGGGAGTGCGGCAGGGATGAGCCAGCAGCGAATCCGCCCGGCAGTCGCGGATGGGGATGGACATGCCCAGGCGAACTGACCTCGAGAGCGTGCTGATCATCGGCGCTGGCCCGATCGTCATCGGCCAGGCGTGCGAGTTCGACTACTCCGGGGCGCAGGCCTGCAAGGCGCTGCGCGAGGAGGGCTACCGGGTCATCCTGGTGAACTCGAATCCGGCGACGATCATGACCGATCCGGACACGGCCGACGCCGTCTACATCGAGCCGATCGACTGGCGCGTGCTGGAGCGGATCATCGAGAAGGAGCGGCCGGACGCGCTGCTGCCGACGATGGGTGGCCAGACGGCGCTCAACAGCGCGCTGGATCTCGTCAAGCACGGCGTGCTGGAAAAATTCGGCGTCGAGCTGATCGGCGCGTCCAAGGATGCCATCGACACCGCCGAGGACCGCGACCTGTTCCGCAGGGCGATGATCGAGATCGGCCTCGAGGTGCCGCGCTCCGCGGTCGCCCACGACATGGATGAGGCGCGCGCCATCCAGGCGGAGATCGGCTTCCCGACGATCATCCGGCCGAGCTTCACGCTCGGCGGCAGCGGCGGCGGCATCGCCTACAACGCGGACGAGTTCGAGGCGATCGTCGAGCGCGGCCTCGACCTGTCCCCCACCAGCGAGGTGCTGCTCGAGGAGTCGGTGCTCGGCTGGAAAGAGTTCGAGATGGAGGTGGTGCGTGACCGCAAGGACAACTGCATCATCATCTGCTCGATCGAGAATTTCGATCCCATGGGCGTGCATACCGGCGATTCGATCACCGTCGCGCCCGCGCAAACGCTGACCGACAAGGAATACCAGCGGATGCGGGACGCCTCGATCGCCGTGCTGCGGCGGATCGGCGTCGAGACCGGCGGCTCGAACGTGCAGTTCGCGGTCAACCCGGAGGACGGCCGGCTGATCGTCATCGAGATGAACCCGCGGGTGTCGCGCTCCTCGGCGCTGGCTTCCAAGGCCACCGGCTTCCCGATCGCCAAGGTCGCGGCCAAGCTCGCGATCGGCTACACGCTCGACGAGCTGCAGAACGACATCACCGGCGGCGCCACGCCGGCCTCGTTCGAGCCGACCATCGACTACGTGGTCACCAAGATCCCGCGCTTCACCTTCGAGAAGTTCCCCGACGCCGACCCCTTGCTGACCACGCAGATGAAGTCCGTCGGCGAGGTCATGGCGATGGGGCGGACCTTCCAGGAATCCTTGCAGAAGGCGCTGCGCGGGCTGGAGACCGATTACACGGGCCTCGACGAGCAGCTCGAGCCGCCCTTCGACGAGGCGGCGCGGCAGCGCCTCGAGCGCGAGCTGCGCTTCCCGGGCGCGAACCGAATGCTGTTCATCGCGGATGCATTCCGTGCCGGCGTCGACCTCGAGACCATCCACAGCTGGAGCCGCGTCGACCCGTGGTTTCTGGCCCAGCTCGAGGAGCTGGTGACGGCCGAGGCCGAGGTGCGCGCGGCGGGTCTCGCCGGGCTGACGCGCGACAGGCTGCGGCGGCTGAAGCGCCGCGGCTTTTCCGATGCGCGCCTCGGCCGGCTGCTCGGGGTCAAGGAGCCGGTGGTCCGGGCACGCCGGCTGGAGCTCGGCCTGCGGCCCGTGTTCAAGCGCGTCGACACCTGCGCGGCCGAGTTCGCCACGACGACGGCCTACATGTACTCGACCTACGAGGACGAGTGCGAGGCGAACCCGACGGAGCGTCGCAAGATCATGATCCTCGGCGGCGGCCCGAACCGCATCGGCCAGGGCATCGAGTTCGACTACTGCTGCGTGCACGCGGCGCTGGCGCTGCGCGAGGCCGGCTTCGAAACCATCATGGTCAATTGCAACCCGGAAACTGTCAGCACCGACTACGACATCTCCGACCGGCTGTACTTCGAGTCGCTGACCTTCGAGGACGTCATGGAGATCGTCGAACTCGAGAAGCCGGAGGGCATCATCGTGCAGTTCGGCGGGCAGACGCCGCTGAAGCTGGCGCGCAAGCTCGAGGCGGCGGGCGCGCCGATCATCGGCACGACCCCGGATTCGATCGACCTGGCCGAGGACCGCGAGCGCTTCCAGCAACTCGTCACCGACCTCGAGCTGCGGCAGCCGGCGAATCGCACGGCGCGCAACGTCGAGGATGCCGTCAGGCTCGCCGAGGAGGTCGGCTATCCGCTCGTCGTGCGGCCGTCCTACGTGCTGGGCGGGCGCGCGATGGAAGTCGTGTTCGCGGAGGACGAGCTGCGCACCTACATGCAGTATGCCGTCAAGGTGTCGGACGACACCCCGATCCTGCTCGATCGCTTTCTCGACAATGCCGTCGAGGTCGACATCGACATCGTCAGCGACGGCGAAAGCGTCGTCATCGGCGGCATCATGGAGCACATCGAGCAGGCCGGCGTGCACTCCGGGGACTCCGGCTGCTGCCTGCCGCCGAACACGCTCGACCCGTCGATCCAGGAACAGCTGCGCGACCAGGTGCGGCGCCTGGCGCGCGCACTCGGGGTCAAGGGCCTGATGAACACGCAGTTCGCGATCCAGGGCAGCCAGATCTTCCTGCTTGAGGTGAATCCGCGCGCGTCGCGCACCGTGCCGTTCGTCTCGAAGGCAACCGGGCGGCCGCTGGCGAAGATCGCGGCGCTGTGCATGGCGGGCATCACGCTCAAGGAGCAGGGCGTCAGCGGCGAGCGTCGCCCGGATTACCTGTCGGTCAAGGCCTCGGTGTTCCCGTTTGCCAAGTTCCTCGGCGCGGACCCGATCCTCGGCCCGGAGATGAAGTCCACCGGCGAGGTCATGGGCACGGGCCGGTTTTTCGGCGAGGCCTACGCCAAGGCGCAGCTCGCGGCCGGCATCGTGCTGCCGCGCGGCGGCACCGCGCTGCTCAGCGTCCGGGACCAGGACAAGGTCGGCGCCGTGGACCTGGCGCGGATCCTCGTCGATCGCGGCTTCCAGATCGTGGCGACCTCGGGGACCGCGCAGGCGATCCAGGCGGCGGGCGTGCCCTGCCACTCGGTGTTCAAGGTGCGCGAGGGACGGCCGCATATCGTCGACATGATCAAGAACGGCGAGATCAGCCTGGTCGTCAACACGACCGACAACCGGCAGGCGATCCGCGAGTCGCACTCGATCCGGCGCGAGGCGGTGCATCGCAAGGTGACCTACTACACTACGATTGCTGCGGCCAAGGCGACCTGCGTGGCCCTCGATCACCTCGATGCGACGGACGTGAACCGACTGCAGGACCTGCACGCGGAGATCTCGCCATGAAGAAAGTCCCGATGACGGCCGAGGGCGCGGCGCGCCTGCGCGAGGAGCTCGCGCGGCTCAAGAACGTCGAGCGGCCGCGCATCAGCCAGGCCATCGGCGAGGCGCGCGCGCATGGCGACCTGAAGGAGAATGCCGAGTACCACGCCGCCAAGGAGCAGCAGGGCCTCGTCGAGGCGCGCATCCGCGACATCGAGCACAAGCTCTCGCACTCCGAGATCATCGACGTGAAGACGCTGAACGCCGCCGGGCGTGTCGTATTCGGCGCCACCGTGGCGCTGTACTGCACCACCGAGGACGCCGAGCTGCGCTACCAGATCGTCGGCGAGGAAGAGGCGGATATCCGGGTCGGGCGCATCTCGATCTCATCGCCGATCGCGCGCGCGCTGATCGGCAAGATCGAGGGCGACGAGATTCGCGTCCGGGCGCCAGGCGGAGATCGCGTCTACGAGCTCCTGCAGGTGCTGTATATCTAGCGCGGAGCGGCTAGCGCGCGGGCAGCGCCACCCTGCGCCGCTCGGGATTCGCACGCCACAACAGCGCGACATGCCCGATGCGCTGCACCAGCTCCGCGCCCGACGCCTCGCACAAGGCGCGGATCATCGCATCGCGGCCATCGCGGTCGCCGGCCCGCACCCGGACTTTCAAGAGCTCGTGGTGATCCAGCGTTCCTTGCAGCTCCGCGAGCAGCCCCGGCGTCAGCCCGGCGGCCCCGGTCAGGATCACGGGCTCGAGCGCGTGCCCGAGCTTGCGAAGGTGTTTTTTCTGTTTTTCATTCAATGGCATGGGAGACATTCTTGCTAGATCAGTTTAACTTTAGGCTACCCTGCCGCAGACCGCTCTGCGCAGAACGGCGGTAGTCTAGCAGGGCAGGACACGACCGCAGGAATCCGGTGGGCAATGACGGGACGAACACGACGGGGGCGGCGCTGGATGGACGAACACGTCGATGACGAGTTCGTGCGCCGCGCCAAGCAGGAGGGCTGGCGCTCCCGCGCGGTGTACAAGCTCATGGAAATACAGGAAAAGGATCGCATCCTGAAGCCGGGCATGACGGTCGTCGACCTGGGCGCCGCGCCCGGGGCCTGGAGCCAGTTCGCGGCGCAGGCCGTGGGTGGCCGGGGCCGGGTGATCGCGCTGGACATTCTGCCGATGGACCCGCTGGCCGGCGTGGAATTCATCGCGGGAGATTTTCGCGAGCCGGAGGCCCTCGAGGCGCTCGAGGCGGCGCTCGGTGACGAGCAGGCAGGGCTTGTGTTGAGCGATATGGCCCCCAATATCAGCGGGGTACCGAGCGTGGACCAGCCCCGCGCGATGTACTTGGCCGAGCTGGCGCTGGAGTTCGCACGGGGGCGGCTGGCGCCGGGCGGCGCACTGGTGGCGAAAGTGTTCCAGGGCGAGGGCAGCGACGCGCTGGTGGCCGGCGCGCGCAAGGATTTCGGGACCGTGCGGCTGCGCAAGCCGAAGGCGTCGCGGGACCGGAGCCGGGAGTTTTACCTGGTGGCAGGAAACTACCGCATCATGTAGTGTCTAAACCGGACGGGCGGACTGCCCGCGTCGAGAGCGTAGGAGCGTGGTCTTTGAATGATCTAGCCAAGAACATCGTGCTGTGGATCGTGATCGCCGTCGTGTTGCTGACGGTGTTCAACAGCTTCGGCACGGCGCCCCGCGTGGCCCAGGACCTCCCGTACTCGACCTTCCTGCAGCGGGTGGATGACGGCTCCGTCAGCGACGTGGTCTTCGAGGGCGACAAGATCCTCGGCACGTTCACGAGCGGCGAGCGCTTCACGACCTTCAGCCCGGAGACCGACAACCGCGCGCTGATCGGCGAGCTCAAGAACGCCGGCGTGACCTTCCGTTCCAGCCCGCCGCAGCGGCAGTCCTTCCTGATGCAGCTGTTCATTTCCTCGTTCCCGATCCTGCTCCTGATCGCGGTATGGGTGTATTTCATGCGCCAGATGCAGGGCGGCGGCGGCGGCCGGGGCGCCATGTCCTTCGGCAAGAGCCGCGCGCGGCTGCTCGGCGAAGACCAGGTGAACGTCACCTTCCAGGACGTGGCGGGCGTTGAGGAGGCGAAGGAAGAGGTCCGCGAGATCGTCGACTTCCTCAAGGACCCGGCCAAGTTCCAGCGCCTGGGCGGCAAGATTCCGCGGGGCGTGCTGATGGTCGGTTCGCCGGGCACCGGCAAGACCCTGCTGGCGCGCGCGATCGCCGGCGAGGCCAAGGTGCCGTTCTTCACGATTTCCGGCTCCGACTTCGTCGAGATGTTCGTCGGCGTCGGCGCCTCGCGCGTGCGCGACATGTTCGAGCAGGCCAAGAAGCACGCGCCGTGCATCATCTTCATCGACGAGATCGACGCCGTCGGCCGGCATCGCGGCGCCGGCCTGGGCGGCGGCCACGACGAGCGCGAGCAGACGCTCAACCAGCTCCTGGTCGAGATGGACGGCTTCGAGGGCAACGAGGGCATCATCGTCATCGCGGCCACCAACCGGCCCGACGTGCTCGACCCGGCGCTCCTGCGCCCCGGCCGTTTCGACCGGCAGGTGGTCGTGCCGCTGCCGGACGTGCGCGGCCGCGAACAGATCCTGAAGGTCCACATGCGCAAGGTGCCGCTGGCCGACGACGTCAAGCCGGCGATCATCGCGCGCGGCACGCCGGGCTTCTCCGGCGCCGACCTGGCCAACCTCGTGAACGAGGCCGCCCTGTTCGCGGCGCGCGCGAACCGGCGCACCGTGACCATGGAGGAGTTCGAGAAGGCCAAGGACAAGATCATGATGGGCGCCGAGCGCCGCTCCATGGTCATGAACGACGCCGAGAAGAAGCTCACCGCCTACCACGAGGCCGGGCACGCGATCGTCGGCCTGAACGTGCCGGATCACGATCCGGTCTACAAGGTCAGCATCATCCCGCGCGGGCGCGCCCTCGGCGTGACGATGTTCCTGCCCGAAGAGGACCGCTACAGCTACAGCCGCCGCCGCCTCGAGAGCCAGATCGCCTCGCTGTTCGGCGGGCGGATTGCGGAGGAACTGATCTTCGGCGCCGACGCAGTCACGACCGGGGCGTCGAACGACATCGAGCGCGCGACCGGCCTGGCCCGCAACATGGTGACCAAGTGGGGCCTTTCCGAGCGCCTCGGGCCGCTGGCCTACAGCGAAGAGGACGGCGAGATCTTCCTCGGCCGCTCCGTGACCCAGCACAAGCAGGTGTCCGACGTCACCGCCCATGCGATCGACGAGGAAATCCGCTCGATCATCGACAACAACTACAACCGCGCGCGCGGCATCCTGCAGGACCACATGGCGCACCTGCATGCGATGGCCGATGCGCTGATCAAGTACGAAACCATCGACGAGTCCCAGATCCGGGACATCATGGCCGGCCGCGAGCCCAAGCCGCCCGCGGACTGGACCGACACCGGTCCGGCGGTGCCCGTCGAGCCGAAGGCAAAAGAAAGCAGCGAACCGAACCCGATCGCGGGGCCGGCGAGCCAGCACTGAAACATGGGCCCGCTGCGCGGCCCCTCCCGCCGGGAGGGGCCGCGTTGCGTTAAACTGCCGGCCTTGCCGCCGCAGACCGCCCGATGCACCTGCAACTCCGGACTCACCGTCTCGATCTCGGCGCGCCCGTCGTGATGGGCGTGCTGAACGTGACGCCCGATTCCTTCTCGGATGGCGGGCGTTTCGCGGCGCCCGGCGTGGCGGTGGCGCGGGCCCTCGAGATGGCCCGCGAGGGTGCCGCGCTGCTTGACGTCGGCGGCGAGTCGACCCGGCCGGGCGCGGCGCCGGTGCAGGTCGCGGAGGAGCTGGCGCGGGTCAGGCCGGTCATCGAGGCGCTCGCGGCCGGGGCCGCGCCGCCGGTCTCCGTGGACACCGCCAAGCCGGAAGTAATGCTGGCGGCCGCGGCCGCAGGCGCGGAAATGATCAACGACGTGCGGGCGCTGACCGCGCCCGGCGCGCTCGACGCGGCCGTCGCCAGCGGTTGCGCGGTTTGCCTGATGCACATGCAGGGCGAGCCCCGCACGATGCAGCAGGATCCGGTGTACCGGGACGTCGTCGAGGAGGTGTATGCATTCCTCGCCGTGCGGATCGAGGCCTGCCTGCGCGCCGGCATGGCCGCAGAGCGCATCGTCGCGGATCCGGGGTTCGGATTCGGCAAGACTTTGGCGCACAATATGGCGCTGATGCGGCACCTCGACCGGTTCACGCGACTTGGCGTGCCCTTGCTGGTCGGGGTGTCGAGGAAATCGATGATCGGGGCGGTCACGGGCCGGCCGGTGCAGGAACGGCTGGCCGGCGGCCTGGCGCTGGCCGCGCTGGCGGTCCGCGCCGGGGCGAGCATCATTCGCAGCCATGACATCGCCGCGACGCTGGATGCGGTACGCATGGCCGCGGCGGTGGCAGCGGCGGACTGACGGGGAGTGCAGGGATGAGCAGGCGATATTTCGGTACCGATGGCGTGCGCGGTCGGGTCGGGAAGGCGCCGATGACGGTGGATTTCGCGCTGCGGCTGGCCAGCGCCGCGGCACGGGTGCTGGCGCCCGCCGGCGGCACGGTGCTGATCGGCAAGGACACGCGCCTGTCCGGCTACATGTTCGAGGCGGCGCTGGAAGCCGGCTTCACGGCCGCCGGCGCCAACGTGCTGCTGGTCGGCCCGCTGCCGACCCCGGCCGTCGCGTACCTGTGCCGCCGCCTCGGCGCCGATTTCGGCATCGTCATCAGCGCCTCGCACAACCTCTACGACGACAATGGCATCAAGATTTTCGCCGCCGGCGGCGAAAAGCTCAGCGACGAGCAGGAAGCGGCCATCGAGGCGTTGCTGGACGAGCCGCCGCTGACGCGCGAATCCGCGGCGCTCGGCCGGGCGCGGCGTGTCGAGCAGGCCCCGCTGGAGTACCAGGAGTTCAGCAAGTCGCTGCTGCGCCCGGGTACGGATCTCGCGGGACTGAAGCTGGTCATCGACTGCGCGCATGGCGCCGCTTACAAGGTCGCCCCGCGGGTGCTCGGCGAACTCGGTGCCGAGATCATCCCGATCGGCTGTTCGCCGAACGGCCGCAACATCAACCAGGGCTGCGGCTCGACCCAGCCCGAACTGCTGATGACAACGGTGCGCGGAGTCGGCGCCCACATGGGCATCGCGCTCGACGGTGACGGCGACCGCTGCGTGCTGGTGGACGAGCACGGCCAGCTCGTGGACGGTGACCAGCTGCTGTTCGTGCTGGCGCGCGATGCGCAGGCGCGGGGTGAACTGCGCGGGCCGGTGGTCGGCACGGCGATGAGCAACCTCGGCCTGGAGCAGGCGCTCGGCACGCTCGGCATTCCGTTCCTGCGTGCGGCGGTCGGCGACCGCTATGTCATGGCGATGCTCAAGGAGCATGGCGGCCAGCTCGGCGGCGAGACCTCCGGACACATCATCAACCTGGCCAAGACCTCGACGGGCGATGGTCTCGCGACCGCGCTGCAGGTGCTCGGCGTCATGCAGCAGACCGGGCAGTCGCTGTCGGCGCTGGTGGCAGGGATGGAGCGCCTGCCGCAGGTCATGATCAACGTCCGCGTAGCACAGCAGCTGGACCTCGCCGGAGCGCGGGGCGTGCAGGCAACGCTCGCGGACGTGGAGGGCGCGCTTGGCAAGCGGGGGCGCGTCGTGCTGCGGGCCTCCGGGACAGAGCCGCTGATCCGCGTGATGGTCGAGGCGGCTGACGCCACCGAGGCGCAGGCCCAGGCAAGCCGCCTCGCCGATGCGGTGCGGGTCGCTGCAGGACATTGATTTTGCCGGGGTCTGCGGCTAAAGTGCCGCGCCTTCTACGGGTCCGGAGACCGGGATGAGAGAAAAGCTGGTCGCAGGCAACTGGAAGATGTTCGGCACGTGGGAATTCACGCGTTCGCTGGTCTCCGCGCTGGCTGCGGAATTCGCCGGCGGGGCGCCGTGCGCCGTTGCCGTCTGCCCGCCGTTCGCCTATCTCGCGGCGGCCGCCGCCAGCGCCGGCAGCGTGCCGATTGCGCTGGGGGCCCAGGATGTCTCGGCCCACGACGAGGGCGCGTTCACCGGCGAAGTGTCGGGCGCCATGCTCGCCGATCTCGGCTGCCGGTATGCGATCGTCGGCCACTCCGAGCGGCGCAGCCTGCATGGCGAGACCGACGCACTGGTGGCCGCCAAGTTCCTCGCCGCGCAGCGCCACGGCCTGGTGCCGATCCTGTGCGTCGGTGAGAGCCTGGCGGAGCGCGAGGCGGACCAGACCGAGGCCGTCGTCGAGCGCCAGCTGCGCGCGGTCGTCGCCGCGGCCGGAATCGAGGCCTTCTCCCGGGCGGTGATCGCCTACGAGCCGATCTGGGCGATCGGCACGGGTCGCACCGCGTCCCCGGAGCAGGCGCAGGCGGTACACGCATTTATCCGTGGCCTGCTGCGGTCGGAAAATGTTAGCATTGCCGACTTTGCAAGGGTGCTGTACGGCGGGAGCGTCAAGGCCGCCAATGCAGCCGAACTTTTTGCCATGCCGGACGTCGACGGCGGACTCGTGGGCGGCGCCTCCCTGGAGGCTGCCGGTTTCGCGAGCATCTGTCGCGCGGCCGGTTGAGCGACGGAAAAAATAGCCAGATGTTGCAGACCATAGCTACCGTGAGCCATGTCTTTCTTGCCGTGGCCATCATCGCCCTGGTGCTCCTCCAGCGGGGCAAGGGCGCGGACGCGGGCGCCGCGTTCGGGGCAGGCGCGTCGGGGACCGTGTTCGGTTCGCGCGGCACGACCTCGTTCCTGAGCAGGACGACGGCAATCCTCGCGACGATGTTTTTCCTGACGAGCCTCGGGCTCGCCTACCTCGCTGGCCAGCGCACCGAGCCCGGCAGCCTCCTCGAGCGGGCCCCGTTGACGGCGCCGGCCGTTGAGCAGCTGCCGAGCGTGATCCCGGCGCCGGAAGAGAGCGCCGAGCCGCCGGCCTTGCCGGCGCCGCCGGAGGCCGGTGAAGATCGGGACCCGTCCCGGTAATTGCGCGCGACCTTGGAAATTTGGCTTTCGTGCGGATGTGGTGGAACTGGTAGACACGCTGTCTTGAGGGGGCAGTGGCGCAAGCCGTGTCGGTTCGAGTCCGACCATCCGCACCAATTTTCTCTCCTCCTCGCGGGGGCATCTGCAAGTACCTGATCCTCGAATTATCTGTTCACCATTGCGTCCGCTGCGGCCTGGCGGCTGATCGCTGGTAGAATGTTCGTGGCTGCCGCGAGTGGCATGCCGCCTCCGCCACCGGCAGACACAGGAACGGGAATGCTCGAGAATTATCTGCCGATCCTTGTTTTCCTGGTCATCGCCCTGCTGCTAGGCTCGGTCCTGTTGGCGCTGGGCTTCGTCCTTGGCCCCCGCCGGCCCGACGACGCCAAGACCTCGCCCTACGAGTGCGGCTTCGAGGCCTTCGAAGACTCGCGCATGAAGTTCGACGTCCGCTACTACCTCGTCGCGATCCTGTTCATCATTTTCGATCTCGAGATTGCCTTCCTGTTTCCGTGGGCGGTGTCGCTCGATGCCGTGGGCGGCTTCGGCATGGTGGCGATGGGCGTGTTCCTGCTGATCCTGGTCGTCGGCTTCATCTACGAGTGGAAGAAGGGAGCGCTCGAGTGGGATTGAACGCACCGATCCCCGCGGCGCTCGGCAGGAGCCAGCGGCCCGGCATCGTCACGACGACCGTGGATGCGGTCGTCAACTGGGCGCGCACGGGCTCGATGTGGCCGATGACTTTCGGCCTGGCCTGCTGCGCCGTCGAGATGATGCATGCGGGCGCGGCGCGCTACGACCTCGATCGCTTCGGCGTGATCTTCCGGCCGAGTCCGCGCCAGTCCGACGTGATGATCGTGGCGGGCACGCTGGTGAACAAGATGGCGCCGGCGCTGCGCAAGGTCTACGACCAGATGGCGGAGCCGCGCTGGGTCATCTCGATGGGCAGTTGCGCGAACGGCGGCGGCTACTACCATTATTCCTACGCTGTGGTGCGCGGCTGCGACCGGATCGTCCCGGTGGACGTCTATGTGCCCGGCTGTCCGCCGACCGCGGAGGCGCTGCTGTACGGGATCCTGCAGCTGCAGAACAAGATTCGACGCACCAATACGATCGCAAGATGAGCAAGCGGAGCGAGCGGCTGGCGGCACGGATCAATGAGATCTTCGGTGAGCCCGTCGAGTTGTTGCACGGCGCCGCGGACGAGCTGACTCTGGTGGTCGCCCCCGGCGAGCTGCTCGCGACGGCGACGACCCTGCGGGACACCGATGGGCTGAGGTTCGACATGCTCGTCGATGTCGCTGGCGTCGACTACCTGACCTACGGCATGGACGAGTGGAAGACCCAGAGCGCCACTGCGTCCGGCTTCAGCCGCGGCGTGCGGCGCGGCTCGCCGCCGGTTTCGCCGGACACGCCGCGGCGCTTCGCCGTGGCGTATCACTTGTTGTCGGTGCAACTGAATCACCGGCTGCGCCTGCGCTGCTATCCGGAGGCGGGCGATCCGCCGCGGTTGCCGTCGGTCAACGACATCTGGCCGGCGGCCAACTGGTTCGAGCGCGAGGCCTTCGACCTGTTCGGCATCCTGTTCGACGGGCACCCCGACCTGCGGCGCCTGCTGACGGACTACGGCTTCATCGGACATCCGTTCCGCAAGGATTTCCCGCTTTCCGGGCAGGTGGAAGTGCGCTACGACCCGGCGCAGCTGCGCGTCGTGTACGAGCCGGTCGACATCGAGCCGCGCACCCTGGTGCCGCGGGTGATCCGCGACGACCATCGCTACGACCCGGCACTCAAGGACTGAGGCGCAATGGGCGAGATCCGCAATTTCACGCTGAATTTCGGGCCGCAGCATCCCGCCGCGCACGGCGTGTTGCGCCTGATTCTCGAGATGGACGGCGAGACCATCCAGAAGGCCGACCCGCACGTCGGGCTGCTGCACCGGGCGACCGAGAAGCTGGCCGAGAGCAAGCCCTACAACCAGTCGATCGGCTACATGGACCGGCTCGACTACGTCTCGATGATGTGCAACGAGCACGCCTACGTGGGCGCGATCGAGAAGCTGCTGGGCGTCGAGCCGCCGCGCCGGGCGCAGTACATCCGCGTGATGTTCGACGAGATCACGCGCATCCTGAACCACCTCATGTGGCTGGGCGCGCACGGCCTCGACATCGGCGCGATGACCATGTTCCTGTACTGCTTCCGCGAGCGCGAGGACCTGATGGACTGCTACGAGGCGGTCTCCGGCACGCGCATGCATGCGACCTACTACCGGCCGGGGGGCGTGCACCGCGACCTGCCGCTGGAGATGCCGAAGTATGCGCCCTCACGCTTCCGCAGCAAGCAGGCCACCGATCGCCAGAACGAGGCGCGTTCCGGCTCGATGCTCGATTTCATCGAGGATTTCACCGACCGATTTCCGGCCTGCGTGGACGAGTACGAGACGCTGCTGACCGACAACCGCATCTGGAAGCAGCGCACCGTGAACATCGGCGTCGTGTCCCCGGAGCGGGCCATTGCGCTGGGCTTCACCGGCCCGATGCTGCGCGGCTCGGGCGTCGCGTGGGACCTGCGCAAGAAGCAGCCCTACGAGGTCTACGGCGAGCTGGACTTCGACATCCCGGTCGGCGTGAATGGCGACTGCTATGACCGCTACCTCGTGCGGGTCGAGGAGTTGCGCCAGTCGAACCGGATCGTGCGCCAGTGCGTAAAATGGCTGCGTGAGAATCCCGGCCCGGTGTCGATCGACGACCACAAGATCGTGCCGCCCCGACGCGTGGCAATGAAGGACGACATGGAGTCCCTGATCCATCACTTCAAGCTGTATACCGAGGGCTATTGCGTGCCGGAGGGCGAGGTCTACGCGGCGGTCGAGGCGCCGAAGGGCGAATTCGGCTGCTACCTGGTGTCGGACGGCGCCAACAAGCCCTACCGCGTGAAGCTGCGCGCGCCAGGCTTCGTGCATATCGCGGCGATGGATGAACTGGTGCGCGGCCACATGCTGGCCGACGTGGTCGCGGTGATCGGCACGATGGACATCGTGTTCGGCGAGGTGGACCGGTGAGCGCCGAGAATCAGGCGGCAGTGCTGTCCGCGCACGTGCGCGAGGAGATCGACCGCTGGGTGGGCCGTTTCCCGGCGGGGCGGCAGCGCTCGGCGGTGCTCGCGGCGCTGCGCGCGGCCCAGCACGAGAACGACGGCTTCCTGACGCCGGCGCTGATGGAAGCCGTCGCCGGGTACCTCGGCCTGCCGTCGGTGCAGGTCTACGAGGTCGCGACCTTCTACTCGATGTTCGAGACCGAGCCCTGCGGCCGCCACCATGTATCGATCTGCACGAACGTGTCTTGCATGCTGCGCGGTGGCGAGGAACTGCTGCAGCATGTCGAGCGCAAGCTCGGCATCCGCGTCGGCGGCAGCACGCCCGACGGGCGAATCTTCCTGAAACAGGAAGAGGAATGCCTTGCCGCCTGCTGTGGCGCGCCGATGATGATGGTGGACCACGTGTATCACGAGAACCTGACCCCGGAAAAGATCGACGAGATCCTGGAGGGCCTGGACTGATGGCGCGGCCGATGAACCAGGTCTGTTTCGCGCCGCTCGGCCGCGACCGCTCGTGGACGCTGCCGGTGTACCAGTCGCTCGGCGGTTACCAGGCCTGGCGCAAGATCCTCGCCGAGCGCCCGTCGCCCGAGAGCGTCGTCGAGGAGATCAAGGCGTCGGGCCTGCGCGGGCGCGGCGGCGCCGGCTTCCCGACCGGCCTGAAGTGGAGCTTCATGCCGAAGGATCCGGCGGTGCAGAAATACGTCGTCTGCAATTCCGACGAGAGCGAGCCTGGCACCTGCAGCGACCGCGACATCCTGCGCTACAACCCGCATGCAGTCATCGAGGGCATGGCGATCGGCGGCTACGCGATGGGCGCCACGGTCGGCTACAACTACATCCGCGGCGAGTTCCTCGCCGAGCCGGTGCCGCGCTTCGAGGCGGCGGTCGCGGAGGCTTACGCCGCCGGGCTGCTCGGCCGCAACCTGGGCGGCTCGGGCGTGGACTTCGACCTGTATGCTTTCGTCGGCGCCGGCGCCTATATCTGCGGTGAGGAAACGGCGCTGCTCGAGTCGCTCGAGGGCAAGCAGGGCAAGCCTCGCTTCAAGCCGCCGTTTCCGGCGAACAAGGGCCTGTTCGGCCAGCCGACGACGATCAACAACACCCAGACCTTTGCGTCGGTGCCGTCGATCATGCGCCATGGGGCCGCCTGGTTCGCGGAGCTCGGCGTGGAGGGGTCGGGCGGCACGGCGATCTTTTCGGTCTCCGGCCACGTCGCACGGCCCGGCAACTTCGAAGTCGGCCTCGGCATTCCGTTCAGCGAACTGCTCGCGCTGGCCGGCGGCGTCTGGAAAGCCCGGCAGCTGAAGGCGGTGATTCCCGGCGGCTCATCCGCGCCGGTGCTGCCGGCGGCGGCGATGCTGGCGGCCAACATGGACTTCGATTCCGTCCGGAAGGCCGGCTCGATGCTCGGCTCCGGCGCCGTCATGGTCATGGACGAGACCACCTGCATGGTGCGGGTGCTGGAGCGCGTCAGCCGCTTTTATTTTGCCGAGTCCTGCGGCCAGTGCACGCCCTGCCGGGAGGGCACCGGCTGGATGAACCGCGTGCTCAAGCGCATCCTGGCGGGGCAGGGCAGGAGCGAGGACATCGACCTGCTCGACGGTGTTTCGCGCCGCATCGAGGGTCACACGATCTGCGCCTTCGGCGACGCCGCGGCCTGGCCGGTGCAAAGCTTCATCAAGCATTTCCGCCACGAATTCGAGTACATGATCGCGCATCGCGGCCGCAGCCTGGTTGCCGGCGCCGCGGGCCCGCAGGCCGCCTGATGAGCGAAGAGCTGCTCAACATCGAGGTCGACGGCGTGCCGATGAAAGCGCGTCGCGGCCAGATGATCATCGAGGTCACCGACGCCAACCAGGTGTATGTGCCCCGCTTCTGCTACCACCCCAAGCTCAGCATCGCGGCGAACTGCCGCATGTGCCTGGTCGAGGTCGAGCGCGCGCCGAAGCCGATGCCCGCCTGCGCGACGCCGGTCATGGAAGGCATGAAGGTGTTCACGCGCTCGCCCCGTGCGATCTCGGCGCAGCGGGCGACGATGGAGTTCCTGCTGATCAATCACCCGCTGGATTGCCCGATCTGCGACCAGGGCGGCGAGTGCGAGCTGCAGGACCTGGCCATGGGCTTCGGCTCGGACGTCTCGCGCTTCACCGAGCGCAAGCGCATCGTCAAGGACAAGAATCTCGGGCCGCTGGTATCCACCGACATGACGCGCTGCATTCACTGCACGCGCTGCGTGCGCTTCGGCCAGGAGATTGCCGGAATCCAGGAACTGGGCACGGTCGGCCGGGGAGAGCAGACCCAGATCGGTACCTACATCGAGCGCAGCGTGGACCATGAGTTGTCGGGCAACATCATCGACGTCTGCCCGGTCGGCGCGCTGAACAACAAGCCCTACCGGTATCGCGCGCGTGCCTGGGAGATGACCCAGCACGAGACGATCTCGCCGCACGACTGCGCCGGCGCCCAGCTGTACACGCACACGCTGCGCGGCAAGGTCATGCGCAACGTGCCGCGCACCTGCGAGGAGATCAACGAGACCTGGGCGGCCGATCGCGATCGCTTTGGCTGCCACGGCCTGTATGCCGAGGATCGCCTCGAGCGCCCGCTGCTGCGCGACGCCGGCGGCGAGTGGCACGAGGCGTCGTGGGAGGACGCGCTGCTGCGGACGGCCGAGGCATTGCAGGCGGCGCGACCCGATTCGACCGGCTTCCTCGCGGCGCCCGGCGCAACCCTCGAGGAACACTACCTGTTCGCGAAGCTCGCGCGCGGGCTCGGCATCGCCAACATCGATCATCGCCTGCGGCGCAGCGATTTTTCCGACCAGCACAATGACCCGGTCCTGCCGGGTATCGGCACGAGCATTGCGGGCATCGAAGCTCTCAGCGCGCTGTTCGTCGTGGGTTCGGCGCTGCGGCGCGAGGCGCCGATCCTGGCCCATCGCGCCCGGAAGGCCGGCCTGCAGGGCGCGGCAGTGAGTTTCCTGAACCCGGCGGCCTTCGAATGGCGCTTCCCGGTGGCAGCCGAGCTGGTCGCGCCAGTGGCGCGGCAGTCCGAGGCGCTGGCGGGCGTGCTGGCGGCGGCCTGTGACGGAGATTTCGGTGCTTTGCCCGCCCCCCTGGCCGAGCGCTTGCGCGCGCTGCGGCCGAGCGAAGAGCAGCGCCGCATCGCCGCTGCGCTGGCCGGCGAGGGTGAGCGCGCGGTCTGGCTCGGGCTGCTGGCACAGCGTCATCCTTGCTACGCTGAGCTGCGGACGCTCGCGGCGGCCCTGTGCCGGCGCACCGGCGCCAGGCTCGGTTACCTCGGCGAGGGCGCGAATTCGGCCGGGGCCTGCCTGGCCGGCGTGTTGCCCCACAGGGAAGCCGGCGGCCAGCCGGTCGCAGTGCCCGGCCGCGATGCGGCCACAATGCTGGCCGGCGGGCTCGAGTCGGTGCTGCTGCTCGGCTGCGAGCCCGAGGCCGACAGCCCGGCGGGTCCCGCGGCGCTCGAGGCGCTGGCCCGCGCCGGCTTCGTCGCCTGCCTGACGCCCTTCGTCACGCCGGCGATGAAGCAGTACGCCAGCGTGCTGTTGCCCGTCGGCACGGCCTACGAGACCTCGGGAACCTTCGTCAACTGCGCGGGCCAGCGGCAAAGCTTTGCCGGCGCGGCACGGCCGGTGGGCGAAGCACGGCCCGCGTGGAAGGTGTTGCGCGTGCTCGGCAACCAGCTCTCGTTGGACGGCTTCGGCTACCTCTCGTCCGAGGACATCCGCAACGAGCTCGACGCCTTGCTGGCGGGCATGGACCTCGCCGGCCCGGTCGTCGTGCCGGGCGATGCGCCGCCGCAGCCCGCGGGGCCGCTGCTCGAGCCGGGCATGTACGCGACCGACATGTTGCTGCGGCGCTCGCGGCCACTGCAGGAGACCGCCGAGGGGCGGCACGGCGCGAGGAGCTGGCCGTGACCGAGTTGTGGCTGGGCCTGCCCGAGAACTTGCAGCGCAGCGTCCTCATCACGCTGCAGATCCTGGTGGTGGTCGTGCCGCTGATCTTGACGGTGGCGTACCTGACGCTGGCCGAACGCAAGATCATCGGCTGGATCCAGAATCGCATCGGCCCGAACCGGGTCGGCCCGCGCGGCCTGCTGCAGCCGTTCGCCGACGTGCTGAAGCTGCTGCTCAAGGAAATCGTGATCCCGGCGAAGTCCAGCCGCTTCCTGTTCGTCATTGCGCCGCTGTTGTCGATCGCGCCGGCATTTGCCGCCTGGGCGGTGATCCCGGTGAGTCCCGAGTTTGTCATCGCCGACATCAATGCCGGCGTGCTGTACGTGCTGGCGCTGACTTCGATGGGCGTCTATGGGGTCATCCTGGCCGGCTGGGCCTCCAACTCGAAGTACGCGCTGCTCGGCGCAATGCGCTCCGCAGCGCAGATCGTTGCCTACGAGATCGCCATGGGTTTCGCGCTGGTCGGCGTGCTGATGGCGGGCGGCAGCCTGAACCTCGGCGCGATCGTGCTGGCGCAGGAGGGCAGCCTGCTGCACTGGTTCTGGCTGCCGTTGCTGCCGCTGTTCTTCATCTATTTCATTTCCGGCGTGGCGGAGACCAACCGCGCGCCGTTCGACGTGGCCGAGGGCGAATCCGAGATCGTCGCCGGCTTCCATGTAGAGTATTCGGGCATGGCCTTCGCGGTGTTCTTCCTCGCCGAGTACGCCAACATGGTGCTGATCGCGGGCCTCGCGACGATCTTCTTCCTCGGCGGCTGGCTGTCGCCGTTCCAGGGTATCCCGGGGCTGGGCGGCACTTTCCTGGCCGCGCCCGGTTTCTTCTGGTTTGCGCTGAAGCTGTCCTTCTTTCTGTTCTGTTTCCTGTGGTTCCGCGCCACCTTCCCGCGCTATCGCTACGACCAGATCATGCGGCTCGGCTGGAAGGTCTTCATCCCGATCACGATCTTCTGGCTGTTCGTGCTCGGCGCGCTGATCTGGTTCAACGTCGGCCCGTGGTTCAACCGATGAAATCCTTGCGCAGCATCGCCAAGACCCTGTTCCTGACCGAGTTGCTCGCCGGGCTGGGGCTGACCTTCCGCAACCTGTTCCGGCGCAAGGTAACGGTGCAATATCCGGAGGAAAAGACGCCGCAGTCGCCGCGCTTCCGCGGCCTGCACGCGCTGCGCCGCTATCCGAACGGCGAGGAACGCTGCATCGCGTGCAAGCTTTGCGAGGCCGTCTGCCCGGCGCTGGCGATCACGATCGAGAGCGATGTCGGCGAGAACGGGCTGCGGCGCACGACGCGCTACGACATCGACCTGTTCAAATGCATCTACTGCGGTTTCTGCGAGGAGGCCTGCCCGGTCGACTCGATCGTCGAAACCCGCATCCTCGAGTACCACATGGAGAACCGCGGCGAGAACATCATGACCAAGGAGAAGCTGCTGGCGATCGGCGACAAGTACGAGGCCATGATCGCGGCCGACAAGGCCGCGGACGCGGGCTATCGCTAGGCACGGCAAGGTGATCGAGTCAGCCATCTTTTACTTTTTCGGGGCCGTGCTGATCGGCGGGGCGATCGGCGTGATCGCGTCGCGCAACGCGGTGCACTCGGCGATGTTCCTGGTGCTGTGCTTCTTCGCCAGCGCCTTCCTGTGGCTGCTGCTCGAGGCCGAGTTCCTCGCGATCGTGCTCGTGCTCGTCTACGTCGGCGCGGTCATGGTGCTGTTTCTGTTCGTCGTCATGATGCTCGACGTGGAGGTCGATCGGCTGCGCGGCGGCTTTACGCGCTACGCGCCGCTCGGCCTGACCGTGGTCGCGCTGGTAGTGGGCATGCTGATCACGCTTGCCTGGAGCCGCGGCAGCGAGCTGGCCTTCCTCGAGGCCCCGCCGCGCGCGCCGGCCGATTTCAGCAACACCGAGGCGCTCGGCGCAGTGCTGTATACGGACTATGTCTATGCCTTCGAGGCGGCGGCCGTGCTGCTGCTGGTGGCGATCATCGCGGCCATCGTGCTGACGATGCGCAAGCGCCCGGGCATCAAGACGCAGGATATCGGGCGCCAGGTCGCCGTGCGGCGCGAGGACCGCGTGCGGCTGGTGCGCGTGGAATCGGAGCAGGACGAATGATCGGCCTGTCCCAGTACCTGACGCTGGCGGCGGTGCTGTTCGCTCTGTCGATCGCGGGCATTTTCCTGAATCGGCGCAACGTGATCCTGCTGCTGATGTGCCTCGAGCTGATGCTGCTCGCCGTGAATTTCAATTTCATCATCCTGTCGCGCTTTCTCGACGATATCGCCGGGCAGGTATTCGTATTCTTCATTCTGACCGTCGCTGCCGCCGAGGCGGCGATCGGGCTGGCGATCCTGGTCGTGCTGTTCCGCAGCCGGCGCAGCGTCCAGGTCGAAGACATGGACTCGATGAAGGGCTGAGGCATGGAACGCGTCTACCTGACCATTGTGCTCGCGCCGCTGTTGGCCGCCATCGTCGCCGGGCTGTTCGGGCGGCAGATCGGCCGGGCTGGCGCGCACAGCATCACGATCCTGGGCGTCGGCATCTCCTTTGCGCTGTCGGCCTGGGTGCTGTGGAGCCTCGTGTCCGGCGCCATCGAGCCGTACAACGGCGCGGTGTACCAGTGGGCGCTCGTCGACGGCGTGCGAATGGAGATCGGTTTCCTCGTCGACCGCCTGTCGGCGCTGATGATGGCGGTCGTGACCTTCGTGTCGCTGTGCGTGCACATCTACACGATCGGTTACATGCACGACGACCCCGGCTACCAGCGCTTTTTCAGCTACATCTCGCTGTTCACCTTCGCGATGCTGATGCTGGTCATGGCCAACAACTTCCTGCAGCTGTTCTTCGGCTGGGAGGCGGTCGGCCTGGTGAGCTACCTGTTGATCGGCTTCTGGTTCAAGAAGCCCTCGGCCGTGCAGGCCAACATGAAGGCCTTCCTGGTCAATCGCGTCGGCGACTTCGGCTTCTTGCTCGGGATCGGCGCGGTGCTGTTCTGGTTCGGCAGCCTCGACTATGCGACGGTGTTCGAGCGCGCCCCGGCGGTCGCCGGAGCCCAGGTCGAGATCTTCGGCGGGGTGCCGTGGTCGGCGCTGAGCCTGATCTGCATCCTGTTGTTCATCGGCGCGATGGGCAAGTCCGCGCAGGTGCCGCTGCACGTGTGGCTGCCGGACTCGATGGAGGGCCCGACGCCGATCTCGGCGCTGATCCATGCCGCGACGATGGTCACGGCCGGCATCTTCATGGTGGCGCGGATGTCGCCGCTGTTCGAGCTGTCCACGACCGCGCTGTCCTTCGTGCTGGTCATCGGCGCGACGACGGCGTTCTTCATGGGCCTGCTCGGCCTGGTCCAGAACGACATCAAGCGCGTGGTTGCCTATTCGACCTTGTCGCAGCTCGGCTACATGACCGTGGCGCTCGGCGCGTCGGCCTACGCGGCCGGGATTTTCCACCTCGCGACGCACGCCTTCTTCAAGGCCTTGCTGTTCCTGGCGGCCGGCAGCGTCATCGTCGCCATGCATCATGAGCAGGACATCCGGCGGATGGGCGGCCTGAAGCGCTACATGCCGGTCACTTACTGGACCGCGCTGGTCGGCTCGCTGGCGCTGATCGGCTTCCCGGGCTTCTCCGGCTTTTTCTCCAAGGACGCCATCATCGAGGCCGTGCGCCTCGCCGAGCTGCCCGGCGCGGGCTATGCCTACGCGAGCGTGCTGGCCGGCGTGTTCATCACCGCGCTGTACAGCTTCCGGATGTTCTTCCTCGTGTTCCACGGCCCGGAGCGCTTCGACGCCCACACGCGCAGCCACCTGCACGAGACGCCGGCGGTAATCACCGGGCCCCTGGTGCTGCTGGCGGTGCCCTCGGTGATTGCCGGCTGGCTCGGCATGGAGGCGCTGCTGTTCGGCGGCTTCTTCGGCGACGCCATCCGGGTGGCGCCCGCCAACGACACGCTCGCGGCGCTGGCCGCGGAAGGCACCTCGAGCCCGCTTGCCATGCTGGCGCACGGCCTGGTCACGCCGGCGTTGTGGCTGGCGCTCGGCGGCGTCGCGACGGCCTGGTTCCTGTACCTGCGCCGGCCGGAACTGCCCGGCAAGATCGCGGCGCGGTTCAGCGGCGTGAATCGCGCGCTCGCGCAGAAATTCTACTTCGACGCATTCAACGAGCGCGTCCTGGCGCCGTTCGCGCGGGGTGCCGGCGGCTTGCTGTGGCGGGTCGGCGACACTGCGGTGATCGACGGGGTATTCGTGAACGGTTCCGCGCGCGTGGTCGGCTGGCTGTCGGGCGTCGTGCGGCGGTTGCAGACCGGCTACCTGTATCACTACGCCTTCGCGATGTTCGTCGGGCTCGCGGTGATGCTCAGCTGGCTGTTCCTCGGCGTGGCGCGAGGGTAGCGGCGCGGCGATGCCTACCAATCTGCCCATTCTCAGCATCCTGGTGTGGCTGCCGATCCTCGGCGGGCTCGCCGTGCTGGTGGTCGGGGACGGGCGGGCCGTCGTCGCGCGGTGGCTGGCGCTGGCGGTCTCCTCGCTGGCGCTGGCTGCGAGTCTGCCCTTGTGGACCCGCTTCGACCCGACCACGGCCGCGATGCAGTTCACCGAGCGGGCTGCATGGATTCCGGCCTTCGATGCCTGGTACTACCTTGGCGTCGACGGCATATCGATGCCGCTGATCCTGCTGACGACCTTCGTGACGGTGCTGGTCGTGATCGCCGGCTGGGACGTCATCAAGACCCGCCCGGCGCAGTATTTCGCGTCCTTCCTGATTCTCGAGGGGGTCATGATCGGCGTGTTCGCCGCGCTGGATGCGCTGCTGTTCTACGTGTTCTGGGAGGCGATGCTGATCCCGATGTTCATCATCATCGGCATCTGGGGCGGCGCGCGGCGGGTCTACGCGACGCTGAAGTTCTTCCTGTACACCTTCCTGGGCTCCGTGTTCATGCTGGTATCGCTGATCTACCTGCGCTTCGACGCCGGCAGCTACGACCTGCTGGCGCTGCACCAGCACCCGCTCGGCATGACCGAGCAGACGCTGATCTTCCTCGCCTTCCTCGCGGCCTTCGCCGTCAAGGTGCCGATGTGGCCGGTGCACACCTGGCTGCCAGACGCGCACGTCGAGGCGCCGACCGGTGGCTCGGTGATCCTGGCGGCCATCATGCTGAAAATGGGCGGCTACGGCTTCCTGCGCTTCAGCCTGCCGATCACGCCCGACGCCAGCCAGTCTCTCGACTGGCTGCTCATCGGCCTGTCGCTGATCGCGATCGTGTACATCGGCTTCGTGGCGCTCGTGCAGAACGACATGAAGAAGCTGATCGCCTATTCGTCGATCGCGCACATGGGCTTCGTCACGCTTGGCTTCTTCGTCGCCTGGCGCATCATCGAGAACACCGGCGCCGCCGACGGCATCGTCATGGGCCTGCAGGGCGGCATGGTGCAGATGATCTCGCACGGCCTGATATCCGGCGCCTTGTTCCTGTGCGTCGGGGTACTATACGACCGCATGCACAGCCGCGAGATCTCGGCCTACGGCGGGGTCGCCAACACGATGCCGAAGTTTGCCGCGTTGCTGGTGCTGTTCGCGATGGCCAACGCGGGCCTGCCGGGGACCTCGGGCTTCGTCGGCGAGTTCCTCGTGATCCTGGCCAGCTTCAAGGCGAGCTTCTGGTACGCGGCGCTGGCAGGCACGACGCTGGTGCTCGGCGCCGCCTACACGCTGTGGATGGTGAAGCGCGTGCTGTACGGCGAGGTCGCCAATGAGCAGGTCGCAGCGCTGACGGACATCGGGCGCCGGGAATTCCTCGTGCTGGCCATTCTCGCCCTGGCGGTGCTGCTGCTCGGCGTCTGGCCGGCCCCGCTCATTGATGCAATGGCGGCGACCCTGCAGGCCCTCGCCGACCACGTGGTGCAATCGAAGCTATGAACGCCATGAGCTCATTCGCCCCGGCAAGCGCGGAAATCTTGCTGCTGGTCGCGGCCTGCGCGATCCTGCTGATCGATCTTTTTCTGCCGGAGCGGCGCCGGGTCGTGACCCACTGGCTGTCGCTGGCCGCGCTGCTCGGTGCGGCCGTCGTGCTGGTGATGACGACGCCCGACGCCAAGATCGTCACTTTCAGCGGCGCCTTCGTCATCGACCCCCTGTCCCAGCTGCTGAAGCTGTTCACCTGCGCGGCGGTGGCGGTAACCTTCGTCTATTCACGCAGCTACCTGCTGGAACGGAGCCTGTTCAAGGGCGAGTTCCACGTGCTCGGGCTGTTCGCGACGCTTGGCATCTTCGAGATGATCTCGGCGCACAGCATGCTCAGCATGTACCTCGGGCTCGAGCTGATGTCGCTGTCGCTGTACGCCATGGTGGCCTTCAATCGCGACAGCCCGATCTCGGCCGAGGCGGCCATGAAGTACTTCATCCTCGGGGCCATCGCGACCGGCTGCTTCCTGTATGGCACCTCGATCCTCTACGGCGTCACCGGCACTTTCGACCTGGCCGAGATCGCCCTGCGGGTGGCTGAGCTCGACGCGCTGCACATCCCGGTCCTCGTCGCGCTGTCGTTCATTCTGGTCGGCGTGGCCTTCAAGCTCGGCGCGGTGCCGTTCCACATGTGGCTGCCGGACGTCTACCAGGGCGCGATCACGCCCGTGACGCTGTTCATCGGCACCGCCGCGAAGATCGCGTCCTTCGCGATGATATTCCGCGTCATCGTCGAGGGGCTCGGTGCGCTGCAGCCGAGCTGGTCGGACATGCTGGCCGTGCTGGCGGTGCTGTCGATGGCGATCGGCAACATCGTCGCGATCGCGCAGACGAACCTGAAGAGAATGCTTGCGTATTCGACGATCTCCCACGTCGGCTTCATACTGCTCGGCATCCTGGCCGGCACCGCCGCCGGCTACCAGGCGGCGCTGTACTACACGCTGGCCTACGTCATCATGGCCGGCGCCGCTTTCGGCATGATCATCCTGCTGAGCCGGCAGGGCTTCGAGGCCGAGCAGCTCGACGACTTCCGCGGCCTGAATGCGCGCAGCCCATGGTTTGCGGCGCTGATGCTGATCGTGATGTTCAGCATGGCGGGGGTGCCGCCCTTGCTCGGCTTCTACGCCAAGTTCGCGGTGCTGGCGGCCGTCGTCGAGGTGGGGCGGACCTGGCTGGCGGTCGCCGGCGTGCTGTTCTCCGTGATTGGCGCGTTCTATTACCTGCGCATCGTCAAGCTGATGTATTTCGATGCGGCCACGGACGCGGCCCCGCTGCGGTCCGGAGCGGACCTGCGCGTGCTGCTGAGCGTGAACGGGCTGCTGGTGCTGGCGCTGGGCATCTTCCCGCAGGCGCTCATCGCGCTGTGCATCCGCGCGCTCGCCTGAGCAGAAGCTGCGCCTAGGTCTTGCACTGCCGCAAAGCGGCCCGTAAACTATGCGGTCTGCGGATGCGGGGTGGAGCAGTCTGGCAGCTCGTCGGGCTCATAACCCGAAGGTCGCAGGTTCGAATCCTGCCCCCGCTACCAAGCTTTTCGCCGAAAAAGCCCCGCTGGGGCTTTTTCTTTGTCCGGGCCCCGGTGCGGGTCCGGGAGAGGGGCCCCAGGAGGGGCTGACAGGTGGGCCGCAGGGCCCATTTTTTATTGGCAAGGCGATGACGCTGAAGGACACGTTGCTGGCACTGCTCGAGCAGGAAATCGAGGCCATGGGCTACGAGCTGGTGGAGCTCGATGCGCCTGCGCCCGGCGGTTCCGGCACTTTGCGGATCTACATCGACGGCGAAGACGGCATCGGCCTCGACGACTGCGAGCGGGTCAGCCACCGGGTCAGCGGCGTGCTGGACGTGGAAGATCCGATTCACGGCCACTACGTCCTCGAGGTGTCATCGCCCGGGCTGGATCGACCGCTGCGCACGGAAGAGCACTTCCGTCGCCAGCTGGGTCACCAGGTCAAGGTGTTGCTGGCAGCGGGCCGCCCGGGGCGGCGCCGCTACAAGGGCCGGATCGCGGGCATCGAGGCCGGCGTGCTGGAAATTGAGGTGGACGGCGAGCGGATTGCGCTGCCGCTGTCCGAAATCGAGTCTGCCCGGCTGGTGCCGGAGTTCTAGTCCTGGGGACCGGGTCAATCGTTATGAACAAGGAAATCCTGCAGGTTATCGATCAGGTGTCCGCCGAAAAGGAGCTCGACAAAGAGGTCATTTTCGAGGCCCTGGAGACCGCACTGGCGACAGCTGCGCGCAAGCAGTTCGTCGGGGAGGACATCGACGCGCGCGCCGCCATGGATCGCAAGACCGGTGCCGTGAAGACCTTCCGTCGCTGGAAGGTGTTTGCCGACGACTCCACGGAGCTGGAGACGCCGAGCCGCGAGCTGCGCCTCGAGGATGCCCTGGACATCGATCCCGCTGCCGAGGTGGGCGGTTACGTCGAGGAGCCGCTGGACGTCACGCCCTCCGGCCGAATCGTCGCCCAGACCGCCAAGCAGGTGGTGGTGCAGAAGGTGCGCGAGGCCGAGCGGGCCCAGGTGGTGGACGAGTTCCGCGACCGGGTCGGCGCGCTGATCGGCGGGATCGTCAAGCGCGTGGACCGTAACGGCGTATTCGTCGACCTCGGCGGCAATGCCGAAGGATTCATCTCCCGGGACGAGATGATCCCGCGCGAGGCGGTGCGCACCCAGGACCGCATCAAGGGCTTCCTGCGCGAGGTGCGCTCGGAGCCGCGCGGCCCGCAGATCTTCCTGTCGCGCACCGCGCCGGAGTTCATCATCGAGCTGTTCAAGCTCGAGGTGCCGGAAGTCGGCCAGGGCTTGATCAAGATCCTCGGTGCCGCCCGCGATCCGGGGCACCGCGCGAAGATCGCCGTGAAGAGCATGGATCAGCGTATCGACCCGATCGGCGCCTGCGTCGGCATGCGGGGCTCCCGTGTGCAGGCGGTGTCCAACGAGCTTGCCGGCGAGCGCGTCGACATCATTCCCTGGGACGACAACCCGGCGCAGTTCGTCATCAACGCGATGGCGCCGGCCGAGGTCGTCTCGATCGTCGTCGACGAAGAGGCTCACAGCATGGATGTCGCCGTCGAGGAGGACAAGCTGTCGCAGGCCATCGGCCGCGGCGGCCAGAACGTCCGCCTTGCCAGCGAGCTGAGCGGCTGGGAACTCAATGTCATGACGGCGACCGAAGCCGAGGAAAAGAGCGAGTCCGAGGCGCGCACGCTGATCGAGGCCTTCAAGACCCAGCTCGACGTCGATGAGGAGGTCGCCGTGATCCTGGTGCAGGAGGGCTTCTCGAGCATCGAGGAAATCGCCTATGTGCCGACCTCGGAGTTGCTCTCGGTCGAGGAATTCGACGAGCACATCGTCGAGGAGCTGCGCAATCGCGCGCGCGACGTGCTGATCACGCAGGCGATCGTCAAGGAAGAGAAGATCGACCAGGCCGAGCCGGCCGACGACCTGCTCGAGCTGGAGGGCATGGACAAGGGGCTGGCTTTCACGCTGGCCAGCCGCGGCATCCGGACTCGCGAGGACCTGGCGGACCAGGCCACGGACGATCTCGAGGACATCGAGGGGCTCGAGCCCGAGCGCGCCGCCAAGCTGATCATGGCCGCCCGCGCCCATTGGTTCGAGAGCGCCGAAGATAACGGCTGAAGACGAGGTTCGACTGCATATGGCCGATGTCACTGTTGCCCAGTTCGCTGAAGTCCTGAAGGTCCCGATCGACCGGCTGCTCACCCAGCTGGAAGAAGCGGGCATCAGGGTCGCTGGCGCGGAGGACACTATCAGCGACGAGGCGAAGCTGGAGTTGCTGACCTTCCTCCGGGAAAGCCACGGCCGCGACGCGCCGGCCGCGACGCCGCGCAAGATCACGCTGAGTCGCAAGACCCAGAGCGAGCTCCGGCAGCCCGTCGGCCAGGGGCGCACCCGCACGGTCAATGTCGAGGTTCGCAAGAAGCGCACCTACATCAAGCGCGATGTGCTCGAGGAGCAGGCGCGGCAACAGCAGGAAGAGCTCGATCGCCAGCGGGAGGCCGAGGAAGAGGCCAAGCGCCAGCTCGAGGAGCAGGCGCGTCGCAGCACCGAGGAAGAGCAGAAGCTTCGCGACGGCGAGGAGCAGCGGCGCCAGGCCGACGAGCAGGCCCGTCTCAAGGCCGAGGAAGAGGCCCGCCGGAAGTCCGACGAGGAAGCGCGGCGGATTGCCGAAGAAGAGGCGCGGGTGCTGGCCGAGGCGCGCAAGCGCAGCTCGGACGACGAGCGCAAGCGCCGGGAAGCGGACCGCGCGCCACCGCGCCGGGCTGGCGGCGGCGAAGAGGCCGGCGGCACCAAGTACGGCCGTAAGGAACTGCATGTCGCTGGCGACAAGTCCGGCCGGCGCCGCAAGCGCCCGGCCGGCGGGCGCCGTGCCGGCGCAGCCCAGATCGAGCGCCAGGGCTTCGAGCGTCCAACCGCACCGGTGAGGCGCGAGGTGGCCATCCCGGAGACCATCACCGTGGCCGAGCTCGCGCAGAAAATGGCCGTCAAGGCCACCGAGGTCATCCGGACCATGATGGGCATGGGCGCGATGGTCACGATCAACCAGGTCATCGACCGGGACACGGCGGTCATCGTCGTCGAGGAGATGGGCCACACGCCGAAGATCCTGCGCGAGAACCAGATCGAGGAAGTCGTCGAAGAGGCCTCGCGCGGCACCGGCGAAGTACAGGCGCGTTGGCCGGTCGTCACGATCATGGGCCATGTCGACCACGGCAAGACCTCGTTGCTCGACTACATTCGCCGCAGCCGTGTCGCGGCCGGCGAGGCCGGCGGCATCACGCAGCATATCGGCGCCTACGTGGTGGAATCATCCAAGGGGCGGATCACCTTCCTGGACACGCCCGGCCATGCGGCCTTCACCGCGATGCGCGCGCGCGGCGCGCAGGCGACCGACGTCGTCATCCTGGTCGTGGCCGCCGACGACGGCGTGATGCCGCAGACCGTCGAGGCGGTGCAGCACGCGCGCGCCGCCGGCGTGCCGATCGTCGTGGCCGTCAACAAGATCGACAAGCACGGCGCGGACCCCGAGCGCGTCAAGAGCGAGCTCGCCCAGCACCAGGTGATTCCCGAGGACTGGGGCGGCGACACGCAGTTCGTCAATGTTTCCGCGCACACCGGCGAGGGTATCGACTCACTGCTGGAGTCGGTCGCATTGCAGGCGGAGGTGCTGGAGCTCACGGCCGTCGTCAGCGGGCCTGCGAAGGGCGTCGTCATCGAGTCGAGCCTCGAGAAGGGGCGCGGCGCCGTGGCGACCGTGCTCGTCCAGCAGGGCACGCTGCGCGCCGGCGACGCCTTGCTCGCGGGCCGCGAATATGGCCGCGTGCGCGCAATGTTCAATGAGCTCGGCAAGCCGATGAAGGAAGCCGGACCGTCAATGCCGGTCCAGGTCCTCGGCCTTTCGGGCACCCCGATGGCCGGCGACGACGTCGTCGTGCTGCCGGACGAGCGCAAGGCGCGCGAAGTTGCGCTGCATCGCCAGGGCAAGTTCCGCGACGTCAAGCTGGCGAAGCAGCAGGCGTCGAAGCTGGAAGATGTCTTCATGCAGATGGAGGAGGGCGCCGCCAGCGCTGTCCAGCTGCTGATCAAGGCCGACGTCCAGGGCAGCGCGGAGGCGCTGCGCGACGCCATGACGCGGCTGTCGTCCGACGAGGTCAAGGTCAAGGTCATCGGCAGCAATGTCGGCGGCATCACCGAGTCCGACGTGCATCTCGCGGCGGCCTCGAGCGCGATCATCATCGGCTTCAACGTGCGCGCCGATGCCACGGCGCGCACCGCGATCAAGGAGACCGGCGTGGATGTGCGCTACTACAGCATCATCTACGAGGCCATCGACGACGTGAAATCGGCGATCGTCGGCCTGTTGTCGCCGGAGATCCGCGAGCAGATCGTCGGCGTCGCGGAAGTGCGCGACGTGTTCAGCTCGCCGAAGTTCGGCCAGGTCGCCGGTTGCCTCGTCACGGAGGGCGCCGTCAAGCGCAACAATCCGATCCGCGTGTTGCGGGACAACGTCGTGATTTTCGAGGGCGCGCTCGAATCGCTGCGGCGTTTCAAGGACGATGTCAGCGAGGTCAAGTCGGGCACCGAGTGCGGTATCGGCGTGCGCAACTACAACGATGTGCGTGTCGGCGACCAGATCGAGTGCTTCGAGCGGATCGAGATCGCCCGGACTTTCCAGCAAAGCTGATGGCCCGGGAGTTCACGCGCAGCCGCCGGGTCGGCGAACAGATGCAGCGACTGCTGGGCGAGATCCTGCTGCGCGATGTCAAGGATCCCGGCGCGCAGGGCGTCAGCGTGACGGCCGTCGAGGTGTCGCGCGACATGTCACATGCCACGGTCTGGTTCAGCCTGCTCGACCCGGATGCCGATCCGGCACCGGCCGCGGCGGCGCTCAGCCGGGCCGCCGGGCTGATCCGTGGCAAGCTCGGCCGGGCGATGTACATCCGCCAGGTGCCGGCGCTGCATTTCCGCCATGACGAGAGTCTCGAGCGCGGCGCGCGGCTGTCGGACCTGATCAATCGCGCGGTCGCCTCCGACAAGGACAGGCCGGAAGACGATGGCTGACGGGCCGGCCGGGCCGCGCCGCTCGCCGAGCGGCGGACCGGACGGCGTGGTGCTGCTCGACAAGCCGCTCGGACTGTCCTCCAACGTCGCGCTGCAGCGGGTCAAGCGACTGTTCGGGGCGAGCAAGGCAGGCCACACGGGCAGCCTCGATCCGCTCGCCAGCGGCCTGCTGCCGATCTGCCTCGGCCAGGCAACGCGGTTCTCCGGTTACCTGCTGGATGCGCCCAAGGGCTACCGGGTGGTCGGCCGGCTTGGTGCGCGGACCGCAACGGGTGACGCGGAAGGCGAAGTCGTCGAGAGCTGCGGCTGGGAGCACGTCGGCCGTGCGCAGCTCGCAGACACGTTGGCCGGCTTCCGGGGCCGCAGCCGGCAGGTGCCGCCGATGTACTCGGCGCTCAAGCAGGGCGGCGAGCCCTTGTATCGCAAGGCGCGCCGCGGTGAGGTGGTCGAGCGGCCGGCGCGCGAGATCGAGCTCTCGCGGCTCGAGCTCGACGACTGGAGCCCGCCGGATTTCAGCCTGGATGTGCGCTGCTCGAAGGGCACCTACATCCGGACGCTGGTCGAGGACATCGGGCGCAGCGCGGGCAGCTGCGCCCACGTGACCATGTTGCGCCGTTACGCGGCGGGACCGTACGAGGAAAGCGACATGCATACCCTCGAGGCGCTGCAAGCGCTGGCCGCACAGGGGCCTGCGGCGCTCGCTGCGGTGGTGCTGCCGGCGGACTCGGCGCTCGCCGGCCTGCCGGCGGTGACGCTGGGTCCGGACGAGGCCCGCCGGCTTATGCAGGGGCAGGTCGTCGAGACCGGCGACGGCGTAGCCGGCCTTGCCAGGGTCTACGGGCCGGCCGGCCTGCTCGGCGTCGCCGCGCGCGATGCCGAGGGCCGGCTGTCCGCCAGGCGCCTGCTGGGCACTTCCGGCGAGGGCTAAGGCGACGAAGATAAAGGGTTTTTAAAGGTGGCAGGCTTGTTCATTCGTGCTCCGTCGCGATAGAATTGCGGGCTTGTCAAAGGGACAGCAAAGAGAAGGTTTTCAGGAGATATCTCATGCCTCTGTCTGTTGAGCAGAAACAGAACATCATCAAGGAGTACGGCCGCGGCACCGCCGACACCGGCTCCCCGGAAGTGCAGGTGGCGCTATTGTCCGCCCGCATCAGCGAGCTGACCGAGCACTTCGGCACCCACAAGAAGGACCACCATTCCCGGCGTGGCCTCCTGAAGCTGGTCAACCAGCGGCGCCAGCTCCTCGACTACCTGAAGCGGAAGGATGCCGACCGCTACCAGGACGTCATCACCCGCCTCGGCCTGCGTCGCTGAGGTTATCCAAAGTCCGGTCATGGGGACCGGCAGACAACAGGCGAAGAACGTGAATCTCACTCCTATCAAGAAATCCTTCCAGTACGGGGCCCACACAGTCACGCTGGAAACCGGCGAAATCGCGCGCCAGGCCGATGCCGCTGTCGTGGTCACGATGGCTGACACCGTGGTGCTGGTCACCGTCGTCGGGCGCAAGAACGCCGCCGAAGGCCAGAACTTCCTGCCGCTGACGGTCAACTACCAGGAAAAGACCTATGCCGCGGGCCGCATTCCCGGCGGCTTCTTCAAGCGGGAGGGCCGGCCATCCGAAAAGGAAACGCTGACCTGCCGCCTGATCGATCGTCCGATCCGGCCGTTGTTCCCGAAGGGCTTCTTCAACGAGGTCCAGATCATTGCGACCGTCATGTCCGCAAACCCGGACATCGACCCCGATATTCCTTCCCTGATCGGCTCTTCCGCCGTGCTGGCCCTGTCGGGTATCCCGTTCGCCGGCCCGGTCGGTGCGGCGCGCGTGGGCTACATCAACGGCCAGTACGTGCTGAATCCGACCAACACCCAGCTGGCGGAATCGCAGCTCGACCTGGTCGTGGCCGGCACCTCCGAAGCCGTGCTGATGGTCGAGTCCGAGGCCAAGATCCTGAGCGAGGAGGTCATGCTCGGTGCCGTGATGTTCGGCCACGAGCAGATGCAGACCGTGATCAAGGCCGTCAACGAGCTGCAGGCCGAGGCGGGCAAGCCCGCCTGGGACTGGACGCCACCGCCGTCCGACGACGAGCTGACTGCCGCCGTCACCGCGCAGGCCGAGGCCGCCTTCAACGACGCCTACCAGATCACTGTCAAGCAGGATCGCTACGGCCGCGTCGACGAGATCAAGTCGGCCGTCAAGGAGCAGCTGACCGGCGGTGACTTCCCCCGGTGGACACCCGACCAGGTCAAGGCTGCCCTGAACGCGCTCGAGAGCAAGGTCGTTCGCGGTCGCGTGACCAGCGGCAAGCCGCGCATCGATGGACGCGACACCCGCACCGTCCGGCCGATCCAGATTCGCACCAGCGTGCTGCCGCGGACCCACGGCTCGGCGCTGTTCACGCGCGGCGAGACCCAGGCGATCGCCGTCGTCACGCTCGGCACCGGGCGCGACGCCCAGATCGTCGATGCGCTGTCCGGCGAGTTCCGGGAGCCCTTCATGCTGCATTACAACTTCCCGCCGTATTGCGTCGGCGAGACCAGCTTCATGCTGATGCCGAAGCGGCGCGAGATCGGTCACGGCAAGCTGGCGCGGCGCGCCGTGCAGGCCGTGCTGCCCGAGATGAGCGAGTTCCCGTACGTGCTGCGCATTGTCTCCGAGGTCACCGAGTCCAACGGCTCGAGCTCGATGGCGACGGTGTGCGGTTCGAGCCTGGCGCTGATGGACGCGGGCGTGCCGATCAAGGCGCCGGTGGCCGGCGTCGCGATGGGCCTCGTCAAGGAAGGCGAGCGCTACGCGGTGCTGACCGACATCCTCGGCGACGAGGACCACCTCGGCGACATGGACTTCAAGGTCGCCGGCACGGATGGCGGCATCACGGCGCTGCAGATGGACATCAAGATCAACGGCATCACGCGCGAGATCATGTCCGACGCGCTGGCGCAGGCGCGCGAGGCCCGGCTGCACATTCTCGGCGAGATGAACAAGGTCATCGCCAGGCCGCGCGAAAAGATGTCCGACTGGGCGCCGACCATCATGGCCTTCAAGATCGACCCGGAGAAGATCCGCGAGGTCATCGGCAAGGGCGGTTCCGTGATCCGGCAGATCACGGAGGAGACCGGTGCGACGATCGATATCGACAACGACGGCACGATCCGCATCGCCTCGGTGGACGGCGACTCGGGCCGCGAGGCGCGGCGCCGTATCGACCTGATCACGGCCGATGTCGAAGTCGGCCAGGTGTACGACGGCAAGGTGGCCCGCCTGATGGACTTCGGCGCCTTCGTCACGATCCTGCCGGGCAAGGACGGCCTGGTGCACATTTCGCAGATCTCCGACGAGCGGGTCGAGCGCGTCAGCGACAAGCTGCGCGAGGGGGACTCGGTGCGCGTCAAGGTGCTGGAAGTGGACCGCCAGGGTCGCATCCGCTTGAGCATGCGAGACGTCTGAGGCCGCGGAGACGCGGAGGCGCAGAGCCGCAGAGAAGATTGGGAAGGGCTGTGGGGCGGTGCTCCGCGGCCCTTTTCTTGTGATCTTTGGCGGGCGACACGCGAAAAAAAACCCCCTCCAATGGAGGGGGCTCAAACAGGACGCTTTTGGCGACCAATTGGAGGAGTCGTCAAGGGATGATGCAATGCATCAATTGACGCGGTGCACAATACCAGCGGCTCCGCCCGATGTCAACGGCTTCTTGGAACGATTCCAGTCCGGACCCAGGCCGGTCCGGGCACAGTTCAGCGCTTGCCACCCCTGGCGCTGCGTGATGGCGGCTCGTCGTCGTCATGCTCGTGGCGCAGTGCGGAGAAGCTCCTGAAGATCTCCTCCTGCAAGGCCTTCCAGCGCTGGTAATTCTTCTGGGCGATGCCGGCCACCATGCCGACCGGATCGACACCGACAACTTCCTTGACGCGGTCGCGGAGCTGCTGCTGCTGTCCCATGAACAGCCGCAGGCTCTGGTCCAGGTAGCCGCCGACCATGCCCTGCATCGCACCGCCGTAGGACCGGATGATCTGGGACAGGAAATCCCGGCTCATGATCGGTTCGCCGGTCTGCTCCTGCTCGCTGATGACTTGCAGCATGATGCTGCGGGTGATGTCCTTCCCTGATTTCTTCTCGACAACGACGAAGTCCACCTTCTCGACGACCAGCCGCTTGATGTCGGCCAGCGTGATGTAGCGGCTCTCTTCGGTGTCGTAGAGGCGGCGGTTCGGATACTTCTTGATGATGCGTGCTTCGCTCATATCCTGCTTCCGTTCGTGGTCGCCGTGAGGCGCGCTCCGGCCGGAGCGCATTCCAACTGTTCCAAAGATATACGATTTTTGCACCGCGGCCAAAACATTCACGGGGCCGGGATGTTGCGCACGCCAAGCAGATGCTGCGGCTGCCAGTGCGCCACCCCCCAGGTCCAGGCCTCGCCGGGCGGGGCGCCGCGCAGTTCCGGCGGCGGCGATTGCCGGAGGCAGGCGAGGATCTGCCAGGCAAGCTCGCCGGCCCGCGCGGTGTCCACCGCCGGCGCGCCGGTCTGTTTGCTCAATTTTTCGCCACCGGGTTCCGTCACCACCGGCAGGTGCATGTAGCCCGGTGCCCGGTAACCGAGCAGCCGCTGGAGCCAGGCCTGGCGCGGCGTCGAGTCGAGCAGGTCGACGCCCCGCACTACGTGCGTGATGCCCTGGAAGTGATCATCGACGACCACGGCGAGCTGGTAGGCGATGTAGCCCTCGCGGCGGCGCAGGACGAAATCCCCGATATCCTCCGCCAGCGACTGCGCAAAGGCGCCCTGCAGGGCATCCTGGATGCCGATGGCGCCGCTTTCCGTGCGCACCCTGAGCACGCGCGACGCGCCCGTGGCCTCCGGCCGGTTCCGGCAGGTGCCCGGGTAGCGCCTGTCCCCGGGGCGTCCGCGGCGCGCATTCTCAGCCTCGACGTCGGTGCGGCTGCAGCTGCAGGAGTAGGTCCAGCCGGCGTCGCGCAGCGTGGCCAGGGCCTCCTCGTAGGCCGCCAGGCGGCTGCCCTGGAACAGCACCTCGCCGTCCCACGTCAGGCCGCAGGCTTCGAGCGCGCGCAGGATCTCGTCGGCCGCGCCGGCGGGTTGGCGGGGCGGGTCCAGGTCCTCGATTCGCAGCAGCCATTGCCCGGACGCCGCGCGCGCGTCCAGCCAGCTGCCGGCGGCGGCCAGCAGGGAGCCGAAGTGGAGCGGGCCGGTCGGCGAAGGGGCGAAGCGCCCCCGGTAAGGCATCGCAGCGGCCGTTTCAGCGCCGCTGCGGTGCCCGGGCGCCTCAGCGGTCGTCGCGGTCCCGATACTGCTTCTCGGCAAGCTCGCGACGCTCCTGGGCCTCCACGGTCAGGGTCGCAACCGGGCGGGCCTCGAGCCGCCGCAGGCCAATTTCCTCACCGGTCTCGGAGCAATATCCGTAGGTGCCGTCCTCGATGCGCGCCAGCGCCTGCTCGATCTTCTTCAGCAGCTTGCGCTCGCGGTCGCGGGTCCGCAGTTCGAGGCCGAACTCCGATTCCTGTGTCGCGCGATCGTTGGGGTCCGGGAAATTGGCCGCCTCATCCTTCATGTGATGCACGGTGCGATCGACTTCCTCCATGAGTTCCTGCTTCCAGGCCGTCAGGATCTCGCGGAAATGATCGCGCATCTTGTCGCTCATGTACTCCTCGCGCGGCGTCGGCTGGTAGGGCTTGAAACCCTTCAGCGGCCCGGAGAAGCCGAAGCTCGGCTCAGGCTGATCAGGATTGATCGCGAGCGGCTTCTTGGCAGGCAGAACCTTCTTCGCCGCAGGCGCAGCCTTTCTCGCCACAGGTTTCGAGGCCGCGACTTTCGCAGGCGCCTTCTTTGCGGCCGGCTTCTTTGCAACGGGCTTTTTCGCGACGGCTTTCTTCGCGCCCGGCTTTGCCGCAGCCGGCTTGCTGGGCGAGGTCTTCCTGGCGGCGGGCTTGCTCTTCACGGGCGCCTTCTTCGCAACGGGCTTCTTCACGGCCGGGGCCTTCTTGACAGCTGTTCTCCGGGCGGCGGATGCCGGCTTCGCGGCGGCTTTCTTGCGCGCGGCGGCACTGCCGGATGCCGCGGCCTTGGTGGTGGCCGACTTGTTCTTGCTGCTCTTGGTCGCGGGCATCTGTGCCTCCGGGCGGATAGGAAAAATCTGGGCTGGGACGGTGCCGCGGCAGGCCCGTCCGGGTATGCGCCGCGGCGATACAAACTGCGCTTTTTAGCCCGTTTCGGACGCGGAGTCCAGCCCTTGGGGCTGGCATGGCTGCACCGGGCGCTTGCTAGGGCAGCGTCACCGCGGGCGGGGCGGTCCAGCCGTGCCCGCGATGCTCGGCGACGACCGTGGTGTAGATGCCGCCCCGCACGTTGAAGTCGGCGGTGACGCGGATGAAACGCGGCGCCAGGCGGTCCCGCAGGTCAGCCAACATGCGATTGGTCACCGCCTCGTGGAACGCGCCCTCGTTGCGGAAGCTCCACATGTAGAGTTTCAGGGACTTCAGCTCGATACACTGCTGATCCGGCACGTATTCGAGCAGGATTTCAGCGAAATCGGGCTGGCCCGTCTTGGGACACAGGCAGGTGAATTCCGGAATCCGGATGCGGACCGTGTAATCGTTGTCCGGGGCGGGATTCGGAAAGGTCTCCAGGTCCCTGTTGGGGGCCGTATCGGCACCGAGTGCGCGGAGGTCTGGCAAAGTGGAGGCTCCTTGAGGATGGGCAGCGCAGGCCGTCCCAGCGGCGGTCGGGGCGGCTGGAAATGAGGGCGTTTTACTTTACACTAGCGCGCTTGACTTATTCACCCGCCTGAAACTCCCCCGGAAACTCCCTCTGCATGCGTCTCAGCAAGATCAAGCTGGCCGGATTCAAGTCTTTCGTCGATCCGACGACGATCCGATTCCCCAGCAACCTGATCGGCATTGTCGGGCCGAACGGTTGCGGCAAATCGAACGTCATCGATGCGGTTCGCTGGGTAATGGGCGAGAGTTCCGCCAAGCACCTGCGTGGCGACTCCATGGCGGATGTCATTTTCAACGGCTCGAGCGGCCGCAAGCCGGTCGGCACGGCGACGATCGAGCTGGTGTTCGACAACTCCGACGGCTCGGTCGGCGGGCAGTATGCGAGCTATGCGGAGATCTCCGCACGACGGGTGCTGTCGCGCGACGGCACTTCGAGCTACTTCCTGAACGGGGCACGCTGCCGCCGCAAGGACATCACCGGCCTGTTTCTCGGCACCGGCCTCGGCCCGCGCAGCTACGCGATCATCGAGCAGGGAATGATCTCGCGGCTGATCGAGGCGAAGCCCGAGGAACTGCGCATGTACCTCGAGGAGGCGGCCGGCATCTCGAAGTACAAGGAGCGGCGGCGCGAAACCGAGACGCGCATGCGCCACACGCGCGAGAACCTCGAGCGTCTCAACGACCTGCGCGACGAGGTAGAGAAACAGATTCGCCACCTGCAACGCCAGGCCCGCACCGCGGAGCGTTACCGCGAGCTGAAGGCCGAGGAGCGCCGCCTCGAGGCCGAGTTGCTGGTATTGCGGCTGGGCAAGCTCGAGGCCGAGGAGGCCGCCAGCAAGGGCCTGCTGGACGAGCACGAGACCGCGCTGCAGGCGGCCCTGGCCGAGCTGCGGCATGTCGAGGCGGAACTGGAGCGCGCCCGCGAGGCCCATCGCGAAGACGGCGAGGCGCTGAACGCCGTGCAGGGCGAGTACTACCGCATCGGCGCTGAGATCGCGCGCCTGGAACAATCGATCCAGCATGCGCGCGAGCTGCGCCAGCGCCAGCAGCAGGAGCTTGAACAGGCGGAGCAGGGCATCGTAGACATTCGCCAGCACATCGATCGTGACCACGATCTGCTGGCCGAGCTGAATCGCGTCCTCGGGACGCTCGGGCCGGAACTCGAGGCGGCGCGCAACGCGGAAGCGGCGTCCGCCGAGGCCTTGCTCGTTGCTGAGCAGGGCATGCAGGACTGGCAGTCCGGCTGGGACAGCTTCAACCGCGACGCCAGCGCCGCGCGCGAGACCGTCGAAGTGGAGCGCGCGCGCATCGAGCAGCTCGACGGCCAGCTGCAGCGCCTCACCGAGCGTCGCAAGCGGCTCGAGGAAGAGCGCGCGCAGCTGATCGCCGAGGCCGGCGCGGAGGACCTGGACGCGATCGAGCTGCAACTGGCCGAGGCCCGCGAGCGGGAGACTGCCACGCAGGCGCGCGACGCCGCCGTGCGGGACGAGATCGTGACACTGCGGGACCAGGATCGGGAACTCGTCGTGCAGCTCGACGACGGGCGCAGCGCGCTGCAGACCCTGCGGGGCACGCTGGCCTCCCTCGAGGCCCTGCAGGAGGCCGCGCTTGGCCGTCGGGGCGGCAAGGTCGCGGAGTGGCTCGCCGGCCGAGGCCTCGGCGAGCGGCCCCGGCTGGCGGAGCGGCTGACGGTCGATGCGGGCTGGGAGCGCGCCGTCGAAACCGTGCTGGGCGCGTATCTCGAGGCCGTCTGCGTCGATGGTCTCGACGACATTGCGGTGACGCTGGACACCCTGACGCACGGCGCCGCGAGTTTCCTCGAGCTGGGCGCCGGCGAGCCCGCGGCGGCGGACAGCACGATGCTCGCGAGCCACGTGTCGGGCGCGCAGGGCGCGGCGGCGCTGCTCGGGGGTGTCCATGCGGTCGACGACCTCGGCGCCGCGCTCGCAATGCGCAGGGAGCTCAGGGCGGGCGAGTCGGTCATCACGCCGGACGGCATCTGGCTCGGGCCCAACTGGCTGCGCGTGAATCGCGCGGAGGACCCGCATGCCGGCGTGCTCGCGCGCGAGCAGGAAATCCGCGAGCTGCGCGCGTCGCTCGGCGGCGCCGCCTACGAAGTAGAAGAACTGGCGGCCCGGTACGGAGAAATCCGCGCCCGGCTCGCGATGCTCGAGTCGTCGCGGGACGAGGTGCGCCAGCAGGCCGCCGAGGCGCACCGCGCCGCCGCGGGATTGCAGGCGTCGCTGCAGACCGCGCGCTCGCGCATGGAACAGACCGCGCAGCGCATGCAGGCGCTCGAGCGGGAAGGTGGCGAGATCGAGGCGCAGCTCGGCGAGGCCGACGCTGCGATCCGCCAGAGCCGGTCGCGCCTGCAGGAAGGCATCGAGCTGATGAGCGGCTTCGAGAGCCGCCGGCAGGCGCTCGAGGGCGATCGCGAGCAGTTGCTCGGCGCGCTGCAGGGTGCGCGCGAGCGGGCCCGGACGGAGCGCGCGGCCGCGCAGGAGATCGCGATCCGCGTCGAGGCGCGCCGCTCGAGCCTCGATTCCGCCAGCCTCAGCATGCAGCGCTTCCAGGACCAGATGGCGAGATTCTCGGCGCGCAAGAATGAGCTGCTGCGGCAGCTCGAGGGCGGCGTCGAGCCGCTCGGCGCACGTCAGCAGGAACTCGATGCCCTGCTGGCGCAGCGCGTCGAGGTCGAGGAGCAGCTCAGCGCCGCGCGGCGCAAAGTGCAGGCCCTCGAGGCGGAGGAGCGCGAGCTGCAGGAGCAACGCGCGCGTCGCGACCAGGTCGTGGATGCGGCTCGCCAGTCACTCGAGGGCCTGCGTCTTGCGGCGCGCGAGGTCAGTGTGCGCCTGCAGACGGCAAGCGAACAGTTCGCCGCCACCGGGTTCGAGCTGGAGGTGTTGCGCGCCGAGCTTGCCGAGGATGCCAGCATCGATACCTGGGACGAGCGCCTCGGGCAGCTGGCGAACCGTATCGAGCGCCTTGGCCCGATCAATCTCGCATCGATCGATGAACTCAAGGAACAGACTGAGCGCAAGGCTTACCTGGACGCGCAGCTGACCGACCTGACCGACGCGTTGACGACGCTGGACAACGCGATCCGGCGCATCGACCGGGAGACCCGGACCCGCTTCAAGGAGACCTTCGACCGGGTGAACGCCGGCATGCAGGAGATCTTCCCGCGCCTGTTTGGCGGCGGGCAGGCGCACCTGCAGCTCGAGACGGACGACCTGCTCGAGGCCGGCGTCACCGTGATGGCGCGGCCGCCGGGCAAGCGCATCAGCACGATTCACCTGATGTCCGGCGGCGAAAAGGCGTTGACGGCCGTGGCACTGGTGTTTGCGATCTTCCAGCTGAACCCCGCGCCGTTCTGCATGCTGGACGAGGTCGATGCGCCGCTCGACGACGCCAATGTCGGCCGGTTCTGCGATATAGTCCGGGCCATGTCCGAGAAAGTGCAGTTCATTATCATCACGCACAACAAGACGACGATGGAGATGGTCAACCAGCTCACCGGGGTGACGATGCACGAGCCGGGCGTTTCGCGCCTGGTGGCCGTCGATATCGATGAAGCCGTCCGGATGGCGGCGAGCTAGCAGGCAAGGAGAGCCGGACGGTGCCCGAGCTGCGCTGGATACTGACGGGGATTGGCATAGCCCTGATCATCGGGGTCTATATCTGGAGTCGCCGCGACCGCTCTGCCGATGACAGCGGCGCGCTGCGCCGCGAGCCCCGCCTTGCGGAGGGCGCGGCCGGCTGGAGCACGACGCAGCCGGATGAGCGCCCCGTCGCGGGACGCGATGCCGTGCTCGAGCCGCTGGGCGGACTCGACGACGGAGACGCCCCGCTCGTTCCGGAGGCCCCGGAGCTGCCGCCGGAGGGCGATCAACTGATCGTCGCGTTGCGGCTGCGCGCTCGGCAGCCCGCCGGCTTCGACGGCACCGACCTGGTCAAGGCGTTCTCGGCGGAGGGTCTGGAGTACGGCAAGTTCGGTGCCTTTCACCAGCTCGACGAACGCCGCCGCAGCCGCTTTCTGGTTGCCAGCCTGGTCGAGCCCGGCAGCTTCGAGATCGAGCAGATGCACGAGTTGCGCTGCCCGGGCGTGTCGATGTTCATGGTGCTGCCAGGGCCTCGCGAGCCACTTGGGGCGCTCGACGCGATGTTCACCTGTGCCCGGCGCCTGGCCGAGCGGCTCGATGCCGACGTGCTCGATGACAAGGGCAATGCGCTGACGATGCAGCAGGCCGGCTGGCTGCGTGAACAGGTCGTCGAGTACAACCGGCGCAGCAAGCTGAGCGCGGGCAAGGGCGCCGGGAGGCCCGGGGACCTGCCGTGAGCGAAGCGGGCGGCGTGGCGTCGCGCGCAGCGCGGCTGCGTGAGCTGCTCGAGCATCACAACTATCGCTACTACGTGCTGGATGATCCGGAGATCCCGGACGTCGAGTACGACCGCCTGTTTCGCGAACTGCAGTCGCTCGAGGCGGCCCATCCTGAACTGCTGACAGAAGACTCGCCGACCCAACGGGTCGGCGGCGAGCCCGTCGCGGGATTTCGCGAAGTGGCGCATCTCCAGCCGATGCTGTCGCTCGAGAACGCATTCTCGGGTGATGAAGTGCTCGCCTTCGACCGGCGCATCAGGGAGCGCCTCAAGTCGGACGAGCCGGTCGAATACTCCGCGGAAACGAAACTCGACGGCACGGCCATCAACCTGCTGTACGAGCATGGGCGGCTGGTTCACGGCGCGACCCGCGGCGATGGTCGAATTGGCGAGGATGTGACGCACAACGTGCGGACGATCGATTCGATTCCGCTCAGGCTCCGTGGCGCAGGGCATCCCGCCGTGCTGGAAGTGCGCGGCGAAGTGTATATGCCGAAGGCCGGCTTCGCGGCGCTGAACACGCGCCTCAGCGACGAGGGCGCCAAGCCCTTCGTCAATCCGCGCAACGCCGCCGCAGGTGCCCTGCGCCAACTCGATCCCAAGATCACTGCCTCGCGTCCGCTGGAATTCTTCGCCTACGGGGTTGGCCATGTCGGGGATGGCAAAGTGCCCGACCGGCACAGCGAGATCCTTGCGCGCCTGAAGGAGTGGGGCGTGCGCGTCTCACCGCTCAGCAGGCTGGTCACCGGCGTCGAGGACTGTCTCGAGTATTACCGCGAAGTAGGGCAGCAGCGCGATTCATTGCCCTACGAGATCGACGGCATCGTGCTCAAGGTCGATCGTATCGCGCTTCAGCAGGCGCTCGGCTTTGTCGCGCGCGCACCGCGCTGGGCCATCGCGTTCAAGTTCCCGGCGCAGGAAGTGATGACTGTTGTGCAAGGTGTGGACTTCCAGGTCGGGAGAACCGGCGCATTGACCCCGGTGGCGCGACTCGAGCCCGTGTTCGTTGGTGGCGTGACGGTCAGCAATGCGACGTTGCACAACATCGACGAAATCGAACGCAAGGACGTGCGGATTGGCGACACGGTGATCGTGCGCCGGGCGGGCGATGTCATCCCCGAAGTTGTCCGCGTGGTGCCCGGTCGCCGCACTGGTGATCCGCCACGCGTCGGTCTGCCTGCCAAGTGTCCCGTGTGCGGCTCGGACGTGGTGCGGCCCGAAGGCCAGGCAGTCGCCAGGTGCTCCGGCGGCCTGTTTTGTGCGGCGCAGAGGAAGGAACACCTGCGGCACTTTGCATCACGCCGGGCGATGAATATCGAGGGCCTCGGTGCAAAGCTTATCGAGCAACTCGTCGATGCTGGCGCAGATGGCAAGCGCGTTGAGACGCCCGCCGATCTCTTCGAGCTGACCGCCGAGCAGTTATCAAAGATGGAGCGGATGGGCGAGAAGTCCGCTGCGAATCTTGTCGATGCTATCGAGCGCAGCAAGCATACGACGCTCGCAAGATTCCTGTTTGCGCTCGGCATCCCCGAGGTGGGCGAGGTTACAGCCAGCAACCTCGCGCAGCATTTCTGCGACCTCGACCGCTTGGCCAACGCCAGCCAGGAAACCATCGAGGAAGTCCCGGACATTGGTCCCGTGGTGGCGGAGCATGTTTACGAGTTTTTCAGGCAGGCGCACAATGTCGAGGTCATCACAGCGCTGCGGCGACGCGGGGTAAGATGGCCAGTCGTCGAGCCAAAGCCGGTCGAGGCTCAGCTGCCATTCCAGGGCAAGAGTTTTGTGCTCACCGGGACGCTGGATTCGATGACGCGTGAGCAGGCGCGCGAGCGAATCGAGGCGCTTGGCGGGAAGGTCACGGGAAGCGTATCTGCGAAAACTGATTACGTGGTGACGGGCGCAGACCCGGGATCCAAGCTGAAAAAGGCACAGAAACTTGGGATCGCGATTGTTGATGAGCGTGCTTTTGTTCAATTGCTATCAGCGGCCGGTTAAGGTTCACCGTTCGTACTAGCGTCCGCTTCGCTGAATTTTCTGCAAGGCCCAGTGTATGAACTCATCCGTGCAAAACGCCGCTCTGAAGGCGTGCAGATATTTTATGCTTCCGATCACGAGATTCCTGATCAGGAATGGGATTGGATATCGAGAGTTTTCTGAGATTAGCAAACTCGCGTTTGTTCAAGTTGCGAGCGATGAATTTGGGATTCGCGGCAGAAAAACAAACATGTCGCGTGTTTCCGTCATGACAGGTCTAAATCGTAAGGAAATCCGGAAAATTCGGGATCGGCTTGAAAATGAAGACTGGAACTTGGACCCCAAACTAAGCAAGCCCGTAAGTGTCTTGGCAGAATGGTTTACCGGACCAAAATACCTAACGCCGAAAGGTGCACCAAAGGTTCTGCCCTTCACCGCAAACGAGGGGCGTATCTCATTTTCAAGCCTGGTTCGTGAAGTTGGTGGAGATATTCCTCCGGGGGCAATGCTTAAGGAATTGGTCAGGGCGGGTTGCGTGAAGCAATCCGGAAGCGGTGTGCTGAAGGCGATTAAGCGCCAATACTCGCCGGGAGCAGTCGATCCGTTCCTGATCGAAAGGTTCGGTGAATGTCTACATGATCTTGCGCAGACCATGGCGCACAATTTGGGCGAGGTTGATCCAAGCAGGCGCTTGTTCGAGTTTAGGGCCTGGAGCGATCGAATTGATTCCCTAGAGACCCCGAAACTAAGAAACGTAGTGTCGACTCTTGGCCATGTCTACTTGGAATCCATCGATGACTGGCTCGGCGCAAATGCCATTCGCACCAAGCCTGCGCAGAGTGACGCAACCCCCATTCGATGTGGTGTAGGTGTCTACTACTTTGAAACGCCGGTCCTAGAGCAGGTTCGCACAGAGTGACAAGCTTGCTATAAAAGACGAAGCGCGCAAGGAATGCGCGCTTCATTCAAAGGACATGCGGTGCCGTGCCAGCCCTACGTCTGGATGCCTAAGCTCTATTTGCTGTTTCCGTCAAGGGACTCGGCAATGAGCACAGCGTCGTGTTTCAAGCCAGTAACTTCAAGGTACTGGCCCGATTCAATTTCGAATGCCTGCGGCGAAACACCTGCGGACCCAACGTTAACCTCTAGGTCACCAATGACAAACGAGCCACGGTCGCTCGATTCGGACGAGGTGATCCCAGCCAAAAATACCAACGAACTCCCGTCCACCGACACTTCGCTTACGCGCAGGACTTGATGCGCAATTATGCCTTCCTCGTGCACGAGTCCGAACACGGCAATGGTTTCACCTTGGGTCAGCGAGACATCAGAAACTGAAGCAATAGCCACAACTTTCTGGCCCAACACCAGGAAGCCATCCTCCAACGTCTGATCGACGGGCCCATAGGCTACTAGCGGCAGCCCGTTAGGGTTCACCAAATTCGCCCAGGCGTGGAACAATTCGATCGAACTGGCAGGATCATTCTCACCTTGTGTACCGGTGCCGGAGATGCCCTGAACGCCGGTGCCGGAAATGCCCTGGACGCCGGTGCCGGAAATGCCATGAACCCCCGTGCCAGAGATGCCCTGGACGCCGGTGCCGGAAATGCCTTGGACGCCCGTGCCGGAAATGCCCTGGACGCCGGTACCAAAAATACCCTGGACGCCGGTGCCGGAGATCCCTTGGACACCCGTGCCAGAGATGCCCTGGACGCCGGTACCAGAAATGCCTTGGACGCCCGTGCCGGAAATGCCCTGGACGCCGGTGCCGGAAATGCCCTGAACGCCGGTACCAGAAATACCCTGGACGCCGGTGCCGGAGATCCCTTGGACGCCCGTGCCAGAGATGCCTTGGACACCCGTGCCGGAGATCCCTTGGACGCCAGTGCCGGAAATGCCCTGAACCCCCGTGCCAGAGATGCCCTGGACGCCGGTGCCGGAAATGCCTTGGACACCCGTGCCAGAGATGCCCTGGACGCCGGTACCAGAAATACCCTGGACGCCGGTGCCGGAGATCCCTTGGACGCCAGTGCCAGAGATGCCTTGGACACCCGTGCCGGAGATGCCCTGAACGCCGGTGCCGGAGATCCCTTGGACGCCAGTGCCGGAAATGCCTT
>CAYWYS010000028.1:0-47022 GCA_964462675.1 uncultured Thioalkalivibrio sp.
TCAGGATCCGCGCGTCAAGTACGCCGCTTGATGAATAATAGCTGCCGGTTCAATAGGGGACGCCACCACGGACTTGGCACGCACGACGCGTCGTCAGCCACGCTTTCCTGGGGCCGGCCAACCGGTATCGTGCCGCTTTCGCCCTAGAACTTCGCGTGCTTCCGGTTGCACTCCTGGGTGTGCGCGTTGATCGCCTGCGCGGCGTAGGTCGCCGCCGTAGAGTATTCTTCCGGCGTCAGCCAGGTGTTGTATCGATCCGGGTTCCCCGGGTCCACCGGCTCCACGCGGCGCGCACCGGCTGCGTGCGCGGTCCGCAAGGCGGCGATGTCCGCGTCAATGTCGGCGCGTTGCTGTCCGGTAAGGCCCGGGCTGCGGTCACGCTTCTGCTCCACCGCGTCAGCCAGCACCTTCCACAAATAACCCTTCTTCTCGTCCATGCAAGCCACCAGCGGGCTCATGCCATCCGCGCAACCCGCGCCGAGCGCGCCGCAATTCCGTCCGCCCGCGCCAGGCCGGCCGATCGAGAACTTCGGCTTGCTGGGCACAGCCGCGGGTGCCGGCGCCGGCACGGCGGTCGCGCTGCCCGCTTGTGTTCCCGCCTTTGGCTTGCAGGGATTGACTGTTGCGCTCGGGGCTGGCGCCGCCGCCGGCGTCTTGATGCCGAGCTTGCCGAACAGCTTGCTCGAGGCCGCACCGATCTGTCGGACGCCCTCCGCAACGACCTGGTTGGTCACGGCCTCGGTGACGCAATCCGGGTCCTCCTGGACACCCTGGGCGATCGCCACGGCGTCGGCGACACCCTGCGGATCCGCCTGCGCCGCCGCCCATCCAGGCAGGCAGAGCCCGAGGCAGCTCAGTCCGGCCCATGCGATTTTCCGCCCGCTTGTCTTGTTGTTCATCGTGCTCTACCCCTTGATCCGGTTGCCAAAATCCTCAGAGCCGCGCGATCGACACGCGAATTTCGACGCCCCCGGCGGGCGCGCCGGCCTCCTCGCGGGGCATCACGGCGGACACCAGCACGTAGCGGCCACCCATCAGCAGGTCGGCGTAAACGATCAGGTGCCGCTCGCGCCCCGCGTCTTCAACGCTGATGCGGTACACAGGCGCCAGCTGCATGCGCGGGTTTGCAGCCGCCACGCCGCGCACCCATTCGCCCTGCGCCGCATCAACGAGCCTCTCGAGCACGGCCGGCTCGCCGCGGTTGAACAGCGCGAGCAGGCCACGATGCAGCCGCGTGAGTTCCGCACGGCCATCCACGAGTCCGGCCAACGGCAGGCCCCGCTCGCGCGGCGTGACCAGGGGCGTGACCAGCGGGGCGGCCGTCGCAGCCGGGGCCTGCTGCGGGTCGCACGGCGCAACATGGGCCGCTGCCGCCGAGCGCTCCAGTGCCCTCCCCTCCAGGACGCTCTGCACCGCATCCTCGCCCTCGGCCGCGGCCAGCGCCTCGAGCCACCACGGCGCGCCAGGCGTGCTGCCCGGCGCCACCGAGATCTCGCGCAGGCGGATTGGCTGGCCCAGCGACCATCGGGTCAACAGCAGCGCATCGTGCAATGGCCCGTAGAACGCGATTACCGCGCTCTTTTCATCGCGGCAAACGACCTCGGGCTTCGCCGCAGCGAGAAAACTCGACAGCGCATCCGGATCGCCGGTCCATTCACCCCACGCCACGCCGTCTTCTTGAAAGCGCGCCGCGAGTGCCGCCACGCCGAATCGCGCGCCCTCGTAACGGAACCAGTACCCTGCGGCCTCGATGTCCGGACCGGCGCGACGCCGCGGTTGAGTACCCGTCCCATCGGACCCCACCGCCGCGACCCGAGCCTGGTTGCTGCCAATCGCACCGTGCGGTGTCTCTCGCCCGCAGGCGCCGAGCACCAGCACAAGTCCAAGCGCGAGTATCCGGGCCAGACTGGGCCGGGGCAGATGCGTCGTCATCGCCCCAGCACCGGCGCAAACGGCCCCGAGACGTACTGATTGCAGGCGTCGTTCGCCCCTGCATAGGCGAGGACCGCCTTGAACGCCGTGGCAAAGGCCTCGCGGGCACGCGTCGAGGGAATCGCGATATCCGTCCACAGGCACAGGTTGGTATTGAGGTAATCGATCCCCTGGGCCAGCACCGTGTCGCCTTGCGGGTTAGCGAGGCGGTGCAGCCGAGGTGAATGCTCGAGGCCGACGCCGATCCAGCGATCCGCGTCGTGCAACGTCTTGAGCGCCATCTGCAAGAAGTCCGGCGGCGGCGGTTGCAACTGGCTTTGCTGATAGGCGATGCAGCCCTCGAGACCGCGCTGGTCCGCCAGGACTGCGGGACACTGGTAGACCAGGCAGCTGTCCGTGGTGCCGGCGCGGAAGTCCGCGCGTACGCCGCCGGCGCGCTGCGCGCGCAAGACGCTCTCGTCATGGAATATGTACGTGCGGACGCCGATGATTTCGTCGCGCGCCCGGGCCTGGGCCTGGCGTTCGGCACAGATTTCTTCGAGGCTTTGCAGCCGCTCCGGCGGCGCGGCTTCGGGAATGGCGGGCGCGGGCTCGACGTCGCCAGCCGGCACGGTGGCTCGCTCGAGCATCGCGAGCCGCTCCGACTGGCGCTGGTCCAACTTGCGCTGGATCTCGGCGAACAGGGCGTTGAGCTCACCGAGCACGGCGTTCGCCTCGGTGATAAGCCGCTCGAATTCCGCCAAGGCGCCGGCCAGCCGCGGCCCCGTGACCGACGCGTCCTGGCGCGCCTTGTCGGCAAGACGCGCAATATCCGCCGCAGGCCACGGCGGATCGACAAGATCGAGCGGGCCGTCCAGCACCTCCAGCCGGGCGCTGCACCGGTCGGCCACGACGTGCTCCACGGTCCGCAGGAATTCCCATTCTCCGAACGGCCGGCGCAGCTGTTGCATGGCATCGCAGCCGCCCGCCTGCGGCGGCCAATCGCTGAGCCCGATGGTCGGCTGGTGCGCCTGCCAGCAGGCGCTGAGGTGGGTATTGGCGAGGTTCGCGGCGGCCTGCACCTGGCCGCGCAGGTAGCGGTCCTGGACCTGCACGTCGTAGGGCAACCGGTAGTCAGCAGAGCGTCCTCGCACCGGGTCTTGCCGGAACGCCGGATGTTCCGCCTGCGTTTCCGTCCGTTCGTGGCGCTCTGCCCAGGCGGCCAGCATCGCGCGCTGGTCCCGATAGGCAGCTTGCAGCGCGGCGAGATCGCGCTCCAGCGCGCGCTCCAGGCCGTCGGCATCGAGCGCCTCGATAGCCTGCTGCACCCGGTCGCGACTGGCGCGCGCATGGCCGGTCAGGTTGCGCAGCGACGTCGCCGCGTTGTCCACTCGCCGGCCCGCGCCGAGCGCGGCATCCAGCTGCATGGCGGACGAGCGGTTGCTGTCGAAGGCACGTGTCGGTCGATCGAGTGACGCCGTGGCGCGCTGGACGCGCGCCACGTACTCGCGCTCGAGGCCGTTGGCCGCGTGGCGCTCGGCGGCCACGAGAAATTCTCCCATGACCTGCTCGTACAGTCGGGCCGTTCGCGCATGACAATGCGTATCCACGGCAAAGGCCCGGCCGAGCAGCAGGCTCACCTGCCCCGGCGACAGCACCTGGCCGCGCAATGGACCCTGATTGAGCGCCGGCAACGGCGTCCGGGGCGGCCCGCCCGGGTAAACTGCGGCGCCACGCTCGCGGATCGCGAGCAACTGCGCAAGCTGGTCGCGCAATGCCGGCTGGGCGAGTTCCGCGAGGCATCGCTGGCCGAGCAGATGGGACACGCCGAAGACTTCGCCGAGCGTGGCGGGCGCCTCGGCGAACACCCCGCACGCGGGCACCGTTGCGGCCTGCGCGAGCCCCGGGCCGGGGCTGCGACCCGCCAACCGTTCGTTGACGCAGGACTGGTAGCGGTTGCGAGTGGTGGCTCGCGCCGCCTGCAGGCCGCCACGATCGATGAAATGATGCCCGCGCGTGAGGCCCATCCCATGCAGCGCGCCGCGGTGCCGCTCCACATCCGCCTGGACTTCCTCGAGCAGCCGGTCCAGCACCTCGAACAGCTCGCGATCAGCGGCGGCGTCCGCGCCAAATGGCCAACCGCGCAACAGGAAATCGAGGCCGATCACCAGCGCGACATGCCGATCCTCGGTGACCCGCGCGAGTTCGCCGGCCTCGGCGTAGGCCGCTGCAATGGCCGGATCTGCCTGCTGGAAAAGCGCCATGTACACGCCGAAGGGGTCGCTCACGGAGCCGCGCCCCGGGGAATAGCGCGCTCGCAGCACGCCGAATGCCAGGCGGCTTTCCCGCTCGGCCTGGGCGATCCAACGTCCCTGCCGGGCAAGCACAGACCCGATCGCGTCCGCCAAATCGTCGGCGGCCAGCCGCGCACACGCCTGGTGCACCAGGCCGAGAGACGACTCGGCGCTCGCCGCGGGGACCCAGGTCCCGAGCGTTAGCCAGGCAAGCGCCATGACGCAGGCGGTCTTCATAAAGATGCCCTCCGTGGAAAGATCATTTATCGACACACTCCGCAGGGCGGTCCTCACGCTGTCTTCAAGAAACCTTCAAGCGCAGGCGCCAAGGCAGTAGCATCGTGTTTCCCAAGACGCTGCGGAGTACTGCATGGAACGCTCTCGGCCCCTCTATCGCTGGCGCTTCGGCCCGGCCGAGTTCGACGAAGCGCGCCACGAGCTGCGCCTGGGCGGATTGCCGGTGGAACTGGAGTTAAAGCCACTGGAGGTGCTCGCGGTCCTCCTGCATCACGCCGGCGAAGTCGTCACCAAGCGGGAGTTGCTCGAGGAGGTGTGGCGCGATCGGGTGACGGTGGAGCATGTGCTCGCGACGGCCGTTGGCAAGCTTCGCCAGGCGCTCGGTCCGGAGGGCGCGAAACTCATCGTGACGGTGCCGCGCATCGGCTACCGGCTGCAGTCAGAAGTGAGCCGGACCGCCGTCGGCCAGGCGCATTTCAGCGAGCTGGCGCTCGAGCGGGGCCGGCCCGTTCCGGGCCGAGAAAATTTCCTGCTCGCGGAACCGCTGGGCCAGTCGCATGCCAGCGAGGTGTGGCTCGCCCGCCAACCCCGCAGCAGCGCCCGGCGGGTGTTCAAGTTCGCCACCAGCGCCGAGCGGCTGGACCTGCTGAAGCGCGAGGCCACGGTGGCGCGGGTGCTGGCCGCGAGCCTCGGCGAGCGCACCGACATCGCGCGCGTGCTGGACTGGAACTTCGAGCACGCGCCGTTTTTCCTGGAAGCCGAGTATGGCGGCCGGAGCCTGGCCGGCTGGGCCGCAGACGGCAAGCTCGAGGCGATCGATCGACACGGCCGGCTGGTGCTGTTCCTGCGTGTGGCGCGCGCGGTCGACGCGGCACACGAGGTGGGCGTGCTGCACAAGGACATCAAGCCGGACAACGTGCTTGTCGATGAAACTGGCCAGGTGCGGCTCACCGACTTCGGCAGCAGCCGGCTGCTCGATCCCGGCCGGTTGCGCGCGCTCGGCATCACCGCGCTGGGCATGACCCTGGACAACGCCCAGGGCTCCGCCTCCGGCACCCCGCTGTACCTCGCACCCGAATTGCTCGACGATCAGCCGGCGACGGTGCGCAGTGACCTGTATGCGCTCGGGGTGCTGCTGTACCAGCTACTGGTCGGCGACCTGCGCCGGCCGCTCACGCCGGGCTGGGAGCGTGCGCTGGACGATCCGCTGCTGCGCGAGGACATCAGCCGCGCCACCGACATGGTGCCGGGCAGGCGGTTCGGCTCGGTGGCCGAATTCATCGACCGCCTGGAGCGGCTCGACGAGCGACGCGCGGCGCAGGCCGAGGCCGTCGCAACTGCGGAGCGGGCCGCGGCTGCCCATGCCGCCCTGTTGCGAGTCCGCGCGCGCCGCCCGTGGGTGGTAGCGGCGATGGTGCTGCTGGCCACGGGGCTCGCCCTCGCAGCCTGGCTCCAGCGGGAAGCCGCCCATGCCCGCGCCGAGGCCGAGCGCGAGGCGGCCCGCGCGGAAGCCGTATCGCGCTTCCTGAACGACGACATTCTTGGCGGTGCGAATCCCGGCGCGGCCGGGTTCGAACGCGACCCGACCATCCGGGAGTTGCTCGATCGCGCCGCCGCCGGGCTCAGCGGACGGTTCGCCGACGATGCCGTCACCGAGGCGGGGCTGCGCACCGCCCTCGGCCAGGCCTACCACACCATCGGCGAGCGCAGCCTGGCCGCGCAGCATTTCCGGGCGGCGTACCAGCGTTATGACAGCACGCTCGGCGCTACCAGCGTGCCTTCGCTGCTCGGCCGCTACGCCACGGTGCGCAGCCTGGCCTATTCCGCCACCCCGGAGGGATTCAATGCGGCCGAGGCGCTGCTCGACGAGGCCGACGGACTTGCCGGCGGGCGCCTGGATGAGGAAGGCGAGATCGCCTACCACGCAGCAGTGGCTCGCGCCCACTACCACTTCCAGCGCCTGCAGATTCCCGACGCCCGCGTCGCGCTGGAAACTGCCGATCGCCTGCAGCGCCGCCTGCACCCCGAAGACACGCATGCCGCGGTGTGGATCCGCGGCACGCTCGGCGACGTGTTGTTGCGCAGCGGCGAGCCCGAGGCCGCCGAGGCCAATGCACGCGCGCTGCTCGCCGATCCAATGCTGACGCCCGAGCGGGTTGGCCGGGGCGTGATCGCGGGCCAGCGCTCCGTGCTCGCGCGCGCCCTGCGCAACCAGAGTCGCTACAGCGAAGCGCTCGAGCTCGCCGAGTCCGCGGCGCGGGACTTCGAGGACATTCACGGTAAGCGCGCCTACCTCACGATCATCACGTGGTCGCTGGTCGCGAGCATCCTCGACGCGGACGACCGGTGTGAGGCCGCCCTGCCGGTGGCGCGCGACGTGGATGCGCGCATGCAGGCGGCGTTTGGCGAGCGCAACCAGGCCGCGCTCATCGAGCGCGGCAACCTCGGCTTCAAGGAGCTGTCCTGCGGTGACCGGGAGCGCGGCCTCGAGCTTCTTGCAGCGGCGGAGTCGGGGCTGCGGCGGGACTTTGGCAACCACAATATTGCCGCACACAGTTTCCGTTTTGCGCTCGCCAGCGAGCTCTCCGAAGACGGCCGGCACGCCGAGGCGCTGGCGCTGCTGGACGCTGTGGATCCCGATGCCATGACGGCTGCCGAATCGTCAACCGGCTGGCCCGAGCGGGTACGGATGCTGCGTAGCGCGATCCTGGCGCGGCTGGGGAGCGATTAGGACGGCCGCGGGTTCTCGCGTCGCGCGTGGGCCGAGTACCGCGCTTCATTGCCATCATCGGCGCCGGCATGTCCGGCATCGCCGCGGTGGTCAAGCTGCGCCAGGCCGGCTACACCGACCTGAGCGTATTCGAGCAGACTCACGCAGTGGGCGGCACCTGGCGCGAGAACCGCTACCCGGGCCTGTCCTGCGACGTGCCGTCCTGCCTGTACCAGTTTTCCTTCGCACTCAACCCGGACTGGAACCACCGCTTCTCCTGCGGCCCCGAGATCCAGGCTTATATGCAGGACACCGCCGACCGCTTCGGCGTGACGCCGCTGGTGCGCTTCAACACCGCGGTGACCGAGCTCCGTTACCAGGCGCCCGTCTGGCATCTCACTACGGAGCACGGCGCGCAGGCCGGGAGCCTGACCCTGTTCCAGCGCACCCCGCAGTGGATGCATCCCCTGCCGCAGAAAACTTACGGCCGCACCTGGAAAGCGCTGCTGCGCAAGCTGCCGTTGCTCAACAGGCTGGGCTACCGCGGCATGGCTTTCGGCATCGAGAACACCTTCGTGCGCGCTACCCTGGGCAACCGGCTGATCCTGAAATACATCGCCTGGGCCTGCCGGCGGAACCTGGAGCGCAACGTGCCGGACCCGGCGAGGCGCGCCCAGCATCGAGCGCATCGAGCCCGCCGGCGTGCGCGACGCGGCCGGCCGGCTGCACGAACTGGACGTGCTGGTCCTGGCCACCGGCTTCAAGGTCAGCAACTTCATCCTGCCCACCCGGGTCATCGGCGAGCATGGCGAGATCCTCGGCGAGCGCTGGGATGGCGCACCGCGCGCCCATCGCGCCACGACGGTACCGGGCTTCCCGAATTTCTGGCTGCTGGAGGGGCCCACGGGACCGGTCGGCAACTTCTCGCTGATCATGGTCAGCGAGTGCCAGATCGACTATCTCATCGCCGGCCTGAACCTGATGAAGGCGCAAGGCCTCGCCGCCCTGGTGCCATGCGAGAAGGCCTTCGCCGCATACAACCGGAGGATGAACGCGGCCGTGCAGCGCACGGTCTGGTTCACCGGCGGCTGCCAGAGCTGGTACCTGGACAAGGACGGCATTCCGAATGTCTACCCCTGGCGGCCCTCCCGGTACCGCCGCGAAATGCTCAACCCGGATTTCTCCGAGTTCCACCAGGTCAAGGACCCGGCGGGCGCGGCGCAGCAGCACGCTTCAGGTCAACTTGTCCGGCGGCAGATTTGACCGAGATCATTCCGGCGGCAGCGCCGGACTGATCTGCATCACGCGGGCGGCCGCCGGATCGGCCGTTGATTGACGGTACCCCAGCCCGCCACTAGAATTTCGCGCCTTGCCCGGGCGATTAGCTCAGCGGGAGAGCGCTCCCTTCACACGGGAGAGGTCGCTGGTTCAATCCCAGCATCGCCCACCATTCCAAGGGGACACTGCTGAAAGCGGCACAATTGCCGTGTCCCCGCGCGTCCGTCCTGGACAGCCGCTCTGCATGGCCTGCAGACTATCCCGTAATTACAGCTACTTACTAGAAATTCCTAAGGTGTCACGCGAGCCTCTGGCCGTGACTTCGTTGCCGTGCGCACGACCGGGGACACTGCTAAAACGGGCGTTTTAGCAGTGTCCCCCTCTGCGGTTGTTCCGTATTCAGTCCTGCTGCGGCGCGGTCATACTTGTCGTTGGCGTCTGCCCGCCCAACGGAAGGGGAACGAGGGCATGTCGAACAGCGTGCATCCGAACAAAGCTGACGCCGCAACCGCGATCGACGAAGTGCTCGTCGCGGAAACGGCTGCACGGCAGGCCATGGAGGCGTGCCGCCAACAGGCCGAGGCGATCCTCGAGGCCGCACGGGACGATGCGCGCCGCATCAACCGCCTCGCCAACGAGCGCGTCTCAAAGCTGCACAAGCGCTGTGACGAGCTGACGGCCGCAAGGATCGCCGAGATCCGTGCTGCCGCCCGCACGGACGCGGTGCGCACCGAGCTGAATGCCGCCGACCGGGACCTGCTGGCGACGGCTGTGGAGCGCCTCGCGGCCCGCCTGACCCGGTCATCCGATGGCTGACGACCCGCGCATCGCGTACCTGCAGGCGCGCCTGCAGGCGCGCCACGGAGACCGCCTTGCTGCAGACGACTGGCGCGTCGCGGAAGCAAGCACCGACCTGTCACACTACCTCGATGCCCTGCGCCGCACGGCGCTGAAGCGCTGGATCGCGGACATCAACCACGAGATGGAGCCCGAGGCGATCGAGCGCGCGCTGCGCGCCGCCTGGCGAGATTCTGTCGACCAGATCGCCGGCGCCGCGCCAGTGGAATGGCGGCCGGCCGTCGAGTGGCTGCGCTGCTTGCCCGAGCTGTCCGCCATCGAGCACTTGCTGCGCGGTGGCAAGGTGCCGCCGTGGATGCGCGCCGATGCGGTGCTGCGCGACGTCGCATTCGACGAGCCGCAGCGCCGCCGCGAGGCGCTGGCCGACACGCCGCTGGCGCCGCTGCAACCCGCTGAGCACGACTCGGCGTCGCGCGTCATCGAAGCGTGGCTCACGGAATGGCGCCGCCGGCTGCCGCGCACCAGTGCGGACCAGCGCGCCGAGCTCGACGAGCTGGTCGAAGCGATCCTGCACCACCTCGAGGCGATGCGCGCCGCGGCCGAGACCGACGGCCGCGCATTGCGCAACACGCTCGCCGAGCGCACCGCGCGGCGCTTCCGCCGCGGCGCCGGCACGGCAACGGCGCTGTTTTCGCACATGGTGCTCGACGGCCTCGAGTACGAGCGTGTGCGCGCCGGCGTCATGACGCGCCGGCTGCTGCCCGAGAGGCCGGAGGGCCGCTCATGGGCATAAGACCGCAGGCCGCGCGCTGGTTCGAGCTGCTGACGCCGCGCGAGGAACTGACCAAGGCGCTGGAATGCCTGGCCGAGACCCGCGCGGTCGAGCTGCAGACCCACAGCCAGCCGGAACATGCGCTCGAGCTGCCGGGCCTGCCGAAGGCGCTCGACGAGTTCGGCGAGCTCGCACGTCGCTTCAGCGCGTGGTGGCCGGAGGGCGAAGTGCCGCCGATCGAGGAAGCGCTCGAGCCGGTCGCGGCGATGCAGGAAGCGCTGCGCAAGCTGCGCGCGTGGGCGGCCGAGGCCGAGCCGCTGATCATCGAGGGCGAGCAGCTCGAAGTCGAGGCCGCGCAGCTCGCGGAACTTGCCGAAGCACTGCAGGCGCCCGGCATGGCCCTGCCCGACCTGCACAAGCTGGCAGCGGCCGGCCCGGTGCTCGGCGTGCGACTGTTCCGCGTACCGCCGAAGACCGCACCGCGCTCGCTGCCGCCGTCGGTCATCGTGCAGGCGTTGCCGGGTCTCGAGGGCGTCACCCACATGCTGGCCGTCGGCCCACGGGCGCAGCTCGAGGGACTCGACCGCCAGATGGCGGCGCTGAAGGCGCGCCAGGTCCAGCTGCCCGGCTGGCTGCCGCAGGATGCGGCCGCCGCATGCACCGAAATCACCGCGCGCCGCAACGCGCTGCTCGCGCGCCGCGAAGCCGTGCGCACCGAGCTCGCGACGCTCGCCGAACGCCACGGCCTGGTGCGCGCGCTGGGCACGATGGCGCTGATGCAATGGTTCGCGGGCCACGCGCCGTCGCTGCCGGTCACCGAGCATTTCGCGTGGGTCACCGGCTGGACCAGCGATGTCGACGGCCACGAGATCAACGCCGTGCTGGAGCGCGGCAAGGTGCGCCACCTGCTGCGCTACAAGGCGCCGCCGGAAGGCGTCGAGTGCCCGGTCGTGATGCACAACCCGCGCTGGGTGAAGCCTTTCGAGCTGTTCCCGAACCTGCTCGGCACGCCGGACTCGACCGAGGCCGACCCGAGCCGCATCGTCGCGATCGTCGCGCCCCTGATGTTCGGTTTCATGTTCGGCGACGTCGGCCAGGGCGCCGTGCTGCTGGCCATCGGCCTTTACCTGCGCAAGCGCGTGCCGGTGTTCGGCCTGCTGGTGCCCTACGGCGCGATGGCCATGGTGTTCGGCTTCCTGTTCGGCAGCATTTTCGCCGACGAGGAGCTGATCCCGGCGCTGTGGATGCACCCGATCGACCACCCGGCCGAGGTCATGGCGATCGCGCTGGCCTTCGGCGTGTGCGTGCTGACGATGGGCCTGCTGCTCGACGCGCTGGGTGCGTTCTGGCGGCGCATGCTCGCCTTCTGGGTGGCGACGCGCGGCGGCCTGCTGGTGGCGTACTTCGGCATGGTCGGCGCGTTCCTGAATCGCGAGCTGCTGAACCTGATGTGGCTCGGCTTCGCCTGGTTCGTCATCGGCACGGTGCTGACCTCGCACCACAACAAGCTGCTCGAGATTCCGAAGGCGCTCGGCGAACTGGTCGAGAGCATGCTGCAGCTTGCGGTCAACACCGTGTCCTTCGTGCGCGTCGGCGCTTTCGCCCTCGCCCACGCCGGGCTGTCGGCCGCCGTCATCGGCATGGCCGCGGCGACCGGCGGCGGCCTCGGCTGGCTGCTCGTCATGATCCTCGGCAACGCGCTGATCATCGCGCTCGAGGGCCTGATCGTCGGCATCCAGACGACGCGCCTGCTGCTGTTCGAATTCTTCATTCGTTTCCTTACCGCCGAGGGTCGCCAGCTTCGTCCGCTGACCGGCCCGGGCACCGCCATACGACCGACCGGAAGGAGTTCCACATGAGACTCGGGATGCTATTTGTCACGGCCATGACGGCCATCACGGCTGCCATCGTGCTGACCGCGACGTACCTGTTCTTCACGTCCGGCATCGCCGGCGCGCAGGACGTCGGCGCGGCGGCGCAGGCCATCGATCCTGCCGTCATGATCTGGGGCTTCGCCGCGGCGGCGGCCTCGGCCGGATTGTCGGCGGCGGCGGCCGGTTACGCGGTCGCCCAGGTCGGCAGCGCGGCCGTCGGCGCGCTGGCCGAGAAACCGGAGCTGATGGGCCGGGTGCTGGTCATGGTCGGCCTCGCCGAGGGCGTCGCCATCTACGGACTGATCGTCGCGATCCTGATCCTGAACCGGCTGGGCTGAGATGGCCCTGCCGATCCTGATCGGCGATCGGCTGACGGCCGCCGGCTTCCGGCTCGCGGGCGTGCGGCCGCTGGTGACCGCGCCGGAGGACGTCGGCGTCGTGTTCCGCGAAGCGCTGGCCCTGAAGGGCCCGGTGCTGATCACCGCGACGCTGGCACGGCGGCTGCCACAGGCGCTGCTGGACCAGGCCATCAGTGCCGCGGACCCGCCGGTGGCGGTGATCCCCGATATCGTGCGCTCGGTCGAGCCCGCCGACATGGCGGCCGCCGTCCGGCGCGCGCTGGGAGTCGAGGCATGAATGAGATCGACGGCATCGTCCGCGCACAGGTGGACGCCCTGATGGAGTTGCTCGAGGAGTCGCGCAGCGCCCATTGCCGCGCAGCGCTCGAGCAGGCCGAGCTGCAGGCGGCCGAGTTCCGGCGGCGCGCCAGAAAGACGGCGCGCGAGCGGGTCAGCAAGGCGGCACACGAGGAGCGCGAGCGGCTCGAGCACGAGCTGCGCATGGCGCAGGCCGAGATCGACACCGAGCAGCGGCGACGCGCGCGCCAGCGCGATCTCGAGCTGATCCGCGCCGGGCGCGAGGCGCTGCAGCAGGCCCTCGCGGCGCGCTGGCATGATGCGGCAGGACGACGCGACTGGGCGCGGGTCACGCTGCTCGAGGCACAGGACGTGCTGCTCGGCCGCGAGTGGACGCTCGAGCATCCGGCGGGCTGGCCGGCCGCGGAACGCGACGCGGCGCTGCAGTTTGCGCGCGAGCAGTGCGGCGCGACGATTGTCGCCGCGGCGGCGGCCGGACTCGACACCGGGCTGCGCGTGCGCAGTGGCGGCGCGCTGGTGGACATGAGCATCCCGGGTCTGATGGCCAACGACCGGGCGATCGAGGGCGAGCTGCTGGCGGAGTTCAACCGCACGGCCAAGGCCAAGGGAGAGACGACATGAGCAAGGCCGTGATCCAGTGGATCGGCGGGCCCGTGCTGAAGGCGCGCGCTGCGGATTCGTTCCACATCCACGAGGCGCTTGCGGTCGGCAAGCAGCGGCTGCTCGGCGAAGTCATCCAGCTGTCCGGCGACACGATCACGGCGCAGGTCTACGAGGACACGACCGGCCTGAAGCCGGGCGACCCGGTCGAGGGCAGCAGCCTGCCGCTGTCGGTCGCGCTCGGCCCGGGCATGCTCGGCCACATCTTCGACGGCCTGCTCCGCCCGCTCGGCGCGGTCACCGAGCACTGGTTCAAGCCGGGCCTCGCCGCGAAGCGCAGCGGCAGTTTCGCGTTCACGCCCTTCGTCAAGGCCGGCGAGGAGCTCGCGGCCGGCCAGCTGTTCGGCGAAGTTGCCGGCAATGGTCCGGGCCGCGGCTGCCTGGTGCCGCCGAACGTGGCCGGGCGCGTGGTGTCGATCGAGCCGGCCGGCGAGTATCCCGAGGATGCGCCGCTGTTGGTCATCGAGACCGCCGACGGCAAGCGGCGCACGCTGTCGATGCAGCACGACTGGCCGGTGCGTCATCCGCGCCCGGTCGCGTCGCGGCTGCCGGCCGATGCGCCGATGGTCACCGGGCAGCGCATACTCGACACGCTGTTCCCGGTCGCGCGCGGCGGGCGCGCCGCCCTGCCGGGCGGCTTCGGCACCGGCAAGACGGTGCTGCAGGAAAGCCTCGCGAAGTGGTGCGACGCGGACGTCATCATCTACGTCGGCTGCGGCGAGCGCGGCAACGAGATGGCCGAGGTGCTCGACGAGTTCCCGCAGCTCGAGGATCCGCGCACCGGCCACAAGCTGATGGAACGCACCGTCATCATCGCGAACACCTCGAACATGCCGGTGGCGGCGCGCGAGGCGTCGATCTACACCGCGATCACGGTCGCCGAGTATTTCCGCGACCAGGGGCTGAACGTCGCGCTGATGGCCGACTCGACCAGCCGCTGGGCCGAGGCGCTGCGCGAGGTCTCCGGGCGGCTCGGCGAGCTGCCGGGCGAGTCGGGCTATCCGGCGTATCTGGCCTCGCGACTGGCGGATTTCTACGAGCGCGCGGCGCGCGTCAAGGCATTGTGCGGCAAGGAAGGCTCGGTCACCGTGATCGGCGCCGTCAGCCCGCCCGCCGGCGACTTCTCCGAGCCGGTCACGAGCCACACGAAGCGCTACGTGCGCAGCTTCTGGGCGCTCGATCGCGGCCGCGCGCAGGCGCGCTTCTATCCGGCGATCCACCCGCTGACCAGCTATGCCGAGGACGTCGACACGCTGGCGCGCTGGTGGCAGCTGCAGGGCAATGCCGACTGGAAGGAGCACCGCCGCCGGCTGCTGACGCTGCTGGAGCAGCAGGCGCGCCTCGAGCGCATGGCGCGCATCGTCGGCAAGGACGCGCTGCCGAACGAGCAGCAGATGACGCTGCTGGCCGCCGACCTGATGAACGAGGGCTTCCTGCGGCAAAGCTCGTTCTCGGACATCGATCGCTATTGCTCGCCGAAGCGCCAGACCGCGATGCTGCGGCTGATGATGCAGTTCATCGACCTGGCCGAGGAAGCGGTCGGGCGCGGCATCTCGCCGGCGAAGATCGCCGCGATGCCGATTCTGCGCAAGCTGCAGCGGCTCGGCGAGGAGTTCGCCGAGAGCCAGGTCGACGACAAGCCGAAGGTCGCCGCCGAGATCGGCGAGGCCTTCGCCCAGCTCGAGAAGCAGGAGGCCGCCAATGCGAGCTGACGTGATTCTGCAAGGCGCGGCCCACCGGCTGGAGGGCCCGCTGCTGTTCGCGCGGCGCGACGCCGACGTGGCGCTCAACGACGCCGTCGAGGTCATCGGCGGCGACGGCGCTGCGCGCGTCGGCCGTGTCTCGGCCGTCGACGACGACAACATGGTCATCGAGGTGCTCGAGTCGACGACCGGGCTCGGGCTCGCGGAGACGCGCATCCGGATCCTGCACCGGCCGCTGGAGATGGCGGTCGGACCGAACCTGCCGGGGCGCGTGTTTAACAGCGTCGGGCTGCCGATCGACGGCGGTCCGCCAGTGCCCGCCGACCAGATGATGCGCATCGACGGGCTGGCGATCAATCCGGCGGCGCGCGACCTGCCGCGCGACTTCATCGAGACCTCGATCTCCACGATCGACCTGATGAACAGCCTGGTGCGCGGCCAGAAGCTGCCGCTGTTCTCCTGCGGCGGCCTGCCGCACGACCGCCTCGCGACGCAGATCGCGCAGCGCGCGCGGCTGCGCGGCGCCGAGGCCGGTGAGTTCTGCGTGGTGTTCGTCGGCATCGGCGTGCCCTACGACATCGCCGCGAGCTTCACCAGGGCGATGGAGGAATCCGGCGCGCTGGCGCACACGGTCATGTTCCTGAACCATGCCGACGAGCCGTCGACGCAGCGCCTCCTGACGCCGCGCTTCGCGCTGACGGCGGCCGAGTACCTGGCCTTCGTCGAGGGCCGGCACGTGCTGGTCGTGATGACCGACATGACGAACTACTGCGAGGCGCTGCGCGAGGTGTCGGCGAGCCATGGCGAGATCCCGAGCCGCAAGGGCTACCCGGGCTACATGTACTCCGACCTGGCGACGATCTTCGAGCGCGCGGGCTGCATCCGGGGGTTGCCTGGTACTTTGACGCAGCTGCCGATCCTGACCATGCCGGGCGATGACATCGGTCACCCGATCCCGGACCTCACCGGGTACATCACCGAGGGCCAGATCGTGCTCGGGCGCGAACTCGACCGCAAGGGCGTGTTCCCGCCGGTGGAGGTGCTGCCGAGCCTGTCGCGACTGATGGACGCGGGCACCGGCAAGGGCTACACGCATGCCGATCACCCGGCGCTGGCGCACCAGCTGTTCGCCTCCTATGCGCGCGCCAACCGCGTGCGGGTGCTGGCCTCGGTCATGGGCGTCGAGGGCCTGCCCGACAGCGACCGCAAGTTCCTCGAGTTCGGCGACGCCTTCGAGATGCGTTTCGTCGCCCAGGACGGGCCGCGCACGCTCGAGCAGAGCATGGCGCTCGGCTGGGAACTGCTGCGCGGCCTGCCGGCCTCCGAGCTGACCCGCCTCTCCAGCGCCCAGCTCGCCGAGTACATCGAGGGGGACACTGCTGTTTCGGCCAAATCTGGCGTGTCCCCCCCTGGGGACACTGCTGAAACGGGCGAAGCAGCAGTGTCCCCGTCTGGGTCCGGCTACTAGGCCATGTCCGAGACCGGCCTCAGCCCGACCCGCAGCGCGTTCCTCGAGCTCAAGGAGGAACGCCAGCTGGTCCGCGAGGGCTTCGAGTTCCTCGACGAGAAGCGCGTCATCCTGGCGCAGGAGATGCTGAAGCGGCTCAACGAATGGCGCAGCGCGCGCGATCTTTACGACGAATTGCACGAGAAAGCCGCCGCGGCACTGGCCCGCGCGCTCGGCCGGCACGGCTTCGACGGGCTCGGCATCTACCCGGTGCTGCGCATGGAAGAGGCCGCCGTGCGTCTGAAAGACCACCGCTTCCTCGGCGTGCACCTGCTCGACGGGAAGTTCGAGGCCTGGCCTGCGAACGCCGCGGCCGGCAAAGGCGTGCAGCAGTGTCCCCCTGCCCTCAACCCGAGCCCCGAGGCCGAGCGCTGCCGCGAGGCATTCAGCGCGCTGGTGCCGCTGGCGGTGGAGCTCGCCGTGATGCGCGCCAGCCTCGCGCGGCTGATCCGGGAGTACATCCGCACCGAGCGCCGCGCCCGCGCGCTCGAGAACGTCGTCCTGCCCGAGATCGAGGGCTCGCTGCGTTTCATGGACGAGCAGCTCGAGGCCATGGACCAGGAAGAAGCCATCCGCGTCCGCAACGCCGGCCGGTGACAGGGGGACACTGCTGAATCGACCGGTTTAGCAGTGTCCCCACTCCCGGGTGTAAGCTATGGCGCAATACCTCTGGAGGTCCCGCACCATGTTCAAGTCCGGGCTAGTCGTACTCGTTGCCGCCCTGCTCGCCGGCTGCAGCACCAGCGGCAAGAGCGTGATCGATTTCGGGCCCGAGCCCGGCACCCCGGGCGATGAGGGCTTCTGGCACTTCCAGCCGGCGATCCATGGCCCGGGCGCGCCGCGGGACATCACCCAGGCCCGGCCGGCCGCCGAGCCCGCGGTCACCGAAACGACGCCGGCCGAACCCGGGCTCGCCGGATCCGCCCCCGCGGCCACGGCAGCCCCTGCCGCCGCGGCAGCAACAACCCCCGCCGCCCCGCCGGCCGTGGCCGCGCCCGCGCCGGCCGCGGCGCCTGCGCTGCCCGCGTTGCCGCCGCCCCCGCCGGAATCCACGCCCCCGGCCGCGCCCACCTCGGAGTCGATGTTCAACGACGCGATCCGCCGGGCGGTCGCTGCAGGCGACGTGGACCGAGCGCTGAAACTGCTCGAGGAAGCCGAGCGCCTCGGCTCGCGCAGCGCACGACCGACCTTCATCGAGGCCGTGAAGTCGGGCAGCCAATAGCGCCGCACCCTGTAATTCCCCGCACCATCCACCGTATTGCTGCAGCGCGGCTCGTGCTGAGCTTGTCACGCCCATGCAGATCGACTAATTAGTCATCCAATCGGATTCCGACCAAGGTCCAATAGAGACATTCTCGGTATTCGATTATCAACATACTGCGGGTGGCCCGGCACAGGCGCGTGCCAGCACACCGCTGTCGAAAAAATCGATCTCTTGGGGGGGACACAAATGGGTAACATGGATGGCGGCGCAGGCCGCGCTCGCACGCATTGGATCGCCGCAGGCCTGGTCGCATTCACGCTCGCGCTCGTCGGCTGCAGCGGCGACGACGGCAAGGACGGCCAGCCCGGACCCGCCGGCCCGCCTGGGCCGCCCGGAGCAGACGCCCCGGCGCCGCCGCCCGCCCCGCCCGCGCCGCCGGGCACCGATACGCTGACGCCGCCCGAGGACCTGGCGATCGCGATCACCGACGTCGTCATCGCCAGCCCGCCGGTCGTGACCTTCACGGCCACCGACCAGGCAGGCCGTGGCTTCGCGGGGCTCGCGCCGAACCAGATCTCCTGGACCTTCGCGAAACTCGTGCCCGACGGCAACACGCACACGTGGCGCAGCTACATCCGCCGCGTGCGCGCCGCGCGCCCGGCTGCAGTCGCAGGCTGGCTGCCGGCGCCGGTCATGGACTCGGCGATCCAGTCTGATGCAGAGCCCGGCACGCAGGGGACGCTCGAGCATCTCGGCGGCGGGACCTATCGTTATACCTTCGCCCACGACATCACGAACATCACGACGCCCGTCGCGGTCGCCTACGAGCCGACGCTGACGCACCGCGTTGCGCTGCAGGTCGCCGCACCGCTGCCGCGCACCAACGCCTGGTTAGACTTCGTGCCCGCCACACCGGGCATCGCCCCGACCGTGACGCGCGAAATCGCGACCACCGCCTCGTGCAACAGCTGCCACTCCACGCTCGGCTTCCACGGCGGCTCGGCCCGCGTCGAGGTCGAACTCTGCGTGACCTGCCACAACCCCGAGCACACTGAGCCGAACAGCGGCGAGAGCCTCGATTTCTCAGTGCTGATCCACAAGCTGCATCGCGGCATCTCGCTGCCGCGGGTCGCCGCCAACGAACGCTATCTCGTGTGGGGATTCGGTGCAGCACCAAAGGAGTTCGACAGGGTCGTCTATCCCTTCGAGACGCGCGCGCGGCACGGGGGGTTGGCCAACACCACGATCGCCTGCCAGAAGTGCCACACGGACGACGCGGACTGGGCCGCCGAGTTCAAGAGCACGCCGACCGCGGACGGCGGCAACTGGAAGAATGTGTTCTCGAAGGCGGCCTGCAGCTCCTGCCACGAGGACGTGCCGGGGCTCGGGCCGGAAGGGGCACCGTGGATCGACAACACCAAGTTCAACCATGCGCCCTTTGGCAACTCGGAATGCGAATTGTGCCACCGGTCCGGCGTCCAGCCGACGCCACTCGAGGCGCATCGCATGGACCTGTTCGAGCGGGCCCGCGCGGTCGAGACTTTCATCGACGGCGCACCGGTGCTGGACAGCGTCGCGAACACGCTGACCTACCGCATCAGGATCGCGGATTCCACAGGCGCGGATCGCACGCCCGACGCCACGTGGCAGATCTCGCTGCCCTACCCGACCGTCGAGTACCGCACCCGCGGCGTCGGCGCCGGCGACGACCAGGCACCCAACTACACGGGCATCACGGTTGCCGGCCTGACGCCTGATGGCAACGGCTACTACACCGTCGTGCAGGCGCTCAACGCCAACCAGGTCGCAGCGATGCTCGAGGCCGGCGGCTCAGGGCTGCTGGTCGTGCGCGGCGCGTTGGCGGACGCGGGCGACACGCTGTACTTCCCGAACGTCTCGGCCGCCTTCGCGATCACGGACGCACAGCCGGTCGCACGGCGCGACGCAGCGTTCGCCGAGGAAGGCTGCCGCAACTGCCACATGGGCCTGACGATGCACGGCGCCGGCACCGGCTACAACGACCACCTGCAGACTTGCGCCGTGTGCCACAACTCCAACTGGTACCACGACGGCGGCACCGGCACCGGGCCGCGGCCATGGTGGCTGGCCGGCATGCAGCGCAACCAGGGCCTGATGTCGACGATCCACGGCGTCCACAACCTGTCCGGGTTCTTCCCGCAGGCCTATGCCAACGGCAAGACGCCGTTGCGCTTCCCGGCGATGGCGCCGGGCGCCGCGGGCGACCGCAGGTTGCGCAACTGCCTGCAGTGCCATGTCGACGGCGCCTTCGAGCTGCCATTGTCCGCGGCCGTGGCGGGTCCGAGCGTCGGCGCGCCGGCCGGCCTGGACGACGTGGAGATGCACCTGAAGCTGACGCCGGTCGCCGGCGCCTGCGCCTCGTGCCACGTCGACTACAGCAAGGTCGACCTCGTCACCGGTATGAGCACGGACGTGGCGTGGAACCACTTCAAGACCATGGGCGGCGGGATGTCGACCGGCTGGAACTGGGAGATGCCGGACATGAGCGGCGAAGCCTGCGCGCTTTGCCATGGTCCGGGCAGGGCTTTCGACCTCCGCGAGGCACACGGCCTGTAGGCGACGGATCCCCGGTCGTGCAGGCTGACGGGGGCCCCGCAAGGGGCCCCCATTTCGTTCATGGAGATCGCGCATGGACCCCGTCGAGCGGCGCAAACGCTACGTCCGCCAGGTCGCACTGGCCTGCACCGTGCTGATGTTCGCGGTCACTACGCTGAGCGCCTTCGTGCGCCTGGCCGGCGCCGCGGCCAGCGACCTGCCCGCGGAGTTCGTCGAGTCCGGCGCCGTGGTGGCGGCGCGCGCCGCGCACCGGGTCGCCGCCTCGACGGTGCTGGTGTTCGTCATCGGCCTGCTGGCGCTCAGTCTCGGCCCACGGCCGTTCCTGCAGCGCGAAGGCCGGCACGCGCTCGCGTTGTTCGTGCTGGTGGCCTTGCTCGCGGTGCTCGGCCGCTGGTCCGCGGGCACGGTCGGACCGGCGGTCACGCTCGGCAACCTGCTCGGCGGCTTCCTCGTGTTCGCGCTGTGCTGGCGCCTCGCGCTGCGCGAGCCGCAGCCGCTCGCCCCGCGCCGCCACCATCTCGCGGCACTAGCCGCCGGCGTGCTGGTGGTGGAAGTCTCGCTGTTCGCGCTCGTCGTCGCCCCGGGCCTGCCGCTCGGCGTGGCGCTGGCGCACAACGTCATCGTGATGCTGCTGCTCGCGGCACTGCTGCGCGTGCTCAGGCTGCCCTGGCTGGGCTAGGCGCGGCCAGGGCAGCAGCCGGGACCGCGGCCGGCGCCGTCAGAACGCGCGCTTGCGCGTGTCCATCAGCCTGAGGATCAGCGGCGTCAGGATCAGCTGCATCGCCAGCGGCAGCTTGCCGCCCGGCGCGACGATGGTGTTCGGCCGCGACATGAACGAGTCGTGGATCATCGACAGCAGGTACGGGAAGTCGATGCCGCGCGGGTTGGCGAAGCGGATCACCAGGAAGCTCTCGTCGGCCGACGGGATGTCCTTGGCGACGAAGGGGTTGCTGGTATCGACGATCGGCACGCGCTGGAAGTTGATGTGCGTGCGCGAGAACTGCGGGCAGATGTAGTTCTGGTAGTCAGGCATGCGCCGCAGGATCGTGTCGACGACTGCCTCGGTCGAGTAGCCGCGCGCCTGGCGGTCGCGGTGGATCTTCTGGATCCACTCGAGGTTGATGCTCGGCGCGATGCCGATCAACAGGTCTGGGTACTGCGCGACGTTGTGCTCGCCGGCTGCGACGCCGCCATGCAGGCCCTCGTAGTACAGCAGGTCCGTGTCCGCGCCGATCTCCTCCCACGCGGTGAAGGTGCCCGGCGGGCTGCCGTACTTCTCCGCCTCGACGGCGTCGTGAACGTAGTGGCGCGCCCGGCCGACGCCGTCCAATGCGTAACTGCGGAACAGCTCCGCGAGCTCGCCGAACAGGTTGGCCTCGGGGCCGAAGTGGCTGAAGTGCCGGTTGCCGGCCTCCTCGGCCTGTTTCATCGCCGCGCGCATCGCGACCCGGTCGTAGCGATGGAAGGCGTCGCCCTCGACCATCGCCGCACGGATCTTCTCGCGAGCGAAGATCCATTCGAAGGCCGTGCTGACAGTCGTCGTGCCGGCGCCGGAGGAGCCGGTGACTGCGATGATCGGGTGCCTGGCGGACATGTGCGGCCTCCTTGCGTGCGCGCTCAGCAGTCCACGAACAGCGAGCGCTCGCCGAACAACTGCGAGGTGTAGGGCTTGTCGTCGCCGCGATCGTACTCGTCGTGGTAGTGCACGATGCGCGCGACCTCCTCCGCGGCGCCGGCGATGACCGGGACGCGCTGGTGCAGCTCGAGCGGAATCTCGTCGAGAATCCGGCCGCGGCCGGTCGAGGCGGTGCCGCCGGCCTGCTCGATCAGCAGCGCCATCGGGTTGGCCTCGTAGAGCAGGCGCAGGCGCCCCGCGCGGCAGCTGTCGCGCTGGTCGCGCGGGTAAAGGTACACGCCGCCGCGCATCAGGATGCGGTGGATGTCGGCGACCATCGACGCGACCCAGCGGGTGTTGAAGTCGCGTTTTCTCGGCCCTTCGCGCCCGGCCTTGCACTCGTCGACGTAGCGCAGCACTGGTGGCTCCCAGAAGCGCCGGTTGGAGGCATTGACCAGATAGTCCGAAGCGTGCTGGGGGATACGGATGTCGGGATGCGTCAGCACGAAGTTGCCGATCTCGCGGTCCAGCGTGAAGCCGTGCGTGCCGTTGCCGACCGTCAGCACCAGCTGCGTCGAAGGACCGTAGATCGAGTAGCCGGCGGCGAGCTGGCGGTTGCCCGGCTGCAGCACGGCCGCCGCGTCGCGCGCGCCCTCGGGCAGGGCCAGCACCGAGAAGATCGAGCCGACCGGCAGGTTCAGGTCGAGGTTGTCGGAGCCGTCCACCGGATCGAACACCAGCGCGAGGCGGCCCCGGCCGCCGACGAAGCGCACCTCGTCCATCTCCTCGGAGGCCAGCGCGCCGACCAGCCCGCTCCACTCGATGCCGCGCGCGAACAGCTCGTCGGCGATCAGGTCGAGCTTCTTCTGCTGCTCGCCCTGGCTGTTCTCCGAGCCGGCAAGGCCCGCGAGGCCGACCAGCGGACCCTTGCCGATCGCGGCCGAGACTGCCTTGATGACCGCTGCAACATCGACGAGCAGCGCCGCGAGGTCGCGCGAGTACGGGCCTTCCGGCACGCGCTCGATCAGGAACTTCGACAGCGTCGTGTAGCCGGGATTCAGCATTTCGCCTCCTCGGGCGTGCCCTGCGTGGCGCCGCCAGCGAACACGCGGCTGGCGCGGAAATCGGCAGCCTCGAGCGTCACCAGCATGCGCGCGTCGACCTCGCCGAGCTCGAGCAGGCGCTGCGCCTGGCGCAGCCGTGCGCGGTCGAGCGCATTGCGCAACGAACGCGCGTTGGCGAAGTTCGGCTGCTGCCGGCGCAGCTCGAGGTACTCGCCGAGCGCCTCGCGCGCCTCGGATGAGAGCTCGAGGCCGAGCGCGGCGACCATGCGCGTGGCGATCTGTTCGAGCTCCTCGACGGAGTAATCGGGGAAATCTATGTGGTGGGCGACGCGCGAGGCGAGACCCGGGTTGCTCTGGAAGAAGCGCTCGATGCGGTCCTTGTAGCCGGCGAAGATCACCACGAGGTCGTCGCGCTGGTTCTCCATCACCTGCATCAGCACCTCGATCGCTTCCTGGCCGTAGTCGCGCTCGTTCTCCGGCCGGTACAGGTAATAGGCCTCGTCGATGAACAGCACGCCGCCCATGGCCTTTTTCAGCACTTCCTTGGTCTTCGGCGCGGTGTGGCCGATGAACTGGCCGACGAGATCGTCGCGCGTCACGGCCACGACATGGCCGCGGCGCACGTGGCCGAGCCGGTGCAGGATGTCGGCCATGCGCATGGCGACGGTCGTCTTGCCGGTGCCGGGGTTGCCGGTGAAGCTCATGTGCAACGACAGCGGCACGCCGGCGACGCCGAGCTCGGCGCGTGCCTTGTCGACGACCAGCAGCGAGGCGATCTCGCGGATGCGCCGCTTGACCGGCTTGAGGCCGACGAGCTCGCCATCGAGCTGCTCGAGCACCTCCCCGACCCCCGATTCCGCCAGCAGCGCCCTCAGATCAAATGGGGACACTGCTAAAACCGCCGTTTTAGCAGTGTCCCCATGCTCATTCCCCATGCTCATTCGAGGGTGTAGCGCAGGTTGCGGCCGCGCAGGTCGGTGCGCTGCAGCTTGTAGACGGTCTCGGCCGGCGGGCGATGCACGATGAACGACATCCGCGTCGTCTCGAAGCCGAGCGTGGAATCGAAGGCGTTCAGCTTGATGTAGCAGCGCTCGCCGTGCGCGGCGCGGCAGGCCTTGAGCTCGCCGATGACGCCGGCCGCGTCGCGCAGGTCGAACATCGGCATGCCCCACATTTCCCAATAGGTGTTGCGCGGATGCGGCTCGTCGGTGAACTCGAGCGACACGGCCCAGCCCTGCTGCAGGGCATAGTCGACCTGGCGCGCGATCTGCGCGTCGCTTAAGTCCGGCAAGTACGAAAATGTGCCTTGGGTGATGCGCATGTCGGACTCCTCAGGAAACGCTGGCGGTCGGCACGTAGTCGGACGTGTCGGTCGACGCATAGTTGAAAGTGACGTCCTTCCAGGTCGACAGCGCGGCCTCGAGCGGCCGACAGTCGCGCGCCGCCGCCATCAGGATCTCCGGCCCCTCGACGGCGATCTCGCGGCCCTCGTTGCGCGCCAGCACCATGGCCTCGAGCGCGACGCGGTTTGCGGTCGCACCGGCGCGGATGCCCATCGGGTGGCCGATCGTGCCGCCGCCGAACTGCAGCACGACGTCGTCGCCGAACAGGTCGAGCAGCTGGTGCATCTGGCCGGCATGGATGCCGCCCGAGGCGACCGGCAAGACCTTGCGCAGCCCGACCCAGTCCTGCTCGAAGAACACGCCGCGCTGCAGGTCCTTCTGCGTCACGGCCTCGCGGCAGACGTTGTAATAGCCCTGCACGGTCAGCGGATCGCCCTCGAGCTTGCCGACGGCCGTCCCGCAATGCAGGTGATCCACGCCGGCCAGGCGCAGCCACTTCGCGATCACGCGGAAGGACACGCCGTGGTTCTTCTGCCGCGTATAGGTGCCGTGACCCGCGCGGTGCATGTGCAGGATCATGTCCGTGTCACGTGCCCAGTTCGACATCGACTGGATCGCCGTCCAGCCGATGACCAGGTCCACCATGATGATCGCCGAGCCCAGCTCGCGCGCGAACTCCGCGCGCTTGTACATCTCCTCCATCGTGCCGGCCGTGACGTTCAGGTAGTGGCCCTTGACCTCGCCGCTGACGGCCTGCGCCTTGTTGACGGCCTCCATGCAGAACAGGAAACGGTCGCGCCAGTGCATGAACGGCTGCGAGTTGATGTTCTCGTCGTCCTTGGTGAAATCGAGCCCGCCGGCGAGCGCCTCGTAGACGACGCGCCCGTAGTTCTTGCCGGACAGCCCGAGCTTCGGCTTGATGGTCGCGCCGAGCAGCGGCCGGCCGTACTTGTCGAGCCGCTCGCGCTCCACGACGATGCCGGTCGGCGGGCCGCGGAAAGTCTTCACGTAGGCCGGCGGGAAGTACATGTCCTCGAGCCGCAGCCCCTTCAGCGGCTTGAAGCTGAACACGTTGCCGATGATCGAGGCCGTCAGGTTGGCGATCGAGCCTTCCTCGAACAGCGACAGGTCGTAGGCGATGTACGCGAAGTACTGGTCCGGCGAGCCCGGCACCGGCTGCACGTCATAGGCTTTCGCGCGGTAGCTGTCGCAGGCCGTCAGCCGGTCGGTCCACACCACGGTCCAGGTCGCCGTCGAGGACTCGCCGGCGACGGCCGCGGCCGCTTCGATCGGGTCGACGCCGTCCTGCGGCGTGATGCGGAACAACGCGACGATGTCGGTCGGCTTCAGCTGGTAGTCGGGCGCCCAGTAGCCCATGTCGCGGTATTTCTGCACGCCGGCCTCGTAGCGGGCGGCAGGCTTGCCGGTGGCCGGCCGGGGGGTCCCGACGATTGCTGGGTTACTCATGTCCTTGTTTCCTCGTCCGGATGCGCGGGTTTCACTGGACTATAGGGAAGGCATGAACTAATGAATACTTAAACTTACTAACTGTTCTGATAAGCTCCGCTTATGCAACAGCGCCAGATCAACCTGCGGCATCTCGAAGTCATGCGGGCGATCGCCGAGACCGGCTCGATGGCGGCGGCGAGCAAGCTGCTGTTCATGACCGCCCCCGCGGTCAGCCAGCAGGTGGCACAACTGGAGCGGGTCCTCGGCGTGCCGGTGTTCGACCGCATGGGCCGCAAGCTGAAGCTGACCGTGGCCGGCGAGCGCATGCTGGCGGCGGCCACCGACGTGCACGTCCGGCTGGCCCAGCTCGGCAAGGAGATGGATGCGCTGGCGAAGCGCGACGACGGCACGCTGCACCTCGGCGTGCTGGCGACCGGCACGCACATCCTGCCGCCGCTGCTGGCCGATTTCCGGGTGCGTGCGCCGGGCATCGCGGTCCACATGACGGTCTCGTCGCGCGCGGAGCTGGTGCGCGCCCTGCTCGAGGGCGAAGTCGACCTCGCGCTGATGGGGCGCGTGCCCGGCACCGGCGGCGCGCCGGGCCAGGCGCCGGGCGGGCCGCTGACGCACGAGCCGTTTGCCGTCAATCCGCACATCATCATCGCGTGGCCCGGCCACCCGCTCGCGGCGGCGCGCGACATCCCGCCGATCGAGCTGCGCCACGAGGCGATCGTGCAGCGCGAGCCCGGATCCGGCACGCGCGCGATGCTGGAGAGCTTCCTCGAGATGCACCGCGTCGTGCCGCGCGAGCGCCTGACCGTCAGCGGCAACGAGATGGCGAAGCATGCCGTGATGTCGCAGCTCGGCATCAGCCTGACCTCGATGCACACGCTTTCGCTGGAGCTCGAGGCCGGCGCGCTGGTGCGTCTCGACGTCGAGCACACGCCGATTCTCCGGACCTGGTACGTGGTGCACCACGCGGAGCGCTGGCTGCCGCCGGCCGCCGAGGCCTTTCGCGAGTACCTGCTGGACGAGGGCGTGCGCAAGGTCGAGGCGCGGACGCGCGCGCTGCTGAACCGGCCGAAATAGGCGCGGGCCAAGTGATTTTTTCTGGGCGGCTGGCTAGGCGGCCTTGGCGCCCGGGGCATCGGCGCCGATGCGCTTCAGGCCTGCGTGCATCATCGCGACCCGGTGATGCAAGGCGCGGGCGAGGTGCTTGCGATGCCCTTCCTCGACGGCATGCGCGACGGCGATGCGCGCCGTGAAGCCCGGCATGCAGGCGAGCCGCCAGACGTGCGGCAGCAGCGACTGCTTGCCCGACCAGGCGAGGCCGAGGCCCGGGTCGATGTCCGGATCCCAGGGCTCGTAGGCGATCGCCGCCGGCCAGACCGGGTGGCCGTCGCGCGCCGGCAGGCTCAGCAGGCCGGAACGGAACGGCAGGATGTGCTCGCCGCGGCTGGTCGTGCCTTCCGGGAAAAACACCACGAGGTCGCCGTCCTCGAGCGCGGCCGCCATGCCGGTCAGAGTCATGCCGGCATCGCGGCCGCCGTTGCCGCGGTTGACGAACAGGGTGCCGGCCACGCGCGACAGGAAGCCGATCAGCGGCCAGCGGGCGATCTCGCTCTTCGAGACGAAGCGGCAGCCGGTCAGCGACATCAGCACCGGGATGTCGAGATAGCCGACGTGGTTCGTGATCAGGAAGCCGGGGCCCTGCGGGAGATCGCCGAGCACCTCGATGCGGGCGCCCAGCACGCGGCACATGGCGCCGGCCCAGCGGCGTGTGACGCCGCGCCGGAGCGCGACGCGCCCTGCCCTGGACCACGGCCAGAGCGCCAGCAGGCCCCAGCCGGAGACGTAGACAAAAGTGACGATCAGCAGCAGCGGCAGCCGGATGACGGCCCGCAGCAATGCCACCGGCCCTACACGCACGCGGGCATAGCTGGGCTTCTCGACCGCCGATCCGTCTGTCACGGCCGAAATCGTGACAGCCGCGCTGCTTTGCCGCAAGCCGGCCGAGGGGGACACTGCTGTTTTGGCCAAAACAGCAGTGTCCCCCTCGGCTCAGGCGATGCGGGGCATCGCGGGCGGCGGCAGGTCGCGGAAAAACTTCTCGCGGGTGCGTTCGTCGAGCCGCTGGAGGTCCAGCAGCACGAGGAAATCGATGGTGCCAAACTCTGCGTCCAGCGCTGGCGGTCCGCAGACCTCCGCGCCGAGGTTCAAGTAGCTCTGGAACAGCGGCGGCAATGCGTTGGGGTGAACGTTTCCAGCCAAGGACCGCCGGACGTCACAGGCCAGGCCGCGGTGCGGCGCTGCCGAATAGCGGTCACTGACGAAACCCTCGGCCTTGAGCTGCCACCAGGCGGCCGCCGCTGCCACCGGATCCTGCCCCGGTATCGAGCAGCAGCCAAACAGGTAGCGCTTGGTATTCCACAGGAGATAGGCAGCAAGTCCCTTCCACAGCAGGTGGATGACGCGACCGTTGCGATGCGCGGCGTGCACGCAGGCACGACCGATCTCGACGGCATCCAGCAGCAGTTCGCGCGAAAACCGTCGCAGGTCGAACTCAGCATCCGAGTAGAAGCCACCGTGACGCTCGGCCATATCTCCGGTCTGCAGGCGGTAGCTGCCGACGATCGCGCCGCTCGGGACATGCTCGATGACGATGTGGTGGAAGAGTTCGTCCCATGGGTCGGCGTCGAGGCCGGTCTGCCAACTCGCCGCGAGGCCCTCGCCGAGTTCGCGGTTGAAAACCTCGAATCGCAGCCGTTGTACCGCCACCAGGTCCTTCGATGAACGGGCGAAGCGCAGCCGGTATGTTCCGGTGACCCGGTCCACGGGCGGCAGGCACTCCGACGACACCGGATAGTGTTCCTTCGTGGCGAACATGGCATTCCCCGAGCCTGGATTTGCCGCGCAAGGTAAGGCGCGATCGTGACGCGCCAGTGACGGGTACGTTGCTGTTGCTTGCGAGGGGGACACTGCTAGAACGGCGCTTTTGGCAGTGTCCCCCTCGGCGCGACGCCGAAGTGTCGCCATTTCCGAGGAATCGCTGGCGTTTCGGGGGATCGGCTTCAGAGGGTCCGGCAGGCAGACTGCCGGTCATGGCCAGGATCCCGCGGTCTTTGCAGGTCGGCTACTGCTTCCACGCGATCAACCGCGGCAACCGGCGCGCGGTCATCTTCCATCAGCCGCGTGACTACCGCGCTTTCCTTGGCATCCTCAGCGAAGCCCAGGAGCGCATCGACATGCCGCTGCTCGCTGCCTGCCTGATGCCGAATCATTTTCACTTCGTCGTGCGACCTGGGGCGCCCGGGGAGCTCAGCCGCTGGATGCACTGGGTGCTGACCACGCATGTCGCCCGCTACCGCAAGGCCCATGGAACGGAAGGGCGCATCTGGCAGGGCCGCTACAAGTCGTTCCCGATCCAGAATGACGGGCACCTGCTGGCGGTCATGCGCTACGTCGAGAGAAACGCCCTGCGTGCCGGGCTGGTGCAGCGCGCCGAGTACTGGCCCTGGGGCAGCCTGCACTGGCGCAATACCGGCCAGCCGGGAATCGCGCTGAGCGATCCGCCCTCGGGTTTGCCAGGGGACTGGGTCCGCTGGGTCAATGAAGCCCAGACGACCGCAGAACTGGAAGCCATGAGGAAGTGCGTCAACAGCCAACGGCCCTTTGGCGATGTCCATTGGCTCGCGAACAACGTTTCGCAGGGGGACACTGCTGATCCTGCGTGAACAGCAGTGTCCCCCTGGAATCAGGCCGAAGACGCAGCGCGGCCCTCGCGCTGGCTCCGCCGATGCGGAGGCTCGCTGAACAGCGCCGCTGACTCGAAGGCCGGGCGCATCGGCACCAGTTCGACGCGCCCGCCATGCCGCATGACGCGAAGCAGCTGGCCCGGCTCGAGACCGAGCGCGTCCCGGATGTGCTTGGGCAACCGAACCTTGAAACCCGGGGAAATGACTACCGTATCCATGATGAGCACCTCGCAAAGCGTGAACGGAAGCGAGGAGTCAGTCTGCCCGGGCCGCGCTCGCAGAAAGATGTGCCAAATCGGGCCAATGCGTCCAGAAATGCAGGGGGACACTGCTAAATCGGCCGAAACAGCAGTGTCCCCCTCCTCTCAGCCGTCAAGCAGCGCCAGCAGCTCGGCCGTCTTCGCCTCCATCAGCGCCTGGTCGCCGCGGCTCTCGACATTCAGCCGAACCAGCGGCTCGGTGTTCGAGGCGCGCAGGTTGAAACGCCAGTCGGAAAACTCCATCGACAGCCCGTCGGTGTGATCAACCGCCAAGGCCGCCTCCCGGTAACGCGATTCCACCGCGGCAAGGACTCCCGGCGGGTCGGCCAGCGAGCGATTGATCTCGCCGGACGCCGGAAACGCCGCCATGCGCTCCTCGACCAGCGCCGACAGCGGCCGCCCGGCGCGCGACACCAGCTCGGCGACGAGCAGCCACGGGATCATGCCGGAATCGCAATACGCGAAGTCGCGGAAGTAATGATGCGCGCTCATCTCACCGCCGTAGACAGCGTCCTCGAGGCGCATGCGCTCCTTGATGAAGGCATGCCCCGTCTTCGACATCACCGGCACGCCGCCGCCCCGCGTAACGATGTCCACCGTGTTCCACGTCAGCCGCGGGTCGTGCACGATCCTCGCGCCCGGGTGCTTCAACAGGAACGCCGCGGCGAGCAGCCCGACGATGTAGTAGCCCTCGATGAACCGCCCGGTCTCGTCGAACAGGAAGCAGCGATCGTAGTCGCCGTCCCAGGCGATGCCGAAATCCGCGCCATGCCGCACGACGGCCTCGGCCGTGACCGCGCGATGCTCCGGCAGCAACGGGTTCGGCACGCCATCTGGAAAGCGCCCGTCGGGCTCGTGCTGCAGCCGGACGAACTCGAACGGCAGGTGCTGCGCGAGGCGGTCGATGACGAGTCCCGCGCCGCCGTTACCGGCGTTGACGACGAGCTTCAAGGGCTTCAGCGCCGCCGTCTCGACATAGCCCAGCAGGTGCCCGCCATAGGCGTCGTGCACGTCCACGGCACGCCGCGTCCCGCGCCGCCCGGCAAGCTCGAAGCCGCCGCGCGCGACCAGTGCCTCGATGTCCTTGAGCCCGGAATCTCCACTGATCGGCCGCGAACCCTCGCGCACGAACTTCATGCCGTTCCAGTCCGGCGGGTTGTGGCTCGCCGTAACCATGATGCCGCCGTCCACACCGAGGTGGCTGGTGGCGAAATAGACCATCTCGGTGCCGCACAGTCCGATGTCGAGCACCTCGACACCGGCCTCCATCAATCCCTCGGCCAGCGCGCTCGCGAGCTCCGGCGACGACAGGCGCACGTCATAGCCGATGACGACCGTCCGCGGGCCGATCACTGCCGCGTAGGCGTGGCCGATCTGCCGGGCGATCCCGGGGTTGAGGTCGTCGGGCAGCCGCCCGCGAACGTCGTAGGCCTTGAAACAGTGCAGCGTCATCCTGGGCTCCATCGTGGCGGGGGGGACACTGCTAAAAGGGCCTGTAGAGCAGTGTCCCCCTATCCTACATCGGCTTGAAGCGCTGCCCAGCGGAGATCGTCCCGCAACGGCCGCGGGAACGGCGAAACATGCGTCAGCCGAGGCCACATCACCAGAGCCGTCGGCCCGTCCCGCTCAAACCGGGCGTGCGATTCGGCCAGCCAGGCAAAGGCCGCGTCCGGCTCGCCCCGGTGCGCATGCAGCGCGGCCAGCGCAATCGCAGCCAGGCTGCTACCGTCGGTCTCGAGACGGGCCGCTACGGCCCCGGCCTCGTCGACCTGCGCCAAGGCGAGGCACAGGTCGTACTCGATGCCGGGTGCAGCCGACACCAGCTGTGCCAATGCTTCCTCATATCGCTCCTCGAGCACCAGTACTTGCGCGAGGTAAACATCGATCTCCCACGCGCGCGCAACGCCGAGTTCCCGTACCGCCATGAATTCCTTGCGCGCATCCTGGTAGCGCCCGGCGCCCATCAGTAAATTCGCGCGGTTGAAGCGGCTGACACGCGACAAGGGATCGATCGCGATGATGCGATCCGAGAGTGCGACGGCTTCCTCAACCTCCCCACGCCCGAGTGCGGCCCCGGCACGCAGCCCCAGCAGAAGCACGTTGTCCGGGTCCAGCGATTGCGCAATGCGGATGTGTTCCGCCGCCTTGTCGCGCTCGCCTGCTTTTCTGTAGACCGGTAGCACCCGCAAGTGTGCCTCGGGCAACGCTGGATCGAGCTGCAGCGCGGCCTCGAACTGCTCACGCGCGCGGTCGAGGTCACCGGGGTCCCGGCGGTTGAACAGGAAGCGGGCGCGCAGAAAGTGGTCGTATGCGCCCGGATCGCGCGGCCGCCCGCGTGCCGGCGCTGTCCTCGCAAGCAACTCCTGCTTGAGCACTGACGCGACCGCGGCGGCGATCTCGCTCTGCACGTCGATCAGGTCGCCGAGCTCGCGGTCGTAACTTTGCGACCAGCGATGCACGCTGTCGTCCGTGCCGATGAGCTGCGCCGTGACGCGGACCCGGTTGCCCGACTTGCGGACACTGCCTTCGAGCACGTACATCACGCCGAGCTTCGCCGCGATCGTCGCGATGTCCGCGGGCTGGTCCTTGAACGAAAAGGACGAAGTCCGCGCGATGACCTTCAGCGTCGGTACCTGAGCCAGCAGGTTCAGGATCTCCTCGGCAAGGCCATCGCCGAAGTATTCCTGGTTCTGCTCGGCGCTCATGTCGACGAAGGGGAGGACTGCGATGGAACCCGGCTCAGGCTGCCCGGCAATTGCGTGCGGCGCGGGCACGGCGCCATCGCGCTCGCTGAGCAGCCACGCTGCGGATGCCATCGCTACGATCACCCCGGCCACCATCGCGATTGCGACCGCAGGCAATCTCCCCCGCCCCAGCGAGCTGCGCATCGCCGTCGCCACCTCGCCGCCCGGGCCGTTGCCCGGCGGCGGGTGGTCGAGCTCGCCCCGCGGGGTGTCGTCAAGGTTGTGCCGCGACACCGGCACGTCGAGCAGGTAACCGCGGCGCGGCACCGTGCGCACGATCCGCCGCGCATTGTCGCCAAGGGCCCGCCGGATTTCGACCAGGCATTGCGTCAGCGAATCGTCGGTGACGGCCGCATGGCCCCACACCGCGTTCAGGAGTTCTTCCCGGCCCACCAGCCGGCCGGGATGACGCACCAGGTGACGCAGCAACTCGTAACTCTTCGGCCGCAGCTTGATCTCGCCATCCGGACCGAGCAACGCCCCGCGCTCGGGGTCGGCGCGAAACGGTCGAAAGCATACCAATCGCCAGGTTCGTTGCTGTCGCTCATCCGTGGGCCGCCCGGATGGGGAAAAAAAACGGCAAGGCTTCGTACTTATATAGCCGAATCTTCGTGGTTTTCTCGGTACTGCCGCCCAGCAATGCGCCTCTGTTCGGCCGGCGCACGCCGGTTGCGGACAACGTCACGGGTTGCCTGGGGCGTCCTCGCTGCAATCCGCGCATGTCGAAAAAGTAAAGCAATAATTATTTCAATAACAATAAATTAAGGTAATTTATTAATGTAAAAAATAGTTCCAGGAGGAGTGCATTATGGACATCCGACTCCGCGTATTGCTGGCTGCAATCTTGCTTGCCGTGCTTGCGCCCTCGGCGGCAACCGCCCAACCCACGCTACTGGCATCAGGTCTCGAGGGCGCCTCGGGCAGTGCCATCGGCCCCGGTGGCGCGCTGTATGTGACCGAGGGCGCGGCGGGCCGGCTCACGCGCATCGATCCGCAGACTGGTGCGAAAACCATCGTCGCCAGCGGACTCCCGCCCTCGTTGATCGGCATCGGTGGCGCAATGGACGTCGCCTTCATCGGCAACAAGGCGTATGTCCTGGTCACGCTCGTCGGCAGCGATGTGGGCGGCAGCGACATTGTCGAAATCTATCGGGTGGACGGCCCGACCACCTTCACCGTCATCGCCGACATCGGTGCCTTCTCGATCGCCAATCCGCCGAGCGGCATCGACTTCTTTGTGGATTCCGGCGTCCATTACGCAATGGAGGTGTTCCGGGGCGGCTTGCTGGTCACTGACGGGCATCACAACCGCGTGCTGTGGGTCACGCTCGACGGCGAGATCAGCGAGTTCATGACCTTCGGCAACACCGTCCCCACCGGCCTGGAGGTACACGGCAACACGGTGTACATGGCCGAGGCAGGACCGGCGCCGCATGTACCCGAGGACGGAAAGGTCGTGTCGTTCGGGCCGAAATCGACCACCGCTACCGACGTCGCCTCCGGTGCGCCGCTGCTGGTCGACGTCAAGTTCGGCCGTGGCCAGACGCTCTATGCCCTCGCACAAGGCGAGTGGGACGGCGTTGCGGAAGGCTCACCGGCATCCCCGAATACCGGCGCACTCGTCGAGGTCAACTTTGACGGCACCTTCACCGTGCTGCAGACCGGCTTGAACATCCCGACCTCCTTCCAGTTCATCGGCAACACCGCCTACATCGTCACACTGCTTGGCGAAGTCTGGAAGCTCGACAACGTCTCGGCGCCGCCCTTCGGCAAGGCACGCCGTTAAAAACAAGAGGGACACTGCTTAAACGGCGCTTTTAGCAGTGTCCCCCTTTCCAGCCGGGAATTTGACCCTGCTCAACCACGGGGACGACGAGACGACGTCTAATATCGGTGCGTCTGCGGGGACGCGGTTTGCCCTGCAGCAAAGGAGCACCGATGAACCTCAGAACCCCCCTGTTTATCGCCCTGGCTGCCGTCGTGGCGACCGGGCTCGCCCTCGCCGAAACGCCGCGTGACGAACCGATTCAGCCGATCAAGTCGGCGAGCTTCGAAGCCGGCGAGCTGATCGAGCTCGGCAAGATGCTGTTCTTCGAGCCGCGCCTGTCGATGTCCGGCATCATCTCGTGCAACACCTGCCACAACCTGTCGCGCGGCGGCACGGACAACCTGAAGACCTCGATCGGCCACAAGTGGGCCGCCGGGCCGGTCAACGCGCCGACGGTGCTGAATTCGAACCTGGCGGTCGCGCAGTTCTGGGACGGGCGTGCCGCGAACCTGCAGGAGCAGGCCGGCGGCCCGATCGCAGCCGACGTCGAGATGGCGATGCCACACACTCTCGCGGTCGAGGTGCTGGAGTCGATCCCCGGTTACCGCAGCATTTTCGCCCGCGTGTTCGGCAGCCCCGGCATCGACATGGGCCGCATCACCGCCGCGATCGCCGCCTTCGAAGAGACGCTGGTGACGCCGAACGCGCTGTTCGACCAGTGGCTGAAGGGCGACGACACCGCGTTGTCTGAAGAGCAGCTGAACGGCTACCTGCTGTTCCGCGATAGCGGCTGTGTTGCCTGCCACTACGGCCCGGCGCTCGGTGGCACGTCATTCCAGCGCATGGGGCTGGTGGCGCCCTACGAAACCACCTCGCCGGCCGAGGGCCGCAGCGCGGTGACCGGCAAGGATGCCGATCGCTTCAGCTTCAAGGTGCCGACCCTGCGCAACGTCGAGCTGACCTATCCGTACTTCCACGACGGCGAGGCCGCGACCTTGGCCGAAGCGGTCGACATCATGGGCCGGCTGCAGCTCGGCCGCGCATACAACGAGCAGGAAATCGGCCAGATCGTCGCGTTCCTGAAAACGCTGACGGGCGATCTTCCCTACATCGTGCTGCCGGCCCTGCCACCCTCCGCCGACGACACGCCGCGCCCGGACCCCTACCGATAACAAGGGGGACACTGCTGAAATGCCCTTTTTAGCAGTGTCCCCATCCTCAGTCGAAGCGGCCGGCGCCGGCGAAGCGCGCGCGGTAGTAGCCGTCGGACAGGCTGGCGACGGTGACGGTACGGCCGGACTCCGGCGCGTGAATGAACTGCTCGTCGCCGATGTAGATGCCGACATGCGAGATCCGGCCGCGCTGGCCGAAGAACACCAGGTCGCCCGGCTCGGCGCTGGCGATCGGCACCGGCTGGGCGGCATGGAACTGCTGCTGCGAGGTCCGCGGCACTTCCAGGCCGGCCTTGCGATAGGTGTAATAGACGAGCCCGCTGCAGTCGAAGCCTGCTGGCGTCGCGCCGCCCCAGCGATACGGCGAACCGATCAGACCGGACGCCAGGTCGACGGCCTGGGCGGCCGGCCGATGTGAAGCCGCCAGCCCCGCCTGGCCTGCCCCGCCTGGTGAGCCTTGCCCGCCTGGCGGCGTCCCCCAGCTGGCCCAGCTGCCACTGCGCGCCGCTTCGTCGGCCGGCTGCACCGGAGCCCACGAGCAACCGGCGACCGCCACCGCAAGTCCCGCCAGCGCCACTGCGAGCCCCCGATTCATGCCCCGGTCACCCGCGCCCGTACGTGTCTTCGAAGCGCACGATGTCGTCCTCGCCGAGATAGGTGCCGGACTGCACCTCGATCAGGTGCAAGGGCACCTTGCCCGGGTTCTCGAGCCGATGCGTCGTGCCCATCGGGATGTAGGTGGACTGGTTCTCGCCGAGCAGGAAGGTCTGCTCGCCGCTCGTGACCTTCGCCGTGCCCTGCACGACGATCCAGTGCTCGGCGCGATGATGGTGCATCTGCAGCGACAGCTGCGCGCCCGGCTTGACGACGATGCGCTTGACCTGGAAGCGGTCGCCGCTGTCGACACTGTCATAGCTGCCCCACGGGCGGAACACCTCGCGGTGCAGGCTGGTCTCGTAGCGGCCCTCGGCCTTCAGCCGGTCGACCAGCTTCTTGACGTCCTGCGCGCGCTCGCGCGGCGCGATGAGCACCGCGTCCTTGGTCTCGACGACGATGCAGTCGGCGAGGCCGACGGCCGCGACGAGGCGGCTCTCGGCATACAGGTAGCAGTTGGCCGAGTCCTCCAGCAGCACATCGCCGATCGCGACATTGCCGGCGGAATCGGCGTCACAGGCGTCGTGCAGGCTCGCCCAGCTGCCGACGTCGCTCCAGCCGCAGTCCAGCGGCACGACCCAGGCGTGCGCCGTCTTCTCCATGACGGCATAGTCGATCGAGTCGGACGGGCAGGCCTCGAAGGCCTCGCGATCCACGCGGGTGAAATCGAGGTCGGCCTTCGCGCCGGCGATCGCCGCCACGCAGGCGCTGACGATCTCCGGCCGGTGCGTGCGCAACTCCTCGACGTAGCGGCCGGCGCGGAACATGAACATGCCCGAGTTCCAGAAATACTCGCCGGACGCGACGTACTGCGCTGCCAGCGCGGCATCGGGTTTTTCGACGAACTGCTCGACGGCAGCGGCGCCATCCTTGGCCAGCGCGCGGATGTAGCCATAGCCGGTCTCGGGCCGGTCCGGCACGACGCCGAAAGTGACGAGCTTGTTTTCCTTCGCCTGGCGCGCGCCGACGACCAGCGCGGCGCGAAAGGCGCCGGCATCGCGGATGACGTGATCGGCCGGCAGCACCAGCAATACCGGATCGTCGCCCTGCTCGCGGGCCTGCAATGCCGCGGCTGCAGCCAGCGCGACGGCCGGCGCCGTGTTGCGCCCGGCAGGCTCGAGCAGGATCGCGGCGGGCTTGACGTTGATCTGCCTGAGCTGCTCGGCCACGAGGAATCGGTGCGCCTCGTTGCAGACGATGATCGGCGCGGCCAGCCCGTCGAGGCCATCAAGGCGGCGCAGCGTCGCCTGCAGCATCGTCTCCTCGCCAACCAGCGGCAGCAGCTGCTTCGGATACAGCTCGCGCGACAGCGGCCAGAGCCGCGTGCCGGAGCCGCCCGAGAGCACGACGGGTACGATCATGGTTATCTCCGGTCCGGGCCGTCGCAGGTGACTCGTTCACCGGCGCAACATGCAGAATATGCCCTGAATCAACTCGTGGAAGCGTGATTCAGGGCGAAAAAAATACACTCTAGATCCAGTTCTCGACCAGCAGCCCCGGCACGCGACGGAACTCCGCCTCGTTGCTGGTGATCAATGCCAGCCCCGTGCTGCGGGCATGGCCGGCGATCAACAGGTCGTATGCGCCAATCGGCTGGCCGGTTTTTTTCAGCGTCGCGCGGATCTGGCCACTGTGCGCCGCGGCGGGTGCATCGAACGGCAGCACCTCCAGTCGTGCCGCGAAGCTCTCCATGACCTTCAGGTTTTCGTCGGGGCGGGCGGAATTCTCGACGCCGCAGTACAACTCACTGAGCACGACCGTCGAAACCGCCAGCTGCTCGGCATGGCGGTTGAAGAGTTCCTGCAGCTGGGGAAAGCGGTGCTTGAGCGCGTATATGCAGATATTCGTGTCGAGCATGTAGCGGAGCATCAGAGCGATTCCCGCTCCTGCATCGCCGGCTGCTGACGCTCGGCCATGCAATCCTCCGACACGGCCGGGCCGGCGAAGAAGTCATCCCAGCGGCGCCCGCTCGGCACGATCAGCCGCGCGCTGCCCACGCACAGGATATCCACCTGCTTCACGCCCTCGGGAAGCGCGACGTCCTTGGGCAGGCGGACGGCCTGGCTGCGGTTGCTCTTGAATACCGTCGTCTGTTTCATGATGCAGCTCCGATTGCTGCCCGGATTCTCGACCCAACGACGGGATATGTCAATGGGATATACGTACTACCGCGCTGCAGCCCGATCCCCGCGCCCGATGCCGTAATAGGTGAAGCCGAAGCGCCGGACGAAATCGGGGTCGTAGACGTTGCGGCCGTCAAAGATCACGGGGTCTTTCAACGCCGCCTTGATCGCATCGAAGTCCGGGCTGCGGAACTCGCGCCACTCCGTGACCAGCACCAGGCAGTCGGCGCCCTCGAGCGCCTCCTCGGCCGACTCGCACAGCACGAGATCGGCGCGGTCGCCGTAGATTCTGTGCGTCTCCTCGCGCGCCTGCGGATCGTAGGCGCGCACTTTCACGCCCGCCTGCCACAGCGCCTCCATCAGCTCGCGGCTCGGCGCCTCGCGCATGTCGTCGGTGTTCGGCTTGAAGGAAAGCCCCCACAGCGCGACCGTGCGGCCGGCGAGCGTGTCGCCGTAGTGCGCGCTGATCTTCTCGAACAACACCTGCTTCTGGCGCGCGTTGACCGCCTCGACCGCATCGAGCAGCAGCGCCGGGAAGCCCGCGTGGCGCGCCGAGTGCGCCAGCGCCTTGACGTCCTTCGGGAAGCACGAGCCGCCGTAACCGGCGCCCGGGTAGATGAAGTGATAGCCGATGCGCGGGTCCGAGCCGATGCCGAGGCGCACGTGCTCGATGTCGGCGCCGAAGCGCTCGGCGAGGTTCGCCAGCTCGTTCATGAAGCTGATCTTGGTCGCGAGCATCGCGTTCGCGGCGTACTTGGTCAGCTCGGCCGAGCGGATGTCCATGCTGATGAGCCGGTCGTGCTGGCGGTTGAAGGGCTCGTACAGCATCCGCAGCAGCTCGGTCGTGCGCGGGTTGTCGGTGCCGACGATGATCCGGTCCGGGCGCATGAAGTCCTCGAGCGCCGCGCCCTCCTTCAGAAACTCCGGGTTCGACACGACGTCGAAATCGAGCGCCGCGCCGCGCCTGGCAAGCACCGCCTCGATCTCCGCCCGCACCTTGTCGGCCGTGCCCACCGGCACCGTGGACTTGTCGACCACGATGCGGTAATCCTCCATGTGCTCGCCGATCGAGCGCGCGACCGCGATGACGTGCTGCAGGTCCGCCGAGCCGTCCTCGTCCGGCGGCGTGCCGACCGCGATGAACTGGAACAGGCCGTGCTTGACGCCAAGTGCGATGTCGGTGGTGAATTTCAGCCGGCCGGCCTCGCGGTTGCGCGCGACCACGCCGTCGAGCCCCGGCTCGAAAATCGGGATCTCGCCGGCGTTGAGCCGGTCGATCTTGCCCTCGTCGATGTCCACGCAGACGACCTGGTTACCCACGTCGGCAAGGCAGGCGCCCGTGACCAGACCCACATAGCCAGAGCCAAAAATCGTAATCTTCACGTCGAGACGTCCCCTGTCCAAAAACGGGCAATAAGGCGGAAGTATATCCGGGTCCGAACGGCGCGACGGCGTGCTCCGCCGCCCGCGCCCCCTGGATTATCAGCGCAAAAGTAGCCGATCCGGGGCGCCGGAAGCGTGATTCAGCGCCAGAATCGGCGCTTCAGTGGCTGCCCGGCGCGACGATCCGGCCGGCCTCCATGAGCAGCACGCGGTCCGCGCTGGCGATCGTCTCCGGGCGATGCGCGACGATGACCCGCGTCAGGCCGAGCCGGCGGACGGCCTCGCTGACCTGGCGTTCCCGGATGACGTCCAGGTGACTGGTCGCCTCGTCGAGGATCAGCAGCTGCGGGTCGCGATACAGCGCGCGCGCCAGGATCAGCCGCTGGCGCTGGCCGCCCGACAGCGAGCTCCCCATGTCGCCGATCAGGCTGTGATAGCCCATCGGCAAGGCGAGGACTTCCTCGTGCACCGCCGCGAGCCTGGCCGCCGCCTCGATCCTGGCCTGGTCCGCGTCCGGCGCGAAGAAGCTGATGTTCTCGGCGATGCTGCCGGCGAACAGCTGGTCGTCCTGCATGACCGCGCCGACGATTGCGCGGAAGCTGCGCGGACCCAGCGTCCGCAGCTCGTGGCCGCCGATGCGGATCGAGCCGCCGGTCGGCGTCAGCAAGCCGAGCAGCAGCTTCAGCAGCGTCGTCTTGCCGCAGCCGGAGGCGCCGACGATGGCCACCGATTCACCCGGCGCCACCGACAGGCTGCAATCGCGCAGCACCCAGGGCTCGCCGTCCGCATAGCGAAACGACAGCTGCTCGATCTCGATGCCCGCCTCCGCCGGCGGCGGCGACTCGGGCTGGCCGGCCAAGGCTTCCGGCGGCGTCAGCACGATGTCGGCGAGCCGCTCGGCATGCAACCGCAGCATCCGGAACTCGACCCACTTGTCGATCAGCCCGGCGACGCGCGTCGCGAACTGGTCCTTGTAGGCGAGGTACGCGATCAGCATGCCGACCGAAAACACGCTCTGCATCGCCAGCATCGCGCCGATCCAGATCACGGCGATGCGCTCGAGGCCGAACACCAGCTGGCTGGCGCTCGTGAAACCAAGGCCCATGCGTGCGAGCCGCACGTCCTGGTTGACCGTGTCGGTCATCAGGTTGGCGTAGCTCGAGCGCCGCAGCGGCTCCTGGCAGGACACCTTCAGGCTCTGCATGCCGCGCAGCGACTCCAGCAGGTGCGTCTGCTGGCGCGCGGCGGCAGCCAGCTGCTGCTCCGTGCAATTGCGCATCGGCCGATAGGCCAGCGCACGGATCACGAAGTACAGCGCCACCGCCAGCAGGGTCACCAGCGCCAGCTTCCAGCTGTAGACGAGCATCAGCGCCAGCGTCACGACCGCCATCAGGCCGTCGATGATCGCCTCGACGAAGCTGGTCGTCAGCGTGCGCTGGATCGCCTGCACCGAGCCCATGCGCGAGGTGACGTCGCCGAGGTGACGCTTCTCGAAAAAATCCAGCGGCAGCCGCAACAGGTGCGAGAACACGTTCGCCGACCACTGCAGGCCGAGGCGCGACGACAGGTAGACGACCGCCCAGCCGCGCAACAGGCCGATGCCGACCTGCAGCACCAGCGCGAGCCCGAAGCCCAGCCCCAGCACGACCAGCAGGTCGCGGTCGGCCGACACGAGCACCTGGTCGACGACCCACTGCATGTAGAACGGCGCCAGCACGACGAAGAACTGCAAGGCCACCGACAGCGCGAGGACCTGGCCGAGCGCGCCCCACAGGCCCTGCACCGGGCCGGTCAACTGGCGCAGGGTCACCGCGGGTGGCGCGGGCTGCGGCTGGAAATCCTGGGTCGGCGTCAGCTCCAGCGCGATGCCGGTGAAGTGGCGCGAGAGCTCGTCGCGGCTGAGCCGGCGCTCGCCGAAGGCCGGGTCGATAATCGTCGCGCGATGCTTGCCGGCTGCCGCCAGCACGACGAAGTGATTCAGGTCCCAGTGCAGGATGCACGGCGTCTTCAGCCGGCCGAGGTCGTCCAGCTCGAGCCGCACCGGGCGGCTTTGCAGCTCCAGGTCCTGCGCGATCCTGATCAGCTGCGCGAGCTTCGCGCCCTTCAGCGACAGCGGGAAGCGGCGGCGCATCGCCGGCAGGCCGATCCGCAGGCGATGATGCTCGGCAACCATCGCGAGGCACGCGAGGCCGCATTCCGCCGCCTCGCTTTGCAGGATCGCGCGCATGCCCGGGGCGGTTCCCGATCAGCTGCGCTGGGCGGCCGGCCTGCGGCCCTGCCAGCCGTAGACGAGACCGGCGAGGCCGCCCAGGGCAAGCCCGCTGAAGTGCGCGACCGAGGCGGTGGTTTCCGACAGCAGCTCGCTGCTCAGCAGGCCAAGCACGACAAGATTCGTGAACAGCAGCCAGCCGGCCTTCGGAAGCAACCGGCGATTGACGAGGCCGGCCACGACGACGGCCCCGACGAGTGCATAGACCCCGCCCGACATGCCGCCGAAGTTGTCGAACACGCGCCCGCCGAAGGTCATCTGGGCCCATGCGGACACGATGTTCGCGACTACGAACAGCGCGACCGTCGAGCGGCCGAAGAACGCGAAGGCGAGGCTGCCGAACAGTGCCAGCCCCGCGAGGTTGGTGCCGTAGTGGAGCAGCGAGTAATGCAGGTAGGGCCCGGTCAGCAGGCGCCACAGCTCGCCGCTCTCCACGAACGGATAGATCACGCCGACGGCATCGAAGACCTCCGCCTGGCCGCCGAGCAGGATCTGCATCGACAGTTGCAGCGTGCCAATGAAGACCGCGAACGCCGTCCAGCAGCGCATCGCGAGACCGGCCGGAGAGCGGCAGCGCAGCCAGTAGAAGAACAGCGCCCGTTCAGCGACGCCGTCGCGGTGGCGCAGGGCCAGCAGGTAGTCCGCCCAGAAGATCGCCGCCAGGTAGACCGTCAGCATGCCGAGTGCGAAGGCGCCGGACCGGGGGTGGCCAGCTGTGATGCCGGCGAGCATCGCACCCACGACAGCTGATACCGATGCGAAGTTGAGAACGTGCGCACGCACGCTGTGCAGTGCAAGTTTCTCAAGCTCCGGTACCAGCACCGGCGGGTGAAAGCGACTGGCTTGCGGAGAACCGACCAGCAGCGGCGTGCCCTGGTGCCAGCGCCCGACTTGTCGGGAGATCTCCGCGAAGCCCAGGTCCTTCGCGCGCCGTTTCACCAAGATCGACCAGCCTTGCCCCTGTTTTGGAGGCAGCGCGCCAAGGTCGCTCCAGTGCGGGTTCACATCCATGTGCCTGGGCCCCTGGGCAACTACTTGTGGCTCTGCCGTTTTGACCTGAGGTACTTGACGATGAAGACCACGCACATGACCCAGGCAATTCCAATGATTATGAAGGCGGAGGGCTCGACCTTGTCCCAGTCACCCTGAAGATAAACCATCGTACCCGCCACGACGGTGAAGCTGACCACGGCAGTGACGACGCCGACAAGAGGTTCTTTTTCCATGGCCGATTCTCCAATTCCTTCTGATCAAGCAGTGTCGCCGGACGGCGTGCTGCCAGCCTAATCACTGGCAGCACGCCCGATAGCGTCAATGCACGTTGTTTGCCATCCACTGAGCAAGCGCGAGCCCACCTGCAGAGCCGAAGGCGAAGCTTAGTACCGCCCAGCCAACCGGACCAGCAAGCGCGCCGGCGCCCGTGACGGCAAGGATCGCAAGCGCACCGTCATAGCCGGCCGTGCCACTGTCGTACCCACCATCCACCGCCTCGATCTCTTCCATGTTCAGTTCACGCATTTTCCTTCTCCCTGGAGTTGACGCAGTCCTGGTCCCCCTGCGTCATGGGGCCCGGGCGGACCTGCCCGGAATCCTTGCCGGCCGGCGACGCCACGCCCGCGGCGTCAGCCATCGAACACCCGTCCCTTGACCGAGTAGAGCGGCTCGAACACCCACTCGACCAGGCGCCGTCGCTCGCCCAGCACGTCGGCTTCGAGCAACATGCCGGGTTTCAGCGGCTCGGCCCGGCCATAAGCCGTGACGGCCTGCGCCGCCAGGGTCACGGTGACCCGGTAGAACGGTTCCCGGCCTGCCCCGCCGTCGGCACGATGCGGGCCGAGCTCGCCGGGATTGATCGCGCTGCGGCTGATCCGCGACACGCGCCCGCGGTGGTGGCCAAATTTCTGGTACGGGAAGGCCTGGTAGCGTAGCAGCACGTCGTCGCCGTGCGCGATGAAGCCGATCGCGCGGCTCGGCACGAGCAGCTCGGCCTCGAGGCGGCTGTCGGCCGGCAGCAGGATCAGCATAGGCTGGCCGGCCTGGACCGCCTGGCCCTGCTTGGCGAGCTGCGTCGCGACGGTGCCGGCGACCGGCGCGCTGACGGTCAGCACGCTGCGCGCCTCGGTCTCGACCTGCTCCTGCTCGAGCAACGCGAGTTCGCGCTGCAGGCCCGCCACGGACGCCTCGCGCTGCGCGGGCAGTTCGGCCAGTGCGTGCTGCAGCTGGGTGATCATGCGTTGCGTGCCGGCGGCCTGGCGCTGCAACAGCTGCAGCTCGGCGAGCTGGTCGAGCGCCGCGGACTGTTGCTGGCGGAGCTGCAGCTCGCTGACGTGGCGCTCGCGCGCGAGGAGTTGCATCTGCTCGAAGATCTCTTCGGCGATCGCCCTGCGTTGCTGCCGCGTCGTGATCTCTGCCTTGATCTGCGCCAGTTCCGTCCGCGCCGCGGCGAGCTGGGCCGCCAGGCCCTCGGCCTTGGCGTCCAGCAGGTGCTGCTCGGCGGCCTGCGCCGCCTCGAGCCCGGCGCGGCGCTGCTGCTGGTGTTGCCGCAAGGCCGTCACGGTATCGCCATCGAGCGGCGTGGCGCGCGGCATCGTGACCACCGCCAGCAACGCCCCGGCGCCCAGCGCCTCGCCCTCGGCGGCGTTCACCTCGCTGAGCACGCCCGAGGCCGGCGCGAGCACCGTTACGAGCCCCTGCGACGGCACGAGCTGGCCGGCGACCCGCGAGCGGTAGGTGTAATTGCTGAAATGCAGGAACAGGGCGACGACGAGGCTGACGATAACCGCGGCCGCAGTCAGCAGCCGCAGCCCCGGCGGCTGCACCAGCGATATGCCGCCGAGCCAGCCGGCCTGGCGGGCGTCGAGTACTTCCTTGCGGAACAGGTCCTGCGGCATCGGCGGCGTCTCCCCGGCGATCCGCCGCGGCGCGGGGCGAGTCCCTGCGTTCCACGGGCGAATCCAACGGGACCCAGACTAGCCAAGAGGCACGGCGCCGGGAATCGGCCAAAAATGGGATTATTGCAGGGAAAGGCGCCCGGAGAGGTGGGGCGGACCTGGCCTACCGCCGCGCGAGCAACTGGCGCCGGCGCCGGCCGAGCCAGCGCGCCAGCCGCCAGGCGCGGCGGATCGTCAGGTACTGCAGGTAGCCGAGCACGATCAGCCCGAAGAACAGCACCCCGTCCGGGACGCCGGCCTGGTGCGCCAGGATGCCGGTCATGCCGACGATGAACGCGGCGCCGGCCATCACCAGCAGGATCTGCCGGTCGCTGAGGCCGGCGCGCTGCAGGATGTGGTGGAAGTGCTGCCGGTCCGGCTGCAGCGGGCTCTGGCCCTTGGCGAGGCGACGTCCGAAGCTGATGAACAGGTCGAAGATGGGCAGCGCCGCGATCCACAGCGCCGTGACGGGGGAGATGATCGGCTCGTCCCCGTGCGCCAGTTTCAGGCCCAGGTAGATCACGATGAAGCCGAGCATCGTGCTGCCGGCGTCGCCCATGAAAGTGCGGACCGGGCGGTTCCAGGGCATCGGGAAGTTGAACAGCAGGAACGCCAGCACCACCGCGAGCGCGACCAGGGCCACGGTCAGCCCGCCTCGGCCGTCGAACAGCACCAGCGCAATCGCCACGGAGGCCAGCGACGCCAGCGTCACGCCGCCGGCGAGGCCGTCCATGCCATCCATCATGTTGTAGGCATTGATGACGGAGATCGTCACCAGGACGGTGAACGGGATGGCCAGGAAGCCGAGAGAAATATCTCCGAAAAACAGGATGTTGCCGATGTTCTTCGCCACCAGGCCGGTGCCGAGGCAGAGGATCAGCCCGGCCGTGGCCTGCGCGGTCAGGCGCACCTTGGCCGGCAGGTCGAAACGGTCGTCAATGACGCCGACGAACACCAGCAACCCGGCCGCGACCAGGAAACTCGTCGTCCCCGCGGCGATCGGCTCGACCAGCGACAGGGCGATGACCAGCCCGGCGAACATCGAGATGCCGCCGATGACCGGCACGACCCCGACGTGCTGCTTGCGGCCGCCGGGGCGATCGACGAGGCCGACAGCGAACGCAACCGGCCTGAGGGCCAGCAACAGCAGGAGTGTAATCAAGAACGCAATAAGCGCTGCGTCAATCCGTGACATCAGCCATATTCCCCGTGGCAATCGCGCGACGTTTTACTCGCATCAGGCACGCGATGCAACCCAGGTGCGCAAAGCGGCCCGCCTCACCATGTACAATAGTCGCCATTCACGGCCTGCGCCACGGAGAGGCTCGAATCGATGCCCGAGACCCGTACCCTGACTCACCTCGAGCGCCTCGAGGCCGAGAGCATCCATATCATGCGCGAGGTCGTCGCCGAGACCGAGAACCCGGTGATGCTCTACTCGATCGGCAAGGACAGCGCGGTGATGCTCCACCTCGCGATGAAGGCCTTTTACCCCGCCCGCCCGCCCTTTCCGCTGCTGCACGTCGACACCCGCTGGAAGTTCAGCGCGATGTACGCCTTCCGCGCCGAGATGATGGAAGAAACGGGCATGAAGCTGATCGTGCACGTCAATGCCGAAGGCGTGTCGCGCGGCATCAACCCGTTCACGCACGGCTCGGCGCTGCACACCGAGATCATGAAGACCGAGGCGCTCAAGCAGGCGCTCGACCTGTATGGCTTCGACGCCGCCTTCGGCGGCGCGCGCCGCGACGAGGAAAAATCCCGCGCCAAGGAGCGCGTGTTCTCGTTCCGCAATGCCCAGCACCGCTGGGACCCGAAGAACCAGCGCCCCGAGCTCTGGAAGCTCTACAACGCGCGCAAGCGCAAGGGCGAGTCGATCCGGGTGTTCCCGCTATCGAACTGGACCGAGCTCGACATCTGGCAGTACATCTGGCTGCACAACGTGCCGATCGTGCCGCTGTATTTCGCGGCCGAGCGGCCGGTGGTCGAGCGCGACGGCACACTGATCATGGTCGACGACGACAGGATGCCGATGAAGCCCGGCGAAAAGACAGTGATGAAGCGCGTGCGCTTCAGGACGCTGGGCTGCTATCCGCTGACCGGCGCGGTCGAGTCGAACGCCACCACGCTGCCGCAGATCATCCAGGAAATGCTGCTGGCGCGCTCCTCCGAGCGCCAGGGCCGCATCATCGACCACGACGACGGCGCCGCATCGATGGAGAAGAAGAAGCAGGAGGGTTACTTCTGATGGGCACGCTCACCGAAGACCTGCTCGCCAGCAACATCGAGGAATA
>CAYWYS010000029.1:0-40778 GCA_964462675.1 uncultured Thioalkalivibrio sp.
ATATACATTATGCGCAGTATTGTACGGGCCAGAGTCTGCCTGGGTTGCGCCTTCGGACCGCGTTTCCCCTGCCATCTATAAGCTCTTTTTCCCGACCGCTGCAGCCAATCGGGAGCCGCCCCCGGCCGGCGCGGTGACTACTGGATGCGGCGCACCCTCATCGGGCCGCCGGCTTTCGGCTGAAGCAGGAAAGAGCCAAGCGCTGCCTTGCTGATGACCACGCGATCGCCCTCAGAGAGCTGGCCGTGCCTTTCGTTCTCCAACTGCATCCAGACTTGCCCGTTGTCGAGCGTGATCACTTTCTGGCCCGTCGCGCGGCGGGCCACGCCCGTGATCCGCGCCTCGATGCGGTCAGGTGCGAGCTCGCGCTCGCTGACCGTGCGGCTTGTTCGCTCCCGCGCCGGACTGGCCCCGAACTGGTCGATCGACTTTGCGGGCGATTGCGACACTGCTGCGGCCTCGCCTGGCTCCGGCTCGATCCTTGCGTGTCCGTTCGCGGCGCGGTCGGCGTCCGGCTCGGGAGCGCCGAACGCGGCGTCATAGCAGGCCAGCCGCTCGGCAGGTCCGACAACGCTGGCGCACGGGTGCGTGGGCGGTGGCGCCGCCGCAACGTCGCCGCAGGTACTCATGAGAACCGCAAGCCATGGCAACAGGCGGGCCCTCCTATGGTGCACAAGATCAAGGCGTCGGCCGATCATCTACTGTACTGGCACCAAGGACCCTTGACGTCGAATTCGATGTCGTCCAGCCGCGCAGGCGCCAGCAGCTGGCGCGCCACGTCGGCCAGCAGCACGTCCTTGCCCTTGAACGAGAACGCCGACTGGCGCGAGGTCACACGCAGTTCGGGGAATTTCGACAACAAGTTCAGCAGTTCCTCGGCGATGCTGTCAGACTCGAATACCCAGGCAAGGACGACAGTTGGCACGAGACTGATCCCAGCGCGACCTTGTCTCGTGTTGCTGCGGTGCTGATTCTCGCATGGGACAAGTTCGTATGGGCAGAGTCCTCTGCTTGGTATATAGGTCGCATGGACACCCCAGCTTAAACATGGAGATTCCAATGGCCAGCAAGAAACGCGCCGCCAGCAAACCTGCCGCGAAGAAAGCCGCGGCGAAGAAGCCAGCAGCGAAAAAGACCCTTAAGACGCGCTTCAAGGAACTCGAAGTGAAGCTCGAGAAAGGTATGGCCGACCTCCGCAAGCGCGTCAAGCGCGAGGCGCCGGCTGTAAAGGCCAAGGTTTCGAAGGCCGGCAAGGCCGTCGCCAGGAAAGCGGGCGAGCTGGAGAAAGAAGTCGAGAAAGACATCGGCCAGCTGAAGAAGAAGCTGGCGGCGCGCAAGAAGGCGCCGGCGAAGAAGTCACCGGCAAAAAAGGCCACCGCCAGGAGAGCTTCGAAGCAGAAGGCCTGACCCGGCCTGGCGTCGCTCACAGGACGCGGCAGCGCGGCCAGGACTGCCGCGCTGCCGATGCCGCGATGCGGTGACGGACGCAGTACCGGGCGGCTGCAGCCAGTCCGGAGATGGTGTCACGGGCGCTTCACAAGGCTGCAAACTTGCCGCCGTAGCCTTGTACGGGTGAACCTCGATACGTCGCCACGCCTTGTGTCGCCAGAGCTGCGCCCGCGCGGCGTCAGCGGCGGTCACCCGTTGCTCGGGCAGCTGCGCGCCTTGCGGGCCGACGTGCATGCCGAAGCCCTCGAATTGCTCTCTAACTGGGAAGCGCGAATTCACAGCGAGGGCTTCCGTGACCGGGCGCTGAACCTCGCCCAGTACATCGTCCTGCGCCGCCGGGACCTGCGCCAGCTGCAGGACCAGCTGACCCTGCTCGGCTTGTCCTCGCTGGGCCGGCTCGAGGGCCGGGTCGTCGCCAACCTCGACGCCGTCATCGCAGCACTGGCCGCGATCGTCGACGATCCGGAGCCGAGCCCTTTCCCGGTCGCCGCGGAGATGTTGCACGGTCGGGAGCTGACGCGCCTCAATGCCGACCAGGCGCTGGGTCCCTGCGCGGGACTGCGCTCCGTCCGGCTGATGGTCACGCTGCCGAGCGAAGCCGCACAGGACCGGGCATTCGCGCTGGCGCTGCTCGAATGCGGCGCCGACCTGGTGCGGATCAATTGCGCGCACGACGATCCTGATACCTGGGCCGCAATGATCGCGAACGTCCGACGAGCCGCCAAGTCGGTGCAGCGCCCGGTGCGCGTGTTGATGGACCTGGCCGGGCCGAAATGCCGTACTGGCGCGGTCGAGGCCGCCAAGGGTCGCAAGCGCCTCCAGCCGGGAGACGAATTCCTGCTCGTGCGTGGCGAGTTCCTGCCCCTCGATGCCTGGCCGGTGCAGGTCAGTTGCACGCTGCCCTCGGTGTTCACGCAATTGCGCGCTGGCGCACCGGTCTGGGTCGACGAAGGCCGGCTGGGCGGCGCAGTCCGGGCGATCATGGCAGAGGGCGCGCTGGTGCAGGTCCAGACCGCCCCGCCGCGAGGTTTCAAGCTCAAGCCCGACAAGGGGCTGAACTTCCCGAACACGGACCTCGGCGTGGCGCCGCTGACAGAGAAGGACCTCGGTGATCTCGATTTCGTCGCCCGCCATGCCGACCTGGCAGGCTACTCCTTCGTTCAGGGCGCCGAGGACATCGCCCTGCTGCAGCAGGAGCTGGCGGCGCGCATCGGTGAGCGCGAGGTCGCCGACATCGGCATCGTCGCGAAAATCGAGACGCCGCGCGCCGTCCGCAACCTGCCCGAGATCATTGTCCAGGCCGCGGGACGGCAGCCATTTGCGATCATGATCGCGCGCGGCGACCTTGGCGTAGAGATCGGGTTCGCGCGTTTGGCGGAAATCCAGGAAGAGATCCTGTGGCTCTGCGAGGCCGCGCACGTGCCGGTGATCTGGGCGACAGGCGTCCTCAACGGGCTGATCAAGGACGGGCAGCCTAACCGCGGCGAGATGACGGACGCCGCGATGTCGGCGCGCGCCGAGTGCGTGATGCTGAACAAGGGACCGCACATCCTCGAGGCCCTGCAATGCCTCGACGAGTTGTTTGTCCGTATGGCGGAGCACCAGCAGAAAAAGAGCCCGCGGCTGCGCGCACTGCGCTCCTGGTAGCGATCCCTCCCAAGGCCTACATATCGAATTCGATCGTGTCGAAGCGCGTCGTGTCTTCGTGACGCGCCTCGCGCCGGATTGCGTCGACGATGCTGCGCGAATCCCAGCCGACCGTAAGTGTCGCGTGACCTTTCAGGCGTATGTCTATGTTTTTCGGACCGAAATGCTCGATGGCGATAATCGGCAGATCGAGTGCGCGCGCCGCCTCGATGGTGAACCGGGCCCAGTCATTGAAATGCTCCCAGGTGCCGGCGGGGCATACGACGCACTCGGCCTGCTTGAGGCCTTCGCCGACCAGTGTGCGGCGCGCCGCCACGCCGTCGCCCTGCGGCGAGCTCAGGTCCGGGTTGGATACAGCCCGGTAGAAGAAGTTGTCGGCGCTCTCCAGGTACTCGAACAGCCGGACATAGTCCTCGTCCTTCTGCCAGCCGTGCACGGCATAGACCCGAATCGGGTTACTCTCCGACATCGCGCCCTCCTCGATTTCCGTGGCTCCCGAAGCCCGGAGTTTACCCGACTCGGGAGAAACCTGAGCCTGAATGCGGCACGACGCCGCCCGGTCCGATAGAATTTCCGGATGCCAGCAGCCATCCGCCGGGCGACTCCGGCGTGAAATTCATGCTCTACAACATTCGCTATGCCGCCGGCACGGGGGCGCGGTTCAACCTGCCCGTGCCCGGCGCCGGCTACCTCAGGGGCAGCAGCGACAACCTGAACGCGATCACCGAGTTCATCAAGTCGCGCAATCCGGACGTCGTCGGCCTCGTCGAGGTCGATACCGGCTCAATCCGCACCCGGATGGTGAACCAGGCCGAGGCGATCGCCCGGCAGCTGGGCCACTACAGCACCTACCAGTGCAAGTACGGCGCAGGCTCGTTCAACAACCGGCTGCCGATCGTGCGCATGCAGTCCAATGCCTTCCTCGCGGCGCCGCGTGTCCATGGCGAGCGCTTTCACTACTTCGACACCGGCATCAAGCGCCTGATCATCGAGCTGGAACTCGAGAACGTCGCCATTTTCCTGGTGCACCTGTCGTTGAAGTACCGCCATCGACACTGGCAGCTGCGCCACCTGCACGACCTCGTCAAGGCTTCGAAGAAGCCGGTCATCGTCGCCGGGGATTTCAATACCTTCTGGGGCGAGAACGAGATGTACCTGTTCATGCAGGCGGCGGGCCTGAAAAGCGCGAACATCGAGGGCCTGCCGTCCTACCCGAGCCACTCGCCCCGCAAGGAGCTCGACTTCATTCTCTACGGGCAAGGCCTGCGTCCCACGCTGTTCGAGATCCCCCAGGTGCGCTTCTCCGACCACCTGCCGCTGATTTGCGAATTCGCGGCCGATTGAGGGCCCGGCCGACCCCGCCGATGGCCCACTTTGTTGTGGTTCCCCGGGGCTGCGCCTATGATTAAACAGTTGTTTCAAACAGGCGAGACGGTTTGACCAGTCTGCTGGATTCCACCAAGGACCGCATCCTGTCGGCGGCCGAGGAGCTGTTTGCCCGCACCGGCGTGGCCCGCACTTCGCTGCGCGCGATCACGGCCCTGGCGCGGGTCAACCTTGCTGCCGTGAACTACCATTTCGGATCCAAGGAAGGCCTTGTCGAGGAGGTATACCGCCGTCGCCTCGAGCCGCTGAACCGGGCCCGGCTGGCGAACCTCGACCGGCTCGAGCGGCGTGCCCGCAGGCCGTCGCTCGAGGCCGTGCTGGAGGCCTTCATGAGCCCGGTCGCCAGGCTGGCCAGGGACCCGGCCCAGGGCGGCCCGACCGTCATGCGCCTGCTGGGCCAGACCCATGCCGAGGCCGAGGCGCCGTTCAAGACCTGGTTCGCCGGCGAGTACAAGCAGGTGCTGGAGCGCTACCACGCGGCCTTGTGTCGTGCGCTGCCGGGCATCCCGCCCGACGACGTGCGCTGGCGGCTGCAGTTCCTGATCGGGGCGCTGACTTACCCGGTCGCTGAGCGCCAGCTCGTGGAACTCGTCTCCGGCGAGGCGATCGATCCCGAGGACGTCAACCAGGTTGTCGAGCGCCTGTTGCCGTTCGTTGCGGCGGGCTTCAGGGTGCCGCCCGAGAATTCCAAGCCACGCCGCCGCGCCCCGCGCCGGCCGACCAAAGTATCCAGGAAACGCTGAGGAGCAGCTCATGGCCAAGACCCGCCACGCGTCCCATGCGAGCCCCGCCTACGTGGTGGACGGCGCGCGGACGCCCTTCCTGAAAGCGCGCGGGCGGCCTGGCCCGTTCAGCGCATCGGACCTCGCCGTCGCGGCCGGCCGCGCGCTGCTGGCGCGCCAGCCGATCTCGCCCGAGCAGCTCGACGAAGTCATCCTCGGCTGCGCGATGGCCAGCCCGGACGAGCCGAATATCGGTCGCATCGTCGCGTTGCGGCTCGGCTGCGGCAACAAGGTGCCGGGCTTTACCGTGATGCGAAATTGCGCCTCGGCCATGCAGGCGCTCGACTCCGCCGCCCGCAACATCTGGCTCGGCCGCGCCGACCTGGTGCTGGCAGGCGGCACCGAGGCGATGAGCCGCGCGCCGGTGCTGTTCAACGACGACATGGTGAACTGGCTGGCCGACCTTGCCCGCGCCAAGGCGCCGCTCGACAGGGCGCTGCATATCACGCGCCTGCGGCCGAAGCACTTCGCGCCGGTGATCGCGCTGATCAAGGGACTGACCGACCCGGTCGTCGGGCTGAACATGGGCCAGACCTGCGAGCTGATCGCGCATCGCTTCGGCATTGATCGCAAGGAAATGGACCGGTTCGCCGCGCAGAGTCACCAGCGGCTGGCCGCCGCATACGACGAGGGCCGCATGGGCGAAGTCGTCCCGCTGTACGACCCGGGTGGCCGGGCGCACGAGGAAGACGATGGCCTGCGCCGCGACAGCACGCCGGAGAAGCTCGCCGCACTGAAGCCATTCTTCGACCGCAAGGTCGGCCAGGTCACCGCCGGCAACAGCTCCCAGATCACCGACGGCGCCGCCGTGCTGCTGCTCGCCAGCGAGGCTGCGGTCAAGCAGCACAAGCTCGAAGTGCTCGGCGTCATCGAGGATTGCGAGTGGGCGGCGCTCGATCCCGCCGAGATGGGCCTGGGCCCGGCGCATGCTGCCGCGCCGCTGCTGCAGCGCCACGGACTCGCGCTCGACGACATCGATTGCTGGGAGATCAACGAGGCGTTCGCCGGGCAGGTGCTCGCCTGCCTCGCGGCGCTCGAGGATCCGGAGTATTGCCGCGAGCAGTTCGGTCTCGAGGCGCCGGTCGGGCGGATCGACGAGGCGAAGCTCAACGTCGATGGCGGCGCGGTCGCGATCGGCCACCCGGTGGGCGCCAGCGGCGCGCGCATCGTGCTGCACGCGCTGAACGTGCTCAAGCGCCAGGGCGGCGGCACCGCCGTGGCAACCCTTTGCATCGGCGGCGGCCAGGGCGGCGCGATGCTGCTGACGAGCAAGCCGGAGTAGCCTCATGAACAAGACTGTCAAGCACTGGAATCTGCACACGGACAAGGACGGCATCGCCTGGCTCTGCTTCGACAAGGCCGACGCCTCCACCAACGTGCTGTCACGCGAGGTCATGGTCGAACTGAACGACCGGCTCGCGGCGCTCGAAAAAAAGCTGCCCAAGGCCGTGGTGATCACTTCCGGCAAGAAGAGCGGCTTCATCGCCGGCGCCGACATCAAGGAGTTCACGGCGCTCGAGGACGCCGAGCAGGCCTACGAGATGGTGCGCTCCGGCCAGCAGGTCATGGATCGCCTCGCGGCGCTGAAATGCCCGACGATCGCGCTGATCAACGGCTTTGCACTCGGCGGCGGCTTCGAGCTGGCGCTCGCCTGCCGCTACCGGATCATGAACGACGACCCCAAGACCGTCATCGGCCTGCCGGAAGTCAAGCTCGGCATCCATCCGGGCTTCGGCGGCACGGTGCGTTCCGTGCAGCTGGCCGGCCCGATGAAGGCGCTGGACATGATGCTGACCGGCAAGAACCTGCGTCCGAAGCAGGCCCGCGCCATGGGACTCGTCGACGAGATCGTGCCGGCGCGCCACCTCGAGCGCGCCGCGCGCATGATGGCGCTGAATCCGCCCAAGCCGCGGCAGCTGCCGCTGCAGGATCGCCTGATGAATGCCGGGCCGGCGCGCAGCGTGCTGGCCGGGATCATGGAGAAACAGGTGGCGAAGAAGGCGCGCCGCGAGCACTACCCCGCGCCCTACGCAATCATCGAGCTGTGGAAGCGCTACGGCGACAACCCGGCGCTGATGATGGAGAAAGAGGCGCGCTCGATCGCCGCGCTGTTCTGCAGCGACACCTCGCGCAACCTGGTGCGGGTATTCCTGCTGCAGGACAAGCTCAAGGCGCTCGGCGGCAAGGCGAAGCACCGCTTCGGCCACGTGCACGTGGTCGGCGCCGGCGTCATGGGCGGTGACATTGCCGCGTGGTGCGCGCTGCGCGGCATGACCGTCAGCCTGCAGGATCGCGAGCCCAAGTTCATCGCGCCGGTCATCAAGCGGGCGCGCAAGCTGTACGAGAAGAAGCTGCGTGAGCCGCGGCTGGTGCAGGCCGCACTCGACCGCTTGATGCCGGATGTCGAGGGCCGCGGCGTCGCCAGCGCGGACGTGGTCATCGAGGCGATCTTCGAGGATGCCGATGCCAAGAAGGCGCTGTTCCGCACGCTCGAGCCGCGCATGAAGCCGGACGCCATCCTCGCGACCAACACTTCGAGCATCCGGCTCGAGGATCTGCAGGACGCGCTCGAGCGGCCGGAGCGGCTCATCGGGCTGCACTTCTTCAACCCGGTCGCGATGATGCCGCTGGTCGAGATCATCCACACGTCGGGCACGCCGCAAGCGGAAATCGACAAGGGTATCGCGTTCGCCCGCAAGATCGACAAGCTGCCGCTGCCCTGCCTGAGCTCGCCGGGCTTCGTCGTCAACCGCGTGCTGATGCCCTACATGATGGAGGCCCTGCTGGCCGGCGAGGACGGCGTGCCGATGGCGCAGATCGACGAGGCCGCCAAGCGCTTCGGCATGCCGATGGGGCCGGTCGAGCTGGCCGACACGGTGGGACTCGATGTGGCGCTGCACGTCGCCAAGATCCTCGGCGCAGCCTACGGCATCCCGGTGCCCGACAAGCTCATCGAAATGGTCGAGAAGAAGCGCCTCGGTCGGAAGACCGGCCGCGGCTTCTACGACTGGAAGGACGGCAAGCCGATCAAGCCGGCGGCGAAGGACGCCACCGTGCCGCAGGACCTGGCCGACCGCCTGATCCTGCCGATGGTCAACGAGGCAGTTGCGGTATGGCGGGACCGGGTGGTAGAGGACCTGGACCTGCTGGATACCGGAATCATTTTCGGCACCGGCTTCGCCCCGTTCCGCGGCGGGCCCGTCAACTATGCCCGGGCCCGCGGCGTCGCCGATGTCGTCGATGCGCTGAAGCGGCTCGAAGACCGCTATGGCGAGCGCTTTGCGCCGGACGCGGGCTGGAAGGACGTGGCGGCCTGATCGGCCGGAAAGACTGCGAACTGGTTCGCCTGAGCGGACGGCCGCGTGTGATATTCTTCAGGGGCGCCACCGCACTGGCGGTGCGCTCCCCGCCGGCGCGGGGGATCGCCACTAGAAGAACAGGGAGCATGACGCCCGCCATGGTTGGTAAGTCGCTCGATGTTGCACAGCTCAAGGCCCTTTCGCCCCTGAACGGCCTCAAGGCGGAAAACCTGCGCGCGCTGTCGGAGAAGATCGTCGTGCAGGAGATGCCCGGCGGTCGCTTCCTGTTCCGCAAGGGCGACACCGACCGGCGCGCCATTTACGTGCTGTCCGGCGAGGTGGAGCTGCGTGACGGCGACCGGATGCTGTCCGTGGTCGAGGGCGGCACGCCCGATGCGCGCAGCCCGCTGGCGCCCGGCCTGCCCCGCCGTGTCGGCGCCCGGGCCCGCAGCCGGATCGAATTCATCGCCATCGACTCCGATCTGCTCGACGTCATGCTCACCTGGGACCAGACCGGCACCTATGAGGTCAACGAGCTGCGCGGCGAGAACCTGCCGGAAAGCGACGACTGGATGACGACGCTGCTGCAGACCAAGGCCTTTCACCGCATCCCCGCGGCGAACATCCAGGCCATCTTCATGCGCATGAAGCAGGTCAATTACAAGGCCGGCGACGTCGTCATCAAGCAGGGCGACGACGGCGATTTTTTCTACGTCATCACCGACGGCCGCTGCGCAGTGACGCGCGAGACGCCGCTGAACAAGGACGGCATCAAGCTGGCGGACCTGGGTCCCGGAGACACTTTTGGCGAGGAAGCGCTGATCTCACAGGCCAAGCGCAACGCAACGGTGACGATGATCACCGACGGCTCGCTGATGCGCCTGGACCAGGAAGACTTCAACACGCTGATGAACGAGCCGATGCTGCAGTGGGTCAGCTTCGAGGAGGCCGGCAAGATCGTCGCCGGCGGCGGCAAGTGGCTGGACGTACGCCTGCCCTCGGAGTTCGAGAGCTACCACCAGGAAGACGCGATCAACATCCCGCTGTACTTCATTCGATTGAAGCTCAAGGCGCTGGATACGAAGACGCGCTATGTCGTCTGCTGCGACACCGGCCGGCGCAGCAGCGCCGCCGCCTATGTGCTGAGCGAGCGTGGCTTCGACGCTTATGTGCTCAAGGGCGGCCTGACGATGGCCGACGCGGACAGCGAGCGCAGCAAGTCGGCGGAATCCGCCGGCTGAGGCCTACATCGTGTGGGTGGGCTTGTCCCCGCCGAGCGCGCCGGCCAGGTAATTCTCGATGCGGCGCTGCGTGCTGCCGCGATCCTGCTCGCTGAACTGCACCCCGATGCCGGCGGTGCGCTTCCCCTGGGCGCCTTTTGGCGTCACCCAGATCACGCGACCCGCGACCGGGATCTTCTCGTCCTCGCCCATCAGGTTAAGCAGCATGAAGACCTCGTCGCCGAGCCGGTAGTTGCTGCCGGTCGGGATGAACAGGCCGCCGTTTCTCACGTAGGGCATGTAGGCGAGGTACAAGGCGCTCTTGTCCTTGATCGTCAGCGTCAACAGTCCGGGCTTGCTGTTGGTCATCGGTCGGCCAGCAGCCCCTGGCCCGCGTCGCTGACGACAGACTCGAGCCGGTCGGCCCACGGCGCCAGCAGTCCCTCGAGGACCATCTGGGTGTTGAAGACTCCGTCCGTTCGGGTCATTGCAGCCCTGACCTCGTCCTTGTATCTGAAAATGCGTTGCAAGGGTATTCCCTCGAGGGCCGTTTGCAAAGCCCGCTGCGTCGCAGTTTCGCGCGCAGCGGCCGCGCCAAGCGCCTTGAGCCGCACCAGTTCGCTGGTCCACACGTCCAGCCAGCGCAAGGTCATCGGCAACGGTCGCCGCGCCCATTCCGCGGCGACTTCCAGCGGTTCCCGCCGGCGCCCCAGCACGGCCAGCAGGTCGCTGCGGAACCCCTCGTCAAGGGTGGCGAACCCCTCCTCGGCCAGCAACAACGCCATCAGCGGCGCATCCCCCGCCAGCGCCAGCAGGCGACGCCAGTCGCCGGCGCCGGCACGCGCAGTCAGCCACTCGATAGCGACATCGGCCGGCGGCGGCGCGATGCGAACTCGCTGGCAGCGGCTTGCGATGGTGGCCGGCAGCGTGTCCAGCCGGCTGCGCACCAGCAGCAGCAAGGTGCGCGGCGACGGTTCCTCGAGGGTTTTCAGCAAGGCATTGGCGGAGTTTGCGTTCATCTGCTCGGCCGGCCAGATGACGGCGACTTTCCAGCCGCCCGCATAGCTGGTCATCGCCAGGCTCGCGCACACGTCGCGGACCTGCTGGACGCCGATCTGTTTCTTCTGCTTGCCTTCGTCGTCCACCTCCAGCGTCACCCAGACGAGATCGGGATGATTCAGCGGAATCGGCGGATCGGCCGCCGGCCATGGTGCGCCCAATACGCGCGCCGCCATGCGCAATGCCAGGTGCAGCTTGCCGAGACCCTGCGGACCCTCGATCAGGTAGGCGTGGCTGAGGCGCTCCGCCGCGAGCGCGGCTTCGAATTCGCGCCAGGCAGTTGCGTGCCAAGGAAAATCAAGTTTTTCCATGGAGTTCCAGAAACTTTGTAATGTGCATTGTCAGGTCGGTGTGCACGCCTTCGATGGGCTGCGATGCATCGATGACCCGGAAACGCGCCGGCTCTGCGCGCGCCCGCGCCAAGTAGCCCGCACGGACGCGGCCGAAGAACTCGATGCGCTCCTGCTCGAAGCGATCCGCGGCGCCGCGCGCACCGGCCCGGGCGAGTCCGACCGCCGGATCGGCGTCCAGCAGCAGCGTCAGGTCCGGGCGCAGGCCGCGTTGCACCGTGTCCTCGAGCCAGCGGATCGGCGCCTCGCCAAGCCCGCGCCCGGCGCCCTGGTAGGCGTAGCTCGCGTCGGTGAAACGGTCGCAGAGCACCCAGCGCCCCGCCTGCAGCGCGGGCCGGATGCAGTTCTCGATGTGCAGCTTGCGGGCCGCGAAGATCAGCAACAGTTCGGCCAGCGGCGGCATGGGTTCGCCCGATGGCGCGACGATCAGCGCGCGGATGCGCTCTGCCAGCGGCGTGCCGCCAGGTTCGCGCGTGCGTTCGACGGCGAGTCCGGCCGCTTCCAGCAAGCCGGCGATGAAGGCAAGGTTGGTGCTCTTGCCGACGCCCTCGCCGCCTTCCAGCGTGATGAAGCGCCCGGGGCTGGATGCGTCGTTGCCCGTCACCGTCACTCGCTCTTCCTCCGCTCCCGCAGGGTCACAAGATAGCGCTGCACGGCGCGGTTGTGTTCCTCGAGTGTTGTCGAGAAGTAGTGGCTGCCGTCCGGCCGGCCGGTGGCGACGAAGTACAGCGTGTTGCCGTCGAGCGGCTGCACCGCCGCCGCGAGCGAGGCGCGTCCGGGCAGCGCGATCGGCGTCGGTGGCAGTCCGCCGCGCGTGTAGGTGTTGTAGGGCGTGTCGCCATCGAGGTGTACGCGCCGCAGACGGCCCTCGAAATCGGGGCCGAGACCGTAGATCACCGTGGGATCGGTCTGCAGGCGCATGCCGCGCTCGAGCCGCCGCACGAACACCCCGGCGATCTCGGGGCGCTCCTCCGCCAGCCCGGTTTCCTTCTCGATGATCGAGGCGAGGATCAGCGCCTCGTAGGGCGATTTCAGCGGCAGCGGATCACGGCGCTGCGCCCAGGCAGCCTCGAGCGCGGTCTGCATCGCCTCGTGGGCAATGCGCAGCAGCGCAAGATCGGTCGTGCCGCGCGCGAAGCGATAGGTCTCGGGCAGGAACCAGCCCTCGGGATGCGCCCCGTCCCGCCCGAGCTGCGTCATGATCTCTTCGTCCGGCACGCCCTCGAGCGTGGCCCGCAACGCGGGGTGCGCAGCGATCGCCGCGCGCATCTGCCGGAATGTCCAGCCTTCGACGATCGTCAGCGAGTGCAGCACGATTTCGCCATCGACCAGGCGCGCCATGACCTCGCGCGGCGTGCTGCCGGGCGGAATACGGTATTCGCCGGCGCGCACCTTGCCGGCGAGCCCAGAGCTGCGGCCGTACCATTCGAACAGCAGCGCATGCCGCAGCACGCCGGCCTCCTCGAGGCGGGCCGCAATGCGCGCCAGCGACATGCCCGGCGGCACCTCGACGACGACGGCTTGCGTTGCGGGGCCCGGCGCGTCGAGCTGCTGCCAGGCCCACCAGGCTGCTGCCCCGGCGGCGAGCACGCCCAGCAGCAGGAGCAGCAGGCCGACCCGGATCAGGCCAGCCACGCGACCCCCGCAGCGGCCAGCGCCGGGCGCAATCGCGCCAGGATGCGCGGCGGGCCAAGCTCGCGTCCCGCGATCCGGCTCACCGGGCGGACTCCGGCGACCGCATTGCACAGGAACATTTCCTCGATCTCATGCAGCTCATGATACCGAAGCGGCGCGTCGCCACCGGCCAGCCCGAGGCGCGGCAGCGACTCCAGCACCAGCGCGCGCATCACGCCGGCGACGCCGCAGCCCTGCAGCGGCGGCGTCAGCAGCCGGCCGTCACGCACGAAGAACAGGTTGTGGCGTGTCGCCTCGACCAGGTGCCCGGACTCGTCGAGCATCAGTCCTTCATCCCAGCCGGCGGCAGCGACCTCGGCCGCCGCGAGCACCTGCTCCAGGCGCCCGAGGTGTTTCATGCCGCCCAGCGCCGGGCTGCGCCCGAGACGGGTCTCGCAGATGCCTACGGCCAGGCTTGCCGGCCCGGAGGGCGGCGGTGGGTGGAGCGCCACGATCCTGCGTCCGCGTGCATCCGGCGGCGGCGCATAGCCGCGGCCGCCGTCGCCGCGCGTCAGCACCACGCGCACGATCCCGTCGACCGTGGCGCCGCCAGCCAGTGCCTCGATGTCCTGCGCGATGCAGGCCTCGCCGGGGTACGGCAGCGCAAGGCGGCCGCAGTCCGCCCCCAAGCGGGCCAGGTGGTGCGCCAGCAACGGGACTTTTCCCTGGTGAAGTCGCATCGTCTCGAACAGGCCGTCGCCGTAGTTCAGCCCGCGGTCCACGGCGATGACGGTCGTGCCGGGGACGCCGTCGATCAGCATCATGGCGTCGGCTCCAGCGCCAGCAGCAGACCCTTGGCCTTGGCGCGCGTCTCGGCGAGCTCGGTCTCCGGCACGGAGTCGAAGACAATGCCGGCGCCGGCGCGGAATCGCAGCTCGCCCGGGCGCATGGTCATGGTCCGGATCAGTATGTTCAGGTCCAGCGCGCCGTCGGCGCCAAGCCAGCCCATCGACCCGGTGTACGCGCCCCGCGGGCCGGACTCGAGCTCGTGGATGATCTCCATGCAGCGCACCTTCGGGCAGCCGGTGATCGTGCCGCCCGGGAATACCGCCCGGACCGCCGCGCCGGGACCCACGCCGTCGGCGAGCAGGCCGCGCACATTGGAGACGATATGGTGCACGTGCGCATAAGTCTCGAGCACCATCATCTCGTCGACCTCGACGCTGCCCGGCCGGCAGATCCGGCCGAGGTCGTTGCGTTCCAGGTCGATCAACATGACGTGCTCGGCGCGTTCCTTGGGATGCTCGATCAGTTCGCGCTCCAGTGCCGCGTCGTCGGCCGCATTCCGCCCGCGGGGACGCGTGCCCGCGATCGGGCGCGTCTCGACGCGCCCCTCGCGCACGCTCAGCAGCCGCTCCGGCGACGAGCTCAGCACCGCGAACCCGCCCCAGCGGGCCAGGCCGGCGAACGGCCCCGGGTTGCTGCGCCGCAGGCGCGCATAAAGCGCGGCAGGGTCGGCGCCAGGCGACAATGGCACGCGCCACTCGCGCGACAGGTTCGCCTGGAAAATGTCGCCGGCGATGATGTGTGCGCGCGCGCGCCGCACGGCCTCGAGAAATTGCTCGGGCGGCTCTTCGACCGGGGCGCCGGCAATCCCCGACCAGGCAGGGGCCGGCGGCCGGGCCGCCGCGGCGAGGTCCGCCTCGATGGCGGCCAGCATCGCGGCATCGCGCGCCATGATCCTGCAGACGCCGGTCGCATGCTCCCGCAGCACCGCCGCGCCGACCTTCACGGCCATGGCGATCGGCATGCCTGGCGACGCCTCCAGGCGCAGCACCGGCTCGACCTGGCGCGCCAGCTCGTAACCGAGGAACAGGAACCAGCCGCCGTTGGCGAGCGGCCACGGCGCGGCCTCGCCGCTCCGCTCGCTGCGCCACCAGCGGTCCAGCGCCGCCAGGAAATCGCCATCCGGGGTCGCGCCGGGACCCGCCAGGCGCCACTGGTCGTCGAGCACGAGTGCTTCCCCGGGCCAGCCCAGCAGCAGGTCGCAGCGGCCCTGGGCCGTGCCCGCCGCGGCGCTCTCGAGCAGGAACGGGTAACGCGCCGGGGCGAGCCGGTGCACTGCCAGCAGGTCGCCGGGATCGGGCACGACGCAGGTCAATGGAGCGCTGCCAGTTGCTTGGGGGGCTGCCATCGGCGAGCCAGCGGGCCGGGACCGCGCGCCGCGCGTCAGTCCAGCGCCCGGAACACGAGGCTGCCGTTGGTGCCGCCGAAGCCGAAGGAATTCGACAAGGCGACCCGGACCCGGGCTGCGCGCGCCTCGTTCGGCACGTAATCCAGGTCGCATTCCGGATCGGGCGTGTCGTAGTTGATCGTCGGCGGCAGGATGCCGTCGCGCATCGCGAGCAGGCAGAAGATCGCCTCCACGCCGCCGGCGGCGCCCAGCAGGTGGCCGGTCATCGACTTGGTCGAGCTGACCGGGATCTTGTGCGCCTGGTCACCGAAGGCGCGCTTGATGGCGAGCGTTTCGCCCTTGTCGCCCAGCGGCGTGGACGTGCCGTGGGCATTGATGTAATCGACGTCCTCGGGATCGATGCCGCCGTCACGCAGCGCGTTGAGCATGCACTGCCGCGCGCCCTCCCCGTCCTCGGGCGGCGCCGTGATGTGATAAGCGTCGGCGCTCATGCCGAAGCCGATCAACTCACCGTAGATCGTCGCGCCGCGCGCGCGCGCATGCTCGTATTCTTCGAGCACGATGCAGCCCGCGCCGTCGCCGAGCACGAAGCCGTCCCGGTCGCGGTCCCACGGCCGGCTGGCGCGCGTCGGCTCGTCGTTGCGCGTCGACATGGCCCTGGCGGCGCAAAAGCCGCCGAGGCCAAGCGCCGTCGTGGCCATTTCCGCGCCGCCGGCGACCATGAGGTCCGCATCCCCGTACTGGATGCTGCGCGCGGCGATGCCGATGCAGTGGGTCGCCGTCGTGCAGGCCGTCACCAGCGACAGGTTCGGGCCGGTCATGCCATAGCGGATCGAGACATGCCCGGAAATCATGTTGATGATGCTGCTGGGAATGAAGAACGGCGAGATCTTGCGCGGCGCCTCCTCGCTGTCGAGATAGGCACGGAAGCTGCGCTCGATCATCTCGATCCCGCCGATGCCGGCGCCGACGGCGACACCGCAGCGATGTGCATTCGCGGCCGTCACCTCGATGCCGGAATCCATCATCGCCTGGCAGCAGGCCGCGAATCCGTAGTGCATGAACGCGTCCATCTTGCGCGCGTCCTTCGCCGGCAGGTAATCGTCCACCGTGAAGCCGGCGACGGCGCCGCCGATCCTGGTGGTGAAGCGGCTGACGTCGAAGCGGGTGATCGGCGCGATACCGCTGCGCCCGGCGAGAATGTTCTGCCAGGCCCCCTCCACGGTGCTGCCGACCGGCGACACGATCCCGAGGCCGGTCACGACTACGCGGCGCCTGGTCAAGCATTCACCTCCGGCGGATCTGCCTGGCGGCGGAAAAGTCGGCGCCCTTCGGACGGGCGCCAGGCACGCCGGCTCAGTTCGAGCGGGCCTTGATGTAATCGATCGCCTGCTGCACCGTCGTGATCTTCTCGGCTTCCTCGTCCGGGATCTCGCACTCGAAGGCCTCTTCGAGCGCCATCACGAGTTCGACGGTGTCCAGAGAGTCCGCGCCCAGGTCGTCGACGAAAGATGCGTCATTGGTGACTTCTTCTTCTTTGACGCCCAGCTGCTCGGCGACGATGTTCTTTACCTGTTCCTCGATGCTGCTCATCTCGTCCTCATTCTCGTTACTGGCGGCGAGATCATCCCGGCCCCCATGACCCGGACTGCACCGCGCGGCGTATTGTAGGGGAATGTCTCAGGGGGTTCTACAAGCGGCCGGCCCGGGCCTCAGGCCATGTACATTCCCCCATTGACATTGATGACCTCGCCGGTGATGTAGCCGGCTCCCGCGGAGCACAGGAACAGCACCGCGGCGGCAATGTCCGCGGCGGCTCCGAGCCGCTCCAGCGGAATCTGCCGCTCGAGCGCGCCGCGCTGGTCCGCCGAGAGGTCCGCGGTCATGTCGGTCTCGATGAACCCGGGGGCCACGGCGTTGACGGTGATGTTCCGCGAGCCGACCTCGCGCGCCAGCGCCCGGGTGAAGCCCACCAGGCCGGCCTTGGCGGCGCAGTAGTTGGCCTGGCCCGGGTTGCCCATCAGCCCGACGACGGAACCGATGTTGACGATCCGGCCCCGGCGCGCCTTCATCATGCCGCGCAGGCAGGCGCGGCTGGTGCGGTACAGCGAGGTCAGGTCGGTATCGAGGACCTGCTGCCAGTCCTCGATCTTCATCCGCAGCAGCAGCCCGTCGCGCGTGATGCCGGCATTGTTGACCAGGATCGTGATCGGGCCCTCGCGGGCCGCGATCTCGGCACAGGCGGCATCGACGCCCGCATCGCTGGCCACATCGAGCACGATGCCCCGACCGCAGATGCCGGCGGCGGCGAACGCGGCGCCGATCGCGTCCGCACCGGCCTGCGACGTGGCCGTGCCGACCACGGTCGCGCCGGCGCGGCCGAGCGCCTCGGCGATGGCACGGCCGATGCCGCGGGAAGCGCCGGTGACCAGCGCGATATCGTCTTTCAGCTCAATCATGGCTCGCTCCCTTGACGGCCTGCAGGGCGGCTTCCAGCGTATCAGGATCGTCCAGCGGCAAGGCGCTCAACTCGCGGTCGATGCGTCGCGCCAGGCCGCACAGCACGCGGCCGGGCCCCGCTTCCAGCAGGGTGCCCACGCCCGCGGCGCGCATCGCCAGCACGCAATCGACCCAGCGCACTGGCCGCCGGACCTGCTCGGCGAGCGCCGCGCGGATGTCGCGGACATCCCGGCGCGGCGCGGCATCGACATTGTGGTACACCGGCACCCGGGGCGGCTTGAGCTCGATCTCTTCCAGCGCCGCGGCGAGCCGTTCCGCGGCGGGATTCATCAGGCGGCAGTGCGAAGGGACGCTGACCGGCAGGGCCATCGCGCGCTTGGCGCCGGCGGCCCTGGCGGCCTCGATGGCCCGCGCCACCGCGGCGGCATCTCCGGCGATCACGACCTGCCCCGGCGCATTGAAGTTGACCGCCTCGACGACGCCGCTGCCGGCGGCCTCGGCCGCGGCGCAGGCGGCGACGACCGCGGCATCGTCAAGGCCGAGCACTGCCGCCATCGCGCCGGCACCCTCGGGAACGGCCTGCTGCATCCACTCGCCGCGCAGCTGCACGATCCTGAGCGCTGCGGAAAACTCCAGCGCGCCGCTGCAGACCAGTGCCGTGTACTCACCGAGGCTGTGGCCGGCCATCGCCGCGGCCGGTGGACCACCGCGGGCCTCCCAGGCGCGCCACGCCGCGACCCCGGCAGCCAGCATCGCCGGCTGGGTCCGGGCTGTGCGATTGAGCGCTTCGGCGGGCCCCGAACGCACCAGCGCCGCGAGGCCGTAGCCCAGCGCTTCGTCGGCCTCCACAAACGCCGCCGTGGCTGCCGGCTCCTCGGCAAGCAGGCGCCCGAGCATGCCGACGGACTGGGAACCCTGGCCCGGAAAGACGACCGCAAAGGCCATGATTGCAACTCCTGGAGGTCGAAGCGGTCATTATAGCGATGCCCATGCCAGCGGGCCTGGCGGTGGCGCGAGGCGCCGCGCGGCCTTCTGATATCATGTCGCCATGGTTTTCTCCGTGTCCGGGACCGCGTCACCGGCGCCCGCCAATCGAGGCTCTTGTACGATGTCTTCCACCAGAATGCTTTCCCGCATGCTTGCAGGACCGGCCGCGGTCCGCCAAACAGGCTTCACCCTCATCGAGATCATGGTCGTCGTGGTGATCCTCGGCATTCTCGCCGCGATCGTCGCGCCGAACGTCATCAGCCGCATCGACGACGCGGCCGTCAGTCGCGCCAAGCAAGACATTCGCGCGATCGAAAGTGCGCTGAAGCTCTACCGGCTGGACAATTTCAAGTATCCGACCACCGACCAGGGGCTCGAGGCGCTGGTCACGGCGCCGAATGACCCGACGATCCGCAACTGGCGCCAGGGCGGCTACCTCGACAAGCTGCCGCGCGACCCGTGGAACAATACCTACCGTTACCTCTACCCGGGCCAGCATGGGGAGTTCGATGTCTTCACCTACGGGGCCGACGGCCAGCCGGGCGGCGAAGGCATAAATGCCGATATCGGAAACTGGTCCCTCGATTGAGCCGATCCGGGTCGCGCCGCCGCGCGACGCCGGCTTTTCGCTGATCGAACTGCTGGTCGTGATCGTCATCCTGGCGATCGTGGCGGCCATGGCCTTGCTCTCGATGGGTGCGCTGCGTTCAGACGACCCGGTCGAGACCGAGGCGCGACGCCTGACGGCGCTGGTACAACTCGTCGCGGAAGAGGCGCTGATCCAGGGGCGGGACTTCGGCCTGGAATTCTTCGCGGACGGTTACCGCTTCCTGGCCTGGGATCCTGACGAGCGGCTCTGGTCCGTGGTCGACGACGAAGCCGCGCTGCGCCGGCGCACGCTGCCGGATGGCGTGCGGGTGGCGCTGGCCGTGGACGGCCGCGAAGTTCTGATCGACGACGAGGAGCGGCGCCGCAACCGGCGCGCCGACGAAATCGTGCCGCAGGTGGCGATCTTCTCCAGCGGGGAACTGACGCCGTTCGAATTGTTTCTCGTCACCGGCTTCGTGGCCGACGCCTGGATGCTGCGCGGCTTGATGCGCGGCGATCTCGAGCTGGTCGCGCCGGAGGACCGCAGGTGATGCGCCGGCAAGCTGCAGGGTTCACGCTGCTCGAGGTCATGGTCGCGCTGGCGATCGTCTCGATCGGACTGATCGCGGCCTTCAACGGCATCATCCAGATGGCGCACTCGACCTCGATGCTGCGCGAGCGGGCCATGGCGGACTGGATCGCGATGAACATGATCAGCACGATCCGGATCTCCGGCGATTTCCCGGACATCGGCAGTTTCGACGGCAGCACCGAGTTCGCCAGCCGGGAATGGCGCTGGGAAGCGCGCATCTCGGAAACCGGCGTCGGCGACCTGCGGCGCATCGACATGCAGGTCGCCTACGAGGATCGACCCGATGACATCGTGACGATCGTCACCGGCTTCGTCGCACGCCAGGCCGGCGGGGCTGCGCCCGTGGACTGGTGGGGCGGCGGCGCGCCGCCGCCCGGTACGGGGGATGGCGAGCAGGAACAGGAAGCGGACGAAGGGGCCGAGCGCGAGCGCGTGCCGCGGCCCACGCGGCGCCGGGATCGGACGGAGGACGAGGAAGAATGACGCGCGCGCGCGGCTTCACGCTGCTCGAGGTGCTGATCGCGGTCGCGATCTTCGCCGTAGTCGGCGTCATGGCGTACGGCGGCCTGCAGGCCGTGCTGCGGCAGCAGGAGATCGCGCGCGACAACGCCGACCGGTTCCGGGAGATCCAGTTTGCCGTGCAGCAGCTCAGCCGCGACCTGCAGCAGCTCCAGCCGCGCCCGGTGCGCGATGAGCTCGGCGACGGTGCCCGGAACGCGATCTATGCCGATGCGCGCAACCGTTACATCGTCGAGTTCACGCGCGGCGGCTGGAGCAACCCGCTCGGGCAGCCGCGCGCGGCCGTGCAGCGCGTCGCATTCCAGCTCGAGAACGACCGGCTGCTGCGCCTGCACTGGTTCGTGCCGGATCACACCCTCGCCGAGGAGCCCGTCGAGCGCGAGATCCTGAGCGGCGTGCGGGAGTTCCGCATGCGGTTCTTCTCCGCCGGCGGCTGGGGCGAGGAATGGCCGCCGGCACTGTCGGCCCAGGACCCTGCCGTGCTGCCGACGGCGATCGAGTTTGTTCTCGAGCTGGAGGACTGGGGCGAGATCAGCCGGCTGATCGAGGTCGGCAACTGACATGCGTGCCGCGACACGCCAGGGCGGCACGGCATTGATCACGGCGATACTCGTCGTCGCGATCGCCACGGCGATCGCCGCTTCGCTGACCTGGGAGCTGTTCCTCGACCAGCGCCGCGCCTTCGGCCGCGTGGCCGTGGACCAGGGCCTGATGTACGCCCTGGGGGCCGAGTCGTGGGCCAGGCAGATCCTGCGCGACGACGCGCAGGATAACCAGGTCGATCATCCCGGCGAAGGCTGGGCGACGCAGATCACCCCGCTGCCGATCGAGGGCGGACAGATCCAGGGTCGCATCGAGGACTTGCAGGGCCGTTTCAACCTGAACAACCTGATCGACGCGGCCGGCGCGACCGATCCTGAGGCCGTCGAGGGCTTCCGGCGATTGCTGGCGGCGCTGGACCTCGATGTGCGCCTTGCCGACCGGATGGCGGACTGGATCGACCGGGACGTCGAGCCGAATTTTCCCGACGGCGCCGAGGACGGCGAGTACCTGTCGCGTCGCCCACCCTTCCGCGCGGCGAACCGGCCAGTGACGAGCGTCTCCGAAGTCCTGCTGGTGTTCCCGGAACTTGGCGCATCGGGTTACGCCACGCTGCGCCCCTACATCACGGCATTGCCGCGCGGCACGCTGATCAACATCAATACCGCGCTGCCGGAAGTGCTGCTGTCGGCCGCCGAGGGCCTCGGCTTCCGCGAAGCGGAAAGGATTGTCGGCGACCGGCCGAACGATGGCTGGGATTCGCTCGAGCAGCTCGGCGACCTGATCCCCGTCGAAGCGCGCGGCGCGCTCGGCATCTCCAGCAACTGGTTCCGGCTCGCCGTGCGGGTCGATATTGGCACCCAGCGGTTCACCATGTACAGTCTGCTCCACCGCGACGCGGCCGGGTCCGTAGCCACCGTGATCCGCAGCTTCGCAGACGAGTGAGCCCACGACGCCCATGGCCGAAACCCTTGTCCTGAGACTCGACCCCGCCGAGCCGCGCACGGGTGCCTGGCTCGTCGTCGACGAGGCCGGGCGGCGCATCGGCGTGCCGGGCGCTGGCGCGATCACCACCGCCGCGCCCAGCGCGGCAGGCCGCCGCATCTTCGTGCTGGCGCCGGCCGTCGACGTGCTGCTGACGCGCGTGGCCTTGCCGGTGCGTGGCGCCGCGAAAATTCTGCGCGCACTGCCCTTCGCGCTGGAAGAGCAGATCGCCGAAGACATCGAGGCATTGCAGTTCGCCGCGGGGCGCAGCAGCTCGGACGGCAATGTCACCGCCGCGGCCGTGGATCGCGAGCAACTCGAGAACTGGCTCGCGGCGCTCGCCGAGGCCGGGCTGGAACCGCAGCTCGTCTGCTCGGAGGCGGAAGGCACGCCAGCCGTCGCAAATCACCTGAACTGGCTGCTGGAGCCCGAGCGTTGTTTCGCGCGCAGCGGCGACGGCCTGCCAGTCGTGCTCGAGGTTGGCAGCATCGACGAGGCCTTGCGCTACGGTCCGGGGTTCCCCGGCGATGACAGCCAGCCCAAGCACTTATCCGTCTATCTCACGGACACGGCGCGCGCGAAATACGGCACGCAGCTCGAGGCCCTGCGCGAGCGTGTCGCCAGCGTCGAGATCCGCATGTTGCCGGACGGTGTGCTGCCGCACCTCGCGGCCGGCGTCGTCACGCGCGAGCCGATCAACCTGCTGCAAGGCGCCTATGCGCCGCGCACGCAGGTGGACCGCCTGTGGAAGCCGTGGCGCACCGCGGCCGCGATGCTCGCGGTGCTGGTCGTCGTGCTGATCGGCCAGCAGGCGTTGCGGTTGGTCCAGCTCAAGCAAGAGGAGGCACGCCTCGATGAGGCGATTGCTGCCGCTTTCCAGCAGGCCTTGCCGGGGGCCCGCATGGAGGACCCGCGCTTCCAGGTCGAGCGGCGGCTGGCGGCGCTGCGCGGCACGGGCAGCGCGGCGAACGAAAGCTTCCTGGCGGCGCTCGAGACGCTCGGCGGCGCGCTCCGCGACGCGCCGGGCATCCGGCTCGAAGCGATCAGCTATCGCACCGGCGTGCTCGATCTCCGCTTGCTGGCGCCGAGCGTCGATTCGCTCGAGCAAGTGCGCCAGGCGGTGGCACGCGACGGCAGGTTCACCGCGACGATCCAGCAGGCCAACCAGCGCGCCGACGGCGTCGATGGCAGGATCCAGCTCACCGGGGGCGGCGCATGAAGGACTGGTTCCTCGGCCTCGAGCAACGCGAGCGCCTGTTCGTCTCGATCGGCGCCGGGCTGGTCGCCGTGATGCTGTTCTGGGGATTGCTGCTCAATCCGATCTACAGCGCGTCCGCGGCCGCGGCGAGCCGCGTCGAGACGAAACGCAACCTGCTCGGCTTCCTGCGCGGCGCGGCCGGGGAATTGGCCGGTGCTGCCCAGGCGCCGGCCGAGGGTCCCGACCTGTCGGGTCAATCCCTGGTCGTCATTGTCGACCGCAGCGCGCGGGCGGCCGGACTTGGCGCGGCCTTGACGAGCAACCAGCCAGTCGGCACGGACGGCATTCGCGTGCGTCTCGAGAATGCTTCCTTCGACGCCCTGGCACGCTGGCTGGGCGCGATCAATGCGGGGTCCGGGCTGTCGATCGAGTCGGCCAGCTTCGATCGCACCAGCGATCCCGGCCGCGTCAACGCCAGCCTGATCCTGCGCCAAGGCCTGCAATGAAGTTCCGCATGCGCCATGCACTGCTCGTCGCGGCGGGCATCGTCGCCTTGCTGGTCGGGCTGGTCGCAACTTTCCCCGCGCGCCTGGCGCTCGCGTGGTTTGCTCCGCCGCAGCTGCAGGCATGGGGCGTGGATGGCACGGTATGGCGCGGGCGCGCCACCGAAATCATCGTCGAGGGCCGGGTGCTCGGCACGCTGGCGTGGCACGCCCGGCCCGCCCGCTTCGTCATGCTGCAGCCCACCTGGGATCTCGACTTGCGACGGCCCGACGGCTTCGCGACCGCGCGCGTCGGCATCTCGCTGTTCGGCGCCAGCCAGACGATCACGAATCTCGACGCGGCCCTGTCGCTGGCCACGCTGCCCCCGGTGATCGTGCCGAACGGCGTCTCCGGCGAGGTCAGCCTGTCAGTGCCGCGCCTGGTGTTGCGCAACGGCTGGCCAGCCGAGATCGCCGGGCGCGCCGCGGTGGCGGACCTCAAGCTGCCGGGCGTGATCATGGCGCTCGGGCCGTTCGAGTTCCTGTTCCCCGCGCAGTCCCCGACGCCCTTGGCCGAGATTCGCTCGCTGGGCGGGCCGCTCGCCGTCGATGGCCGCATCGAGCTGCCGGAGCGCGGCCGCTGGCACTTCGCCGCGGACCTCGCGCCGGGCGAGAACCCGCCGCGCGAGCTGGTCGACGGGCTGGCATTCGTCGGCGAGGATCTCGGCGGCGGACGGCGCAGGCTGGTGATGTCGAGCGAGCCCTGAGGCCGGCGCTCAGCCGGCGCCGGGCGCCGGCCAGGCACGCCAGCCAGCGTGTTGCGGAAAGTAAAGCCCGAGCATGACCGGCCCGGCGTGCTGCGCTCCGAGCAAGCGTGCATAACGCTCGAGTTGCTCCCGGTAGCGCGCCTGCTCCCGGTCGAGGAAGCCTTCGAGGTCGGCGCCCTCATGGCGCCCCGCCTTGTAGTCCACGACCCACAGCGCGCCGGCAGCATCGACGAAACAGCGATCCACGATGCCCTCGATGATGCGCCCATCCAGGCGGCCGGTGACGCGGCGCTCGCTGGCGGCCGCGGCATGGCCTGGATCCAGCAGCCAGCGGCCCCGCTCGTCCTCGAGGGTGCGCGCCAGCGCGGACATGCAGCGCGTCTCGGCGGCGACGATCTCGCCGGCCCCGAGCCCCGCCTCGCGCAACAGCGCCCGCACCAGTGAGCGGGCGCCCGCGAGGCGCTCGCCTTGCCAGGCGGCGGCCCCCTCGAGCGCGATGACCTGCAGCAGGCGGTGCACGACGACGCCGATGGCCCGGGCGTCGCGGCCCGACCAGTCGTACTCGATCGCTGCGCCGGGCGCAGCGGGGTCGATCTCATCACTGCGCCATTGCGCCGCGGGCGGCAGCGACGGCGGGCGCCAGTCCGGCGCGAGGCGACGCAAGACCGCCGGCGGGCGCGGCACGGGCTCCCCCTCGGCCGGCGCTGCCTTGTCGCGCGCCATCAGGAATGCCGGGCCGAGCGCGGGCCACAGGCACGCCAGCAACGAGCCGGCCCGCGGTCGCGGCCCAGCTTCGTCGGCCGGGCCAGCGGCATCGAGCGCCGCGACCAGGTGCAACCGGCGGCGCGCGCGTGTCGCCGCGACATACAGCACGCGGTCGAGCTCGAGGCGATCGCGCCGCGCGTCGAGCTCTTTCAGCGCCGTGTGCAGCTCGTCCCGGTCCTCGCCGATGCCTTCGATCGGCGCGAGGATCAGCTCCGTGCCTTCGTCGCGCACCTGCTCCAGCCAGCGCAGCAGGCGCTTCTCCTGTCCGCCGACGCCGCGGCCCAGCCCGGGCAGCACGACATGGTCGAACTCGAGGCCCTTGGCCTTGTGGATCGTCAACAGCTGCACCGCGCCATCGGTCGCGGCGTCGGGAGCGGCATAGAGCTCGTCCAGCAGGCCGGCCAGCGCCGCAGGGTCATCGAGGTCGCCGTGCCGCGCATGCCCGTCGAGGAACTCGAGAAAGGCGCGTGCATCGGCCAGTTCCGCCTCGCGCTCGAGGGTGGCCGGGCCGCCGAGCGCCAGCCAGGCACCCTCGACGACGCGGCGCAACGGCCGGCGGCCGCGCTCCGCGAGCGCCGCCGCCAGCGCGGTGACGACGCGGGCCGTTCGTCGCGCGCCGTCGGTGCTCAGCGTGGTCCGCACCGCGGGATCCTGCAAGCGCGACCAGATGTCGTCGTCACGGCCGCCGGCAACTGCCAGCAGGTCGGCCAGCGACAGTCCGCACCACGGCGCCCGCAACACCGTGAGCCAGGCGGTGCGATCGGCCGGGTGGCAGAGCGCCCGGGTCAGTGCCTCGAGGTCGCGGATCCCCGGCCCGGCCGCGAGCGGCTCGATTTCGACCGCGCGGAAGGCCACGGCCGCTGCCCTGAGCGCCGGCGTGATCAGGTCGAGATGGCGCCGGCCGCGCACCAGCACGGCGATGCTCGCGTCGGGTTCCTCGCGCCGGATGCGCGCCACCATGCCAGCCACCGCCGCGGCCTCGGCCACGGTATCGCCCGCGGGCACGGCAATGCATTCCACCGGCTCGCCGGGCAAGGCCGGGTGCCACGCGTCCGAGGCCGCGAACGGCACCGCGCCGAGCGACAGGTCCGCGCGCGGCGGAAAAATGGCCGGGAACGTCGCGGACACCCATTCGACCAGCGCGCCCTGGCTGCGAAAGTTCACCGACAGTTGCAAAGGCTCGAGCGGCAGCCCGCCGATGCCGCGGCGCTGCGCTTTCAGGAAACGACCGACGTCGGCCTCGCGGAAACGGTAGATGGACTGCATCGGATCGCCGACACAGAACAGCGTGCGGCCGTCGCCCGGCGTCCAGCCGGCCGTCAGGCGCTCGAGCAGTTCCACTTGCGACTGCGACGTGTCCTGGAACTCGTCGACCAGCAAATGGCTGATACGGCAATCCAGCGCCAGCGCCAGGTCGGTCGGCTGCTCGGGCTGGCCGAGCGCGGTCAGCGCCGCGCGGGCAATGCCGACGTAGTCGCTCTCCCCGCGCGCCGCGAATGCGACATCCAGCGCCGCGGCGCACACCGGCAGCAGCGCGAGCAGGTGCGCGAGGATTTCCCAGCGCTCGTCCCCGTAGGCGGGTTCCGGCAAGGCGCGTACGCGCGCCAGCGGCGCCGGATCGACCTCTGCTGCGAGCAGGCCGAGCAACTCGCTCATGCGTTCTTTTTCGGCGTACTTGCCTGCCGGAAAGCCGATGCGCTTGTCCAGCTTGCTGCGCCAGGTGCTGCCTTTCGTCTGCAGCAATTCGACGAGCGCGCGCCAACGCGGCAAGTCTGCGGCCGCCGGTGCGGGGAACGCGCGCGCGGCGCCGAGCGGCGCCAGCGCCTCGTTGTCGGGCGCATGCGTCGCGGCCCACGCGCCGAGCGCGCGGATTTCATCCCGCAGCGCGCCCGGCAGGCTGTCGAGGGCGCGCGCAAGCTCGTCGGTGACGAAGTGGCGCAGGGCCGTGTCCAGCGTCGCGCGCAGTTCGGCCGGGTCGTCGCCGCGCCGCCCGACGATCTTGCCGAGCCAGTGATCGCGTGCCTTCAGCAGGCCGATCAACAAGGCCTCGGCCTGCGAGAATCGCCCGCCGAGGTGCGCCAGCAGCGCCGCTGCATGCGGCGCATGCGCGTCCTCGCCCCCGGCCGCCAGCAGGATCTCGCGCACGGTCTCGCGATACACCGGCTCGGGATCGTCGGCGATCACCGGCGCGGCGCCAAGGCGTGAGGACAAAGGCAGCTGCCGCGCCAGCCATGCGTTCAGCGCGTCGATTGTCTCGACGCGCAGCCGGCGCGGGTTCTCCAGCAGGCCCCAGCCCTGCGCCTCGTCGCGGGCCAGCGCCGCCCGCGCCAGCGCCCAGGTCTGATGCCGATGCGACTCGCCTGGCGCGGTGGGCTCTGCGCCGAGTCGCAATGCATCGAGAATCCGGTCACGCATTTCACCTGCGGCCTTGCGCGTGAAGGTGATCGCGATGACCTCTTCCGGCCGCTCGACGATGCCGAGCAGGCGCAGGAAGCGCTGCGTCAGCAACTCCGTCTTGCCGGAGCCGGCCGGGGCCTGGACGATGAAGCTCCGGTCCGGCGCCAGCGCCGCGTCGCGAGTGGCCTGGTCGACGGGCTGGCGCTCAGTCATCGCCGATCGCCCCTGCGCGCAGCAATTCGTCGCGCCGGCACAGCGTCGCCAGGTGGCATCGCGCGCAGGGCGACCCGGTGCCGGTGATCCGCAACGGCGCGACGCGGGCATCGCCCGCGGCGAACGACATGGCAAGCGCCTCGAGCACCTGCTGCCACTGCTGCAGTTGTTCCGGCCAGGCTTCCGCGGCCTGCCCCGACGGCAGCTTCAGCGCGGCGCCGAACACTTTACCGTCGGCCGCGAGTCCCTTCAGGCCGACGTCGCCGGGTTTCAGCGAGGCGTAGGCCAGTCCCGCCAGGCGCTCGCGAAACTCGAGCGCGTACAGCGGCAGCTGTGGCTCGGCCGGCCGCTCGCCGCGCCAGTCGCGCGCACTGGCCTCGCCGCTCTTGTAGTCGATGATCACGATGCCGTCGCCGCTGCGATCGACCCGGTCCACCTTGCCCCTGAAGCGCAGCCCGCCCCGCTCGATGACCAGCGGGTACTCCCGGTGGGCGACCTCGAACGGCGGCCGCGCCAGCTCGACCTCGAGCAGCTCGTTGATGCGGCGCGCGGCCTCGTCGAGCTCTATCTGCACGAGTCCGGCCGGCATCCCGGCCAGCGTGCGCGCCGCGGCGCGCGCCAGCGCCGCGCGCACCCGCGCGCCGCGCTCGGCAGCATCGAGCGCCGCGAGGCCGGCACGATCGCCGAGCTCGGCCCACAGGTCGTGCAGGCCGAGGTGCAGGAAGCTGCCCCGCGCGCGCCCGTCAATGCCGGCGGCCGGGCTTTCCAGTGGCTGCGCGCCGAGGCGGTGGACCGCGAAAGCCTGGAACGGACAGGCGGACTGTGCCTTGAGCACGGCGGTGCCGCCGGATACTTCGCCAGTGATCGACGGCGCGCCGAAATCGGCCAGCGATTCCAAGTTGCGCGCCGCAAAGCCGGCTGCGGCGATGCCCGGCAGCGTGAACACACCTGGGTCGGCCGAGGGCAGCCCGGCGATCACGGGACTCGGCCGCAGCGGCTCGTCCTCGCGGCGCTGGGGGTAACTGAAGCTGACTTCGGGCGCGGCGCCGGCGAGCCGCGCGACGATCCGTCGGGCCAACGCCAGCTCGGTATCCGGACACGCCCGCGGCATCTGCCGCTCGCGTTGCAGCGCAGCCGGCAGCAAGGCACACGGCCGCAAGGGCGCGGGCAATGCGCCATCGTGCATGCCGGTGACCCACAGCGCGTCGAACTCGAGGCCGGCCGTTTCCCGCAGGCCGAGGACCTGGACCGGCAACTCCGGCGTTTCCGGCTGGAAGCGCTGCTCCGCGGCGATCCTGCGCAGCCGCGCCAGCGCGTCCTCGAGCGGGATCGCGCCGATGACGGCATCCAGGCGCGAGAACGACTCCAGCAGGCCCGCCCAGGCATGCACCGTCTGCCAGGTCGCACTGTCCAGCGGGGCACTGCCCGGCCAGCCGAGATGACGGAGGCCACGCGTCAAGGCCCCGGCCCACGCCGACGGCGCGCGCCGGCGTGGCGCGGCACGCAACTCGTCGAGCAGGCCGCGAATCCCGGCCGCGAGCCCGGGACAGGCTGGCGCGCGTTGCTGCCCGCCGAGCCAGCCAAGCAGCGCGCCCGGCGCGATGCGGTCGCCCTGTTGCCTGAGCCAGGCTTCGAAACGCGCGCGCCGTGCGCCTTCCGCGCCGGTGTCGCCGATGAATGGCGAGCGCAGCAAGCGGCCGACGGCAGCACTCTCGAGCTGCTCACGGAGCAGCCCGCAGGCGAGGAAAGCCGCCGCGATGACCGGCAGTTCGGCCAGCGGCTGTCCGAGCGACAGGTTCCACGGGCGCGCCGCATCGCTGTTGCCAGGCAGCAGGCGCGCCGGCACGAGCGCCTCGTCCAGCATGTCCTCCAGCAACGGCGCCGCCGCCTCGAGGTCAGGGACGACGATGCCGAGTCGCGCGGCGGGATCCTGGTCGAGCCGCGCGCGTGCCCAGGCCGCGGCGGCGGCCAGTTCGGCCCGCGCATCGGGGAAAGCCGCCTGGGTCGGCGCGGCCCCATGCCTGGGCAGTGCCAGGCCGCGCGCTCGCGTGCCGAGCGCCCGGATCAGCAGGCGCTGCGCGGGGCTCAGGGCATCGAAGCCGGCGAACAACACCGGCGGACCGGGCCGGCCGGCCAGCGCGCTCGCCAGCAGGCCGGGCAACTCGGCGGCATCGAGGCAGCCGAGCTCCGCCAGGCGGCGCCGATATGCCGCCGCCACCCGGAGGAAGGCCTGGCAGTCCTCGCCGGCGCGCGCGGCAAGCATCGGCCACGACAGGCCCCACTCATGCGCCAGCGCCCATGCTTCGCGGAAGCCCTCGACCGCGCCGCCCGGCATCAGCAGTTCGTCGGCCAGCGGGTCCTCGGCGAACACCTGCTCCCAGGCGGCCCCGGCCTGCAGTTCATCCAGGCACGGCCGCTGCGTTCCGAGCGCGCCGAAATCCCGCAGCTCGCGAAAGCTTGCCTCGAGCCAGGCGGACCACGGCATGGCGTCGGGCGTGCGCCAGCTGGTCCCGGTTTGTGTCCGCGCGTGCGCGAGGCGCAGCGCGCGCGCCAGCCGGCGCGTCGAGGTCAGCACCGCGGACCCGCCGGCCAGCGCCCCGTGCAAGCCGTCCAGCGCCACAATATCCGACAGCTCATCCATCCATGGATGTTTATCTGATTCAGTCAATTATCACGCAATCCTTATATTAACTCTCAAGTTTCCCTGCGGCGATTTCGGCGGGCGAAAGTCACCGCTGCGGCCAGTTGCCGGATGTCCTCGCGGGCCATGAACTCCGGCCACTCCGCAGTCAGCTTGCGCCCCCAGTTGGGGTATTCCTGGTGCGTGCCGGGGACATTCACCGGCGTGTCGAGGCCGAGCCAGTCCTCGGGCTGCAGTACCAGGACCCGCGACGGGCTGCGCGCCAGGTACTGCTGGACCGCCGCCGTGAGCTGCGGCGCAAGCGGGCGTGGCGCGCCGTCCGCATCCCGGCGCACCGGGGGCGCCAGGCCTTCGGCCGCCAGGGCCGCCAGCAGCGCTTCGCGTTCCTCGGCCCGCGCGGCGCGCTCGAGCGCCGCCTGGCCCGGCTCGGGATACAGCGCCAGGCGCTCGCGCAGGTCGATGTCAGTGCCGGCCCAGTAGCTCGCCAGCGGCGGCAGGTCATGCGTGCCGACCGTGACCAGCGCCTGCTGCGGATACGCCGCCGGCCGCAGGAACTGCTCGTTTGTGTCTTTCTCGAAGAACAGCACGCGATAGCTGTAGAGGCCGTGCTCGGTCATCGCCGCGCGCACTTCCGGCGGCACGGTGCCGAGATCCTCGCCGATGACCAGGCACTGCCGGCGCTGGCTTTCCAGCGCGACGATCGCCATGAGCTCGTCGAGCCGGTAACGGACGTAGCCGCCCGCCGCGGACGGGCAGCCGCGCGGCACCCACCACAGGCGGCACAAGGCCATGACATGGTCGATCCGCAGCGCGCCGCCGACGCCCATGTTGGCCCGCAACAGCCGGATGAACGGTTCGTAGGCGAGCTCCCGCAAGTGGTCCGGATGAAACGGCGGAATCCCCCAGTCCTGGCCTTGCGGCGCCAGCGGGTCCGGCGGCGCGCCGATTGTCGCGGCCTGCACGTACGCCTCCGGCGCTGCCCAGGTTTCCGCGCCGCCGCTGCTCGGCCCGACCGCAAGATCCCGGTAGAAGCCCAGCGCCATGCCAGCATCCCGCGCAGCCTGTTCCGCTGCCTCGAGCTGCAGCGCGGCCACCCACTGGAGCCACCCCTGGAACTCGATGTCCTCGGCCGCGGCCTCGCGAAAGGCGCTGGCGGCGGCCGCGCTGCAGTCCCGGTAGCTGCGCGGCCAGGCCGGCCATCCGCCAACGATGCCCGCCGAACCGAGACGGACCTGCAGCGCATGGAACATGGCGAATCGCTCGAGTTCCTCGCCGTGCTGCTGCAGGAAACGCAGAAACTCGAAGGTCCGTTCCGCGGACGCGTTTGCCGTGAACTCGGCATAGACGAGCCGCAACACTTCGAGCTTGCAGTCGCCGACCCCCGCATAATCGACGTACGGCACCGCGCGCAGCTGCTCCAGGCGCGCCTGGAATTCCGGCGTGCCGGTCAGGCGCTGCACCGCCAGCGAGCTCGAGAATTCCGGGATCACCTCCGGATCGATGTACAGCACGTTCAGGAAATAGCGGCTCGAGGGGCTGTAGGGCCCGCACTGGCCCGGATCCGCGGGAAACAGCGCATGCAGGGGATTCAGTCCGACGACATCGGCCCCAAGGCGCGCGGCCGCCGCCGCGAAGCCCGCCAGGTCCGTGAAATCGCCAATGCCCCAGTTGCGCCCCGAGCGCAGCGTGTAGAGCTGGATCGCCAGCCCCCAGAGCCGGGCACCTTGCCGCAGCGCCTCCGGCTCGTGGCAGCGCAGCGGCGCGGCGATCAGGCTGGTCGTCCACAGCGGGCTGCCATCGGCCTTCTCGAGCACCAGCTGGTGGTAGCCGGTCGGCAGCTCTGGCAATTCGAGTGCGAGCCGCATGTACCAGAGCTCGCGGATGCCGCGCTCCGCAATCACCGGCATTCGCGGCGGCTCGATCTCACCGCACAGCACCGGGCCGTGCTCGGTCTCCACCCGCCAGCGGATCAGCGGCAGCAGCGGCGCGAGTACCGTGAACGGCACGCTGCGGGTCCCGCGCAGCACGACGACCGGCGGCAGCACGCGCACCCAGTCACGTTCCTCGAGTTCCGTGGCCTCGTGGCCGAGCGCCGCGTCGTCGTCGACGGTGTGCCCGAGGGCGGCAAGCAGGCGCACCAGCGAGTCCGCCGACAGCACGCGGGCCCGGCCGCGGTAGTCCGTGAACGAGCGCTCGATGCCGCGCAGGACGCGCAGGCGCTCAAGCACGGCGGGGAGCTCAGCCATGATCGGCCAGCAGCGCCAGCGAGTGCGCGTCGAGCCGGTAGCCGTGGCCCTGCTGGTAGCCGCTCGCCGGCACGGTCAGGGCGTCCTGGCTCGTGTCCAGCGCGACCTCCCAGACCTGGTTGCTGATCGGGGCCGGCAGGGTGAACTCGACAGGCTTGGCAGAGGCGTTGAACAGCACCAGGAAGCTGTCGCCGACGTCCGGCTCGAGCTGGCTCGGTGGCAGCCCGGTGCTGTCGAGCAGCATCGCAAAGGCTTGCAGGTGCGGGTCGAACCAGTCCGGCTGGATGAACTCGGTGCCGTCCGCCTTCAGCCAGGCGACGTCCTTGAAGCGCCCGGCCTCGCGCTGCACGCCGGCGAGGAAGCTCTGCCGCCGGAACACGGCGTTGTCGGCGCGGATCCTGAGCAGCCGGCGCACGAACTCGAGCAGCGGCTCGTTGCTGCGCGCGAGCCGCCAGTCCAGCCAGGAGATCTCGTTGTCCTGGCAGTAGGCGTTGTTGTTGCCGCGTTGCGAGCGGCCGAATTCGTCGCCCGCCTGCAGCATCGGCACGCCTTGCGACAGCAACAGCGTGGCAAGCAGGTTGCGTTGCTGGCGGTACCGCAGGCGGATGATTTCCGGGTCGTCGGTCGGGCCCTCGACGCCCTGGTTCCAGGAGACCGCGTGATTGTCACCGTCGCGATTGTCCTCGCCATTGGACTCGTTGTGCTTGCGGGCGTAGCTGACGACGTCGCGCAACGTGAAACCGTCATGACAGGCGACGTAGTTGACGCTCTGCGGCGGACCCCGCCCGCCGGACTGGAACAGGTCGCTGGAGCCGGCGAGCCGCTCAGCGAGCCGCGGCACGACCGCCGGATCGCCGCGCCAGAAGCCGCGCACCGCGTCGCGGAAGCGGTCGTTCCACTCGCCCCACTGGCGCGGGAAGCCGCCGAGCCGGTAGCCGTCCGGGCCGAGATCCCACGGCTCGGCAATCATCTTGACGCCGGCCAGCACGGGGTCCTGCTGAAGCGCCGTGAAGAACCGGCCCTCGGGCTCGAAGCGATCCCCCTCGCGCCCCAGTGTCGTCGCCAGGTCGAAACGGAAGCCGTCGACATGCATGTCCGCCACCCAGTAGCGCAGGCAGTCGAGCACCATGCGCAGCACTTCCGGATGGTCGAGGTTCAGCGTGTTGCCGCAGCCGGTCCAGTTGATGTTGTGCCGCAGGTCATGCGGCTGGAGCCGGTAATAGCTCAGGTTGTCGATGCCGCGCATCGACAGCGTCGGGCCACCGTCCCCGCCCTCGGCCGTGTGATTGAACACGACGTCGAGAATGACTTCGAGCCCTGCGCCGTGCAAGGCGCGCACCATTTCGCAAAATTCGCGCACCGGGTCCGCCAGCGCATAGCCGTCATGCGGTGCAAAGTATGCGAGCGTGTTGTAGCCCCAGTAATTGACGAGGCCGCGCTCGTGCAGGTGCGGCTCGGTGACGAACTGCTGCACCGGCATCAGCTCGACGGCGGTGATGCCCAGCGACACGAGGTAGTCCAGCACTGCAGGTTGCACCAGCCCGAGAAAAGTGCCGCGCAGGTGCGAGGGGACCACGGGATGCAGGCGGGTGAAGCCACGCGTGTGCAACTCGTAGATGACCGTGCGGTCCATCGGCGTCGCCGGCGGGCGATCACCGCGCCAGTCGAAGGCATGCGCGTCGACGACCCGCGCTTTCGGCACGCTGCTCGCGCTGTCGCTGATGTCCTGTCGCCATTCCTCGCTGGCTCCGCGGCTGAAGCCGTAGATCTCGCTGCCGTAGCGCAGCTCGCCGCTCAGCGCGCGGGCGTACGGATCCAGCAACAGCTTGTGCTTGTTGAAGCGGTGTCCCTGGCGCGGCGCGTAGCGGCCGTGGACGCGATAGCCATAGACGAGCCCGGGCCCCGCGCCGGGCAGGTAGCCGTGCCAGATGTCGCCGGTGCGGCCGGGCAGCGCGATGCGCGCCAATTCGCGCTTGCCGGCGGCGTCGAACAGGCACAGGTGGACCAGGTCCGCGTGCGCCGAGAACAGCGCGAAGTTGACGCCGGCACCGTCCCAGGTCGCACCCATCGGCAACGGCCGGCCCGCCTCGATCGCGGCGACGGCGCGGACCGGCGTCATGCGCCCTCCGCGTCGAGATAGATCGTCGCCAGCGGCGGCACGGTCAGTGCGATTGATTGGCTGTGGCCGTGGCTCGGGACGGACTCGACGGCGACCCGCCCCTGGTTGCCGACGTTGCTGCCGCCATAGAGCGCCGAATCGCTGTTGAGCACCTCGCGGTAGGCGCCGCCGCGCGGCACGCCGAGGCGATAGCCATAGTGCACCGTCGGCGTGAAGTTGCAGACCACCAGCATGTGCTCGCGCCGCGCCGCGTCGTAACGCAGGAACGCCAGTATGCCGCGGTCGGCATCGCTGTAATCGAGCCACTCGAAACCGTCCGGCGTGTGATCGGCCTGCCACATCGGCGGACGGCCGCGATAAAGATGGTTCAGGTCGCGCAACAGGTCCTGCACGCCGCGGTGCGCCGGATCGTCGAGCAGGCCCCAGTCGAGCTCGGCGTCGTGGTTCCATTCGGCCGGCTGCGCCAGTTCCGCGCCCATGAACACCAGTTTCTTGCCCGGATGGGCGTACATGAACGCCAGGTAGAGCCGCAGGTTGGCGAGCTTCTGCCAGGGATCCCCAGGCATCCTGCCGAGCAGCGATCCCTTGCCGTGCACGACCTCGTCGTGCGACAGCGGCAGCACGAAGTTCTCGTCCCAGGCATAGATCAGCCCGAAGGTCAGTTCGCCGTGATGGAAGCGGCGGTAGATCGGGTCGCGCGCCATGTAGGCCAGCGTGTCGTTCATCCAGCCCATGTTCCACTTGAAGCCGAAGCCGAGCCCGCCGTCGTAGGTCGGCCGCGAGACCCCGGGCCAGGCGGTCGATTCCTCGGCGATCGTCAGCACGCCGGGATGCTCGGCGTGCACGACCTCGTTGCAGCGCTTGATGAAGTCGATCGCCTCGAGGTTCTGGTTGCCGCCGAACATGTTCGGCAGCCACTGGCCCGGCGTGCGCGAGTAATCGAGATACAGCATCGAGGCGACCGCATCCACGCGCAGGCCGTCGACATGGAATTCCTCGATCCAGTACAGCGCGCTGGAGACCAGGAAATCGCGCACCCACGGGCGACCGAAATCATAGACATAAGTATCCCAGTCGGGATGCCAGCCGCGGCGCGGATCCGGATGCTCGTAGAGCGGCGTGCCGTCGAAGCGGCCGAGGCCGTGCGAGTCGGACGGAAAATGTCCCGGCACCCAGTCCATGATCACGCTGATGCCGGCGCTGTGCAGGCAGTCGACCAGGTGCCGCAAGTCGTCCGGCGGCCCGAAGCGGCTGCAGGCCGCGAACAGCCCGGTCGGCTGGTAGCCCCAGGAAGCGGCAAAGGGGTGCTCGGTCAGCGGCATGAACTCGACGTGCGTGAAGCCCATCCTGCACAGGTAGGGCACGAGTTCGTCCGCAAGCTCGAGATAGGACAGCGAACGCCCGTCACGGTGACGCCATGAGCCCGCGTGCAGCTCGTACACCGCCATCGGCTGGTCGTTGCGATAGCCGCTGGCGCGGCGCGCGCGCAGCCACTCTTCGTCGCGCCACTGGAAGGATGACGGCGCGCAGACGATCGATGCATTGCCCGGCGGCTGTTCGTTGAAGCGGCCGAACGGGTCGGCCTTCAGCGGCAGCTTGTGCCCGTCCGGGCCCTTGATCTCGTACTTGTAGAGCGTGCCTGGCTTGAGCCCCGGGATGAACAGGCGCCAGTTGCCCTCGTAGGAGCTCTGCATCGGATGGCAGCGGCCGTCCCAGTCGTTGAATTCCCCGATCACGCTGACGCTGCGCGCGGCGGGCGCGTGCACCATGAAGCGCACGCCCGAGGCCTCGCGGCCGGTTTCGCTCTCCAAGGCCAGCGGGTGCGCGCCGAAGTCGCGATACAGCCGGTTGTGATCCTGCGGCGAGCGCGCGAACACGCTGCGACGGAACTGGTAGGGATCATCGTCTTCGATGACGCGCCCGCCGGCGCTCAGCCGCAAGCGGTAGGCGAAAGCCTGGCGCCGGCGCGGCAGGCGCTTGACGAACAGGTCGCTGTCGCCGATGCGCTGCATCCGGCCGAGGTTATGGCGCGCCTCCAGGTCGACGACTTCCACCCACTCGGTGGCCGGCCGCCACGCGCGCAGCACCAGTCCCTTGCCGTCCGGCACCTCGTGCAGGCCGAGGAACTGGAACGGCACCGCGCAGCTCGCTGCGCTCAGCTCGCTCAACAGGTGGACGGTTGCGGCGTCGGCCATGCGCTACCCGATCGGCCCCAGCTCCCAGATGCGCTCGGCATACTCACCGATGGCGCGGTCGCTGGAGAACCGCCCCATGCTGACCGTGTTGATGATCGCCTTGCGTGACCAGTTTGCGCCGTCGCGATACTCCGCGTCGATCCGCTCCTGCGTATCGACATAATCCTCGTAGTCCGCCAGGCAGAGGAAATGCTCGCCGTCCTGCGTCAATGCGTCCACGACGGGCGCGAAACGCCGCAGGTCCCGGGGCGAGAAGAAGCCGTCGCGGATCTGGCGCAGCACCTCGCCGAGCTCGGCGTTGCTGCGCGCCAGCTCGATCGGGTAGTAGCCCTGCGCGCGCCGCGCCGCCACCTCGTCCGCGGTCAGGCCGAAAATGAAGATGTTGTCCGCGCCGACCGCGTCGCGAATCTCGATGTTGGCGCCGTCTAGCGTGCCGATCGTCAGCGCGCCGTTCATCGCGAACTTCATGTTGCCGGTGCCGGAGGCTTCCATGCCCGCCGTCGAGATCTGCTCCGACAGGTCTGCCGCCGGGATGATGACCTCGGCGGCTGAAACACTGTAGTTCGGCATGAACACGACCTTGAGCCGGTCGCCGACGGTCCAGTCGTCATTGATGACTTCTGCCACGTTGTTGATCAGCTGGATGATGCGCTTGGCCATCGTGTAGGCTGGCGCCGCCTTGCCGCCGAACACCACGGTGCGCGGCTGCCAGTCCCGCTCCGGCTCCTGGCGAATCCGGTTGTAGCGCGTGATGACGTGCAACAGGTTCAGCATCTGGCGCTTGTACTCGTGAATCCGCTTGATCTGCACGTCGAACAGCGACTGCGGGTCGATCGCGATGCCGGTCTGCCGCCGGACCTGGCGCGCGAAGCGCTGCTTGTTCGCCTGCTTGACGGCCATGAAGCGCTCGCGGAAGTTTGCGTCCTCGGCCAGCGGCAGCAGCTCGCGCAGCCGCTCGAGATCGTTCTCCCAGCCCTTGCCGAGCGCTTCGTCGAGCAACTCCGTGAGCTTGTGGTTGGCGGCGCGCATCCAGCGCCGCGGCGTGACGCCGTTGGTCACGTTGACGAACCGGCCCGGGAAGTACTCGTCGAAGTCCCGGAATATCGTCTGGCGCACCAGCGCCGAGTGCAGCTCCGCAACGCCGTTGACCTTGCGGGAGCCGACCGTCGCGAGCCACGCCATGCGCACCCGGCGGCCATCGTGCCCGGACTCATCGACGATCGACATGCGCCGCCGCCGATCGTTGTCGCCGGGATGCCGCTCCCAGACGCCGTCGAGGAACTCACGGTTGATCCGGTAGATGATCTCGAGATGCCGCGGCACCAGCTTCTCGAGCATGCGCGCGGGCCAGGTCTCCAGGGCCTCGGGCAGCAGCGTGTGGTTGGTGTAACTGAAGACACCGCGACACACCTCCCAGGCCCGGTCCCACGCCATCCCGTGAGCATCGATCAGGAGGCGCATCAGCTCCGGCACGGCCAGCGCCGGATGCGTGTCGTTGAGCTGGATCGCGACGTGCGCCGCCAGCTCGGCGGGCGCGAACCCGGCTGCAATGTGCTCCGCGAGAATGTCCTGCAGGCTGGCGGACACGAAGAAATACTCCTGCTTGATGCGGAGTTCCTTGCCCTCCTCGGTCGAGTCGTCCGGGTAGAGCACGCGCGAGATGTTCTCGGCGTCGTTCTTCGCGCTGACGGCCGCGTCGTAGTCGCCCTGGTTGAACAGGTTCAGGTCGATCTCGGGGGCATAACGGGCGCCCCACAGCCTCAGGTGATTGACCGTGCGGCCATTGTTGCCAGGCACCGGCGTGTCGTAGGCGACGGCCTCGACGACCTGCCCGCCGTGCCATTCGATGCGCGGCGCCTGGCCAGGCTCCTGCACCGTCCGGCAGCTGCCGCCGATGCGCACTTCGTAACGGAGGTCCTCGCGCTTGATTTCCCAGAGATTGCGGAACCTGAGCCAGGTATTGGGCCGCTCCAGCTGTTCGCCGTCGGGCCCGATGACCTGCTCGAACAGGCCATAGTCGTAACGGATGCCGTGGCCGAAGCCGGCCAGGTCGAGGGTCGCCATCGAGTCGAGGAAGCAGGCGGCGAGCCGGCCGAGGCCGCCGTTGCCGAGGCCGGCGTCCTGCTCCTCCTCGACCAGGCGCTCGAGCCGCACGCCGATTTCCTCCAGCAGCGCGCGCGCGCTGTCCTCCAGGTCGAGATTGATCGCGGCGTTTTTCAGCGTGCGACCCATCAGGAACTCGAGCGACAGGTAATAGACTTTGCGCGGCTTGCGACTGCGGATGCGACGCTGGGTTTCATGCCAGCGGCCTAGCAGCCGCTCGCGGATCGCCATCGCGACGGCGCTGTAGAGATCGTGCAGCGTGGCGTTTTCGATGTCCTTGCCGACGCCGTACAGCAGCTTTTTCAGCGTGTCGTGCCGGAGGCTCGAGTCATCGAAGCCCAGCGGCTCAGGCAGACTGCTCTCGGGAATATTCACGGCCTCGGGCTCCTGCTTGTCCGGTGTGCGGACCCACCGGCTCGCGCGGCAGCATACCAGACGCACGGCCGGGCCGGTCCGCTCCGGCCTGCGTGTTTGCCCCGGTAGCGCGCCACGGCCGATAATCGGCGGGCCATGCGTATCGTCATCATGATTTTCCTGCTTGCCGCGGCGTCGTCGCTCCGCGCCTCGGCCCCGTCGCCGCCGGACCAGGTGGTGCGGGCCACCGTCAGGCAGATGGCCAACCTGGTCGCCGATTGCCGGCTCCAGCTGGCTGCGGACCCGCCGGCCTTGCGCGGCCTCACGGATCAGTACCTTCGGCCCAAAGTGGACATCCTGTATGCCGGGCAGCTGATCCTTGGCCGGTTCTGGTCGGACGCAACGCCCGAACAGCGCCGCCGCTTCTCTGAGGCGCTCTATGGCACGCTGGCGAGCCGTTACTCGAGTGCCCTGCTGCTGTTGACCCACCAGTTGGTCGAAGTCGTCCCGGGCGAAGCGCCGGAGGACGGCGAGGCAGTGGTCGAAGTGCTGGCGCGGGCCGGATTGGCGGCGCCATTGCCGATTGGGTTGCAGATGCGCCGGGGCGGCGAGCGCTGGCGGGTCTACGACGCGCGCTGGGAAGGCCAGTCCTACGTGCTTGGCCTGCGCCAGGCCGTGGCGCAGGAAATCCGTCGCCATGGCATCGAGGGCGTGGTCCAGCGCCTGGAATCGACCGCCGGCGAGACGGTCGGCCCGCCCGCCCAGCGCGCGACGGCGGCCGGCCGCTGCCTGAAGGCGCGCGAAACGTCCTTATGAGAGGCGTTCTCGTGTTGCTGGCGGCGCTGCTGCCGGCGACGGCCCAGGCCTGGAGCCACGATGGCCACCGGGCGGCGGCGACGATCACTGCCGCGCGGCTGTGCGGGAGCGCCGCCGACCAGGTCGCGCAGCTGCTCGGCGACATGACCGTGCTGGAGGCCTCGACCTGGCCCGATGGAATCCGCGGCGAGACCCGTTGGGCGCACACGCGCGACTGGCATTACATCAACATCGGCGACGACGAGTCGTTTGCCGCGCTGGACGACGGCCGAGTGAGCCGCGGCCAGCTGCTGAGCGCAGTTCGCGCCAACCTGGCGGTCCTCGCCGACGAGCTGGAAAGTCCCGCGCGCCGTCGCGAGGCCCTGAGCTTTGTCATTCACCTGGTCGCCGACCTGCACCAGCCGCTGCACGTCGGGCGCAGCGAGGATCGCGGCGGCAACACGATCACGGTCCGCTTCGCTGGCGAGGAGACGAACCTGCACCGCTTGTGGGACGGCGGCCTGCTGCGCAGCGCCGGGCTGCGCCAGGACGACTACCGTCGCACGCTCGCCCCGCTGGTCGCGCTCGGCGCCGCGGCCTGGGAGAGCGGCACGCTCGAAGACTGGGCCGAGGAGTCGCGGCGCCTGCGGCCGTGGGTCTACGATTTCGACGCGCGCCGCCGCGTGCCGCTGATCTCGAAGCGCTACGCGGAAACCGGCCGGCAGATTACCGCGCTGCGCCTGGCGCAGGCCGGCGTGCGCACGGCCTGGCTGCTGAACGGGTTTTGGTGCGAGTAGAGAAGGGGGACACTGCTCCAAGGGGGACACTGCTCC
>CAYWYS010000030.1:0-8507 GCA_964462675.1 uncultured Thioalkalivibrio sp.
TATTGAACCGGCAGCTATTATTCATCAAGCGGCGTACTTGACGCGCGGATCCTGAAAGTAGGCGCGGATGCGTTCGGGTTCCTGCTCGAGGGCCGTCATGTGCGCCTCGGTGGCGGCCTTCAATTTCGGTTTCGTGCGCAGGGCCACGCGGGAGCCGAGAGCGTGCTTCAGCCCGGCGTTGAGCCGTTCGTCAGGATTGAGTTCCGGGCTGTAGCTCGGCAGGAAGAACACTTCAATCTGCTCCACATGGTCAGCCAGCCAGGCCTTGACCGGCTTGCTGTGATGGACGCCAAGGTTGTCGAGGATCAGGAACACCTTGCGCGGCGCATCTTTGACCAGCGCCGCCAGAAACTCGATCAGCCGGTCGCTGTTGAAGGCGCCGTCGATGATCATCCAGCGAGTCTTGCCCTGATTGGTCACGGTCGAAATCATCGACAGCTTTTGGCGTGTGCCACCGACCACATAGGCGACCGGAGTGTGCCCTTTCGGCGCGTAGCCGCCGCCGCGTACATCCGTGTTCACCACCGCCGTCTCATCACCCCAGTGAACTTCCGCAGCTTCGGCCTTGGCGCGCCGGGCGGTTTCGGGATAGGTCTCCTCCAGCCACGCCTTGACCGCCGGTGTGCTCTGCTCTTAGGCCCGCTTGAGCGGCTTTTGCGGGGTAAAACCCCACCGCGCCAGATAGTCCCCCACCGCCCGGACCGACAAGCGCACGCCGCACTCGCGTTCGATCAGTTCCAGCACAGCAGGCCGCGACCACAACGCAAACGGCATCTGCAACTGCTCCGGCCGGTGTACGCAGATCAGCCGGCGAATATGCGCCTCCTGGGCCTCGTTCAGGCGTCGACAGCTGCCGACCCGGCGACCGGCCGACTTCGGCTTCAGGCTGCTCGCACCGTCGCGCTCGTAGTTCCAGATCGTCGTGCACACGGCCGGATACGACACGCCCAACTCCCGGCTGATCTGGGCCTTGCTCAGCCCGCGTCTGGACAAGCGCACCACCTGTCGACGCCGTTCGTGCAGCGCCTCGCGACTCAGCTTCCGACCATCGATGGCATCCATTTCGACACTCCTCAAGAGGGTTGCCAAAGTAGACCACAAAATGATCGAAAAGTTAATTAATATTTATTGCCTGCTCTATAGTGGCGAGCCGGGAACGCGTCAATCGAGGCTAGCGGGCGCCGCACTGCCGCCTGCGCCGCGACTCGCTTGACCCACGTCAGCCGCCGGCGGACCCGTATTGACGCAAGTCAGACGCAGGACCGCGGATCTTGACCTAAATCCTGGTTCGGGCGCGCCGAACCCATATGCAAAACGCATGGCTTGATTCGGTAATTCAATGGTCTTGCGGCATTTTCTCGACGTTACCTAAACTCCGGCGAACCACGCATCACGAGAACACACGAAGTGGGAGAGGAGATCATGCGGCATCACTCCAGGAACTCTCAGCAGACGTCGTTGCAAGCGATGGTGCGTCGGGCCTTGCTCGCACCGGCTGCTGCCTTGGCTTGCAGCGTGCCCGCCTTGCCTGCCAGCGCGCAGGGGCAGGCAGTCATGGACGAGGTTGTCGTCACCGGCTCGCGCATCGCGCGCCGGGATGGGGACTCGGTCGGCCCACTGACTACTCTCACCAGCGGGGACATCAAGGTCGCCGCGCCGCTCAGTATTGGCGCCCTGCTGCAGCAGCTCCCGGCGGCCGGCGTCAGCCTCAATTCGAATGGCACGCAGGGCACGTCCTTCGGTGTCAGCTCGATCAACCTGCGCTACCTCGGCTCGATCGAGGGCAGCGGCAACCGCACCCTGGTGCTGGTCGACGGCCGGCGCTGGATCAATGCCGTGGGCGGGCGCGGTTTCCGTGACTTCGTGGACCTCAACACTATCCCGATGGGCATCATCGACTCAGTCGAAGTGCTGAAAGACGGCGCCTCGGCCATCTATGGCGCGGACGCGATCGCCGGCGTGGTCAACATCCGCACACGCCGTGATGTGGAGGGCTTCGAAGCGACGTTCCAGGGTGGCGAGACCTCACGCTCCGACGGCCGCAACCTCGGTGCGCAGCTCGTCTATGGGCGGCCTTTCGAGCGCGGCTCCTTGATGCTGTCGGCGAATTATGTCGACAGTGACCCGATCAAGACAGAGGACCGGCGCCTGACACGGCGGACGCGGGTGCCCACGACAACACCGCCGACCAGCCCGCGCGGGCTGTACACCCTGCCGGGCATCTCGACCACCCAGCTGCCGCTGACACGGATCCCGGGCGCACCCGGCAATGTGCCGGATGATTTCCGCATCGCCATGCTGCCCGACGACGACTTCAACACCATGGCCCAGGGCATCTACCTCGTCGGTCCGAGCGAGCGGATCGGCCTGTTCGCGCGGCTTACCGGCGAACTGACCTCGGATATCACTTTCTACAGTGAGGCGCTGTACAACAACCGCACCTCCAGCCAGCTGTTCGCGCCCGTGCCACTCAGCATCGGGGGCGGTAACGGCTACAGCATTCCGGCGGACCATCCCTTTAATCCCTATGACCTGGACTTCGCCGGCACCACCGGACAGTTCCGCATTCAGCGTGTCATGGAAGAGGTCGGCAACCGGCGCAACAGCCAGGACGTGACGACGATGCGCTTCCTGACGGCGGTCGAGGGCGAGACCCAGGCCTTCGACCGTAACTGGCTGTGGGAGACGTTCGCCTCCTATTCGGAGAACCGCGCGGACTTCAAGGCCGTCAACCAGATTAACTTTGACAACGTGGCGCTGGGCATCGGGCCGAACGATCGCTGCCAGGCCAACAGCTGCGTGCCGCTGGACATTTTCGGCACGATCACGCCGGAGATGGCGGACTACATCCGGCACTATGCGCCGGACGAGCACCGCACGACGATGTTCAACATGGCTGCCAACGCCACGGGCACGCTGTTCGAGATGCCGGCGGGACCGCTCGGCATGGCCACGGGCGTAGAGTTCCGGCGCGAGGACGCGCTGGACCGTCCGTCGGAGGCGACCAACCTGCCGCCTGAATTTGTCACCGGTATCAACCGCACCTCCAGCGCACCACGTGACGGGACCTCCGGCAGTTACAACGTCAAGGAGGCCTATATCGAGTTCGACGTTCCGCTGATAGCCGACGCGCCGATGGCCGAACGCCTCGACCTTGCAGCGGCCATGCGCTACTCCGACTACAGCACCTTCGGCAGCCAGTCGACGGCCAAGCTGGGCCTGGCCTGGCGGCCGGTCAATGACATGCTGTTCCGCGGCACCTGGTCGGAGGGCTTCCGCGCGCCGTCTATCCTCGAGCTTAACCAAGGCGGTCGCGAGACGAATTTCCCGGCCATCGATCCCTGTAACGGCGGCGGTGCCGGGCTGCCCGGGTGCGCAGGCGTGCCGGTGGACTACAACCAGGCAAATTTTGGCTCGGGACTGATTCGCGGCCTGACCGGGGGCAACCCGGACTTGAAGGCCGAGACCTCCGACACGATCAGCGCCGGCGTCGTACTGACGCCGCGCTGGGTTGAAGACCTCAGCTTTTCCGTCGACTGGTTCAAGATCGATATCGACGATGCCATCGCGGCGCGCAACGCGCAGCAGATCCTGAATGCCTGTGCCAACCAGGGCGGTGCGAACTGCAACCTCATGCAGCGGGACCTGGTCACCGGCCAAGTGCTGCAGCTGCGGCAATCGGTCAGCAACTTCGCCAAGGTCGAGGTCGAGGGAGTGGACTTCACGGTGCGCTACGGTTTCGACGCCGGGCCGGGCCGGGTTACGACCGTGTTCGACGCCTCCAGGCTGATCCACTTCACCAACAAGGTGCCGTAGCCAGACGGTACCGTGGTAGTGGACGAGCGCGCCGGCAAGTCCGACCAGCCGCGCAGCACGCTGCCGCACTGGAAGGGCACCGGCACGATCCGCTACGACCTGGCGGACTGGGAGTTCGGCTGGCGCGGCCGCTATATCGGCAGCTCCGACGACGTGCCGGACAACTTCGTCAATGGCGGCCGGACGCGATCGACCCTCTACCACGACCTGCAATTCGTCTACCACCTGCGGCCGCGCGACATGAGCTTCACGCTGGGCATCGACAACGTGCTCGACGAATCGCCGCCGCCGTCCCGCGCCAACGCGCCGATCAACTTCGACATCTACACCTATGACGCGCGCGGCACCTTCATCTACCTGCGCGCGTTCATGGCCTTCTGAGGCCGGGCGCGGTGCCGGCCGGAGAACTTCTCCGGCCTGGCACCGCGTCCTGCTCAAGGTATTCTAGGCCCCATGCTGGCTTACCTGATACGCCGCCTGCTGCAGTCCGTGGGCGTGCTGCTTGCCGTCTCGGTCGTGGTCTTCCTCGGCATCTACGCCGTGGGCAACCCGGCGGCCATCCTGTTGCCCGATGACGCCACCGGCGCAGAGCTGGAGCGTGCGGTCGTCGCGCTGGGACTCGATCGGCCGCTGCCCGTGCAGTACTTCTCGTTTCTTGGCAACGCGCTCCAAGGGGATCTCGGCACATCGTTCGCCTTCAACGTGCCATCCATACAACTCATCCTGGCGCGCCTGCCTGCCACGCTCGAGCTCGCCCTCACCGCCATGCTGCTCGCCGTGTTGCTCGGCATCCCGCTCGGCCTGTGGGCGGGTCTCCGGCCCGGCAGCGCGCTGGACGAGACAGTGGTGACCGGCTCGATTCTCGGTTTCAGCATGCCCAACTTCTGGCAGGGCATGATGCTGATCATGATCTTCGCCGTCGGGCTGGGCTGGCTGCCGGCCAACGGCCGCGGCGAGACCGGCACGATCCTCGGCATCGAGACCAGCTTCGCCACGGTGGACGGCATTCGCCACCTGATCCTGCCGGCGCTCAACCTCGCGCTCTTCAAGATCGCGCTGATGATCCGCCTGACGCGCACCGGGGTGCGCGAGGTCATCGGACTCGACTACGTGAAATTTGCCCGCGCCAAGGGTCTCGGCGAGCGACGCGTGCTGGGTGTGCACGTCATGAAGAACATCCTCGTGCCGATCGTCACGATCGTCGGCATGGAGTTCGGCTCGCTGATCGCTTTCGCGACCATCACCGAGACAATTTTCGCCTGGCCGGGCATGGGCAAGCTGCTCATCGACAGCATCAACAACCTCGACCGGCCGGTCGTCGTGGCCTACATAATGGTCGTCACGCTGATGTTCGTGCTGATCAGTCTACTGGTCGATGTAGCCTATTCGCTGCTCGACCCGCGCGTAAGGCTGGGAGGCGGGCGGGCATGAGCGAGACCGCGACCCTGCAGGCGACGGTGGCCATCGAGGCTGCCGAGTGGCGCCTCGGTTGGCGGCAGTTTGCCGAGAGCCGCCGCGCCCTGGTGGCGCTCGGGGTGCTGGCCGTGTTGCTCGTCACGGCACTGTTCGCACCGCTGATCGCGCCACAGGACCCGTACGACCTCCGGGCCATCAGCATCTACGACGGGCGGCTGCCGCCCGGTGCCACCGGCGAGGCGGGCTTCACCTACCTGCTCGGCAGTGACGTGCAGGGTCGCGACATGTTCTCCGCGATGCTGTACGGACTGCGCACCAGCCTGCTGGTCGGCGTGCTCTCGGCCGTGATCGCCGTCGGGCTCGGCGTTTCCCTGGGCCTGGTCGCCGCCTATGCCGGCGGCTGGCTCGATGCACTGATCATGCGCGTGGTCGACTTCATGCTCGGCTTCCCGACGATCCTCGTGGCGTTGATCCTGCTGGCCGTGCTCGGCCAGGGTATCGACAAGGTCATCCTTGCACTTGTCATCGTGCAATGGGCGTACTTCGCGCGCGCCGTGCGCGGCGTGGCGCTGGTCGAACGGAACAAGGAATACGTCGAGGCCGCGCAGTGCCTGCAGCTCGGCAAGCGCCGCATCCAGTTCGGCCATATCCTGCCCAACTGCCTGCCCCCGGTGATCGTCATCGGCACGATGCAGATCGCCAGCGCAATCTCGCTGGAAGCGACGCTCTCCTTCCTCGGCCTCGGACTGCCGATCACCGAGCCCTCGCTGGGACTGCTGATCGCCAACGGCTTCAACTACCTGATGTCCGGGCTTTACTGGATTTCGGTGTTCCCCGGCCTGCTGCTGCTGGTCGCCATCTTCAGCCTGAACGTCGTCGGCGACCGGCTGCGCGACGTGCTCAACCCGAGGTTGCAGCGGTGAGCCCGGGCGTCGCCGCCGTTCGCGGCCCGGTCAGCGGCCGGCCGCTGCTCGAGGTCCGCGGCCTGGTGACCGAGTTCCAGACGCGCAGCGGCGTGGCGCGCGCGGTGGCGGGCGTTGATCTAGACCTTGCCGAGGGCGAGATCGTCGGGCTGGTCGGCGAATCCGGCTCCGGCAAGTCGGTGACCGGCTTCTCCGTGCTCGGACTGGTGGACGCCCCGGGGCGGGTCGTGGCGGGCTCGGTGCGCTTTCGCGGCCGCGAACTGATCGGCCAGCCGGAGGAGACACTGCGCGCGTTGCGCGGCCGTGAGATCGCGATGATCTTCCAGGACCCGATGATGACGCTGAACCCGGTGTTGCGCATCGACACGCAGCTCGTCGAGGCCATCCATGCGCACGAACGCGTCAGCCGCGCCGCCGCACTGGAGCGGGCGCACCAGGCCCTGGGGCAGGTCGGGATCCCCTCGCCCGGCGAGCGGCTGAAGGCCTATCCGCACCAGCTGTCCGGCGGCATGCGCCAACGCGTCGTGATCGCCATCGCGCTGTTGCACCGGCCGGCGCTGGTCATCGCCGACGAGCCGACTACGGCACTCGATGTCACGATCCAGGCGCAGATCCTCGAGCTCATGAAGAACCTGTGCCGCGAGTCCGGCACGGCCTTGCTGTGGATCACTCACGACCTGGCGATCCTCGACGGGCTCGTCGACCGCCTGTACGTCATGTACGCCGGCCGCGTGGTCGAATCCGGGCCGGTCGGCGAACTCCTCGCCAGGCCCGCGCACCCCTACACCCGCGGGCTGCTCGACAGTCTGCCGGACCGCAACCGCCGCGGCCAGCCGCTGCAACAGATTTCCGGCATGGCGCCGTCGCCGCTGGCGCTGCCCGAGGGCTGCGCTTTCCACCCGCGCTGCGCGTATGCCACCGACGCCTGCCGCGCCACAGTGCCGGACAGCAGGCCGCTGGGCGGGGGACGCGAGCTGCGGTGCATCCACCCGCTGCGCGAAGGGGCAGGGCGCCATGACGGCTGATGCGCTGCGGATCGTGCCGCGCGCGCCGGGGACGCCCGACGTTGCGCCGCCCATTGTCGAGACGCGCGGGCTCACCAAGCGCTTCGCGCAGCGACCCGATCTCGCCGACCGGCTCGCGGCGCTGATCACGCGCCGCCCCGCAGCCGCGGCCGAACTGCTCGCCGTCGACGGTGTCAACCTCGCCATCGCGCGCGGCGAAGTGCTGGGGCTCGTCGGGGAATCCGGCTGCGGCAAGTCGACGCTCGGCAGGACCATTGCCGGCATCCTGGCGCCCACGGCCGGGCAGGTGCTGGTCGAAGGCGTCGACCGCGCGAGCCTGGACGAAGGGGCGCGCCGGCGTGCCGGCCTCAAGATCCAGATGATCTTTCAGGACCCGCTGTCCTCGCTGAATCCACGCAAGCGCGTCATCGATGCGATCGGCGAGGCGCCGCGGGTGCACGGCCTGGTCAGCCGCGCGGAGGTCGACGACTACGTCTGCGCGCAAATGCTGCGCGTGGGCCTCGACCCGGCCTTTCGCCGCCGGCTGCCGCACCAGTTCTCCGGCGGTCAGCGCCAGCGCGTCGGCATCGCCCGCGCGCTCGCCATGAAGCCGGAGTTCCTGGTCTGCGACGAGGCGATCGCTGCGCTGGACGTATCCATCCAGGCGCAGGTGCTGAATCTCTTCATGGAATTGCGGGCGTCGCTGTCGCTGACTTACCTGTTTATCAGCCACGACCTCAGCGTCGTGGAGCACATTTCGGATCGCATCGCCATCATGTACCTGGGTCGCATCGTCGAGCTGGCGGGCACCGAAGAGTTCTATCGCGCGCCGAACCATCCCTACGCGCAACTGCTGCTCGCCGAGGTGCCGCGCATCGGCCGGCCCCGCACCCACCGCGGCGCGCCGGCCGGCGAGCTCCCTTCGCCCCTCGATCCGCCCCCCGGCTGCCACTTCCACCCGCGCTGCCCGCATGCCTTCGAGCGCTGCCGCACGGAAGTGCCGCTGCTCAAGCAGATCGCGCCCGGGCGCTACTCCGCGTGCCACCTCAATGACCAGCGCTAGAACCCGCCTGCTTGCAGTGGCGCTGGCGCTGCTCGGCGCAGCGCCGGCCTTCGCGCAGCAGCTGGTCATCGGCCGCGGCAGCGAGCCGCAGTCGATCGACCCGCATTTCACCCGCGCCGGACCGAACCAGATGACCGCCATGCACATCTTCGACCGGCTGCTGGACACGGACGAGCACGTGCGGCCGCAGCCCGGCCTCGCGGTCTCCTGGGAGGCGGAGGACACGCATACCTGGCTGGTGCGCCTGCGGCCGGGCGTGCGCTTCCACAACGGCGCGCCGCTGAC
>CAYWYS010000030.1:8607-35689 GCA_964462675.1 uncultured Thioalkalivibrio sp.
GCGGTGGCGGTCGGCACCGGGCCGTACCGCTTCGTCTCCTGGGCACCCGGTGACCGGCTGACCCTGCGACGCAACGAGGACTCCTGGCGCGGCCCGCCGGAGTTCGAGACCGTCGTGATGCGTTTTATCACGACCGACGCGGCGCGCGTCGCCGCGCTGCGTTCCGGCAGCGTAGACGTCATCGACCTGGTCGGGCCCGCCGATCTGCCCAGCCTGCGCGCCACGCCGGGCATCAATATCTACCAGGTCGGCTCGCTCCGGCTCGTCTACCTCGCCATCAGCCAGCGCGAGGACCTCGACATATTCACTACGCCGGACGGCCGGCCGCTCGACCACAATCCGTTCCGCGATCCGCGCGTGCGCCGTGCGCTGCTGCTGTTGATTGATCGCCGCGGCCTGACCGACTACGTGCTGCAGGGCGCCGGCGAGCCGGCGACGCAGATCGTGCCGGAGGGCGTGTTCGGCTTCGCCACCACCATCCCGCTCGGCGCACCGGAGTTGGCGGAGGCGCATCGGCTGCTCGCGGAGGCGGGCTATCCCGACGGTTTCGGGGTCACGGTGCATGGCTCCAGCAACCGCTTCGTCATGGACAGCGAGATCACGCTGGCCGTCGGCCAGATGCTGGCAAGGGGCGGCCTGACGGTGAATCGCGTCGAGGTCCGGCCGTATGCCGCCTACACGGCGAAGGCTGCCCGCGGCGAGTACCCGCTGTTCCTGTTTTCCTATGGCAACACCTCCGGCGAATCCTCGCGCGGCCTGTCCAACCTGTTCCACACGCGCGACCGGGACCGTGACCTCGGCACGCTGAATCGCACCGGCTACTCAAACGCCGAGTTCGACCGCGTCATCAACGCGGCGCTGCAGGAATTCGACGATGCCGAGCGCGAGCGGCTGTTGCACCGCGCGGCGGAGATCGTGTTTCGCGACGACGTGGCTGTCGTGCCCTTGTACTTCGAATCGGCCACGTGGGCGGCGCGGTCCGGGCTCGAGGTGGTGCCGCGGCGCGACCTGCGCACGCTGGCGATGTACATCAGGACAGTTGAACAACATGCAGGAGGCCGAGGCCGATGACGGAGGCCGATACAGAGATGCCAGGCTATGGAGTCGTGGTCGAACAGGACGTCAAGGTCAGGATGCGCGACGGCGTGCACCTGGCCCAGGACGTGTACTTCCCTGCAGTGCGCGGCCGGCGACTTGAAGGGGTGTTGCCGGTGCTCGTCGAGCGCACGCCCTATGATCGCAGGGGCGTGCGCGATTCCGAGCATACTGTGGCCGACCGGCGCCCCTGGTCGCGCGTCGAGCTGGCAAAGTTTTTCGCACGCCACGGCTATGCGGTGGTGCTGCAGGACTGCCGCGGTCGCTACGGCTCGGAAGGCGTGTTCACCAAGTACCTCGACGAGGCCGAGGACGGCTACGACACGCTGGCCTGGATCGCCGCGCAGCCCTGGTGCGCCGGCTCCATCGGCACCTTTGGACTCTCCTATTCGGCCCACACGCAGACCAGCCTGGCCGCGCTGCGCCCGCCAGGGCTCAGGGCCATGGTGCTCGACTGCGGCGGGCTGGCGAACGCCTATCGCAACGGCGTGCGCCATGGCGGCGCCTTCGAGCTCAAGCAGGTCACCTGGGCCTACCGGCATGCCCGCCAGCACCTGTTGTCGACGGGCGATGCGGCAGCGCTCGCGGCCCTCGATGCGGAGGATCTCGCCGGCTGGATGCAGCGCTGGCCCTGGCGGCGCGGCGAGTCGCCGATCCGCTGGGCGCCCGCCTATGAGCGCTACCTCTTCGACCAGTGGGAACACGGCCTGTTCGACGATTACTGGCGCCAGCCGGCGCTCTATGCCGCGGGACACTACCCGGCCTTCGAGGGCATCGCTGTGCTGCTGCTGTCCGGCTGGTACGACCCCTACGCCCAGACGACCACCGACAACTTCCTGGGCCTGTCGGGCCGGCGCGAGGGCGCGGTGGAGATGATCCTCGGCCCCTGGCTGCACGGCCAACGCAGCAGCACCTTTGCCGGCGAGGTCGATTTCGGGCCTGCCGCCACGCTCGATGGCCATGTTGCGCCGGATTATTTTGCGCTGCGGCTCGCCTGGTTCGATCACTGGCTGAAGGCGGAGCCGCGTCGCGAGCAGCCGGCGCCGGTACGCTATTTCCGCATGGGCGGCGGCAGCGGGCGGCGCGATGCCGCGGGCCGGCTGGAACACGGCGGCCGCTGGCTCGAGGCGCAGGAATGGCCGCCGGCCGACGTCGAAGAGCGTCGGCTTTACCTGCATGCCGACGGTCGGCTCACTGACAATGCGCCCGAGGGCGCCGGCGGCGCGCGCCGCTTTGTGCATGATCCGCGCAATCCGGTGCCGACGATCGGCGGGGCGATCACCTCGGGGCTGCCCGTCATGACCGGCGGTGCGTTCGACCAGTGCGAGCGCCCGGCCTTTTTCGGCGCCCGCCCGCCGTGGCGGCCCATCGCTGAGCGCCCGGACGTGCTGGTGTTCCAGACCGAGGCGCTGCAGGAAGACCTCGAGGTCACGGGCACGGTGTGGTTTCACTTGTGGGTCAGCGCCGACGCGCCGGACGTGGACTTCGTCGTGAAACTGATCGACGTGCACCCGCCCAGCGAGGACTTTCCGGAAGGCTTCGCGATGAATCTCACCGACAGCATCTTCCGCTGTCGCTACCGCGAGGGCTGGGAGCGGGAAGTCATGATGGCGCCCGGCCGGATCGTGCAGCTCGCCATCGAGCCGCCGCCGGTCTCCAACCTGTTCCGTGCCGGGCACCGGCTGCGGATCGACATCGCGGGCAGCAATTTCCCGCGCTTCGACATCAATCCGGCGACCGGCGAACCGGTCGGCCGGGCCGAGCACTGGCGGCTCGCCGAGCAGATCGTGCATTGCGACGCGAAGCATGCTTCCTGCGCCATATTGCCCACAAGGAGAGTTCACGATGAATGATGAGGCCGCGATGCGGCGCGGCGCGCGCCGCCTGGTGGAAATCTGCGCCGAAGTGCAGCCCGGCGAACGAGCACTGGTGGTCACCGACCGGCTCACCGATCCGCGGATCGCGCAATTCCTTTTCGAGGCCCTCGAAGCGGCACAGGCGCGGCCGGCAGTCATCTGGACGGCCAGCGGCAAGACCGACTCGGGCGAGCCCGAGACCATGGTCAGCGCGGCCATGCTGGCGGCCGACGTGGTGTTCACGCCGGTCGGCGTGTCCGTCACACATACCGAGGCCGTGCAGCGGGTCTGCCGGCAGGGCGGGCGCGTGGTGGCCATGACGCAGTGGACCCCGGGCATGCTGGCGGGCGGCGGCATCGATGCGGACTTTGCCGCGATCGAGCCGCGCGTGCGCCGCGTGGCCGAGGCCTGGGACCAGGGGTCCAGCGTGCGGGTAACCACGGCTGCGGGCACGGACCTCGTGCTCGACATCCGCGGACGGCTCGGCACGCCGCATGCAAAGACCGGGATCGTGCGCAAGGGCGATTTTCATCCGGTGCCCGACATCGAGTCGCCAGTGTCGCCGGTGAGTGCCCAGGGACGCATCGTCTGCGATGCCAGCATCCCCTACCTCGGCATTGGCGTGCTGGACGAGCCCGTGATGCTCGAAGTGCGCGATGGCAACGTCGTGTCGATCTCCGGCGGGCCCGCGGCCGACAAGGTGCGCGCCAGCTGGGACGCGATGGGCGATCCGGCCGTCTACAACGTCGCGGAACTCGGCATCGGCATGAATCCCTGTTGCCGGCTGCAGGGCCTCATGCTCGAGGACGAAGGCGTGGTGAACACCTGCCACATTGGCGTGGGCACGAGCACGACGCTCGGCGGCACGGTCAAGGCGCCGTGCCACTATGACTTCATCATGCACCGGCCCACGATCGAGATCGACGGGACCTGCATAATGCGCGACGGCGAGTTGCTCATCCTGTGAACATCAAACGGCGAAGCTTCCTGTCCGGCGCGGGCGCCGCGGCGCTCGCCGGGGTGACTTTCCACTGGTTGCCGGCGGCCGCCGCCGGCCGCGGCCTGCGCGTGACGGCCACCGGCCAGGCGCTGATCACGCATGATCTCTGTGCAGCGCCGTACCCCGGCTTCAAGGACCTCGTCGCCGAGCTGGCCTGGGGCGAGGTCGTGTTCACCGACCTCGAGACGGTCATCCGGACGCCGCACTCCGACGCGCCGACGCGCACGCGCGCCATGTTCTCGCATGCAGCCAGCCCGGCGGTACTCGACTGCCTGAAGTCCATGGGCTTCAACCTGCTGGCGCTGGCGAACAACCATGCCTGGGACCTGGACACGGCCGGCGTGATGGCGACGCGCGCGGAAGTGACGGCGCGCGGCCTCGGCCATGCGGGCACCGGCGCCAACCTTGGCGAGGCCACCGCGGCCGGATCGCTCACGGTGGGCGGCGCGATCGTGGGGCTCGTGGCCATGGCCAGCGGGCGCATTCGTGAGGGCGCGGCGGCCACGCCGGAACGGCCCGGGGTAAACGAGCTCAGGCTGCTCGAGGACGAGACCCTGCACCCCGAGGACGCCGCGCGCAACCTGGCGTCGATCTGCGCCGCCGCGGCGGACGCGGACCTCGTCATCGCCTACCACCACAACCACGAGTGGGGCGATGATTTCGCGCGCACCAAGGACTGGGCACGCGCCTGGGCCCGGGCCTGCATCGACGCCGGCGCACAACTCTTCGTGGCGCACGGCGCGCCGCTGTTGCACGGTATCGAGCTCTACCGCGGGCGGCCCATCTGCCACAACCTCGGCAGCCTGATCTTCCACTCCCGCACGCCGCCCGCGCATTACCCGGCCGAGGTGTGGGAGTCGGCCATCGTGCACGCCGCGTTCACCGACGGGCGGCTGCAGGGGCTGGAAGTCGTGCCGGTGGCGACGAACGAAATGGGCAAGGGCGATCCCGATGGAGACAGCTTTTACGCCACGCGTGGCCGCCCGGTGATCGTGACCGGCGCGCAGGCGGAACGCATCCTCGGCCGCCTGGCGGAGTTGTCGGCGGACTTCGACACGCGACTGGAACTGCAGGGCGGCAGGGCGAGGCTCGTCACTGCCTGAGGCCGGCGTCTCAAGTTGTCGGCCCGGCGGCGGCAGGGTACCGTAGCGCGATGCAGCTCAGCGTCCGCAGCCTCGAGGCCTTCCGCGAGATCGTACGCGCCGGCTCAGTGACCGCCGCCGCGGCTGCGCTCAAGCTCAGCCAACCCTCCGTAAGCCGGCTGCTGGCCGCGCTCGAGCAGGAACTCGGTTTCGAGGTCTTTCACCGCCGCAAGGGCCGGCTCGAGCCCACGCCGCAGGCCCTGCGGCTTTACGAAGAGGTCGACCTCGCGTTTACCGACCTGGAGCGCGTCAACGCCGTCGCGCGCGAGCTCAATTCGCCCGATGCCGGGACCTTGCGCATCGTCGCGCCGCCGAGCTTCGCCGAGGGCCCGCTGGTGCCCATGCTGAAGAGCTTCATGGGCAAGCACCCGCGCGTGGACGTCAAACTCGACTCGCGCACCCGGCCGACCACGATGGCAATGATCTCCAGCGGCGCGGCGGACTGCGGCTTCGGCAAGCTGCCCATTCATCACTCGGGCATCCATGTGCGGCCGCTGATGGTCTCTGAAACGGTGTGTGCGCTGGCGAAGGGGCACAGGTTGTGCGGACTGCGCACGCTCACGCCGAAGCGCCTCGCCGGCGAGGACCTGATCCTGATCGGGCAGGGCGGCGAGAATCGCGCGCGGATCGAGGCCACGTTTCGCGATGCGCGCATCGTGCCACACATCCGCCTCGAGACTCACAATGTGGGCGCGGCCTGCGCCTTTGCCGCGCAGGGCATCGGCATTGCGCTGGTCAACGAGTTGCTGGCGCGCGCCTACCTGCACCATGGCATCGAACTGCGGGTCTTTCGACCCCGCATTCCCCACGAATGGGTGTTCCTGACTTCGTCCGGTGTACTGGAGTCGGCGGTGACCAAGACTTTCTACGAACACTGCCGAAAGAAGGGGGCAGGCGCGAAATAGGTGGCGTCCCCTGGGAATCTACAGCCGCCTGCTCATCGACCTGTCCTGGAACTCCAGTCGCCTCGAACGCAATTCCGTTTCACTGTTGGAAACCGAGCGCCTCCTTGGGCTGGGGGAGGCTGCCGAGGGCAAGGATGCGCCGGAAGCGCAGACGATCCTGAATCACAAGGCCGCCATCCAGCTGCTCGTGGACCAGGTCGACGAGATCGGATTCGACCGCAACACCATCCTGCATCTTCACGCCCTGCTGTTGGACAATCTGGCAAGCAGGCCCGCGACGCCCCGGCTTGTCGCCTTCCGGGGCCCGCCAGATCGGCCTTGGATTGTGACCACATAATGCGTGAGCATGTGCACATATTGTATCCAAAAGCACGCTGCTTTGACTCCCGCCCTCGACTCCCTGTTCGGCAGTCGATCCGCCGCAAAGACATTGCTGTTTCTGCAGAATTACGCGAAGGCCACGCGCTACGCATCGCTACGACCTTTGAGGTGCCCCACACGGGGATTCAGCGGCAGCTCACGCACGTCAGCATCGCGCGCACCCGGCATGACTTCGGTCAGTTTGGTCCCGGGCCGGCTTGATCCAGGCTAGGGTCCGCCGCGTCAATACGCTGCGTCAAACCCCACCAGGATGTAGTTCTCCTTCGTCTGGTGGCCGACGTACGGCGGTCCGCCCGTGTCCTCGCCCAGCAGGTCGACGTTGAGCTCGATCACGCCTTTCACATTGCGCATGAAGTAGTACGCCGCGCCGAACGTCACGGAGTTGATGTCGATGCCCTCGTACACCGTGCCGGTGCCGTCGAAATCGCTGGCGTCGGCGTAGTTGTAGAGCGCCGACAGGGCCCAGCGGTCGTTCATGATGAAGTCGACGCCGGCGAAGCCGCCGAACCAGTCGTAATCGACCGAGGGATCGGCGTCGAGGAATTCGTCCCACTCGTTCCACAGCAGCTGCGCGAACCAGTGGGTGCGGGCGCCGACGGCGCCGGACAGGTCGACACCGTAGATGGTCTTGTCCGTATCGCGGCTGCCGGAATCCGTGCCGGCGAACCCGGCCGCGCTCTTCTGCTCGCCGACGAGGCCGAACAGGCCGATGTTGACGGGGCCGAGGGCGCCGCCGATGCGGCCGAACACGTTCTTGCCGGAGTCGTTGTCGAACATGCGGTCGGGGCGCTTGTAGCCTGGACTGTTGATGGCCACGTTGTTATCGATGCCGTTGCCGTTGGTCAACCCGATCGCCACGTCCAGCGGGCCGACGCCGCGGTCGAGAATGATGCCGCGGTCGTAGGTGATCCCCGCGGCGCGGTAGGCATAGAAGTCCTGGAAGGTGAGGCGCACCTCGCGGGGAAACATCAGGTCGGACACCTGGAACTGGCCGAGCATGCCACTGACGCCGGTGCCGGCGATGTCGGCGTAGCTGAACCAGGCGTCCTCGACGATCACTTCGCCGTTGCCGCCCTTCTCGGCGAAGATCGCGTAGAAGTAGTAGCTGATGTTGTCGGACAGCGGCGCGCTGGAGAGCAGCTTGACCAGGTAGGGAGCCTGGATGTCGAAGCTCGAGTCGTTGCCGGTGGGGCCGGTCTCGACGTCGACCTCCTCGCTGTCGCGGCCCTGGACGAAGGCCTGCGCGCGGATCGCCAGCGGCAGCGTCTTGGGCAGGGCGAGCCGGTCGTCGCCGAGGTCCTTCATGGTGTCGCGCCAGTTCGGCAGCCGCATGTTGTTGCCGGCGAAGTACTCCCCGAACTCGTTCAGGCGCGGGAACGCGCTGTGGCACATCGCGCAGCTGACGTCGTACTGGCGGGCGAAGGCGGGCATCGCCGGAGCCGGGCGCGACCAGGCGAGCATGGCGATGGTGGCGACGCAGAGCAGCGCGCCCAGAGCTGCAAGCCGCAGGGTGGTGTTCACGGAACGGTCCTTTGAGGAAGCGTGGCTCCCCGGCTGACGGAATCGGTGCCGCCAGTAGACTGCAACTCCGTGCTGCGCCTGTTGACGTGAGTCAATCAGTCTTGAGATTCGTTTGCGCCGCTGTGGCCAGCCCCTGGAGGCAGTCATGGCCGAGGGTGCTTTCGGCCAGGACAACGGCACGTCGGTACTCGACCGGGCGGCGGCCGGCCCGTGACCGGGGTGGAGATGGCCGTCAGGCAGGGCCGGAAATAGTGGCGTCCCCTAGGTGGTCAAGCGGCCGGTCCGATCTATTGATTCAGGTCCGGCGCCGACCGGCCATTGTCAGACGTTCCCTTTTTGGGTATGGTCATTCCCGTTATGGGAACGAAAGCTGAGAAGCCAGCCCCGTCTTCTGCCCGCGGAGCGCTTGCGGATGCCCTGTTCACACCCGTGCAGCAGCGCGTGCTGGGCTTGCTGTTCGGCCAGCCCGAACGGCGATATCAGAGCGCCGAATTGATCCGGCTGGCCGAGGCGGGCACTGGCGCGGTGCATCGCCTGATGACCAGGCTGGCGGCGTCCGGCCTGGTTTCGACCACGTCTGTGGGCAACCAGAAATTCTACCAGGCGAACCCCGAATCGCCGGTGTTCGGCGAGCTGTGCGGAATGATTCAGAAGACGGTAGGCCTCGCAGGCCCACTGCAGACAGCCTTGGCGCCGCTGGCCGATCGAATTACCGCGGCATTTGTCTATGGCTCGATCGCCAAGGGCGTCGACCGAGCCACAAGCGACATCGACCTGATGGTGATTGCCGACGAGCTTGACTATGCCGCCTTGTACGCGGCTTTGACCGATGCCGAAGCTACGCTTTCGCGGCGGATCAATCCGAACGTGATGAGTGCGTCTGAGTGGAGGCGTAAACGCACCGAAAAGGACAGTTTTGTCGCTCGCATCGACTCTCAGCCCAAAGTCTTCGTGATCGGCACCGAGCATGTCGTCGGTTGAACTCGACAACCTGGTACGGATCGGCAGGCTCAAGCGCGAGCCACCATCCGCGCGCGAGCAACAGGGCCTGTTGGATTCGGCCCGGGTGCGTCTCGTCGACTCCCGTCAGGCCTCCCTGAGTTTCGACAGCCGCTTCGACCTGGCGTACAACGCGAGCCACGCGCTGGCGCTGTATGCGCTGCGCCGCCTGGGCTACCGCAGCGACTACCGTTATCTGGCGTTCCAGACCCTGCCGCATACGACCGGGTTGCCACCGGACGTGTGGCGGGTGCTGGCCAAGGCGCATGAACGGCGCAATCTTGCGGAATACGAGGGGCATCTGGAGCGCGATGAGCGCTTGCTTGCTGATTTGATCACTGCGGCCAAACGGCTGTGCGATGCCGTGAGCGCCTTGCCGCCTGTTGCGGACCAGGGCGCATGAGTCTGGCGCTGGGATTGAGATGGCGTCCCCTAGGGGATTCGAACCCCTGTCGCCGCCGTGAAAGGGCGGTGTCCTAGGCCTCTAGACGAAGGGGACGCAGTGTGGACTGAGCGCTGAAGGCAGATTCTGGTGGAGCCAGGCGGGATCGAACCGCCGACCTCTTGCATGCCATGCAAGCGCTCTCCCAGCTGAGCTATGGCCCCACGCGAAGTCGGGCATGATAAACAACCCCCCTCGCCTCGGCAAGACTGATGTGCCGGTTGCCGGCTATTCGTGCGCATGACCGTCGGCAGGCGGCGGTCGTTTCCGGTCGAGTATCTCCACCATGGTGCCGTAGTCCGGCCGCCGCCCGTCCCACTGGCAGCGGAACGTCTCCGCGGAGACGTCGGGGCGATGATTGCCCGCGACCAGCACCGCCACCGGATCGCCCGTCAGCACCAGCGGCCGCGGCACGTCGGGGATGCGCTCGCCGTCCGGGCGCGTGAACACCAGCGCGCCATCATCGGTGACGCGCAGCCCGTAGCCGCCCTCGTGCAGCAGCCGGTGATGCCCGCCGCAGAGCTCCACCAGGTTCGACAGCTTCGTCTCGCCGCCGTCGGCCCAGTGGTGCACGTGGTGCGCATCGACATGGCGGGTGTGCGTGCAGCCCGGGAAGCGGCAGCCGCCGTCGCGCAGGCGTAACGCCCGCCGGATCGCCGGCGGCACGGCCCGCGTCTTGCGCCCCACCGACAGGATCTCCTCGCCGTCATGCAGCACCGGCACCAGCCCGGCCTCGCAGCCGAGCCGGCGGACTGTCTCCTCGGCCAGCGCCGGCGCGTCCGGGTCGATCACCGGCCCATCCGCATCGCGCCGGAGGTCGAGGTGCACGTGCACCTGGTACTTCTCGGCCAGCGAACGCGGCCGGCCGTCCGGCTCCAGCCAGGCCTCCGCGATCCGCACCAGCGCATCGGCCCGGCGCGCGCGCCGCGTCTCCGCGGAGACGTCCTCGTCGGGATGGGCGGGCGGATCGTCCCAGGGCGATGGCGGCGTCTCCGCGGAGACGTCGTCTTCGCGGTCATGACCGTCCAGTGACGCCTTCGCCGCCTCGATGGCCTTCAGTACCACCGCCGCCTGCTCGGCCGGCAGGCGAATGCGGAAGCTCACCATGCCGCCATCCTCTTCCCAGCAACTCAAGCTGCGTTCCCGGTGTTGCGCCATCGCAGCCGCGTTCTCGCCATGGCGGCGATACAAGCGGGCGAACGTCTCCAGCTGCGAGGCCGTGGAATGCTGCGCCCACATCAGCAAGGTCGATTCATTTTCCGGCGTCGCGACGCGGATCATGGCGCGCACCTGGGCAAAGGACAGCCGGCCGGTGCGGAACGCCTCGCGGACCTGCGGCAGCCCCGGCAGCGCGCGGGCCACGCGGAACCGCTCCCGCGCGGCGCCGAGCGAATAGCCGCAACGCCACTGCAGCCAGTGCGCCGCCGTCGGCCAGCCGCGCCAGCCCCTGAGCTCGTCGAACTCCCGCAGCAGCTCGATGAGGCGGTACGTGGCGGCGTTGATGTGGGCGGCGAGCGAGGCGATTTCGCCCTCGAGTTCGGCGGCGCGGGCCTGGCGGGCGAAGCCTTCGGGGTTCAGTCGGCGGCCGTCTTCGGGGTCCATGGCGGGCATCCTGCAGGCTGGTCAAACATACAGTATTATGCCCTCAAGAACCCACGGATTGCAAATGTTTTTTCGTTATAAATCAGACGAATGGGAAAATCAGGCCGGGTTGCGCGCGTGCTCCAGCGCACGCTGCACGCGCGCCAGGGTCTTGTCCTTGCCCAGCAGCGCCACGGTGATGTCGATCGGCGGCGACACCGGGCCGCCGCTGACGGCCACGCGCAGGGGCTGGGCGACCTTGCCCATCTTCAGTTCCAGCGCCTCGGCGGTCCGCTCCACGAGCGCGTGGATGGACTCGGGGCGCCAGTCCTCCAGCGTCGCCAGCCCGTCCCGGAGGCGTTGCAGCGGCCCGGTCGCGGCCTCGCCCAGATGCTGGCGCGCCGCCTTCTCGTGGTAGGCCTCGAAATCCTGGAAGAAGAAGATCGACGCCTGCGCCATCTCATGCAGCGTCTTGGCGCGCTCGCGGTAAGCCTCGGCGACGGCCTCCAGCGGCGGGCCGCCGGCGGTGTCGATGCCGAGGCGCTCCAGCTGCCACTGCAGGTCGAGCGCCAGCCGCGCGGCCGGCGCCTGCTTGATGTAGTGCTGGTTCAGCCACAGCAGCTTCTCGGGATTGAAGCTCGAGGCCGACTTGTTGACGTCGCCGATGTCGAACAGGCGGATCATCTCCTGCATCGAGAAGATTTCCTGGTCGCCGTGCGACCAGCCGAGCCGCACGAGGTAGTTCAGCAGCGCTTCCGGCAGGTAGCCCTCCTGGCGGTACTGCAGCACGCTGACCGCGCCGTGGCGCTTGGACAGCTTGGCGCCGTCCGGCCCGAGGATCATCGGCACGTGCGCGAACACCGGCGGCGTCGCGCCCAGCGCGTGGTAGAGGTTGATCTGCCGCGGCGTGTTGTTGAGGTGATCGTCGCCACGCACCACGTGGGTGATGCCCATGTCCATGTCGTCCACGACCACCGAGAAGTTGTAGGTCGGCACGCCGTCGGAGCGCAGCAGCACGAGGTCGTCGAGTTCGCGATTGTCGAACACGACCCGGCCGAAAACCTTGTCGTCCACGACGACTTCGCCCTCATCGGGCGTGCGGAAACGCAGCACCGGCGGCACGCCCTCGCGCGGTTCCTTGCGGTCGCGGCAGCGGCCGTCGTAGCGGGGTTTCTCGCCGCGCGCCATCTGCGCAGCACGCATCTCGTCGAGCTCTTCCTTGCTGCAATAGCAGTGGTATGCATGCCCTTGCGCGAGCAGCTGCGCCGCGACCTCGGCATAGCGGTCGAAGCGGTCGGTCTGGTACAGCGGGCCCTCGTCGGCGCGCAGCCCGAGCCACTCCATGCCGTCGAGGATGACCTGGATCGCCTCCTCGGTGGAGCGGGCGCGATCGGTGTCCTCGATGCGCAGCACGAACTCGCCGCCGTGCCGGCGCGCCTCGAGCCACGAAAACAGCGCCGTGCGCACGCCGCCGATGTGCAGGAAGCCGGTCGGGCTGGGGGCGAAGCGGGTGCGGACGGGGCGGGATGGGATCTCGGACACGGGGTGCTGCCTTCCTGACGGTGAGTCGCGCATTCTAGCAGCGGTCGCCGGTACAAGCGCGGATGCAACCGGCCGCGCACCAGGGCCCCCAAAAGAAGAAACCCGCCAGCGGCGGGTTCCCTCATCAACAATATGCGCACGCGGCTTCAAGTCTTGGCGGCATTGGCCTGGGCCTGCGCAGCTCCGGCCTGCAACTTCTCCAGCTTCTTCGTCACATGCCCCGGCGACCTGGTATTCCGCGCAATGACCGAATACGCCGCCGGCACGACGAACAGCGTCAGCACCGTCGTCAGCGCCATCCCGTAAACCACGACGATACCCACCGCCTGGCGGCTCTCTGAGCCGGCGCCTGTCGCGAGCAGCAGCGGCAGCGCGCCGATCGCGGTGCAAGTGCTGGTCATCAATACAGGCCTGAGCCGGAGCGCCGACGCCTCGATGACCGCCTCGTTGAACTCCATGCCGCGGTCGCGCAGCTGGTTGGCGAACTCGACGATCAGCACACCGTTCTTCGCCGCCAGGCCGACCAGCATGATCAGGCCGATCTGGCTGTAGACGTTGATCGAGCCGCCGTAGGCCCACAGCCCGAGCAATGCGCCCGTGATCGCGAGCGGCACCGTGAACATGATCACGAGCGGGTGGCGGAAGCTCTCGAACTGTGCGGCCAGCACGAGGAAAACGACGATCAGCGCCATGACGAAGGTGGCGTACAGCGAGCCGCCGGATTCCTTGAACTCGCGCGACTCGCCGTCCCAGCTGATGCGGATGTCCGGCGGCAGGATCGAGCGCGCCAGCGCCTCGAACTCGTCGAGCGCCTGGCCGAGCGATGCGGTCGGCTCGAGCCCGGCGGTGATCGTGATCGAGCGCAGCCGGTCGAAGCGCCGCAGCTGCGACGGGCCGGCGCGCTCCGCGATGCTGACGAGGTTGCTGAGCGGCACCAGCTGGCCACTGGTCTCGGAACGCACGTAGATGTTCGACAGGTCGGTGGGTGTCGCGCGATCCTCGGCGAGGCCCTGCAGGATGACGCGGTACTCGCGGCCGCGGTCGATGAAGGTCGTGACGGCGCGCGAGCCGAGCATCGTCTCGAGCGTGCGACCGATGTTCTCCAGCGACACGCCGAGTTCCGCCGCGCGGTTGCGGTCCATGACGATGCGCATCTGCGGCTGGCGCTCTTCGTAGTTCGAGTCCAGCCCGCGCAGCCCGGCGACGCCTTCGGCCGCCGCCATCAACTCATCGCGCCAGGCCGCCAGCTGCGCGTACTCGGCGCCGCCCAGCACCATCTGCACGGGCCGGTCCGCGCCGCGCACGCCGAGGCCGGCCGGCGTGATGACGCGCGCCTGCACGCCGGGCAATGTTTCCAGTTCGCCGCGCACCTGGTTCGCAATTTCCTCGACCGAGCGCTCGCGCTTGCCCCAGTCCTCGAGCAGCACGACCGCGCGCGCATTGTCGACGGCGCCGCCGCCACCGCCCCAGCCGCCCGGCAAGCGCAGCAGCACGCGGCGCGCCTCGCCGCTCTCGACATAGCGCATCAGGATCTCTTCCATCTGCCGCGCATAGGTCTCGGTGTACTCGAGGCTGGCGCCCGGCGGGGCCGTGATCAAGGTGAAGAAAATGCCGCGGTCTTCGCGCGGCGAGTACTCGCTCGGCAGGATGCGGAACAGTCCGGCGGCCATGACGGTCACGAGCAGCGCCACGGCCAGCACGGCCCACGGCCGCGGCACGACCGAGCCGAGCAGGCGGCGATAGAAGCCGCTCAGCCGCTTGAAGCCGCGCTCGATCATCTGCGTGAAGCGGCCGCGCTGCTCGCCTTCCTTGAACAGCTTCGAGCTGAGCATCGGGATCAGCGTCAGCGCGACCAGGCTGGAGATCGCCACGGCCGCTGCGACGGCGACGCCGAACTCGCGGAACAGCCGCCCGACGTTCCCCTGGATGAAGGAGATCGGCAGGAACACGGACACCAGCACCAGTGTCGTCGCGACGACGGCGAAGCCGATTTCGCGACTGCCCTCGACGGCCGCGAGCAGCGGCGGCTGGCCTTCCTCGACGCGTCGCCAGATGTTCTCCAGCACGATGATCGCGTCGTCGACGACCAGCCCGATGGCGAGCACCAGGCCGAGCAGGATCAGCACGTTGATCGAGTAGCCGAACAATGCCATCACCGAGAACGTGGCGATGACGCAAATGGGGATCGTCAGCGACGGCACGAGCGTCGCGCGCACGTTGCCGAGGAACAGGTAAATCACGAGCAGCACGAGGGTCAGCGCGAAGACCAGCGCCTTGACGACCTCGGTCATCGACGCCTCGATGAACGCCGCGCGGTCGAAGTTGATGCCGATCTCGACGCCCTCGGGCAGCGAGGGCAAGACCTCCTCCATCGCGGAGCGGATGCCCTGCGAGACCTCGACGGTATTGGCCTTGGATTGCTGCTCGATGCCGAGGCTGATCGCGGGCACCATATTGGCGCGCGCGATGCTGCGCTCGTCCTCGGCGCCGATGCGCACCTGCGCGACGTCGCCCAGGCGCACGAAGTTGCCGTCGCTGCCGCGCGTCACCACCAGCGCCTCGAAATCTTCCGGCCGGGTCATGCCGGTGCGGGTGCGCAGCGTGAACTCGCGCTGCGTGGACTCCAGCCGGCCGGCCGGCAGTTCGACATTTTCACGCCGCAGCGCGCTGGTGATGTCCTCGGAGGTGATGCCGCGCGCCGCCATCGCCTGGCGGTCCATCCAGACGCGCATCGCGTAGCGGCGCGCGCCGCCGATCTGCACGCGCGCCACGCCCTCGACGACGGAGAAGCGGTCGATCAGCATGCGCTCGGCGATGTCGGTCAGCTCGAGCGTGGAATGGTGGTCGCTGGTGAAGGTCAGCCACATGACCGGCTGCGTGTCGCTGTCGGTCTTCGCGATCTGCGGCGGGTCGGCCTCCGGCGGCAGCTGCGCCAGCACGCGCCCGACGCGGTCGCGCACGTCGTTGGCCGCCTCGTCGACGTTGCGGTTCAGCGAGAACTCGATGGTCACCGAGGAGCGCTCGTCGCGGCTCGAGGAGGTCAGCTTGGCGATGCCCTCGAGGCCGGCGACCTGGTCCTCGATGATCTGCGTGACGCGCGTCTCGATGACCTCGGCGGAGGCGCCGCGGTAGAAGGTGTCGATCGAGACGATCGGCGGATCGATGTCGGGGTACTCGCGCACCGCGAGGTTCATCGCCGAGGCGAGGCCGATCAGCACGAGGAACAGCGACAGCACGGTCGCGAAGACCGGGCGACGGACGGAAATCTCGGAGATCTTCATCGCGGCTCAGAGCTGGCCGAGCACGGCAACCGGAGCCGCCGGGGTCACGCGGCCGCCATTGGCGACCTTCTGCGTGCCTTCGATGACGATCTCATCGCCGGCCGCGAGGCCGTCGAGGATCTCGACCTCGCCACGCATGCGCCGGCCGACGACAACATCGGTGCGCCAGGCGCGACCGTCGCGCACCGTGTAGACGGTCTGGCGGTCGCCTTCCGGCACGAGGCCGGCCTCCGGAATGATGACCCGGGCGCGTGCCTGGCCGGCGAGGCGCACGGTCAGGAACATGCCCGGCTTCAGCAGGCCGTCATCGTTCGGCAGCTCGGCGCGGATAGTCACGGCGCGGGTGACCGGATCGACGCGGGTGTTGATGGTCGAGACCTTGCCGTCGAACTCGCGGCCCTCGAAGGCGACGCTGCGGGCCTTGATGTCGAGGCCGGTCTCGAGCACGCCGAGGAAGGATTCCGGCACCGTGAAATCGAGGCGCACGCGCGACAGGTCGTCGAGCGTGGTGATGACCGTGCCCGGGCTGACGAGCGTGCCGACGCTGACTTGACGGAGCCCGATCCGGCCGGCGAACGGCGCGCGCAACACTGTCAGCTCGAGACGCGACTGGGCGGCGCGCAGCCGAGCCTCGTCGGCGTTCTTGATCGCCTCGAGCTGCGTGACCTGCGATTCGGACACCGCGCGCGTCTGCAGCAATTCCTTCGAGCGGTTGAACTGCGAGCGGCTGTCGATGACCGTCGCCTCGGCCTCGGCGAGTGCGGCGCGTTCCTGGGCGTTGTCGAGCTCGACGAGCACGTCGCCGGTGTTGACGAGCTGGCCCTCGCGGAAGCGGATCGCGGTGATGACGCTCGAGATGCGCGGGGAGATTTCGACGGCCTCGCGGGCGCGGGTCGTGCCGAGCGCCTCGACCTCATCCGTCAGCAGCCGCTCGACCGCCTGGGTGGTCACGACGGCGACGGGGGGCCGATCCTCCGCCGACAGGACTCGTGGCGCTTCGTTTGTGTTGCCGGCCGCGAACCAGATGTATGCGGCCAGCCCGCCAGCGGCGAGCACGACGAGGGTGGTGATGGCTTTCTGCAATTCCGTGGCCTGTCAGGTGGTTGAGGCTGTGTCGCGTGCCCGCAGTAGCTGACCCCTGCGGGGGCCGAAAGTTCGCCGTCAGCCCGCAGCAATTCTAGCGCGCCGGCGAGCGCCGCCATAGCAGCAAATGTGAATTCGCCGTGAATTAGGGGGACACTGCTGTTTGGGGCCAAACAGCAGTGTCCCCATCAGGAGGCAGCGGACTGGATGTAGTTCTCCAGGCCCATCTTCTCGACCAGGCCGAGCTGGGTCTCGAGCCAGTCGACGTGCTCTTCCTCGGAGGACAGGATCTCGCGGAGCAGGTGGCGGCTGACGTAGTCGCCGACCGACTCGCAGTGCGCGATGGCGTTCTTGAGGTCGGGCAGCGCGACATGCTCCATCTTGAGATCGCACTTGAGGATCTCCTCGACGTTCTCGCCGATCATCAGCTTGCCGAGGTCCTGCAGGTTCGGCAGGCCCTCGAGAAACAGGATGCGCTTGATCAGCTCGTCGGCGTGCTTCATCTCATCGACGGACTCCTCGAATTCCTTTTCGCCGAGCTTCTCGAGGCCCCAGTCCTTCAGCATGCGCGAATGCAGGAAGTACTGGTTGATGGCCGTCAACTCGTTCTTGAGGATCTTGTTGAGGTGCTCGAGGACCTTGGGGTCGCCTTTCATGCAGGGCTCCTGCTGGACGGGAACGGGTTCGGGGGAGGTGGTGAGCCTATTAGACCATGTCAACGGATGTATTAGGGACGAATTGTGCTCTCAAACCGCGGAGGTAATTCGCGCCACATGGATGTCGTCGGCGTGCTGCATGGCTTGGGCGAGGTCGTAAGCGAACTGCAGGCGAAGCCAGGTCTCGGCTCCGCCGCCAAACGCCTTGTCGAGCCTGATGGCCATCTCGGGCGAAATTCCGGAATGCCCGTTGACGATGTCCGAAAGCTGGCGGCGGCTGACTCCGAGGCGGCGTGCCGCGTCCGTCACGCTCAGGCCGAGGGGCTCGATGCAGTCATGCCTGACCGAGAATCCGGGGTGTGGAGGGAGCTTCATGGCCATCGTTTTTCTCAGTGGTGGTCGACGAGATCCAGATCAGTCGCGTGGCCGTCCTCGCGCGATGGCGGAAGCTCCTGATCACGTGAGAATTGTCACCTCACACCTCTCATATTGCAAATTGGAGGGGCCAGTCAAACGTGGTGAACGGGAATAGACGAGCTTGCACACCCGCCTAGCGTGCACGGACCGGTCTTCAATACCGAGGAGCGATTTCCCACCCGAAGGATGAAAAATCGGAGTTCGAGCGAGATGGGGTCTAGGGGTCTAGGCAGCGTCCGGATGCACGCACTGCCGCACACCGGTCATCGCGCCGGAGGAGGCGGGCGCCCGGCCGAGCATCTCGGCGGCGAAGCACGCGCACTGGCCGCAGCCGGTGGCGACGCCGAGTTCGCGGCCGAGATCCTCGAGGCTGCGCGCGCCGCGGCCGATTGCGGCGTGGATCTGGCTGTCCGTGATGCGCTTGCAGATGCAGACATACATGGTGTTCACCTCGTGGCCTGAAGCGAACTCTAGATGCAAATACGAATGATTGTCAATACGGGTAATGCTTATCCGGCCCGGCGCGCAAAAAATTCGGCCCCGGGATCCATCCTGGACACCGGGGCCGAGACGCGTGGGGGAACACGCATTTGGGGAACGTTGGGGATTTCGCTCCGTACGCGTTAGTAGATTCACTGCCAGCCGGAAAGTTCCGGCTGCGGGTCAGAAACTCGCCCGCAGGCCGACCATGGCCCAACGATCGATGCCGGGACGCGCGCCGTTCGGCGAGCGCGACGCGATGTACTCGTTGTCGAACAGGTTCTGCACCCGCGCCAGCAGGCTGAAGTGGCTGTTGATCCGGTACGAGGCCCCGAGGTCCACGACCACAAAGGAATCGGTCGCCTCCGCCTTCGGGATCGAGCCGCTGCCGGCCCTGGTGCGCGTCTCGGACTGGTAGACGAAGTTCAGGTACATCTCGAAGCGATCCTGCTCGAGCCCGAGCTGCAGCTGGCCGAGGTTCTCGGGCACATAGGGCATGTTGTCGCCGTCCGTCACGTTGCCCCATGGGGCATAGTTGCTCTGGAAGCTGTTCCGGAACTCCGCATCCCGGGTCCGTGTCCAGCTCAGCCGGGCAGGCACGTGCCAGCCGGCGCCGAACTCCCACAGCACGGTATCCGCCAGGAGTTCGATGCCGCGCACGACGGCCTCGCCGCCGTCGAACTGGTCGCCGATCTCGCCGCCGCCGCCGGTCGACTCGGTCACCGTGCCGACCAGGTTGTCATAGTCGGTGATGAAGCCGATCGCCTCGGCGCTGACGCGCGCGCCCTGGTAACGCAGGCCGAACTCCCAGTTGGTGCTGGTCTCGGCCTTCGCGTCGCTGCCGGGCGCCGGGGGGTTGTAGCCCTCGTGCACGCCGCCGATCAGCCGGACCTGGTCGCTGAATGCATAGGTCACGCCGATGCCGGAGATCCATTCGCTCGCGTCGCTTTCGATCACGCGGGTCGGGCCGCCAGCGCGGGTCGCGTCGCCGAGGGCGTAATCGGTGCGCTTCAGGTCGAGGTTCTCGTAGCGCAGTCCCGGCGAAATGCGCCAGGCGCCGATGTCGATATCGGCTGCGACGAAGCCCGAGTCGACGTCAGTTTCGACGATGCGGTTCTCCTGGTTGCCGGTCGTGCCGAGCGTCGTCAGCACCATGTTGCCGTCTTCCATCCGCCAGCGATCTTCCTTCTGCAGCCGGTCCTCGTAGTCTTCGTGGAAGCGGAACCCTGCTTTCAGCAGCACCTCCGCGAAGCCGGCCGTCAGCGCGTACTCGCCGCCGCCCTGCACACCGCGAGCGTTGTAGCTGCGGGCGTTGTCGCGCGCGCGCAGCGCATCGTCGGGACTGGTGTCGCCGCGCAGCCAGCCGAGCTGCTCGGCGTACACGTCGGGATTCTCGACGATCGCGCTCAGGCCGATGCCGTTGACGCTGTTGACGCGATACCAGCTGCGGTCGAAATCATTGTTGTAGCCGGTGAAGTTCAGCTTCCACGGCTGCGAGGCCGGCTCGATGACCCACGACAATTGCCGCAGCACGTGGTCTGTATCGAGCTGGTCGATCTGGGTCGCCGAGTAGAGGCGGAAGGCGTCAGCCTTGAAGTCCTCGTCGGTCAGGCCGAGGTAGGATTGCTGCGCGTCCTGCTCGAGGCGGCCATACTTGAACTCGAGCGCCTGGTAGATCGAGGCGCCGCTGGCCGTGTTGATGCGTGCCTTGAAAACGTAGTCCTCGATGTCGTAGCCGGCCGTCGTGTTGCGGTCGTTGGCATCGATGCGCTTGAAGCCATCGGACTGTTGCTGCACGGTCTCCAGCATCAACCCGAAGTGCTCGCCGCTGCCGCCGGCCACGACATGTGCGTCGTGCGAGCTGTTGTTGCCGTAGAAGTAGTCGCCGTAGGCCGTCCACTGCTCCGGGATCGGCGTCGAGATCATGTTGATCGCGCCGCCGATGGTGCGCGGGCCGACGGGGATTGCGGCGGGACCCTTGAGGACCTCGACGGCATAGATGCGGCGCGCGATCGGGAAGTGGTAGGCGGCGGGCGCGGAGTAGGGCGCCGGCGCGATCAGCACGCCGTCCTCGAGGATCGCGATGCGGCTGCTGCGATCCTGGCCGGAGCCGCGGATGCCGATGTTGGGCCGCTGGCCGAAGCCTTCCTCGTCCTGCAGGTAGACGCCCGGCACGCTGCGCAGGATGCGGTGCACGTCGGCGTACTCGAAGCGCTCGAGCTCCTCGGGGCCGATGAAGTGCGCCGAGCCGGCGATCTCCAGCGCCGACGCGGCCGAGCCGAGAATCGTGACGCGGCTGAGCTCGGCCGGGCTGGAAGCCGAGGCGTCGCCGCCGCCGTCTGTGGCCGCGGAGTCGGCATAAGCGGGCAGGGCGCAGGCGGAGAAGCAGAGCAACGCGATGGCGCGGCGCAAAGGTAACGAATGCATGGGGTCCCCTCGGTTGATCGGAATATGGCTTGGTGATGCGGACAATAATCGGAATGCGAATGATTCGCAATACGGTTAATACCGATCGGGACCAAAGGTCTGCGGGAAGGGTCCGAGGGGCCGAGGCCTCGCTGGTGGCGGGATGTATGAACAGGGAGGCAAACGATCCGGCTTGCGAACTGCCGCCGGCCTGTCGAGCCCGGGTCGGTCGGCCTTACACCTCAGGAGTTGCGGGAGCTTTGAGCTGCCTCGGGCAAGCTGCTGAAAGCCTTGCCTTCATCCGGGCTGGGCCAGAATTCCATGCTCGCCAGGGATTGTCGGTAGAATTTACAGTGCCTGGCTGAGCGATTCCCAGGTTATTGGAAAATAAATATAAAAAATTCCGGCACGCTATTTGCATGAGCTCAAGGGCGACGATGGATTCGGACAGGCGGCGGAAGCGAAGGGGAATTGCATGCGCAGGGGACGGTTCGGAAAGCTGGCGGTGGCAGGGCTGCTCCTGGCGCTCGGCGGGCTCGCGCACGCGGCGCCGATGACCTGGTCCGACAGCTACACGACCAACCAGTGGATGGGCGCGACCAATAGCTCGCATTCGTGGACCTGGGACATCGGAACAGACGGGTTTGATCCTGACTCCGACCTCGTGACCGGTTACCAGATCACGCTCTATTTTGGTCTGAGTAGGCTGTTCGCCACCGCGTCGTTCGACCAGCCTGGGCTGATTGGCGACGTATTGTGGTTCAGCGTGGACGACCTTGGCGTGGGGGCGTCGCTGACCGGCCTTGTTTCCCTGAACAATAGCGGTCTGCTCAGCGTGACACTCCACCGCGTCACTGGCACTTTCCAGTTTACCGGTGGGGACTTGCGGGCGTGGGGCCTGTCAAGCAGCGTGGGCGTGCCGGAGCCGGGCACGCTGGCCTTGCTGGGCTTGGGTCTGTTGGGGGTCGCATTCGCCCGCCGTCGGCAAAGAGCCTGATCACGCCTCCGTCGGGTTGATCCTGGATTCAAGAAAGGGCCTGCATTCGCAGGCCCTTTCGTTTTGTGTTGCACCGGTCGGGCCGGGGCATGAGACTAGCGCGTTCCGCATTGCCAGGTCTCCCCATGCCCGTCCAGTTGCTGCCCCCGAAGGATCGCCTGCAGCGGATCCTGCTGCTGTCGCTGCCGATCATCGGCGGGATGGTGTCGCAGAACGTCATGAACCTGGTCGACACGGCCATGGTCGGCACGCTCGGCGATGCGGCGCTCGCGGCGGTCGGCCTGGGCGGCTTCGCGAATTTCATGTTCATGGCCCTGCTGCTCGGGATTTCCGTCGGCGTGCAGACCACGGCGTCGCGGCGCAAGGGGGAGGGCAAGCTCGACGAGACCGCGGTGCCGCTGAACGGCGGGCTGCTGATCATGCTGCTCGTCGCGCCGCCGCTGTCGGTGTTGCTCTACTGGGCCGTGCCGGCGATCTATCCGGTGCTGAACGGCGATCCCGAGGTCATTGCGCAGGGCGTGCCGTACCTGCAGGCGCGCGTGCTGGCGATCCTGTTCGTCGGCGCGAATTTCGCGTTCCGCGGCTACTGGAACGCGGTCGACCTGCCGCGGCTGTACATGAGCACGCTGATCGTCATGCACGCCTGCAACATCTTCCTGAACTGGGTGCTGATCTTCGGCAACCTCGGCGCGCCGGTGCTGGGCGTGCATGGCGCGGGCATCGCGTCGGCGGCCTCCACGGTGGTCGGCTGTGGGATCTACGTGTGGCTCGGGTTCCGCCATGCACGCGGCGCCGGCTTCCTGCAACGGGTGCCGGGGCGTCCCCAGCTGTGGGCCCTGTTCCGCCTGTCGTTGCCGTCCGGCATCCAGCAGTTCTTTTTTTCCACCGGCTTCGTGGTCGCCTTCTGGATCATCGGCCAGGTCGGCACGCGCGAGATGGCGGCCGCGACCGTGATCCTGAACCTGACGCTGGTTGCGTTGCTGCCGGGACTCGGGCTGGGGCTTGCCGCGGCGACGCTGGTGGGGCAGGCGCTGGGGCGGGGCAGTGCGGCGGATGCCGAGCGATGGGGCTGGGAGGTGGCGCGCGTCGGCATGATCGGGCTGGCGATCCTCGGCCTGCCTGGTGCGATCTGGCCGGAGCTGTTGCTCAGTGGCTTCATTCGCGACCCGGAGACGATGGCGGTGGCGAGCCTGCCGATGCGGCTGGTCGGGATCGGCATGGCCGTCGAGGGGCTCGGCATGGTCATGATGCACAGCCTGCTCGGCGCGGGCGACGCGAAGCGCGTCATGAAGGTCGCCGTGCTTGCGCAGTGGGCGGTGTTCCTGCCGCTGGCCTACCTGGCCGGCCCGGTGCTCGGTTTCGGGCTGACCTTCATCTGGACCATGCAGGTCGGCTACCGGGCGGCGATGGCGCTGGTCTTCACGCGGTTCTGGGTCAAAGGCGACTGGCAGCGGATTCGCGTGTAGGGGGACACTGCTAAAACTGCCGTTTTAGCAGTGTCCCCATGACCTATTCAGGCCAAATAGCGATGGACTGCGTCTTTTGATACAGTAAGGCCGTCGCAATTCTCCGCCGGAGGACCGTCGGATGACCCTGGCAACCCGCTCCATCGCCGCGCCCGATCCGGCAGTGGTGCTTTCCAAGGCCGCGCGCAATGCGGGCCGGGCGCTCGGGCTCAGCCAGGCCGAGGTGGGCGAAGTGATTGGCCGGGCGCGTTCCTCGCTGGTCCGCCCGCTTGATCCGGCCTCGAAATCAGGTGAGCTCGGCGCGCTGCTGGTGCGTTGCTACCGCAGCGTCTTCGTCCTGACTGGTGGCAGCGACGCCGCGATGCGCCACTGGATGACGACCGAGAACCGCCACACCGGCGGCGTCCCGCGCGAACAGATCAAGGACGTCCAGGGCCTGGTCACCATCCTGCAATACCTCGACGCGGTGCGCGGCAAGCTGTGAGCCGGATCTGGCGGGCCTGCCAGGGCGTGGACGACGCCCGCGCCCCTGGCGACCTCGGCCTCGTGCGGCTGCGCGGCCGGCTGCTGCGCGTCGTGGAAAGCCAGGAGCAGGTCGCGACGGGTGCCATCGTGGACAGCGCGGCGGAGCAGGCGGTGCTCGAGGAAATTCTCGAGGCCTCCAAGCCGCCTGTCCGGGACGGTGCCGAGGCGCTGCACTACCTGCTGCAGACCCCGTTCCGCTATCCGCCGCTGCGGCACGGTTCGCGCTTCGGTTCACGCTTCGAGCCGGCGCTGTTCTATGGCTCGCTGCTCGAGCGCACCGTGCTCGCGGAAGCGGCGTACTACCGCTTCTGGTTCTGGCGCGGCATGACCGTCCCGCCGCCGTCGCAGCAATTCATCACCCAGCACACCGTGTTTCGCGCCGGCTACGACACGGCCTACGGCCTGCGGCTGCAGGCGCCGCCGTTCGACGCGCACGCCGACGTGCTGCGCAGCCCCGATGACTACACCGAGACGCAGGCGCTCGGCGCCGAGCTGCGCGCCGCCGGCGTGCGGGCGTTCGAATACCGGTCGGCCCGCGACACCGAGGCCGGGATCAACGTGGCGGTCATTTCCCCGGACGTGTTCGCGCCGCGGCACCGGATTCTCGGGCGCGAGGAGTGGACCTGCACGACCACGCCGACGCGCGTGAGTTTCGCCAACGTGGCGCAGCGCACGACGCAGGAGTTCCCGCTCGAGCAGTTCCTGGTGGCCGGCGTGTTTCCGGATCCGGCGGCGTAGCATCGAGGGGGACACTGCTAAAAAGCCCAAAACAGCAGTGTCCCCAAACGGGCTTTTTAGCAGTGTCCCCCTCCGGCTAGCGGCGGAGGCGGGCGATTTCTTCGAGGAGGTCGAGCGCCAGTGCGACGCCGGGCAGGTTGACGTCGAGGTCCTGGTGCAGCCGGAGCGCCACCTGGGTGCGCTGCACGCTGCGGCCGGTGAAGGTCCAGCGCGCCCGCTCGGCGCCCTGCGGCTCGATGACACCTTCGGCGACGAGCTGCAGCACGAAATCCTCGCTCGCGTGGCAAATGCTGCAGAACTCCACGAGATCGAGTTCCAGCGAATCGTCGAGTACCTGGCCCATCAGGATGTCCATTTCGTCCCGGGTCATGGCATCAGCCGTCCATGTCCCGGCGCGGGTTGAACGGCAGCTTGCTGCGCATCTCCTCGTACAGCGCCCGCGCCGCCGCGGTATCGGCCGGCGGCGTGTCGATCCTGAGCGTGACGATCTGGTCGCCCGCCGGCGAGCCGGGCAGGCCGCGGCCCTTCAGCCGCAGTCGCCGGCCCGACTGCGAGCCGGCCGGAATCTTGAGGTCCACGCGTCCGCCGAGCGTCGGCACCGCGACCGTCTCGCCGAGCGCCGCTTCCCACGGCGCAATCGGCAGCGTCAGCAACACATTGCGCCCGTCGGCCTCGAACAGCGCGTGCGGCTCGAACGCGACCTCGAGAAACAGGTCGCCGCCCGGCCCGCCGTTCAGGCCCGCCATGCCCTGGCCGGCGAGGCGGATACGCTGGCCCTCGGTGACACCGCGGGGGATTGCGACCCGGATGCTGCGCTTGCCGCCGTCCGGCGCGCGCAAGTCCAGCGTCCGGCTCGCACCGCGAAACGCGTCCTCGAGCGCGATCTGAATGCGGGCCACCTGGTCTTCACCACGCGCCGGGCCGGCCTGGCGGAAGTGAAAGCCCTGCGCGCCGCGCGGCCCGCCGCGCATGTCGCCACCCATTCCGCCGCCGCCGCCGAACAGCGTCTCGAAGAAGTCCGAGAAGCCGCTGTACTGCTCGGCGCCGCCGCGGCCGGTCGAGTAGCGGAAGCCGCCGGGTCCGGCGCCGGGCGGCGGCCGGAATTCCTGGCCGGCTTTCCAGTTCGCGCCGAGCTGGTCGTAGGCCGTGCGCTTCTCCGGATCCTTCAGGACCTCGTAGGCCTCGCCGACGTCCTTGAAACGCGCCTCGGCATCGGATTCCTTGCTGACGTCCGGGTGGTACTTGCGCGCGAGCTTGCGATAGGCGCGCTTGATCTCGTCGCCGCTCGCTTCACGTGATACGCCAAGAGTCGCGTAGTAGTCCTTGAAATTCATTGTTATTCCTTGCGGCCTCCGGGGCTGACCGAGATCGCCCGTCGATGCCAGGCAGCCCCGCGGCCAAGCTCCATTCCTCGAACGGCCTCAGGCTCCAGATAGTGCCACGAAAGCCCCATTTCAAGTAGCACGCACCAAGAACAGCTGTGGCAAAAATCCGCAAAAACAGTCGCTTGCTGCGCGCTGCGCCAAGGTGTAAAGATAACCGACGGTGGGTGTCGGGATTTCTTGCAAAAATGGGAACCACGTCACGCACCCCGGCCGCCAGTCGGCCAGAATACGCGGCTATATATCAAGGAAGAGCTCGACCCGATGCTGATCGGTTTCGTGGGGTACGCCCTGGCAGCCCTGGCATTCAGCGTGCTGGCGCTGCTGATGCTGACGAGCTGGCGCGGGCGCCTGCAGGGCGGCCTGCTCGTCACCGCGGCCGGCCTGACCGCGGCGTGGGCGGCGGCGGTGGCCTTCGCGCCGGCGCATCCGCTGTACTGGCACCTCGTCGCGGTGCTCGAAGTCGCCCGCAATGCGGCCTGGCTGGTGTTCCTCGCGCGGCTGACGCCGGCCGGCAAGGGCCTCGACGGCCTGCCCCGGCAGCTGGTCGCCCATGCACCCGCCGCCTTCGTGCTCGTCTACGGCCTCGCCATGGCGATGGCTGCCCGCGGCCCCGACGCGAGCGCGGCCCTGACGCAAACCTTGGTCGTCGCGGGGCTCGCGACCGCAATCGCCGGCCTCGTGCTGCTCGAGCAGGCCTTTCGCGCGCTGCGCGCGGCGCCGCGCCAGCAGGTCATGCCGCTGGTCATCGGCGTCGGCGGCATCCTCGCCTACGACCTGTTCATGTATTCCCACGGCCTGCTGTTCCTCGGCCTGAACGAGCAACTGTGGGCCGCGCGCGGCTTCGCCAACCTGTTCGCGATCCCGTTGCTGCTGCTGGCGGCGCGCCGCAACCCCGACTGGTCGGTCGACGTGTTCGTCTCGCGCCACGTGGCCTTCTACACGACCAGCCTGGTGGGCGTCGGCGCCTACCTGCTGGTGATGTCGCTGGCCGGCTACGCGCTGCGCATCGCCGGCGGCGAGTGGGGCTTCGTGCTCGAGATCGTGTTCTTCTTCGGCGCGCTGGTGGTGCTCGCCTGGGTGCTGTTCTCGCCGACGGCGCGCGCCGCGCTGAAGGTGTTTCTCGCCAAGCACTTCTACAGCAACAAGTACGACTACCGCGTGGAATGGCTGCAGCTGACGCAGCG
>CAYWYS010000030.1:35789-38274 GCA_964462675.1 uncultured Thioalkalivibrio sp.
TGCTGAACCCGACGCGCGTCGGCCGCCTGAGCTACGAGGACATCGACCTGCTGCGCATCGCCGGCATGCAGGTCGCGGCCGTGCTGGCGCAGGCCGAGGCCGACCGCCTGCTGACCGAGAGCCGCCAGTTCGATGCCTTCAACCGCTTCGCCGCGTTCATCATGCACGACCTGAAGAACGTCATCGCGCAGCAGTCGCTGGTGGTGCGCAACGCGGCCAAATACCGTCACGATCCCGCGTTCATCGACGACGTGCTCGACACCGTCGCCAACTCGGTCGAGCGCATGCAGCGCCTGCTCGAGCAGCTCAAGCGCGGCCAGGGCGACGCCATGGTCGAGCGCGTGGAGCTGGCGCGCCTGCTCCTCGAGACCGTGAGCCGCCACACAGAACGCGAGCCGGTGCCGACGGCAGAATTGCCGGCATCGACGCTGCGGCTGCGGGTGGATCGCGAACGGCTCGCGGCGGTGCTCGGGCACCTCTTGAGCAACGCCCAGGATGCGACGCCGCCGGACGGCGCGGTGCGCATCGAGACCGTGCTCGAGCCGGACGGCTCGCTGGTGCTGGCGGTCGCGGACACCGGCTGCGGCATGGAGGAGGAGTTCATTCGCGAGCGGCTGTTCAAGCCCTTCGACTCGACCAAGGGCAGCAAGGGCATGGGCATCGGCGCCTACCAGGCCCGCCAGTTCGTGCAGGCGCTCGGCGGCGACGCGCACGTCGACAGCGCGCCCGGCCACGGCACGCGCTTCGAGCTGCGCTTCCCGGCCGCCGTCGTGGAACACCAAGTGCCGGGGGCGGCGATTGCAACGCCCCCGGCCGAAACCGAGGAGACCTCGTCCGGTGCCTGACCAGACCCGCAAGCTGCTGATCGTCGAGGACGACCGCGGGCTGCAGAAGCAGCTCAAGTGGTGCTTCGACGGCCTGGATCTCGTCTTCGCCGAGGACCGCGAGAGCGCGCTCGGCGAGCTGCGCCGCCACGAGCCGCCGGTCGTGCTGCAGGATCTCGGCCTGCCGCCGGACGCGGAGGGCGTCAGCGAGGGCTTCGCCACGCTGCAGGAGATACTGGCCACCCGCCCGGACACCAAGGTCATCGTCGTCACCGGCAATGAGAACCGCGACAACGCGCTCAAGGCCGTGGCCGCCGGCGCCTACGATTTCTACCAGAAGCCGATCGACGTCGACGCCTTGCAGCTGCTGGTCGAGCGGGCCTTCCGGCTGCACGAGCTCGAGGCCGAGAACCGGCGGCTGGTGCGCGAGCAGGCGCGCTCGCCGCTGGCGGGCGTCATCGCCATCAGCCAGCCGATGCAGGCGCTGTGCCGCAAGATCGAGAAAATTGCTGCGGTCGACGTCACCACGCTGCTGCTCGGGGAGAGCGGCACCGGCAAGGAAGTATTCGCCAAGGCGCTGCATGCGTTGAGCCCGCGGGCCGCGCACCGCTTCGTCGCGATCAACTGCGCGGCGATCCCCGAGAACCTGCTCGAGAGCGAGCTGTTCGGCCACGAGAAGGGTGCCTTCACCGGCGCGCACAAGCAGACCCAGGGCAAGATCGAGCTGGCCGACAAGGGCACGCTGCTGCTCGACGAAATCGGCGACATGCCGCCGCCGCTGCAGGCCAAGCTGCTGCGCTTCCTGCAGGAACGCACCGTCGAGCGGGTCGGCGGCCGCCAGGAGATCCCGGTGGATGTGCGCGTCATCTGCGCCACCAACCAGGACCTGCAGGCGCTGATCGCCGAGGGACGGTTCCGGGAGGACCTTTACTACCGTATCAGCGAAGTCACGCTGCGGATTCCGCCGCTGCGGGAGCGCGAGGGTTGCCGCGTGGTCATGGCGCGGCATTTCCTCGAGGTGCATGCGGCGGCGATGGGCAAGCGCCTGCGCGGGCTCAGCGAGGAGGCGGTGCAGGCGATCCAGCGCTACCGCTGGCCCGGCAACGTGCGCGAGCTCGAGAACCGCATCAAGGGCGCGGTCGCGATCAGCGACGGGCCGCTGGTGTCGGTGGACGACCTGGGTATCGATGCTGCCGGCGCAGCACCGCAACTGCCGACGTTGCGCGAGGTGCGCGACGAGGCGGACCGGCGCGCCGTGATCGATGCGCTGGCCGCCGCCGACGGCAACGTCAGCCGCGCAGCCAACCTGCTCGGCGTGTCGCGGCCGACGGTGTATGACCTGATGCAGCGTCATGGGCTGGGGGCCAATGGCGTGGAGGCCGCTCAAGACGCCGACGACTCACTGCGCAAACTCGCCCAGGGCGGCGCGAAGGTCGTATGAGCATGGCGCTCGACGACACCTCAGTGTTCGCGCGGCCCGCCAGGGAGGGGGACACTGCTGTTTTGGCCAAAACAGCAGTGTCCCCCTCCGGGTTGCGGTGGCCGTTGTTCATCCTGGCGATTGTCCTGGCGCTGGCCGTTTATTGGCCCACGGCGGTGTCCCTGCCCAACCGGTGGTCAGGCGATCCGACCTACTCGCACGGTTACCTGGTCGCCGCGGT
>CAYWYS010000031.1:0-27475 GCA_964462675.1 uncultured Thioalkalivibrio sp.
CGACGAAGCGGAAGGAGTTCAGGTTCTTGATCTCGGCGCGGGTGCCGAACTCGCGACGCCCCACCGGTCGCACCGAGACGTTGGCGTCGCAGCGGAACGAGCCTTCCTGCATGTTGCCGTCGCAGATGCCGAGGTAACGAACCAGCTGGTGGATCGCCTTCATGTAGGCGACCGCCTCGCGGGCCGAGCGCAGGTCCGGCTCCGAGACGATCTCCAGCAGCGGCGTCCCCGCCCGGTTCAGGTCGATCCCCGACTGGCCCTGGAAATCTTCGTGCAGCGACTTGCCGGCATCTTCCTCGAGGTGCGCGCGGGTGATGCCGATGGTCTTGTGCGAGCCGTCGTCGAGCTGCAGCTCGATGCGGCCGTCATGCACGATCGGCAGCTCGTACTGGCTGATCTGGTAGCCTTTCGGCAGGTCGGGATAGAAGTAGTTCTTGCGCGCAAACACCGAGCGCGCCGCGATCGTCGAGCCGGTCGCCAGCCCGAAGGCGACGGCCATCCGGACCACCCCCGCGTTCAGCACCGGCAGCACGCCCGGGTAGCCGAGGTCGACGAGACAGGCCTGCGAGTTCGGCTCAGCCCCGTAGACGGTCGCCGCGCCGGAAAAGATCTTGCTCCGGGTCGCGAGCTGGGCGTGAATCTCCAGGCCGATGACGGTTTCCCACTCCATGCGCTCGATCCTCAGGCGAAGGCGCCGCCCGGCGCCCTCGCATGCCAGTCGGTTTCCTGCTGATAACGATGGGCTACATTCAGGATGCGCCCTTCCTCGAAGGCGCGGCCGACGATCTGCAGGCCGACCGGCAGGCCGTCGACGAAGCCGCACGGCGCCGACAGGCCCGGCAGCCCGGCCAGGTTGACGCCGATCGTGTAGATGTCGTTCAGGTACATCGTGACCGGGTCGTCGACCTTGGCGCCGAGTTCGAAGGCCGGCGTCGGCGAGGTCGGGCCGACGATGACGTCGACCGTCTCGAAGGCGCGGCGGAAGTCGGCCGCGACCAGCTGCCGCGAGCGCTGTGCCTTGAGGTAATAGGCGTCGTAGTAGCCGGCCGACAGCACGTAGGTGCCGGTCATGATGCGCCGCTTGACCTCGGCGCCGAAGCCCTCGCCGCGGCTGCGCTTGTAGAGGTCCTCGAGGTCGCGCGGCGCCGCGGCGCGATAGCCGAAGCGGACGCCGTCGAAGCGCGACAGGTTCGAAGAACACTCCGCAGGCGCCACCACGTAATAGGTGGGCACCGACAGGCCGATGTTCGGCAGGCTGACGCGCTTCACCTGCGCGCCGAGGCGCTCGAAAACCTTCAGGGCCTGCTCGATCGCGGCCGCATTGGCGGGGTCGAGCCCATCGTCGAGGAACTCTTCGACGAGCCCGATCGTCAGCCCTTCGAGCGAGGCGTCGAGGCCGGCCACATAGTCCGGCACCGGCGCATCGACGGAGGTGGAATCGCGCGGATCGTGGCCGGACATCGCGCCGAGCAGCAGCGCCGCGTCTTCGGCCGTCAGCGTCAGCACCCCGGCCTGGTCGAGACTGGAGGCGAACGCGATCATGCCGTAGCGCGACACCCGGCCGTAAGTCGGCTTGATGCCGGTGATGCCGGCGAGCGCCGCCGGCTGGCGGATCGAGCCGCCGGTATCGGTGCCGGTGGCCGCCGGCACGAGCCGCGCGGCGACCGCTGCGGCCGAGCCGCCGGAGGAGCCGCCGGGCACCCGTTGCAGGTCCCAGGGGTTGCGCACCGGGCCGTAAAAGCTGGTCTCGTTGGACGAGCCCATCGCGAACTCGTCCATGTTGGTCTTGCCGAGCATGATCGTGCCGACGTCGCGCAGCCGCTCGACCACGGTGGCGTCGTAGGGCGAGATGAAATTATCGAGCATCTTCGAGCCGCAAGCGGTCTTTACGCCCGCGGTGCAGAAGATGTCCTTGTGGGCGATCGGCACGCCGGCCAGCGGACCGCCGCCGCCGCCGGCCAGCGCCTCGTCGGCAGCGCGCGCCGCCGCCAGCGCGGCCTCGCCAGTCACCGTGACAAAAGCGTTCAGTTCGCGGTCGAGGCGCCCGATCCGCTCCAGCAGGTAGCGCACGAGCTCCTCGCTGCTGAATTCCCGGGCGCGCAAGGCGCGGGCGATCCCGGCCAGGGTCATGCCGTGCATGCGTCCGTGCTCCTGTGGTTACTCGAGGACCCGGGGGACCAGGTAAAGGCCGGCTTCCACGGCCTGCGCGTTCTGCTGGTAGAGTGCGCGCTGGTCGGTCTCCGTCACGGCATCTTCCCGCAACGGCTGGGTCATGTTCAGCGGATGGGCCATCGGGGTCACGCCCTCGGTGTCGGCCTGCTCGAGCTGCTGGACGAAATCGATGATCCGCGACAGGTTGTCGACGTACACCGGGACCTCATCGGTGGAGATCTCCAGCTTCGCGAGGTGCGCGATGGACTCGACCTCGTGCCGACTAAGCTTCATGCAGCCCTCCAGATGCTTCAGAAAAACGCTGTATACGGGCATTCAATGATACTCTCGCGCTTGCTCGAAGTCGCCCCCATTGCTAGATTTACGAGCTTGTCCGCCGAAACCGATCGGTGCCTCCGGCACCGCCCTTCAGCGCCCTGTTGATCCCTTGCCGGTCACCGTATGTTCAAGAATATCCGGGGTTATTTCTCCAACGACCTGTCCATCGACCTGGGCACGGCGAATACCCTGATCTACGTCAGGGGCCGCGGCATCGTGCTCAACGAGCCCTCGGTCGTGGCGATCCGCGAGGAGACCGCCCGCGGCGGGCGCACGGTGCAGGCCGTCGGCGCCGAGGCCAAGAGCATGCTGGGCCGCACGCCGGGCAACATCACGGCGATCCGTCCCCTGAAGGACGGCGTCATCGCCGATTTCACCGTCACCGAGAAGATGCTCCAGCACTTCATCAAGAAGGCGCATGGCAGCCGCTATTTCCGGCCGAGTCCGCGCGTGCTGGTCTGTGTCCCCTACGGCTCGACGCAGGTCGAGCGGCGCGCGATTCGCGAATCGGCCGAGGGCGCCGGCGCGCGCAAGGTCTACCTGATCGAGGAACCGATGGCGGCCGCGATCGGCGCCGGCATGCCGGTGCACGAGGCACGCGGATCAATGGTGCTGGACATCGGCGGCGGCACCTCCGAGGTCGCCGTGATCTCGCTGAACGGCATCGTCTACGCCGCCTCGGTCCGCATCGGCGGCGACCGCTTCGACGAGGCAATCATGAGCTACGTGCGGCGCAACTACGGCATCCTGATCGGCGAGGCCACCGCCGAGCGCATCAAGCACGAAATCGGCTCCGCCTATCCCGGCCAGGAGGTGCGCGAGATCTCCGTGCGGGGGCGCAACCTCTCGGAGGGCGTGCCGCGCGCCTTCACGCTGAACTCCAACGAGATCCTCGAGGCGCTGCAGGAGCCGCTGCAGGGCATCGTCGGCGCCGTCAAGGCGGCGCTCGAGCAGACCCCGCCCGAACTCGGCTCCGATGTCGCGGATCGCGGCATCGTGCTGACCGGTGGCGGCGCGCTGCTGCGGGACCTCGACAAGCTGCTGATGGAGGAAACCGGCCTGCCGGTGATTGTCGCCGACGAGCCGTTGACCTGCGTGGCGCTCGGCGGCGGCAAGGTGCTCGAGCTGCTCGATCAGCATGGCCCGGGCATTTTCGGGCTCGAGTGACGCGCTGGCCACGGCCCCTGCCCGGGGTTCACAATAGGCGACGATTCCCCGTGTCTGCGCCGTGAGCCCACTCAACCAGACTGAAAACAAGCCGCTGTTCGAACGCGGGCCGTCACTCGGCACGCGCATGGTGCTGCTCGCCGTCCTGTCGCTGGCGATGATGTACCTCGACCACCAGCAGGGCCACATCGAGACCTTGCGCCGCGCGCTGTCCGTCGCCATCTACCCGATCCGTGTGCTCGTCGATATGCCGTCGGCGACCTTCGGCTGGAGTCGCGAGGTGCTGCTGGAGCGCCGGCGCCTGGTCGCGGAGAACCGCGAACTCAGGACCGAGAGCCTGCGCCAGCGCGCGATGCTCCAGCAACTGGCGGCGCTGGAGGCGGAGAACGCCCGCCTGCGGGCGCTGATGGACTCCCCGGCCAGGCTCGCCAATCGCGTCCAGGTCGCCGAGATCCTCGCCGTCGACCTCGACCCTTACCGGCATCGCATCGCGCTGAATCGCGGCGCCCAGTCAGGCGTGTATTCCGGCCAGGCCCTGCTCGATGCGGACGGCATCGTCGGCCAGGTGATCCGCGTGAACCCGCTCGACGCCGAAGCCATCCTGATCAGTGACCCGAGCCATGCAACCCCCGTCGAGCTCAACCGCAACGGGCTGCGCACCGTCGCGCTCGGCGTCGGCGACGTCACGCGCATCGAGCTGCCGTTCCTGCCCAACAGCGCCGACATCCGCATCGGCGACCTGTTGGTGTCCTCCGGCCTCGGCGATGCATTCCCGGCCGGCTATCCGGTCGCGCGCGTGACGCGCGTCGAGCGCCGCCCGGGTGAACCCTTCGCGCGCGTCGAGGCCGAGCCGACCGCGGCGCTGAACCGCACGCGCCAGGTGCTGCTGATCTGGGAAGGTGGCGAGGCCGAGCTGCCCGCGATCGAGCCCGAGCCGGCGGTGGACGAGGCGCAGTGAGCGCACGGGCCGGTCCGCCGACCTGGCCGGTGCTGGCGTCGCTGCTGGTGGCGCTGTCGCTGGATGTCACGCCCGTGCCGGGCGAGCTGGCTGCCTGGCGCCCGCCGTGGCTGGCGCTGACCGCGATCTACTGGGCGCTCGCGTATCCCCGGCGCTACGGGCTGGCGCTGGCCTGGGGCGCGGGGCTCGTGCTCGACGTGCTGAAGGGCGGCGTGCTCGGGCAACATGCGCTCGCGATGACCGTCGCAGTCTGGTTGACGCTGCGCTTCCACCTGCGGCTGCGCGTGTTCCCGATCTGGCAGCAGACCGCGGCGGTCGGCGCGCTGATCGCGGTTCACCAGTTCTTCGTTTTCTGGGTCGATGGCGTCACCGGCGGCGCCGAGCTCAGCTGGGACCGCGTCAAGCCGACGCTCGCCGCGATCATCGCCTGGCCGCTCGTCGTCGCGGTCGTCGACCGGCTGCGCGCGCGCCTGGGGATGTCGCGATGAGCATCCACCGCCTCAAGGACCACTGGCAAGAGCAACACATGTTCGTCGGCCGGATCGTTGCGGCGGCCGTGATCATCGTGCTGCTGGCAGGCCTGGTCGTGTACCGGCTCGTCGACCTCCAGGTGGTGAACTTCGAGCACTTCAGCCGCCTCTCGCAAGGCAACCGGGTACGGCTCGAGCCGGTGCCGCCGGTGCGCGGCCTGCTGTTCGACCGCAACGGCCAGGTGCTCGCGGAGAACCGGCCGGTCTACCAGCTGGAACTGGTCCCGGAGCAGGTGCGCGACATCGACGGCACGCTGTCCCGGCTGCTGGAGATGGCGCTGATCCGCGAGGAGGACCTGCCGCGGATCCGCGGGCAGATCAGGAGCCAGCGACGCTTCGAGCCGACGGTCCTGCGGAGCCGCCTGAGTCCGGAGGAAGCCGCCAGGTTCGCGGTCAAGCGCCCGCATTTCAGCGGCGTCGATATCCAGGCCCGGCTGGCGCGCCAATATCCCCTCGAGGACGTCGCCTCGCATGCGATCGGCTATGTCGGCGCGATCAGCGAGAGTGACCTGCAGCGTCTCGATGCGGCCAACTATGCGGGTTCGGCGCAGACCGGCAAGCTCGGCGCCGAACGCGCCTGGGAGCACCTGCTGCACGGCTCGACCGGGCACCGGCAGCTGCTCGTCAACGCCCAGGGACGCATGCTGCAGGAACTGCAGCGCACCGACGCGGCGCCTGGCCTCAACGTCTTCCTGACCATCGATCTCGAGCTGCAGGCAGTAGCCGAGGAGGCATTGCAGGGGCGGCGCGGCTCGGTGGTAGCGCTCGACCCGCGCAACGGCCAGGTGCTGGCGCTGGCCAGCGTGCCCGGGTACGACCCGAACCTGTTCAGCATGGGACTCACCGCGGCGCAGTACAACGCCCTGCAGAACGACATCGACCAGCCGCTGTTCAACCGCGCGCTGCGCGGGCAATACCCCCCCGGTTCCACGATCAAGCCGATGCTGGCACTCGCGGGTTTGCACTACAACGCCATCCGCCCGCAGGACACGATCTTCTGTCCCGGCTGGTTCAGCCTGCCGAACCACACGCACCGTTATCGCGACTGGAAAAAGACCGGGCATGGCACGGTGAATCTCGAGGAATCCGTCGCGCAGTCCTGCGACGTCTACTACTACCGGCTGGCCGTAACGCTCGGCATCGAGCGGATGCATGAATTCCTCGGGCACTTCGGGCTCGGCCAGCTGACCGGCATCGACATCCCCGGCGAGCAGCCCGGCATCATGCCGTCCCGGGACTGGAAGCGCGGCGCGTTCCGGCGCCCGCAGGACCAGGTCTGGTTCCCCGGCGAAACCGTCATCACCGGCATCGGCCAGGGCTACATGCTCACGACGCCGCTGCAGCTTGCGCAGGCCGCGGCGATCCTCGGCAACCGGGGCCAGGGCTTCCGGCCCACGCTGCTGGCCGCGGTCGAGAACCCCGTCACCGGCGAGCGCGAGGAGTTTCCGCCGCAGCCGCTGGCGCCCATGAAAGTCGCGGCGGCACAGGTCGAGACAGCCGTCGATTCGATGGTCGCGGTCATGCATGGCCCGCGCGGCACGGCGCGCGCCAGCGCCCGCGGGTCGCGCTGGACGATCGCGGGCAAGACCGGCACGGCGCAGGTCATCGGCATTGCGCAGGGCGAGCAATACGACGAGAGCAAGGTGGACGAGCGCCATCGGCCGCACGCGCTGTTCATCGCCTTCGCGCCCGCCGAGGCGCCGCGCATCGCGGTCGGCGTGCTCGTGGAGAACGGTGCGAGCGGCAGCGGCGCCGCCGCGCCGGTGGCGCGGCTCGTCATCGACAACTGGCTCGAGCGCGAGGGCGGCTGAGGTGGCGATCTCCGAATCCGCCTTCCGCGACCGTCGCTCCATCGGCATTGGCGGGCGTATCATGGCGGGGCTGAAGCTCGACGCGCCGCTGCTCGTCGGACTGTTGTCGATCTGCGCCTTCGGCCTGGTCGTGCTGTGGAGCGCCAGCGGACAGGACTCCGGCCTGCTGATGCGCCAGTTGATCCGTCTCGGCGTCGCCTTCGGCGTCATGATCGCGATCGCGCAGGTGCCGCCGAAAGTGCTGCGCTTCTGGTCGCCGTGGCTGTATGCCATCGGCCTCGTGCTGCTGTTCGCCGTGCTGATCGTCGGCGACTTCGGCAAGGGCGCGCAACGCTGGCTCGATCTCGGCGTCATCCGCTTCCAGCCGTCCGAGATCATGAAGCTCGCCGTGCCGATGATGGCTGCATGGTATCTGCACGAGCGCGCCTTGCCGCCCCGTTTCGTCGAACTCGTCGCGGTGCTGGCGCTGGTCTTGCTGCCCGCCTCCCTGATCGCGCAACAACCCGACCTCGGCACGGCGCTGCTGGTGGCCGCCGCCGGCATGCTGATCGTGCTGCTCGGCGGGCTGCGCCTGCGCCTGATCGTGTTGCTCGGCGCCGCCTGCGCGGCGCTGGCGCCGGTGCTGTGGCACTTCATGCACGATTACCAGCGGCGTCGCGTGCTGACCTTGTTCAACCCCGAGTCCGACCCGCTCGGCGCCGGCTACCACATCATCCAGTCGAAGATTGCGATCGGCTCCGGCGGCATGTTCGGCAAGGGCTGGGGCAACGGCTCGCAGGCGCAGCTCGAGTTCCTGCCGGAGCGCTCCACGGATTTCATCTTCGCCGTGCTGGGCGAGGAATTCGGACTGCTCGGCCAGCTGCTGCTGCTGATCGGCTACCTGCTGCTGGTGGGACGGGGGCTGTATATCGCGCTGCAGGCGCAGGACACCTACGCCCGGCTGCTGGCCGGCAGCATCAGCCTGACCTTCTTCGTCTATGCATTCGTCAACACCGGCATGGTCACGGGCCTGTTGCCGGTGGTCGGCGTGCCTTTGCCGCTGATCAGCTACGGCGGCACGTCGATGGTGACCCTCATGGCGGGTTTCGGTATCCTGATGGCCATCAACGGCCACCGTAACCTGCTCGCCCGGTGAATTCCTGCAACATGCCTTGGTCCTTCGTCGTGCTGGTCATCGGGCTTAGTGTCGCGGCGTCGTCTGCTTCCGCGCAGGCGCTCGACCCGACGCGCGAGGATGTGCGCGCATTCATCGAACGCGTCCACGAGGAGCATGGACTCGATCGCGAGGCCGTCGGCTCGATCCTCGCGCTGGCGCGCATCCAGCCGCCGATCATCGAGGCCATCAGCCGCCCGGCGGAGCGCGTGCGGCCATGGCATGAGTATCGCAAGATCTTCATGACCCAGGAGCGCATCGACGCCGGCGTCAGCTTCTGGCAGGAGCATCGCGAGCGCATCGACCGCATTGCCGCGGACACCGGCGTGCCGCCCGAGATTCTCGTCGGCATCATCGGCGTCGAAACCTTCTATGGCCGCATCATCGGGCGCTACCGCGTGCTCGATGCGCTCGCCACGCTGGCCTTCGAGTATCCGCCGCGCAGCCAGTTCTTTTCGCGGGAGCTCGGGCAGTTCCTGCTGCTGGTACGCGAGCAGGGCCTCGGGATCGAGACGCCTGTCGGGTCCTATGCGGGCGCGATGGGCATGCCCCAGTTTATCCCGTCCAGTTACCGGGCCTACGCCGTCGATGGCGACGGCGATGGCCGCATCGACCTCTGGAACAGCATGGACGACATCCTTGCGAGCGTCGCCAACTACTTCCGCGCCCACGGCTGGCGGCCCGGCGAACCGGTCGTGGCCCCTGCCGTGCCGGGGGGCAGCGACCCCGCGTCGCTGGCGGACCCGGGCCTGAACGCGGGTTCGACGGTCGGCGCACTGTGGGCCGCCGGCATCGGCCTGGCCGGTCCCGCGCCCCAGGACCCGCGCGCCGCCGCCGGTTTGTTCGTGCTCGAGCACGAGGAAGGCCCGCGCTACTGGGCGGGCTTCCACAATTTCTACGTGATCACGCGCTACAACCGCAGCCTGATGTATGCGCTCGCAGTGCACCAGCTCGGCACCGCGATCCGCGCGCAGTTCGAAGGTATGGCGCATGCGGGCTGAGCGAGCCGGCCGCGCGGTCGTCGCGCTGGTCGTGTTGCTCGCCGCCGGCTGCGCCGGGCCGCGGGCGCCGGAGATCTTCGGCGGCGACACCGATGCGGCGCCGGTCCGTCCGCCCGACGTGTCGGGGATTCCGGACGCGGTCCCGCGCGCCGAGCCGCGCAGCGCGCGCGGCAACCCGCCTTTCTACGAAGTCATGGGCCGCCGCTACTACGTCATGAAGGATGCCGACGCCACGAGTTATCGCGAGCGCGGCATCGCCAGCTGGTACGGCACCAAGTTCCATGGCCGCACGACCTCGAGCGGTGAGCCCTATGACATGTATGCGATGACCGCCGCCCACAAGACGCTGCCGCTGCCGACCTACGTTCGCGTCACGCATCGGGGCAACGGCCAGAGCATCGTCGTGCGCGTCAACGATCGCGGCCCGTTCGTCGGCGACCGCATCATAGACCTTTCGTATGCCGCGGCCGTGCGCCTCGGCATGCATATAGACGGCACAGCGCTGGTCGATGTCGAGGCGCTGGTGCCGGGCACCGGACCCGATGCGCGCGGGCCGGTCATGGCCAGCGCACGCGCGGCCGACCCGCAACCCGTATGGCTGCAGGTCGGCGCATTCTCCGAGGAGGCCAATGCCGCACGGCTGCAAACGCGGATCGCCGGCGAGGGCATCGGCAACGTCGTCGTCGCCCCCGAGCAGCGCGGGCGGCAGACAATCTACCGCGTCAGGGTCGGGCCGCTGGCCGAGGTCGACGAGGTCGAGCAGATGCTCGAGCGCATGCGCGCGCTGGACATTCGCGACGTGCACCTCGCGATGGATTGACGCTCGCACGCCTTCAACGCCTGCGACCGAGCGTGTAAGATTGCGGGCTGATTCCACCCGCTTTCACCGGCGTGCCTGCGCCCCGGGGATCCATGCGCTTAATCCTGAATATCTGCCTGTCGTTCCTCCTCCTGTACGCGTCGTCGATCGCCTCTGCCCAGCAACCCGCCGCCAGCCTGCCGCCTGTGCCGGCGGCGCCGGCAGTCCCGGCGCGCGCGTTCATACTGCTGGACTTCAATTCCGGCGAGGTGCTGGCTGAAAAAGAGGCCGATGCCCGCCTGGACCCGGCCAGCATCACGAAACTGATGACCGCCTATGCGGTGTTCAGCGAGCTTCGCAAGGGCCAGATGGCGCTCGACGACCTGGTGACCATCAGCGAGCGCGCCTGGCGCACCGGCGGCTCGCGGACCTTCGTCGAGGTCGGCACGCGCGTCCGGGTCGAGGACCTGATCCGCGGCATGATCATCCAGTCCGGCAATGACGCATCGGTCGCACTCGCAGAGCACACGGCCGGCAGCGAAGCCGCCTTTGCCGAGCTCATGAATGCGTATGCGCGCCAACTGGGCATGGAGAACACGACTTTCCGCAATGCCACCGGGCTGCCCGCCGAGGACCACTTCAGCTCCGCGCGCGACATCGCGATCCTGGCGAGCGCGATCATTCGCGAGTACCCGCAGTTCTACCAGTTCTATTCCGAGCGCGAGTTCACTTTCAACAACATCACGCAGCGCAATCGCAACCAGATGCTATGGCGCGACCCGACGGTCGATGGCATGAAGACCGGCATGACCGACGCGGCCGGTTTCTGCCTGGTCTCGTCCGCGCAGCGCGAGGGGATGCGGCTGATCTCGGTGCTGCTCGGCACCAGCAGCGCCAAGGTGCGGGCCGACGCCACGCAAAGCCTGCTGAACTGGGGCTTCCGCTTCTATGAGAGTCACCGGCTGTACGCCGCGCGCGAGCCGGTCACCACGGCGCGACTGTGGAAAGGCGAAGCCGAGACGCTGGCGATCGGGCTGGCCGAGGACCTCTGGGTGACGGTGCCGCGCGGGCGCTATGACCAGATGCAGGCCACGCTCGAGGTGCAATCGCCCCTCGTCGCGCCGCTGGCAGACGGCCAGGCGGTCGGCCAGCTGCGCGTCAGCCTCGACAACCAGGCGCTCGCGCAGCGCGAGCTGCATGCGCTCGGCGAGGCGCCGGAAGCCGGCATGCTGCGGCGGGCGATGCACTCCGTGCTGCTGTGGTTTGAATGAGCGAGAGCCTGCTCGAGTTCCCGTGCGACTTCCCGCTGAAGGTCATGGGCCGCCGGGAGGCTGGCTTCCGCGAGCTCGTCGTCGCGCTGGTGGAGCGCCATGTCGGGCGGATCGACGAGGAGCGCGTGCGCCTGCGCGAGAGCCGTGACGGTAACTTCGTCTCGCTGACAGTCCTGGTGAGAACGGACAGCCAGGCGCAACTGGACGCGATTTACACCGCGCTGTCTGAGCACGACCAGGTGTTGATGGTCCTGTGATGGCGACGCCGATCACAAGGTGGCTCGGCCGGGTCGATTATGAGCCGACCTGGCGCCGCATGCAGGCCTTCACCGAGACGCGCGACCGCGAGCAGCGGGACGAGATCTGGTTCCTCGAGCATCCGCCGGTGTTCACGCTGGGGCTCAACGGCAACCGCGAGCACCTGCTGGCGCCTGGCGATATTCCGGTCGTCCAGGTGGACCGGGGCGGACAGGTCACCTATCACGGACCTGGGCAACTGGTCGTCTATCCGCTGCTGGACCTGGGACGGGCGGGCCTTGGGGTGCGCGCGCTGGTCTGCGCGCTGGAGCGCGCCGTGATCCGGTGTGTCGCAGGCTATGGCATCACGGCGACAGGCAACCGCGCGGCGCCCGGCGTCTATGTCGATGGCCGCAAGCTGGCCAGCATCGGCCTGAGAATCAAGCGCAACTGCTGTTACCACGGCCTAGCGCTGAACGTCGACATGGATCTCGAGCCCTTCCGGAGGATCAACCCCTGCGGTTTCCAGGGACTGGAGCTGACCCAGTTGTCGGCCCTAGGCATCGCGCAGCCGCTGCAAGGTATTGCGGCCGACCTGGAGGCCAGCCTGCTCAGCGAACTCGGTCAGGTTCCGCCGAGCCTCGAGCGCAGCGCGTAGAGCCGCTCGGGGGTACCGACATCGATCCAGCCGCCGCCGTGCAACACGCCGCTGAGCCGACCGCGCCGCGCCGCCGACCTGAGGATCGGCGCCAGCGGGAAGCGACCCGGTCCCTGGCCCGCGAACAACTCGGGCGCGAGGATCGCCATGCCGCCGTAGGTGTAGCGCCACGCGACGTCGGCCTCGATGCGGCCCTGCTCGAGACCGAAATCGCCTGTCGGGTTATGCTCCGGGTTCGGCACGAGCACGAGGTGGCCGAGCATGCCGTCCGGCAACTGCAGCGTCGCGGGGGGAAGGTCACACCATATGTCGCCGTTGACGAGCAGGAACGGCGCGGGACCGAGCAGCGGCAGCGCCTGGAAAATGCCGCCGCCGGTGTCGAGCGGCGGCCACGGCTCGACGGAATACTGGATCGAGACCCCCCATGCGCTGCCATCCCCGAGTTCGGCCTGCAAGATGTCCGCGAGCCAGCTGCAGTTCATGACGATATCGCGGCAGCCGGCCGCCGCGAGCGCCCGCAGATGATGGGCGACCAGCGGTTCCCCACCGACCGGCAGCAATGGCTTGGGCAAACGATCGGTCAGCGGCCGCATCCGTTCACCACGCCCCGCTGCGAGCACCATCGCCTTCACTGTCTTGCTCCCCGCTGGCCCGGCCCGGACGAGAATTGATGGCCGCTGCGAGAGTATGCCATTTTCGTTGCCGCTCGCCGGGGCGCCGCGCGCGGGCGATCGGCGCGCTGGCGCTGGCCCTGCTCGGTGCCGGCACCACGGTGCATGCAGTGCCGCTGTGCCCGGTGCCCGAGCCACAGGACTTCGGTCCGATCGACGACAGCAAGCGGATCGTGGTTTCAGCGGACCGTGCCGAGGTTTCGGCCGAGGGAGATTCGGAGTTCTCCGGCGGCGTGATCGTGCAACTCGGTGCGCAGCGGCTGGAAACCGAGGGCGCGACCTGGGACCGGGCGGCCGGCAAGGTCTCGGCACTGCATGGAGCGCGCTTCATGCAACCCGGCTTCGAGGTCGTCGCAGACACGCTCGTGTTCCTCCCCGGGGACGGCATGGCAATCCTGACCGGAAACTACTACCGGCTGCCGTCGCAACCGGCCAGCGGCGGCGCCGAGCTCATCCGGGTGCGGGACACCGGGCGCATCGACATGGACGGCGTCACTTACACGACCTGCCCGGGCGACGATCCGGACTGGCTGCTGAAGATCGACCGCTTGCGCTTGTATGGCGACAAGGAAATCGGCGAGGCCGAGCGCGTGACCTTGCGCTTCTACGGCGTGCCGCTCATTTACCTGCCCTACCTGTCCTTCCCGCTGTCCGACCGGCGCAAGAGCGGCTTCCTGATTCCCGAGTTCCGGCAGTCCCAGCGCAGCGGCGCCGAGGTCGGCGTCCCGTATTACTTCAACCTCGCGCCGAACCATGACTACGTGCTGACGCCGACGCTGATGTCGGAGCGCGGGCTGCTGCTGGGCAATACATTCCGCTACCTGGGCCAGCGCAGCCGCGGCGAAATCTCGCTCGATTACCTGCACAATGACCAGGGACTTCCTGACTCTGACACCCGCATCCATTTCAATCTCAACCATGTGACGCGCTTCGACAACGGCTGGCGTTTCACCGCAGCGCTCGAGGACGTGTCGGACACCGGCTACTTCCAGGATCTCGGTCGCGGCCCCCAGGTCACGAGCCGCACGTACGTCGAGCGCCTGCTGCAGGCCGATTACACGGGCGACGTCTGGCGCGTCACCGCGCGAATGCAGAACTTCCGCACGCTCGACCTGGAGATCCCCGAGGATGAGCGGCCCTATGCGCGCCTGCCGCAGGTCATGGCCAGCGCCTTGTGGCGCGATGGGCCGCTGGGGCTGGACTGGCGGCTGCGCACCGAGGCGGCGGGTTTCACCCGCGATGTCGGCCCCGAGGGCGGTCGCGCGGTGTTCGAACCGGGCATCAGCCTGCCGCTCGAGGCCGCCGGCTTCTTCATCACGCCGAGCGCGGCCCTGCGGACCGTCCAATACGGACTGACCAGCGTGCCAGCCGGCGCGGACAGCTCGCCCGGCTATGCGGCCCCGATCCTCAGCGTCGACTCAGGCCTGCGCCTCGACCGGGACATGTCGGGCGGGGGTTTCGTGCAGACGCTCGAGCCACGCATCCTGTACGCCTACATCCCGCGGCGCGACCAGGACGAGCTGCCGCTGTTCGACACGACCCGGCCGGACTTCAACTATATCCAGCTGTTTCGTCCGGACCGTTACCTGGGCTTCGATCGCCTCGGCGACACCAACCAGCTGAGCTTCGGCCTGATGACCCGGCTGCTCGAATCGAGCACCGGGCGCGAGTTCCTGACGGCCTCGCTGGGCAAGGCCTGGTATTTCGCGGATCCCCTCGTGATACTGCCGGGCGAAGAGCCGACATCCTCGAACGGCTCGCCGATCGTGCTGGAGCTCGGACTCGGGCTGTTCAAGAACTGGAACGCCGACATCGGCTACCAGTGGGATAACGAGGACAGCGAGACGCGGCTCGCCCAGTTCCGCGTGCAATACCAGCCCGCGGCGAACAAGGTTGTGAACCTGTCCTACCGCTATCGCCCCGAGCTGCTCGAGGATCTCGCGTTCTCGATGGGCTGGCGGCTGGCCCAGCGCTGGAGCGTCGTCGGTGCGCTCGAGTACTCGTTACGCGACAAGAGCACTGTCGACCGGCTGGCGGGCCTGCAGTACGAAACCTGCTGCTGGGCCCTGCGCTTCGCGGCGACCGAGCAGGTCAGCCGCCGTGACGGCACCACGGACAACGCCGTGCAACTGCAGATCGAATTCAAGGGGCTTGGCGGCGGCGGCGCGAGACAGCGCTTCGAGAGTGGTATCCTAGGCTACTCTCTGAACGAATGATTTCACCTCCATGGCATTGATTAAACTACGTTTTACAATAGTTGCGCTGCTGCTTTCCGGCGCCCTGCTGGCACCGCGGCCGGCGCTCCAGGCTCAGCAGCTCAGCAACACCGGCGTGCTGGTGGATCGCATCGTGGCGCTGGTCGACGACGGCGTGGTGCTCCAGTCCGAGCTCGATACCCAGGTCCAGACCATCACCTTGCAGTTGCGCGAGCAGGGCGTGCGCATGCCGCCGCCCGAGGTGATGCGGCAGCAGATTCTCGAGACCCTGATCGTGCAGCAGGTGCAGCTGCAGCGCGCCGAGCGGATCGGCATCCGGATCAGCGACGAGCAATTGAACGGCGCCCTGGCGCGCCTCGCGGAGCGCAACGGGATCCCCTTTTCGCAGCTGCCGGCAGCGCTGGCGGCGGATGGCATTTCCTATGCAGGCTTCCGCGAGCAGTTGCGCCGCGAGATGACCATCGACGCGCTGCGCCAGCGCGACGTGCTCGGGCGCATCGACGTGTCAGAGCGCGAAATCAAGCGCTGGCTCGAGCAGCACGACGCCGCGCGCGGCGGCCAGGTCGACTACGACATTTCGCAGATCCTGGTCACCTTGCCCGAGGATTCGGGCCCGGAGCAAATCGAGGCAGCGCGCGAGCGTGCCGCGGCGATTCACGCGCGCCTGGAGGCCGGCGCTGAATTTGCCGAGCTCGCGGTGGCGGAATCGTCCGGCCAGCAGGCATTGACCGGCGGTCGCCTCGGCTGGCGTCGTGGCTCGCAGTTGCCTGAACAGTTCGCCGCCGCGATCCGGGCGCTGGACGTCGGCGAGTTCAGCGCGCCGATTCGCAGCAGCAGCGGTTTCCACATCTTCCGCGTCAACGACATTCGAGGCGGCGACGAGCGGGTCATCCAGCTGCAGACCAAGGCCAGTCACATCCTGCTGTCGCCGAACGAGGTGCTCGACGACGACACGATCCGCGGGCGCCTGGAGGCGATTCGTGCGCGCGTCATCGCCGGCGAGTCGTTCGCCGACATCGCCTTGCTGGAGTCCGAGGACTCGGGCTCAGCGGCGCGCGGCGGCGATCTCGGCTGGAACCCCAGCGGCACCTTTGTGCCGGAGTTCGAAGCGCAGCTCGACAAGTTGAGCCCCGGCGAGATCAGCGAGCCGTTCCGCTCGCCGTTCGGCTGGCACATCATCCAGCTGGAGGATCGACAGGAACGCGATACGACCGACGACATGCGGCGCATGCAGGCCGTGCAGGCGATCCGCGCCAGCAAGCTGGAGCAGGAAACCGAGCTCTGGCTGCGGCGACTGCGCGACGAAGCCTGGGTGGAAATCCGCGGCGGCTGAGCCGCGCGCCTGATGCGCCAGTTGCCGGCCATAGCCCTGACCGCCGGCGAGCCGGCCGGCATCGGCCCGGAGTTGTGCCTTGCGATCGCCACGCGGCCCTGGCCGGCACGGCTCGTCGCCCTCGGTCCGCTCGATCACCTGCGCGAGATTGCCGCCCGGCTGGAGCTGCATGTCACGCCGCGCGCCGTCACTGAGGCTCGGCCGCATCGCGCCGGCGAGCTGCAGGTCATCGACGTGCCGCTGGCGACGCCGAGCACCGCGGGCCGGCCCGATCCGCGCAATGCCGCCGCGGTACTTGCGACGCTGCGGCGGGCGGCACAGCGCTGCCTGGACGGTGAATTCGCCGCGATGGTCACGGCCCCGGTGCACAAGGCCGTCATCAACGAAGCCGGACAGGCCTTCAGCGGGCACACCGAATTCCTAGCGGAGCTGTCCGGCGGCACGCCCGTCATGCTGCTGGCGGCCGGCAAACTGCGCGTGGCGCTGGCAACCACGCACCTGCCGCTGGCGCAGGTGCCGCAGGCGATCACCGCGGAGCTGCTCGACAAGGTGCTGCGCGTCCTGCATGCCGATCTCGGCAGCCGCTTCGGCATCACAGCGCCGCGCATCCTCGTCGCCGGCCTGAATCCGCACGCCGGCGAGGGCGGGCACATGGGCAGCGAAGAAATCCGCGTCATCACGCCTGTGCTGGAGCGCCTGCGCGCCGCGGGCCTCGACGTCGTGGGTCCGCTGCCGGCGGACACGCTGTTCACGCCGGATCGGCTCGCCGGATCGGCTGCCGTGCTGGCGATGTACCACGATCAGGGGCTGCCGGTGCTGAAGTACGCGGGCTTCGGCCGGGCGGTCAATGTCACGCTCGGGCTGCCGCTGGTGCGCACCTCGGTGGATCATGGCACGGCGCTCGACATCGCCGGCACCGGCCGCGCCGACCCGGGCAGCCTGGTCGCGGCCATCGAGATGGCCCTCGAAATCGCCCGGCGCAGTGCCGCGCGTCGATGAATCATCGGCCGCGCAAGCGCTTCGGACAGCATTTCCTGCACGATCCGTCCGTCATCGCGCGGATCATCGAGGCGGTGGCGCCGGCGCCGGGTGAACGGCTCATCGAGATCGGTCCCGGCGAGGGTGCGCTGACGCTGCCGCTGCTGGCGCGCGGCGTCGCCTTGACCGTCATCGAGCTTGATCGCGATCTTGCCGCCCGCCTGGCGGCGCGCCCCGAGGCCGGCACGCGGCTGACGGTCGTCCAGGGGGACGCGCTGAAGGAGAGGCTCGCCGAGCTCGCCGCGCCAGGCGAGCGGCTGCGGCTGGTCGGCAACCTGCCGTACAACGTCTCGACGCCACTGCTGTTCCGCTTCATCGCACAGGCTGCGCAGATCCGCGACATGCACTTCATGCTCCAGCGGGAAGTCGTCGAGCGCATGGCCGCGGCGCCCGGCACGAAAACCTACGGCCGGCTGACCGTGATGCTGGCGGCCGCCTGTCGCGTGACGCCGCTGTTCGACATCGGGCCGGGCGCGTTCCGGCCGCCGCCGCGGGTCTGGTCGTCGGTCGTGCGGCTCGAGCCGTGGCCGGAGCGGCCGTTCGCCCTGCCCGACCCGGCGCGCTTTGCCGAGGTCGTCCGCCACGCCTTCGGGCAGCGCCGCAAGACCCTGCGCAACGCCCTGGCCGGCCTGCTCGACGAGGACGCGATCCGCGCGGCCGGCTGCGACCCGGGCGTGCGCGCCGAGACCTTGCCGCCGGAGGCATTCGCGCGCCTTGCCCAGGCATAAGGCTCTATACTTCGTCTATCGGCAGCTGACGGAGCACGCAGATGGATTACCAGCGAATTCTTGCGACCATCGACCTCGGCGAACATAGCGAGCTGGTGCTGTCGCGTGCGAAGGCCATGGTCGGCGTCACGGGCGCGCAGCTCAAGCTGCTGCACGTCGTCGAGTACGTGCCGGTCGAGCCGATGGGCGAAGCGCTGCTGCCGGCCGTCAACATCGAGGAGGAGCTCGTCGCGGGCGCGCGCGCGCGGCTCGCCGAGCTGGCGCAGCAAGCCGGGCTCGCCGGCACCGAGCAGCGCGTCATTGCCGGCACGATCAAGAGCGAGCTGCTGCGCGAGGCCCGCGAATGGCCCGCAGACCTCGTCGTGCTGGGCAGCCGCGAGCGCCACGGTCTCGCGCTGATCATCAACCTGACCGAGGACGCGGTGCTGCATGCCGCGCCCTGCGACGTCCTCGCAGTGCGCCTGCCCGGGTGAGCACGATGGGCGAACACCCGATCCGGATCGAAGTCGAAACCACCTACCTCGACCAGCAATCCGATCCGCTGGAGGGGCGTTATGCGTTTGCCTACAGCATCACGATCCGCAACGAGGGACCGGTGGCGGCGCGCCTCATGTCGCGGCACTGGATCATCACCGACGCGGACGGCGGTGTGCAGGAAGTTCGCGGCGAGGGCGTCGTCGGCGAGCAGCCGCTGATTCGTCCCGGTGAGGGCTTTCGCTATTCCAGCGGGGCGATCATTCCGACCCCGGTCGGCTCGATGCGCGGCGCCTACCAGATGGTCGACGAATCGGGGCGCAGCTTCGAGGCCCCGATTGCCGCCTTCACGCTCTCCCGGCCAGGCATGCTGCACTGATGGCGGTCTACGCCATCGGCGACCTGCAGGGCTGTCTCGATCCGCTGAAGCGCCTGCTCGACCGGATCGCGTTCGACCCCACTCACGACCGGCTGTGGTTCTGCGGCGACCTCGTCAATCGGGGCCCTGCCTCGCTGGCGACACTGCGTTTCGTGCATTCGCTCGGCGACACCGCAACCATCGTGCTCGGCAATCACGACCTGCACCTGCTCGCGACGGCCTGGGCAGACAGCCGGCCGCGGAAGAAGCGCGACACGCTCGATGAGATCCTGGCCGCACCTGACCGCGACGAGCTGCTCGAGTGGCTGCGGCGCCGGCCATTGCTGCACCACGACCCGGCGCTCGGCTTCACGATGGTGCACGCCGGTCTGCCGCCGCAATGGAGCCTCGACGAGGCGCGCGCGGCGGCGGCCGAGCTGGAAGCCGTGCTGGCGGGCGACCGTTTCGTGGACTTCCTGCGGCAGATGTACGGCGATCTGCCGGACCGGTGGACGCCGGAGCTGGCGGGGCTCGAGCGGCTGCGCTTCATCGTCAACGCCCTCACGCGGATGCGTTACCTGCGGCCCGACGGCAGCCTCGAGTTCGCAAACAATGGGCAGCCTGACCGGGCGCCGCCGGAACTGATCCCGTGGTACCAGTTTCCCGGCCGACGCACCGCCGGGCTCAGCATGGTGTTCGGTCATTGGTCGACGCTCGGCGAGATCGTGCACGCCGGGGCCTTCAGCCTCGATACCGGTTGCGTCTGGGGTGGCCGGCTCACGGCGCTGCGCCTCGATGATGCGGTGCGCACCTACGTCGAGTGCGGACCTGGCCTGCCGGCGACGGCCTCCGGTTAGAATCGGCAAAACTCAAGGAGACAGCGGCATGCAACTCAGCCTGGACGGACGTCGCGCCGTGGTCTGCGGCGCAAGCAGGGGGATCGGCCGCGCAATCGCCGGCGTGCTGGCCGAGATGGACGCGCAGCTGACGCTGGTCGCGCGGGATGTAAAGGCGCTGGCCGGCGTCGCGGACAGCCTGCCCGGCGGCGCGGCTCGGCATTCGATCTGCGCGGTCGATTTCAGCGACACCGCGGCCGTCGAGGCCGCGTTCAAGGGGATCGCAGCCGCGGGCCCGGTGCACGTGCTGGTCAACAACACCGGCGGTCCGGCGGCCGGCACGGCGTACGATGCGCGACCCGAGGCCTTCGCCGATGCGTTCCGCCAACACCTCGTCGCGGGCCAGGTCGCGGTGCAGGCCCTCGTGCCGGGCATGCGCGAGGCGGGCTACGGCCGGATCATCAACATCATCTCCACGTCGGTCAAAGAGCCGATCCCGGGCCTCGGCGTATCGAACACGATCCGCGCTGCAGTAGCGAGCTGGGCCAAGACGCTGTCGCGGGAGCTGGCGCCGCACGGCATCACCGTCAACAACCTGCTGCCCGGCTTCACCAGCACCGAGCGGCTCGACTATCTGTTCAGGCAACGCGCCGCCGCGGCCGGCGGCAAGGCCGAGGACTTCGAGCGCGCCGCGCTGGCACAGGTGCCCGCCGGACGGTTTGCCCGACCGGAGGAGATCGCCTGGGCCGTCGGCTTCCTGGCCTCGCCGCAGGCCGCCTACATCAGCGGCATCAACGTCCCGGTCGACGGGGGGCGCATGGCGAGCCTGTGAGCGCGGCGCTGGAAGTCCACAACTACATCGACGGGCGGCTGCAGCCGCCGGCCGGCGACCGCTGGCTCGAACTTTTCGAACCGGCCACCGGCCGCGCCTGCGGCCGCGTCGCCGACAGCGATGCCGCAGACCTCGAGCATGCCATCGAGGCCGCGCGCGAGGCCTGGCCAGAATGGCGGCGCAGCGGCCCGGAGAGCCGTGCCCGCTGGTTGCACGCGCTGGCGGACCTGGTCGAGAGCCGCGCCGAGCAACTGGCGCTGGCCGAGTCCTGCGACACCGGCAAGCCCTTGTCGCTCGCGCGCGCGACCGACATCCCGCGCGTCGCCGCCAACCTGCGCTTCTTCGCCGCCGCGGCGACGCAGTTCGCCAGCGAATCACACCCGATGGGCGAGGCCGGCGTCAACTTCACGCTGCGCGAGCCGCTCGGGCTCGTCGGCTGCATCTCGCCATGGAACCTGCCGTTGTACCTGCTGACCTGGAAGCTTGCACCGGCACTCGCGGCTGGCAACTGCGTCATCGCCAAGCCCTCCGAGCTGACGCCGGTCACCGCCGGCCTGTTCGGCGAGCTCTGCATCGAGGCGGGCCTGCCGCCCGGCGTGCTCAATATCCTGCACGGGCGCGGCCCCGGCATCGGCCAGCAGCTCGTCGAGCGGCCGGAGATCCGCGCAATCTCGTTCACTGGCGGCACGCGCACCGGCGCACTGATCGCGCAGGCCGTGGCGCCGACTTTCAGGAAACTCTCGCTCGAACTTGGCGGCAAGAACCCGACGATCGTGTTCGCCGACTGCGATTTCGAGCGCAGCCTCGACGGCGTCCTGCGCGCGGCGTTCACCAACCAGGGCCAGGTGTGCATGTGCGGCTCGCGAATCCTGGTCGAGCGCCCAATCTACGAGCGCTTCCGCGCTGCGCTCGTCGAGCGCGTGCGGCAGCTGAAGGTCGGCGATCCGCTCGAGCCCGGCACCGACCAGGGCGCCTTGGTATCGGCGGCCCACCGGGACAAGGTGCTGGGCCACATCGCCCTCGCCAAGGAAGAAGGCGGCCGGCTGCTGTGCGGCGGCGTGGCGTTCAGCCCGCCGGGCGAGCGCTGCCGCGACGGCTGGTTCGTCACGCCGGCGCTGTTCGAGAACCTGCCGCCGGCCTGCCGCACCAACCAGGAGGAAATCTTCGGCCCGGCGGCGACGCTGCTGCCCTTCGACGGCGAGGAAGAGGCCGTCGCGCTTGCGAACAGTGTTCCCTATGGGCTGGCCGCATCGATCTGGAGCCGTGACGTCGGGCGCTGTCATCGGGTCGCGGTGCGCGTCGAGGCCGGCGTCGTCTGGGTCAACTGCTGGATGCTGCGCGATTTGCGCACGCCACTCGGTGGCGTGAAGCAATCCGGGCTCGGCCGCGAGGGCGGCTTCGAGGCGATGCGGTTTTTCACCGAGCCGAAGAACGTCTGCGTGAGCTACGACTGAGATGAGCGACTGCACCACGACGAATGCCGCGCCGCCCCCGGTCGGGCGCTACCCGCATGCGCGCCGCGTCGGCGGCCTGCTGTTCCTGTCGGGCCTCGGCCCACGCTCGCCGGCCGGCGGCGCGATCCCCGGCGTCACGCTCGACGCCGACGGCCGCGTCGTCGACCACGACATCGAGTCGCAGTGCCGCGCCGTGTTCGCGAATGTCCGCAGTGTGCTCGAGGCGGCCGGCTCCGCATGGGAACGGCTCGTCGATGTCACGGTGTTCCTGACCGACCTGCAGCGTGATTTTCCGACTTTCAACCGCCTGTGGGCCGAATATTTTCCCACCGATCCGCCCTGCCGCACGACCGTCGAGGTGACGCGCCTGCCGACGCCGATCGCCATCGAGCTGAAGTGCATCGCGACCGTGGAGGACTGACATGCAGCCGCTGCGCGCCTTCAACTTCCAGCGCTGGCTCGAAGAGCATCGCCACAAGCTCCAGCCGCCGGTCTGCAACCAGGTCGTGTTCGAGGATGCCGAGTTCATCGTCATGGTCGTCGGCGGCCCGAACAGCCGCACCGATTACCACTGGGACCCGGGCGAGGAGTTCTTCTACCAGCTCGAGGGCGAGATGCTGCTGAAGACCGTGCAGGACGGCGAGATCGTGGACATCCCGATCCGCGAGGGCGAGATGCTGCTGTTGCCGGCCGGCGTGCCGCACTCGCCGCAGCGTTTTGCGAATACCGTCGGCATGGTCATCGAGCGGCGGCGCCGGCCAGACGAACAGGACGGCTTCATGTGGTTCTGCGAGGCGTGCGGCCACAAGCTCTACGAGGAGTTCCTGCACGTCAGCGACATCGTCGCGCAGCTGCCGCCGATCTTCGACCGCTTCTACGGCGACCCGGCCCACCTGCGCTGCGAGGCCTGCGGCCACGAGATGCCGGCGCGCAAATGACCGCCACGGCGCCGCTCAAGATCGACATCCACACGCACGTGCTGCCGCCCGGCTGGCCGGACCTCGCGGCGCGCTATGGCTACGGCGGCTGGGTGCAGCTGGCCGAGCACGGCCCCGGCTGCGCGCACATGCTCAAGGACGGCAAGTTCTTCCGCGAGGTGCGCTCGAACTGCTGGGACCCCGCGGAGCGTCTGACCGAATGTGACGCGCACGGCGTGCAGGTGCAGGTGCTCTCGACCGTGCCGATCATGTTCAGCTACTGGGCCCGGCCCGCCGACACGCTGGACCTGTCGAAACTGCTGAACGAGCACATCGCCGGGCTGGTCGCCGAACGTCCGCAGCGTTTCGTCGGCCTCGGCACCGTGCCGATGCAGTCGCCGGACCTCGCGGTGCGCGAACTGGAGCGCTGCGTGCAGGAGCTCGGGCTCGCGGGCATCGAGATCGGCTCGCATGTCAACGGCATGAACCTCGATCACCCTGATGTCTTCGCGGTGTTCGAGGCGGCGCGCGATCTCAGCGCGGCCGTGTTCGTGCATCCGTGGGAGATGCTGGGCCGTGACCGCATGGCGAAATACTGGCTGCCGTGGCTCGTCGGCATGCCGGCCGAGACCTCGCTGTCGATCTGCTCGATGATCTTCGGCGGCGTGTTCGAGCGGCTGCCCGGGTTGCGCGTGCTGTTCGCGCACGGCGGCGGTGCATTCCCGGCGACGCTCGGGCGCATCGAGCACGGCTTCCGCGTCCGCCCCGATCTCGTCGCGGTGGACAACGACCGGAACCCGCGCGATTACGTCGGGCGCTTTTATGTCGATTCGCTGGTGCACGACCCCGACATGCTGCGCTTCATGATCAAGCTGATGGGCGCGGAGCGCATCGCGCTCGGCAGTGACTATCCCTTTCCGCTCGGCGAGACTGTCCCGGGCCGCATGATCGAGGCGATGGACGAGCTGTCGCCGGCGACCCGGGCGCGGCTGTTGTCCGGCACGGCGCTCGAGTGGCTGGGTCTCGACGCGGGGCGGTTCGGCTGATGGGCACGGCTTCGGGCAACACGCTGGTCTGGCTCGAGCACGATGGGCACCGCTTTGCCGTGGCTGCGGCCGGCGGGGTCCCGCTCGCGATTCCGCTTGATCCGCACGGCGGACAACCGGCGCATTTCGGCGCGCCGGCCGCGCGCGCCGAGCCGCTGGCCGGCGGCGGCTTCATCGGTGACACGCGCCAGGGCGGCAGCTGCAACTGCGAAACCGTGACGCTGGTACCGCATTGCAACGGCACCCACACCGAGGGGCCCGGCCACGTGACGCGCGACCGCCTGTCGGTGCATGGCGCGGCACTGCGGCCACTGTACGTCGCGGCGCTGGTCTCAGTCAGCGCCGCGGCCGCGGCCGATACGCCCGAGACCAGCGACCCACTGCCGCAGCCGGGCGATCGCCTGCTGACGGCGCGCGCCCTCTCGGTCGCACTCGAATCCATCGGCGCGGCGAGCGTCGAAGCGCTGGTCGTGCGCACGCTGCCGAACGCCCCGGACAAGTGCCGGCGCGACTGGATGACGCCGCCGTTGCCGCCTTACTTCTCGCGCGAGGCCATGACGCTGCTGACAGAGTTCGGGGTCAGACACCTGTTGACCGACCTGCCGTCGGTGGATCGGCTGCTCGACGAGGGCCGCCTCTGCGGCCACCGCGTGTTCTTCGGCATGCCGCCGGGCAGCGTGTCGGCCGCCGACGTCGGCCGGCCGGACGCGACCGTGACCGAGATGATCTTCGTGCCGGACACCGTGCCGGACGGCCTGTACGCGTTATCGTTGCAGCTCGCCTGCTGGGTCGGCGACGCGGCCCCGTCGCGCCCGGTACTGTTTCCCCTGCGGCCCGCATGAGTCGCAGCGACGCCGCCACGCTCGACGCGAATGACCCGCTCGCCGGGTTCCGCGCGCAGTTCCACGTGCCGCCGCACGGCGACGGCGACTGCGTCTACCTGTGCGGCAACTCGCTCGGGCTGCAACCGAAAGCCGCGGCACGGTATCTCGAAGAGGAGCTCGCGGCGTGGCGACGCTTCGGCGTCGAGGGCCACTTCCGCGGCCTGCGCCCGTGGCAGGACTACCACGAACAGTTCGCCGCGCCGCTCGCGATGCTGGCCGGCGCGCAACAGGACGAAGTCGTCTGCATGAACGGCCTGACCGTGAACCTGCACCTGCTGATGGTCAGTTTCTTCCGGCCGACGAAGACGCGCTACAAGCTGTTGATCGAGCGCTCCGCGTTTCCGTCGGATCGCTACGCCGTCGTTTCCCAGCTGCGTTTTCACGGCCTCGATCCGGCCGAGGCGCTGATCGAGGTCGCGCCACGCGCCGGCGAGGCGACGCTGCGCGACGAGGACGTCGCCGCGGCAATCCGCGCCGCCGGCGACACGCTCGCGCTGGTGCTGCTGCCCGGCGTGCAATACCTGTCCGGCGAGGCGCTCGACATTGCGAGGCTCAGCGCCGAGGCACACGCCGTCGGCGCGCTCGCGGGCTGGGATCTCGCGCACGCAATCGGCAATGTGCCACTGGGATTGCACGATGCGCAGGCCGACTTCGCCGTCTGGTGCAGCTACAAGTACCTGAACGGCGGCCCCGGCGCGGTCGCCGGCGCCTTCGTGCACGCGCGCCACGCCCGGGATGCCGCCCTGCCCCGCTTCGCCGGCTGGTGGGGCCATGACAAGGCCAGCCGCTTCCGGATGGGCGCCGACTTCTCGCCGATCCCGGGCGCCGAAGGCTGGCAGCTGTCGAACCCGCCGGTACTCGGCATGGCCGCGCTGCTCGCCTCGCTGGAGATCTTTATGGCGGCCGGCACCGGTCGGCTGCGCGAGAAATCGCTGGCGCTGACGGGGCTGCTTGAGCGGCGCCTCGACGAGACGCTGTCCGAGCGCATCGAGATCCTGACGCCGCGCGCGCCGGCGCGACGCGGCTGCCAGCTGTCGCTGCGGCTGCGGGACGGCGCGGCGGCGGGGCGGGCGGTATTCACGCGCCTGGGCGAGGCCGGCATCGTCTGCGACTGGCGCGAGCCGGACGTGATTCGCGTGGCCCCCGTGCCCTTGTACAACCGCTTTGAAGACATCGAGCGCTTCGTCGCGGCGCTCGCGGAGGCCCTCCATTGAGCGGGCGCATCACGATCGTCGGCGCCGGCCTCGGCGGCACGCTGGCGGCGATTTTTCTCGCGCGGCGCGGCCTCGAGGTCACCATCGTCGAGCGCCGGCCCGACCTGCGGCGCGTGCAACAGCCCGCCGGCCGCTCGATCAACCTGGCGCTGGCGAACCGCGGCCTGGCGCCGCTGCGCGCCGCCGGGCTCGAGGCCGAGGTACGCCGGCTGCTGACGGTCATGCGCGGGCGCATGGTGCACCCGGTCAGCGGCGCGCTCGACTTCCAGCCCTACGGTCAGCGCGCCCACGAGGTCATCTACTCGGTGTCGCGGCCGGGGCTGAATGCCCTGCTGCTCGACGCGGCCGAGGCCGCCGGCGTGCGGCTGCGCTTCGGCATGCGCTGCGCGCGGGTGGATTTCGACCGGGACACGCTGGAATTCGAGCACGAGCCGAGCGGCGCGCGCGAGCTGCTGCCGCTGACGCCGTGCATCGGCGCTGACGGCGCCGGCTCGGTGCTGCGCAAGGCGCTGATGGCGCTGCCGGGCTACGAGGCCAGCGAGGACTTGCTGCCGCACGGCTACAAGGAACTGAGCATCCTGCCGAACGGCCTCGGCCGGCATCGCATGGAAGTCGGCGCGCTGCACATCTGGCCGCGCGGCGGCTACATGCTGATCGCGCTGCCGAACCACGACGGCACCTTCACGGTCACGCTGTTCCTGCCTTACGACGGCGAGCCCTCCTTTGCCAGCCTCGCGACACCGGCTGCGGTGCGTCGCTTCTTCGCTGCCGAGTTTCCGGATGCCGCGACGATGATCCACGACCTCGAGGGCGCGTTTTTCGCCAACCCGACCGGCGTGCTCGGCACCGTCCGCTGCCAGCCCTGGCACCTCGGCGGCCGCGCACTGCTGCTCGGCGACGCCGCGCACGCGATCGTGCCCTTCCACGGCCAGGGCATGAACTGCGCCTTCGAGGATTGTCTCGAACTGGACCGCTGCTTCGACGAGGCCGGCGGCGACTGGGCGCAGGTCTTCGCGCAGTTTTCGGCGCGCCGCAAGCCAAACGCCGACGCGATCGCCGACATGGCGCTCGAGAACTATGTCGAGATGCGCGACTCCGTGCGCGACCCGGCCTTCCTGCTGCGGCAACGCGTCGCTTTCGAGCTCGAGCGCCGTTTCCCGGCGCGCTTCGTGCCGCGCTATGCGCTGGTCATGTTCCGCGATGACGTGCCCTATGCCGAGGCACAGCGCCGCGGTCGCATCCAGGAGGAGATCCTGCGCAGCCTGACTGACGGCCTCGACGACGCCGGCGCGGTGGACTATGACCGGGCCGGAAGGATGATCGCCACACGGCTGGAACCGTTGGGTGGAGGTGCCGGGTCGTAGGTTCGTAGTTTTTGCGCGCGCGCAAAAACTACGAA
>CAYWYS010000031.1:27485-36385 GCA_964462675.1 uncultured Thioalkalivibrio sp.
TGCCCGGGCCTTTTTTGCTTATATTTTGCGCCCCCAAAAAAAAAACGAACCTACGACCCGGCACCGCATTGACAGCGCGAGCCTCTTGGCTTAATTTGATTGAGCGTTCAAACAAGACACCCGAGTGACTCACGATACCAGGGAAAAAATCGTCATGGAGGCGATGCGCCTGTTCTGGGAAAAGGGCTACGGCTCGACCAGCATCGCCGACATCCTGAAAGCGGCCGACGCCAACAGCGGCAGCTTGTATCACTTTTTTCCCAGCAAGCAGGACCTCCTCCTGGCGGTGCTCGATACGTACCATGGCGGCATTCACCCGATGCTGCTCGCACCCGCCTGGCGAGGCGTCGAAGATCCACTCGAGCGCGTCTTCGCACTGCTCGCACGCTACCGGGAGCTGATCGTCGGCACCGAGTGTTTCTACGGCTGCCCGATCGGCAGCCTGGCGCTGGAACTGCACGAGCCCGATCCCCCGGTGCGCGCCCGCCTGGCGGCAAACTTCGATGCCTGGACCGACGCCGTGGCCGATTGCCTGGCTGCCGCGGGGCCGCGCTTGCCGGGTTGGCTCGATCGCGACGAACTCGCCAGCTTGGTCCTGTCGGTCATGGAAGGCGGCGTGATGCAGGCCCGCACCCATCGGGATGTCGCGCCATTCGACGCCGGCGTGCGCCAGTTGCGCCACTACTTCCAGCAGCTCGAGCAGTCGGCCGCTCACGAGCGCCGCGAGGAGAACCGGTCATGAGCGCCAGCATCGCACTCGCCGCGCTGTCGCTGGCCGCCGCCGCGATCAGCAATACCTCCTACGAACTGCCCGAAGGCGGCTTCGTGCTGCGCCATGAGGCGGTGATTTCCGCGCCGCTCGAAGCCGTCTGGCAGGCATTCACCACGGCGGAGGGCTGGATGAGCTGGGCTGTGCCCTTCGCCCGCGTCGACTTTCGGCTCGGCGGACTGATTGAGACGAGCTACGATCCGGCCGCGCAGGCCGGCGATGCTGCGAACATCCACAGTCGCATCCTCGCGTACCTGCCGGGCCGGATGATGGCCTTCCGCGCCGAGCGCCCGCCACCGGGCTTCCAGCACCCGGAATCACTCGCGGGGCTGTTCTCGGTCGTGGAAATCGCGCCGCATGGCGACGGTGCCAGCCTGATCAGGCTGTCCGGCGTCGGCTACACCGACTCGCCAGAGCATCGCGCGTTGCGCGAGTTCTTCGAGCGCGGCAATGCCTGGTCGCTCGAGCGCCTCGTCGAACGCTTCACCAGCGGTCCCGTGGATTGGTCCGCGCAGCAGGCGCCCGACGTCTCTGACTGATAACAACACGCCAAAGGGAGAGACCGATGGAAGGGGTCACGATCAATTACCTGGCCGTGCTGGTCGCGGCGGCCTCGGCCTTCGCGCTGGGCGGGCTGTGGTACTCACCCGTGCTGTTCCAGAAATCCTGGCTGGCGGCCAGCGGCCTCACTGAGGCACATGCCCAGTCCGGAAACCCGGCCATGATCTTCGGGTTGGCGTTCATCCTCGCACTCGTTGCGGCTTTCGTGTTCGCGATGTTCCTTGGCCCCCGGCCGTCGCTGGTGCTCGGCCTCGGCGCAGGCTTTTCCGCCGGCTTGTGCTGGGTTGCGGCCTCGTTCGGCATCAATTACCTGTTCGAGCGCAAGCCGTTCAGGCTCTGGCTGATCAACGGCGGCTACCACACCGTGCAGTTCACGCTCTACGGGCTGATCCTGGCGCTCTGGCATTAGCGCGTCGCACCGTTCCTGCGAGGGCGCATGGCGCCAGGCCGGCAACGCGTCCCGTACCGGATAGGCGCCCGGCACAATGCTCCTATGAATTCTGTTTGCAGCCGAAATCTGATGGCTCCGCGGTTGATTCAATCGCACTCGAAGTCGTCCTCGCCCACCGGCCGGCACTGCGGCGGGAAGCCATGCGCGCGCCAGTAGTCGAAGGCGCCGTTCTCGCGCATATACCGTCTGAACTGCGGTGACCGACGGTAGCCCGAATATTCCGGCCCCCAGACCAGCATTGCATACTCGGGCAGCAAGTCGAAGGCCCCCAAGGGAACGAGCAGCAACGCCAGGAGGGAGACCTCGTCTGCAGGTCTCGTGCTCTCGAATTCCAGCAACTCTCCCAGCAGTTCGGCATGGTCACTTTCGAGGTCGCGAAAGGCCTCATAAACTTCACGCTGGCGGGGCCAACCCGGCAGCCACTTCGACTGGCTGGTCAGCAACATGAACGCAGCCCGCTCCCCGGAATGGGCCAGCAGAGCGAGATTTCCGTACTGGGAGACGCCTAAGCCGAGGGCCAGCGTGTCCTCCATCCGCGCCCGTGCATCGGCCGGACGGCCCAGGCCCCACAAGACGTCGTAGTGGTTCTCGCGACAGGGACCGAAGCGCGGCGCCACTTCGATGCAACGCCCGAACGTCTGCAGCGCATCCTCGAGCCGGCCCACCAGGCCGAGCGACATGCCGAGCCAGTTGAGCGCGGAGCTGTTGTGCGGATCGAGTTCCGCGGCGCGCTCCAGGTCGCGGATAATAGCGCCGACATCATGCCGCTGCAGCAATCTCGCCGTTGCGTTCATTCGCAAATTGGCGAGCGCCGCCAGCGCCATGCCGCTGTTCGGATCCAGGGCCAACGCTTTCTCTGCGAATTCCATGCCCCGCCGATTGTGCTCAACCCGTGGCAGGCGCGTGTAACCGTACTCGACGATGACCGTCTGCAAGGCTGCGCGCAATTCCCAGGCATTGACGAAGTCGGGATCCTGCTCGAGGGCCTGGCGCAGCAGGTCGTCGGCGATATCAAGATCGCTGCGGGCCTGGAACAGCGCGCGCGCACGCAGGTACATGTCGTAGGCCGTCAGGTTCTCGGTCGGCTGGGCCAGCCGCACCTCCTCCTCGATCTCGATTCCCAGCGAATCAACCAGCGCGGCGACGATCGCCGAGGCGATCTCTTCCTGGATGGCGAACACATTCTCCGCCGTCAGGGGACGGTCGAAGGTATCGGACCACAGGTGCCGGTCCGTCCGCGCGTCGACCAGCTGCGCGGTGATGCGCAGGTTGTTGCCGGCGCGGCGCACGCTGCCTTCCAGCACGTGGCGCACCTGCAGCCGCTCGGCGATCACCGGCAAGCCCAGGCTCTCCTGCCCCTTGAACCCGAACGAGGAGGTGCGGGAAGCCACCTTGAGTCCCTGGACCCGCACCAGCGCATTGAGGATTTCCTCCGCCATGCCATCGGAGAAGTACTCCTGGTCGGCGCCCGGCGACAGGTCGGTGAACGGCAGCACCGCGATCGAGGCATCGAGCACCTCGGGGCCGGCGGCGCCGACCGCCGGGGAAGCCGACGGCTCAGGCGCGGAACTTCGCGGCGGCGCCGGGCTCATCCGGTCGAACGCAATGAAACCGATGGCGAGCACCGCCACCAACAGCGTCGCCCAATTGAGCTTCCGGCCCGTGTGCGGGGATTGCAGCTCGGCGGCCGACAGATCGGCATCGCGCTTGATGCCCTCGGGCGTGAGCTCGTAGATCCACGACAGACCCAGCGCCGGCACCAGGCCGATCACCAGCAGCACGACCAGCCCGCGCAGCACGCCGTCGGGCACGTCGAACAGCGGCAGCACCGTCTCGGCGACCTCGATAATCAGCCACGCGGTGACGACGTAGAACAGCGCCACGCGGAACACATTGCGGCGCTTGAGTTCGGCAATCAGTTTCATGCAAGGGAATCCGGCGCCGTATCCAGCGCGACAACGCGATCGTGGAAGCGCGGGTCCGCCTGCTGGCCGAGCTCGTTCACCAGCCGCTCATCTGCTGTGACGAAACGGCAATCGCGGGCCAGCGCAAGCGCAAGATACAGGCAGTCGTAGGCGGGATGGCCGAGTTCGAGCGCCAGCTCAAGGCTCTCGGCCAGGAACAGGCGCATCGGCACCAGCTCGATTTCGACCCGCTCGATCGCCTGCGCGGCGACGATCGCCGCATCCCGGTCCATCTCGCCGCGAACCACCTTCTTCCACAGGATGTTGGCGCATTCGGCCACCAGCAGATCCGGCGCCGCCAGTCGTGGACCATCGAGCAGGGTCACCGCCTGCTCGCTCAATGCCTCCGGCGCAACCCACTTGATCGCGACACTGGCATCGATGACAAGCTCGCTCAACGCTGGTCCCGAGCTTCGCGCTGCAAGACCTCGGAGGGCGTCTGCTTGCGTCCGGCGCTGAGCGCGCGGATCTTGGCAAGCAGCGGCTTGATCTCCAGCTCCACCTCGGGCTCCAGCGCCTGGCGGAGGATTTCGCGGTGCTCGGCCTCGGCCGAACGACCATGGCGAGCCGCCCGACGCTTCAGGCGGACGATGAGCTCGTCATCGACGTTGCGTACGTGGAGGTTGCCTGGCATTGCGTTTGCCCCGCCTGCATTATGTGCTAGCAAATATATCGCCGCCGAGACCGTGGCGCAATCACCGGATTGCCTTGCACTGGCCGCCATCCACGACCAGCGCCGCGCCATTGACCCACCCGGCCCGCGGCGAGACCAGCCAAACCGCGGCATCAGCCACCTCCTGCGGTGTGCCGAGCCGCCGGGCCGGGATGCTCTGGCGGACCATTTCATAAATCGCTGGCTCGTTCTGGCGCATCATCTCCCAGCCGCCGCCGGGAAATTCGATCGAGCCGGGCAGCAGGGCATTCGCCCTGATGCCATGCGATCCCTCCACCACCGCCAGCTTCTTGGCGAAGGCATTCAGGGCAGCCTTCGCGGCGGTATAGCCAAAGTCCGGCATGGGGTAGGCCTCGATTGCCGAGATGGAGGACACGAGGAGGATTGTGCCCCCGCGTGCAGCGCGCATCATGGGTAACACGGCCTCCACCAGCCGGACGGCACCCATCACATCCACGTTCAGGCTCGCATCCCAGCTTGCCCGCTCTCCCGTGACGGCCAGCGCCGAGGCATTGCTGATGAGAATATCGATCGTCCCGAAGCGTTCACGGGCTTTCTCTACCAGTGCCTCCACACTCGCATCATCACCGACGTCTGCCGGCACGGCCAGCACCTCAGCGCCAGTGGTTTCGAGCGCGTGCCTGGCCTCATCGAGCGCCTCGGCGCCACGCGCTGCGATCACCAGCCGGGCACCCTCCGTAGCCAGCGCTGCGGCGATGGCCCGCCCGATGCCGCGACTCGCCCCGGTGAGCAGTGCGACCTTGCCGGCAAGTTCCAGATCCATCGCTTGCTACTCCGAATTCTTTGTCAGAGAAAGTATTGCGCGCGTGGAAAGCGCATCCAAACCGTCAGAACTATCCACCGTGGACGTCTCTCATAAACTTCACCAGGCCCGGGGAAAAGTGCTGCGGATCGTCGTACTGCGCCAGGTGGCTGCCGTTCGGGCAATGCAGGTAACGGCCATGCTGTACCTGGCCGGCCATCCACTCCATGTGCTTCGGGTCCATGGTGTCGTGCGTCGCGCCCGGGCCGCCATGCAGCAGCAGGAGGCGAATCCTGGGGTTGTTGCCGACGCGCTTGACCCAGACCGAGAACTCGCCCTTGGGCGTCGTGATCGGGATACGGCGGATGCCGCCAGTCAGCTGGTCGGGCGCACTGGAATAATCCAGATATCCATATAGTTCGGTCATGGCTGAGCGCTCCTTTGGGTCGTTTGCAGCCTGCTGCGCCGGGCGGCCAATCGGTGGCGCCAGTATCCGTCCAGGTTTGCGACACGATAGAAAGTACATTAATGTTCATGTATGAAAACTATCACGATCAATGTATCTGAGCCGGTTTACGCGGAATTTCAGGCCGCTTCGAAATCGGCTGGCCGACCCACCTCGGAACTGATCCGCGAGGCCATGGAGCTGTACCGGCGTGAACGCCTGCGCCCGGTCGGCGACCTGGCTGGTTTCCGGCCGCGCTCGGCCGGCCGGGTGCTGCGTCCGCTGACCGCGGCCGATGACCTGCTCGATGAAATGCTGGATCGTGATTCGTGATCGGGCTGGATACCAGCTTCCTGGTCGGCCTGACCATCCGCGAGCATCCTGCCCATTCGGCCTGCTTGAAGCTTTTCGAAACCGGCATCCGGGGCAAGGAATCGAGCGCTGCGATCTGCTCGCAGGTGCTGGGCGAGTTTTCGCATGTCGTCACCGACCCCCGGCGTTTCTCCCAGCCTCTCGAGATGGGCGAAGTACTCGAGATCTGCAACCAGTGGTGGCACGCGGCTGAATGTCGCGTCGTCGAGCCGACGCAGCATTCCTTTCCGCTGTTTGTCGACTGGATGCAAAGGCATCGACTGGAACGCAAACGCGTTCTCGATACGCTGCTGGCCGCCAACTACCACAGCGCGGGCATCAAGCAAATCGCGACCACCGACTGGCGCGATTTCAGGATCTTCGGCGTGTTCGACATCGTTCATTTGACGCGCTGACGCTTACTTGGCCTGGTCGCTCATCAACGGCGCTCCAGTTTCACCAGCGTGTCGCCCAGCCCGGTCAGGTAGATCGGGCCGCCTTCGGTGGTCAGGATCAGGCCGGTGAACAGTCCGGGCAGCGGCGACCACATGTCCGGGCCGAACAGTTCCAGGCGCGACCCGCCCGTTTCGGTTCGGCGCTGCCACTCGACCGTGAGACGCTGGTGCTCTGGCGTCTGCGGGTGAAAGGCCGTGGACCAGCCACCCGATTCGGGATCGACGATCAGCAGGGCGTTGGCAATCGGCGAGGCGACCCACAGGCGCCCCGAGGCGTCGAGTTCGATGTTGTCCGGTGTCGGCAACTCGGCCACCACGCGGCCTTCGGACAGGCTGCCGTCGGCCACCGAAAGCCGGTAGCCGATGATGCGGTTGGCCATGGTCTCGGCGATGTAGATCTGGCCGCGCGCCTCGTCGATCGCCACGCCGTTGCCGAAGGCCAGCCCGGACAGCTTGAGTTCGGCCACGACTGCGGTGCTGCCGTCGGCCGGCGGCGGCAGGCGGAACAGCGCGCCGTCGAGCGGGCCATCGTCGACCGCGGCGAACATCCGGGCCTCGGAATCGGGACCGCTGCGGTTGCGCGTCGACTGGGTAAACCAGACCGCACCGCTGCTGTCGCGCCTCGCCGAATTGGCGCCGAATTCATGCTGGTGAATTCGCACCACCTGCTCGGTTTCGGTATTGATGCGGTAAATGGCACCGGTGAGGATATCGGCCACCAGCACGTGGATCCCGTCGGGCTCCATGGCCACGCCGTTCGGGCCGGCGCTGCGCTCGGGTGGTTGATGCACGTAGCCGGCCGCTGCGAAATCACCGAAAGGCCGCTTCGCGCCTTCCGGATTCAGCGCCACCAGGCCATGCACCTGGTCGGCAATCAGCAGCGTGCCGTCGGCCAGCATGACGCCGTCTTCAGGGCGCACCAGGGAGCGATCGGCCGGGAAAAACGCTACCTGCTTATAAGACTGTGCCGATCCGGAATTGTCGGCATGAACGGGAAAACCCAGGGCGAGAGTGAAGAGAGCAACACAGATTCGATGCACAGTGGTGTTCCTTGTGATTTTGGATGGCCCCCCTGGACTCAGGCTTCAAACCGTAAGCGTCAAGCCACCGTCGGGTGTCAGCGTGGTACCCGTGATGTAGCTGGCCTCGTCCGAGCACAGGAAGACGATCGCGCGGGCGACCTCTTCCGGCTGCCCGGCGCGCTTCAGGTGCACGCTGGGCAGCACGCCCTGGTCGTAGACTTCGTCGCCGATGTCCCGGCGCAGGCGCCGATGCATCGGCGTATCGACGATCCCAGGGCACACCAGGTTGACGCGGATGCCCTGCGAGGCCAGTTCGGCCGACACGCTCGTGGTCAAGCCGATCAGTCCGTGCTTGGAGGTGCAGTAGGCCGCGCCCGTGGCGAAGCCGAGAAAGGAATTGACCGAGCCGACGTTAACGATGGCCCCGCCGTTGCCGGCGGCCAGCATGGCCCGGGCCTGGTGCTGCATGCCGAGAAAGGTACCCTTGAGATTGATACCCAGGACCTGGTCCCAGTCGGCCTCGGTCAGCTCGGTGATTCCTGCAAACCGGCCCTCGATGCCGGCGTTGTTGACCGCGTAGTCGAGTCGGCCAAAGGTCTTGATCGCATGGTCGACCATCCGCTCCACGTCTTTGGCCACGGCTACATCGGTCTGTATGGCGGTTGCGGCGCCCCCGCCAGACTCGATCTCGGCGACCAGCGAATCCAGTTCATCCTGTCTTCGTGCAGCCACCACGACCTGAGCGCCTTGTTCCGCGAAAAGCTTGGCGGTGGCGCGGCCGATGCCGCTGCTGGCGCCGGTGATGAGTGCCACCTTGTTGGTCATGTCTGGCATCAACTGGATCCTTTCTGAATCATTTCGCGTCGCAGCGCAGTTCATTCGCAGCGATAGTCGCCATCGGCATCCTTGCGGCATTGCTCCGGCGCGCCGAAGCGATCCCAGTATTCGGCAATGCCGGTCTTGCGCAGGAACGCGGGGAACGCCGGCGAGGTCCAGGCGTCCGGATACCAACGGGTGCCCATGACTTCGCCCAGGAACAGGGCCTCGTTGGGCGTGGGACGAGCCGCGAACACCTCGAGCCCGCGCTCGATATCGCCCATGGATATCAAGGTCAACGGGACCAACGCATTGATGCGCGCCGGCGAAGTGGCGAGGTAGTCATCGATCATCGCGCGGGAACGCCCCTGTGCCTGCGCGTCGCCGGCGCGCGCTGCCGCGAAGGTCATGGCCGCCTCCGGTGTGAGGCCGGCACCGAAGATCCGGTGGATTTCCTCCATCTGTGCCTGCGCCCCCGCGCGATCACCCCGTTCGAGTGCGATCCAGCCCAAACCGATCCCCGCCCAGCGCAGACCTGCTTCGCGGGCGCGCTCGATCATCTGCTCCGCCGTCGCCAGGTCGCCGGCCGATATGTACAGGCGGGCGCGCCAGCCCAGGGCATTCGGCAAC
>CAYWYS010000032.1:0-8458 GCA_964462675.1 uncultured Thioalkalivibrio sp.
TCGTGTGCGATGACGAACTTGAGGAAGAACTGGCCCCACGAGCGGGCGTCGAACTCCTCGGCCCAGGCCGGCACCTCGTGGCCACGCACCCGGTCCCAGAGCCGGGTCCGGCCGAACGGCGCATAGACCAGCACGCCGATGCCACGATCTTTTGCCAAGGGCAGGATCGTGGCCTCCATGACGCGATTGTCGATCGCGTAGTCGATGCCGACGAAGTCTAGAGGTTCGCGCCGCATGATCTCCTCGAGCTCGGCGTACTGGGCCGGGAACGTCGTCGTCACGCCGATGTAGCGCACCCGGCCGGCCTCCTTCAGCGCCTTGAGCAGGCCGAGCTGGGTCGGGACGTCGCCGAGGTTGTGCACCTGGATCAGGTCGATGACCTCCGTGCCGAGGCGCTGGAACGACGCCTCGAGCTGGGCGCGGGCCGCCGCCGGATCCGCGCGGCCGCCGTCGCGTCCCGCGACATTGACCTTGGTCGCCCAGAAGACCCGGTCGGTGATGCCGAGCTCCCGCGCGATGTCGCCGGCCACCTGCTCGGAGGCGCCGTAGCCCGGGGCCGTGTCGAAAATCGTGCCGCCATGCTCGAGCATCGCAGTCATGACTTCGCGCAGCGCCGAGACGTCTTCGCTGCGGGCGACCTGGGCGAAGGTCGCCGAGCTGCCGAGGCCGACCACCGGAACGCGCTCGCCAGAGGAGGGGATCGCCCGCGTGATCAGGCCCGCCGGGCCGCTTTCTGCCCATGACAGGTACGGCGGCAGCGCCATCGCTGCGCCGGCAGCGAGCGACAGTTTCAGGTATTCGCGACGAGTGATCATGGTTGTTACCTCCTCTGTTTCAGGGGTTCGAGCCGCGAACGCAGCGAAGGTTCACGCGGGTGCCCGACCTGGCGTTGCTGCGCGCGCCCGAGCCAGATGCCGAGTGCCGCCCACACGAGTGCCAGCGGGATCGCGACGCTGGCCAGTGCGGCAAGGCCCATGCCGAGGCGGCCGAGCAGCCCCTCGGTCTGCGCGCCGATGACGTCGCCGCCGCGATAGACGAAAGTGTCGATGAAGGCTTTCGACTTGTACTTGTCCTCGCGGCTGACCACCGTAAACAGCGTTTCGCGGGCCGGGCGCATCAGTGCGCGTTGCACGGCGCGGAAGCTGGCTTCGAACACGATCAGCGCAGCCAGCGAGCCGACGATCGCGAGGCCGATGAAGCCGAGCGCCGCGGTCAGCGGCAGCAAGGCCAGCGTCAGCGCCACGCCGAGGCGTTTCATCAGGTGGCCGGCGATCAATACCTGCAGCAGCAGCGTGGCGGCCTGGGTGATCAGGTCGATGCGCGCAAACCAGGTCGTGCGCATATCCAGGTCGTCGTCGAGCGCCGCGACCATCTGCAGCCGGGTGAAATAGATGAACGTCGCCATCACCGCGAGGATCACCATGTAGCCCGCGATGCCGAGCAGGTAGCGCGAGCGGAATACCGCGCGAAAGCCTTCCCAGGCGCTGCCGCCGATGATGGCGTGCTCACTGACGGCGGGCGGCGCCTCCGGATCTGCGGGATCGATGCCGTGGTTCCGCTCGGGCTGGAGGCGCGCCACGGTCCAGGCCGCGGCGATCGCCAGCAGCAGGAAGCCGCTCGCCACGAGCAGCAACCCGGCGGTGCCGAGCGGCTGCGCCAGTTTCGAGGCCAGCCAGGGCCCGAACAGCGCGCCGCAGGTGCCACCCACGGCGATCAGCGCGAAGAAGCGCTTGCTCTGCTCCAGCGAGAAGCGATCCGCCATCAGCGCCCAGAACACCATCGTGATGAACAGGTTGAACACGCTGAACCAGACATAGAACACCATGCCGCTGGTGACACCGACGGCCTCCGGCGCGGTGGTCAGCAACAGGTAGAAACCCACCAGGCTCAGCGCGAAAAACAGGTAGGTCGCGGTGATGAAGTGCAGTCGCCGGAAGCGGCTGACCATGAGGCCGAAGACGGGGTTCAGCAGCAGCGTGATGACCGCCGTGCCCATGAACAGCCAGCGCACGGCCTCGATGCCGCGTTGCATGCCGAGCGCCTCGCGCGCCGGGCGCAGCACCATCAGCGCGGTCAGCACGCAAAAAAAGAACAGCGCAGCGACGAACACCGGCAACAGTTCGTCGCGGCGGACGTTGAAAATGCGCTCCAGTACGGCTGTCATGCGCCAAGCATACGGTGCCGGGTCGTAGATTCGTAGTTATTGGGGCCCGCCCCAATAACTACGAATCTACGACCCGGCACCCTCCTTCGCCTTTTTCAGGGTCATCGCGGCCTTGAAACCTTTCTCGCGGATGGTCTTGACGGCGACGCGCAGCGGCGTCGAGACGTGGAATCGCGTGCCGAACTTGCGCAGCAGCCGCTCATCGATCTGCAGGCCGAGTCCCGGCGCCTGCGGCACGTCGATCGTGCCGTCGGGGTTGACCTCGATCGGCGGCATGATGCCTTCGCGCGCCGCCGGCACGAAGCCCGGCGGCTCGTAGGGGTACTCGATCCGCTTGCGGTGCTCCCAGGCGGCGAAGGCCTGCAGGTTCACGACCATGTTGAAGCCGTTCGACCAAGTGTGCGGCGTAAACTCGAGGCCGCGCCGGCGACACTCGTCCATCGCCTGCTTCGCGACCGTCAATCCGGAGAACATCGCGTCGGGCTGGTACTTGTCCAGGCACTCGTGCTCGAACAGCGGCAACAGCTCGTGCCAGGCGCCATGCAGCTCGCCGCCGGCCAGCGGCGTATCCACGCGCCGGCGCAGCTCCGCCATGCCGTGCCAGTCATGCATGTCCAGCGGCTCCTCGAGCCAGCCGACGCCGAGCTCGTCGCAGCCGCGCGCGAAGGCGGTGGCGCGCTCGAGATCCCAGTCCGGATTCGGCCGGAACAGCGAGACCGGCCAGCCCTGGTTGGCGTCGACGCCGAGCGTGAACTCGTCGCCGAGGTGCCGGCGGACCGCCCGCACGAGCGCGAGGTCTTCTTCCAGCGTGGCGTACTTGACGCGGATCTTGACCGCGTCGATGCCCATCCGCCGGATTTCGTCGAGATACTTGCAGCGCTCGGCGAGCGGCTGCAGCGAGCCGCTCGAGGCGTAGACGCGTGCTTTCGTGACGGTCTCCGGAACGGCCTGCAGCAGCTGGTAGACTGGCTTGCCGGCAAGCTTCCCGGCCAGGTCCCAGTACGCCGCCTCCAGCCACCAGTTGCGCCAGCCCAGGTACGAGGCCTCGCGCAGCCGCTTGCGAAAGCCCGCCATGTCGTCTGCGCGCATGCCCAGCAGGAAGCCGCCGAGCAGGTCGCCGAGGCCGCGGCGCTCGGTCGTGAACGCCGGGCCGCCGGTCTCGCCGACCAGGCCGTCGCTGGCGTAGAAGCGCGCCACCGTCTGCGCCACGTGCGTCTGCGGGTAGCCCGGGATCCACGACGGCCAGAACGGCGCCGGCAATGGCACGTTGACGTGCCAAAGCTCGATGCGCTCGATGATGTTCATCGCTCGAAGGCCGCCCAGGCTGCCCACTCGCTGAACATTTTCACGGCTTCCTCCGGCGTGACGGCCTGTTCCGGGTGCCAGTCCGGGCCGCTGAAGCCCTCGAGATCCGTGCGCGTCACGGCCGCATGGAACTCGATGCGCGGGTCGCCGACTTCGACGGGTGCGTCGCTGCCGCCGATGACCACCGCGCCGGCGTCGATCAGGTCGCGCCACGCATAGGCATAGCGCAGCCGCTCGGGCCCGAGCCGGCTCGGCGCGAAATGCAGGTCGCCGATCGCATGGCTCGGCTGCATCGACGCAATGACGCCGAGCTTCGCAAAGCGCGGGATGTCCTCGGCGCTCAGGTGCTGCGCGTGCTCGATCCGCCAACGCGGCTCCGGCACGGCGCGCTCCGCCGGCGGCACCGCCGCGAACGCCGCCTCGTAGAGGTCAAGGATCAGCCGGTTGGCGCGATCGCCGATCGCATGCGTCCAGACCTGGATGCCGTTGCGCAGCGCGCGCTCCAGCACCGGGCTGAGCTCTTCGGGCGTGTGGCTCAACAGCCCGCTGTTGCCGGGATCGTCGGCGTAGGGTTCCAGCAGCGCCGCACCGCGCGAGCCGAGCGCGCCGTCGAGGTTGATCTTGATGGCGCGGATCGTCAGCCGGCCGTCGAACTCCCCGACGATCGGGCCGTGCCCGAGCAGGTAGTCGGCGCCGCGGCTCGGCCAGCGCACGGCCACGTAGTTGCGCACCGGAATGTGCCCGGCGGCGTAGAGTTCCCGCAACGCCTCGACGTCCGCCCAGTCCTCGACGATGCTGTGGACGGTGGCCCAGCCCTGTCGGGCGGCCACCTCGCCGCCGACCCGCAGCGCCTCTTTCCTGTCCGGGCGGCCATCGGCCGGGATGTGTCGCCGCACGAGCCCCATGGCACGATCGATGAGCATGCCGGTCGGTTCACCCTCGGCATCCCGGAGGATCTCCCCGCCAAAGGGCGGGCGGGTGTCCCGGTCGACGCCCGCCAGGGCGAGCGCCTTGCTGTTGGCCACGCCGCCGTGCCCGTCCGCCCGGGTCAGGAACACCGGCCGGTCCGGCACGGCGGCATCGAGATCCCGGCGGGTCGGGAAGACCGGCGGCTCGAAGTGCGTTTCGAGCCAGCCTCGGCCGGTGACCCACGCCGCGTCCGGGTGCGCCTCGGCCCAGGCCCGCAGTTGACTCTGCAGTTCCGCCAGGCTGCGCGCGCCGGCGAGGTTCAGCGTCAGCTCGCGCTCGCCGACGCCCCGCAGGTGGTAATGCGCGTCGGTCAGCCCCGGGATCGCGGCGGGCTCAGGCAGCTCGCCGGCACCGGCCGCCTGCGCCGCCGTGGCGTGCGCCGCCAGCGCGAGCGTGGCGAGAAGCGTGGCGGTCGGGCGCATGTCGGCTCCCTGGATTTCGAGCGGGCGTGTGCCGATGTTAGCGCATGTGCCGCAGACTACGGTTTATACTTCGGGCAACTCGGCCGGAGACTCGCCATGGAAATTCGCCATCGGATCGTCGTGCTGTGCCTCGGCATCGTCGCGGCATGCATCTCGTCGCCGGCGCTCGCGAGCGACGCGAAGCCGGGTGGCAACCTGTACATCTACAACTGGTCGGACTACATCGCCGAGGACACGATCGCGCAGTTCGAGGCCGAGACCGGCATCAAGGTGACCTACGACGTGTTCGACAGCAACGAGGTGCTCGAGGCCAAGCTGCTGGCGGGCAGCACCGGCTACGATCTGGTCGTGCCGTCGCTGGAGTTCCTCGGGCGGCAGATCCAGGCGCGCGTGTTCCAGCCGATCGATCGCGAGCAGCTGTCGAACTACGGCAAGCTGGATCCGAGGCTGCTGGAGCGGATCGCGGAGAACGATCCCGGCAACCGCTACGCCGTGCCCTATCTGTGGGGCACGACCGGCATCGGCTACAACGTCGGCAAGATCGCGGAGATCTTCGGCGAGGACTTCGAAGTCGAGGCCTGGGACCTCGTGTTCAACCCCGAGTTTGCCAGCCGGATCTCGCGCTGCGGTTTCGCGATGCTCGACTCGGCCTCGGAAATGATTCCGCTGGCGCTGAATTACCTCGGCGAGGACCCGAACAGCTTCGACCCGAAGGTCATCGAGAAAGCCTACGCCGTGCTGGCCGCCGTGCGGCCTTACGTGACCTATTTTCATTCGTCCAAGTACATCAACGACCTCGCCAATGGCGACATCTGTGTCGCTGTCGGCTGGTCGGGCGACGTCGCGCAGGCGGCCGACCGGGCCGCTGAGGCGGAGCGTGGCGTGGAGCTGGATTACGTCATTCCCGAGGGCGGCGCGCCGATGTGGTTCGACATGCTCGCGATCCCGGCCGACGCCCGCAACCCTGGCAATGCCCACCTGTTCATTGATTTCCTGCTGCGCCCGGAGGTCATGGCGGACATCACGAACTACGTCGCCTACGCGAACCCGGTGCCGGCGTCGAAGGAATTCGTGGACGAGGAAATCCGGGACAATCCCGACATCTACCCGACGCCGGAAGTCATGGACCGGCTGTTTGGCCTCAAGGTGAAGCCGCGCGAAGTGGACCGGACCTACACGCGCACCTGGACACGGGTCCGGACCGGGCGGTGAATTGGCCGCCGGTCGCGGCGTAGCGCCAACCCGAGGGCGCGGCGGGTGAGCAACGGGTCGAAGCCCGCGGCCGGCGCGCTCGCTGGCGCAGTGCCCCAAGCTGTTGCTGCTCGACGAGCCGATGGGCGCGCTCGACAAGAAGCTGCGCTCTGAAATGCAGCTCGAGGTCGTCAACATCCTCGAGCAGCTCGGCACGCCCGACGAGATTTACGAGCAGCCCGCGACCCGCTTTGCCGCGGAGTTCGTCGGCCGCGGGCACACCGGCTACGAGGACATGGACGTGATCTTAGCGCTGCGCCCCGAGAAGCTGGTCATCAGCAAGTAAGCGCCGGACCAGCCGCGCAACCGCGATCGCGGCAAGATCGAGGATATCGCCTACCTCGGCAGCCACTCGGTCATGCACATCCGCCTGGAGAGCGGCCGGAAGCTCCTGGCCCAAGTGCCGAACTCGCGGTGCTGGGCCTCGGCCCTTGCGATCATCATGCCGGTGCTGCTCGGCCTGGGCTTCGTGTTCCTGTACGCGCCAATCCTGAGCCTGGTCGTCTATTCCTTCAACGAGTCGCGGCTGGTGACGGTCTGGTGCGGCTTCTCGCTGAAGTGGTACGGCAAGCTGCTCGACTCGCTGATGATGCGCGGCATGGGCACGATCTGGATCGCCCGCACGACATTCATCACGGCTTTCGTGACCGTGGTCGTGGCCTCGCGGCTGACCGAGATGGATCGCGGCTGTCGCGGTGGCCGCGTTCTTTGCCTGGTGGGCCTTGGCGCGCGGCGCGCGAAAGCGACGCGAAGAGATGCACGCGCTGAATTGACGTATCATCGGGCGGTGAGCCCGATAACAAGAAGGGAAACGAGCATGCCAAGAAAAGTGAACGCACCCGCAATGCTGGCGAGCCTGCTGGCCGCTGTCCTGGCCCTGCCGGCCCAGGCCGAGGAGGACGAGGGCTGGTGGTTCGGTGGCGGCCTCGCGGCGACCAGCGACTATGTCTTTCGCGGCGTGTCGCAGACGGACGAGGACCCGGCGATCCAGGGCAACCTGGATTTTGGCCACTCCAGCGGCTTCTACGCCGGCGTCTGGGCATCCAACGTCGACTTCGCCGCGCCCGATGGCATCGACGTGGAGGTCAATCTCTATGCCGGCTGGGTGTTCGGGCTGGTCGACGAGGCGTCGCTGGACCTGTACTGGATTCGTTACATCTATCCCGGCGCGAACGCCGGCTTCGGCATCAATTACGACGAATACGTCGCGGCGCTGAGTCTGCTCGACTACTACACGGCGACCGTGGCCTGGGCCAACGACTACCTGCGGACCGACGAGGGCGCGCTGTACTACCACCTCGGCGCGGAGTTCCCGTTGCCGGTGGCCGAGCTCAACCTGAAGCTCGGCTTCGGCTACAACGACATCTCGAAGGCCGCCGGCAGCGACTACCGGGACTTCCAGGTCGGCATCAACCGCAGCTGGGGCGCCTACAAGGCCGACCTGTCGTATTTTGACACCTCGGGCTTCGACTCGGACGTCCAGGCATTGCTCGGCCCCGACAAGTGGGCCGATGGCCGCGTCGTGCTGACCCTGAGCTACGAGTTCTGATGGGGGGGTGCCGGGTCGCAGGTTCGTAGTTATCGGGCGCGCCCGATAACTACGAAACTACGACCCGGCACCACTCAGTCAGTCAGCGAGCCTTCGATGACGACCCCGACGACCTGCGAGGTGTACTCGAACGGATCGCCGTCGAACAGCACGAGGTCGCCGTCCTTGCCCGGTTCGATGCTGCCAACACGGTCGGCGATGCCGAGAATCGCCGCAGCCTGCGAGCTGATACTGCCGAGCGCCTGTTCGAACGGCAGCCCGTAGGCGGCAGCGATGGCGGCCTCCCACAGGACCACCCGGGTCCTCGGCACATAGCTCTCGAAGCCGCTCTGCAGGGCAAAAGGAATGCCCGCGTCGTGCAGTGCCTTCGCTGAGGTGAAGCTGGCGTTCTCGAGCTCGCCGAACTGGCGGGCCATCGGCGGGTGCAGCAAGACCGGCACGCCGGCGGCGGCGATTGCATCGGTCATCAGGTAGGCCTCGGCCGCCCCGTCGAGCACGATGCGGATGGAGAACTCCTCGCGCAGCCGCAGCGCGGACCGCAGGTCCTGCTCGCGATGCGCCGTGATCAAGAGCGGCAGGCGGCCTGCCAGCACCTCGACCAGCGCTTCGAGTTCCAGGTCGCGCGCCGGCCGCGCGTCGGCTTTGCGGCTCGATTGCTTGTCGCGGTACTCGCCCGCCTTGATCAGCTGCTGGCGAAGCAGTGCCATCTGCACGGCGCGCGTGCCGGGGCTGCGATTCTCGGCGCCGAATGCGCCTGGCCCGAGGTGCGCGGCGACCATCACGGCCGGCTTGACCATG
>CAYWYS010000032.1:8558-23840 GCA_964462675.1 uncultured Thioalkalivibrio sp.
GCCGAATGCGCCTGGCCCGAGGTGCGCGGCGACCATCACGGCCGGCTTGACCATGACCTGCTCGACATTGTTGCCCGAGGTCTTGACGACCATGGTCTGCCCGGAGATCAGCGCGCCGGGGCCGTGACCGGTGTGCAGCGTCGTGACGCCGAGCCCGCGCAGCCAGTCGACCAGCGGCTCGCGCGCATTGTAGGCGTCCACCGCGCGCAATTGCGGCTGCATCGGTGCCGAGAGTTCCAGCTGGTCCTGGTCGTGGGGCTGGTTCATGTAGCCGGACAAGCCCACGACGGTGCGGGCATCGATCAGCCCCGGCGTCACGACGGCGGCCTCGAGGGTGCGAATGCCTGGCGGCAACGCGACTTCCCCTTGCCGGCCAACTGCCGCGATCTTGCCGCCGCGAATCAGCACGACGCCGTTGTCGATCGGCGCGCCGGCCTGCGTGTGCAGGCGTTCCGCGAGCACCGCGAGGTCTGCTGCGGCGGCCCAGGGGGCCAGCAGCAGGCACGCGAGCATCAGCAGCAGGCGGCTCATTGCATGGCCTCCAGCAGGATGACTTCGGCGGCGACTGAATCGCGCCCGGCGCCGAATCCGCCGGTGGCGGCCAGCGCATGCTCGGGGTCGGCAAGGTCGAACACCCGCCGGCCCTCGACCCAGGTCTCCAGCACGCGCGTGTAGATACTCAAAGGATCGCCGTCGAGGATCACGAAATCTGCGTCCTTGCCGGGCTGCAGCGAGCCGACGCGCTGTTCGAGATCGAGCATCTTCGCGCCGTTAAGCGTGAGCGCGGCCAGCGCCGTGTCCCGGTCCAGCCCGTAGCGCACACCCATCGCGGCGGAGCGCAGGAACAGCCTTGAGTCGGTGACCGGGTCGTCGGTGTGATAGGCGAACAACGCCCCCGCTTCCGCCAGCCACTTGCCGTTGTCGGGCAGCAGGTGCATGGCCTCGAGCTTCCCGCCGGGGCTGTCGATGTGAATGATCGAGGCCATGGCGCCGGCGTCCGCAATCTCGCGGGCCACGAAGCCGGCTTCGCTGACATGGTGCAGTACAACGCGCAGGTTGAACTCGCGCGCCAGCCGCAACACCGTCAAGACGTCGTCGTGACGGTGGGTGTGGTGGTGTACGATGCGCCCGCCGTCGAGCGCCTCGCACATGGCCTCGAGGGCGAGGTTGCGGGCCGGGCGCTTGTCGTCGGGCAGTTTCCGGTCGGCCACCTTCGTGCAGTACTCCTGTGCCGCCACGAGGTGTGCGCGCATCAACGCCGCCGACTTGCCGCGGGTGCCGGGGAACGGCGCCGGTCGCAGCGGGTTGGTACCGTTCGCCATCTTGATGCCGCCGGCCAGGCTGCCGTCGTCGAGGCGGATCGCGAGATCCTCGATGCTGTTGCCCTCGCGCAGCTTCAGGTAGACCGTCTGGCCGCTCAGCAGGTGGCCGGAGCCAGGCATGACATTGACGGTGGTGATGCCGCCGGCACGCGCCTTGAGCATGCCCGCATGGCGCACGTTGATCGCATCCAGCGCGCGCACGTCGGACTGGATCGGGCCGCTCATGTCGGCGCCCGCGACCTGGCCGATATGCGAATGCGTGTCGACCAGGCCCGGCAGTATCACGCGGCCCTCGACCGGGCGGCGCTCGGCGTCGGCCGGAATGTCGACGGCGGCGCCGAGTGCGACGATCCGGCCGGCCTGGACCAGCAGGGTGCCGTTCTCGATCACCTCGCCCTCGATCGGGACCAGCGTGGCGCCGACGAAGGCGATCGGTCGTTCCTGCGCGCCGGCCTGGAATGCGGCGGCGCACAATATGGCAAAGATCAAGGGACGCATGCGGACTCCTTCAAATCGAGCGCCGGATGCTAAGCGATCTGGCGCCTCGCTGCCATGGCGTGCCGGGTCGTAGTTTCGTAGTTTTCGGGCGCGCCCGAAAACTACGAAACTACGACCCGGCACCGCAGCCTTGGCACCGCAGCCTTGCCTCGCCTGCGACCCGCTGGCATCTTCGCCCGATGGGCAGCAACGCCGAGTACCGCGCGGCCTACCGACGCGAACACATCGGCCCGCGGTATTCGGGCCAGGCGCATCTGGCGTTTGCGGTGCTGTTCAGCCTCGGCGGCATCGCGCTGGCGAGCCTGCAGCTCGACGCCGTGCGGCCGCTGGAGTGGCTGACGATCCCCTTGGCTTTCCTGTACGCGAACCTCGCCGAATATGCCGGCCATCGCTGGGTCATGCACCGCAAGGTACGAGGGCTGTCGCTGATCTACGAGCGTCACGCGGGCCAGCACCATCGCTTCTTCACCGACCGGCACATGGAACTCGAGGGCTGGCAGGACTGCAAGGTCGTGCTGTTCCCCGCCGTGCTGATGGTGTTCTTCTTCGGCGCCTTTGCGCTGCCGCTGGGATTGTTGCTCGCCTGGCTGACCAACGCGAATGTCGCCTGGCTGTTTGTGATCGTCGCACTGGGCTATTACCTGAACTACGAGCTGCTGCACCTGGCGTATCACTTGCCCGCGAATTCACGCGTGCTGCAGCTGCCGATCATCCGCCGGCTGCGCCGCCTGCATCACCGGCACCATGAGCCGGGCCTGATGGCGAGGGCCAACTTCAACATCACGTATCCGGTCGGGGACTGGCTGTTCAGGACCTGCGCCCCGGCCACCTGAAGGGGGAAACCATGAAAGGACTGATGCTCGTATTGCTGGCGATGGCCGGCATGACGGCGGCCGCGCAGGCCGACGTGCCGCCACCCGGCTTCGATGCCGCGCTCGCCGCCGAGCTCGGCGCGGACGACTACGGCATGCGGCGCTATGTTGTGGCGTTCCTGAAAGCGGGCCCGAACCGGGACCACGGCCCCGATGCGATCGCCGCGCTGCAGCGGGGGCACATGGAGCACATGCGCCGCATGGCGGACGACGGCAAGCTGATCATGGCCGGGCCGTTCCTCGACGGCGGCGAGCTGCGTGGCATCTTCGTTTTCGCCGTCGAAACGCTGGAAGAAGCCGCGGCGTTGACTGCGGCCGATCCGGCGGTCGAAGCCGGGCGCCTCGCGATGGAGCTGCATCCCTGGTACGGCTCGGCGGCGCTGTTGAAAGTCGGTGAGATCCACAAGGCGATCGCCCGTACCAATCCGTAACGGACCGTGCCGCCGAAGGAGGCCAGCATGCCCATCATCCAGTGCGACATCCGGCAAGGCCGGACCGAGGAGCAGAAGCAAGCGCTCGCCCGCGAGATCACGCGCGTCGTACACGAGACGATCGGTGCGCCGGTGGAGTACATCTATGTGCTGATCCGCGAGCAGCCGGGACGCGACCACATCAAGGGCGGCAAGCCCCTGCCCGAGTACCAGCCGGGCTAGCGCCGCTGGCGCGATTCCGGCCGGGCTGACTCCGGCCGCGCCACGGGACGCTCACCTGGGGACGAGCACGGCCGCGCCGGTCAGCCGTCCCTCGCGGAGCCGGTTGAGCGCGGTGTTGGCCTCGGCCAGCGGCAGGGTCTCGATCTCCGTCCTCACCGGCACCTGCGGCGCAAGCGCGAGAAAGGCTTCGCCGTCCCGGCGCGTCAGGTTGGCCACCGAAACCAGTCGCTTCTCGCGCCAGAGCAGGTCATAGGGAAACCGGGGGATGTCGCTCATGTGGATGCCGCCGCAGACGACGATGCCGCCGGGGCGCAGCACGGCGAGGGCCGCCGGCACGAGCGCTCCGACGGGCGCGAAGATCAGCGCGGCATCCAGCTCCGCGGGAGGCCGCTCGTCGGAGCCTCCCGTCCATTCGGCCCCCAGCCGCCGGGCGAAGGCCTGCGCCGACCGGTCGCCCGGCCGGGTGAAGGCAAACAGCCGGCGTCCCTGGAAGCGCGCGAGCTGCGCGACGATATGGGCGGCAGCGCCGAAGCCATAGATGCCGAGCCGCTCGGCCTCTCCGGCCATCAGCAGCGAGCGGTAGCCGATGAGGCCCGCGCAGAGCAGCGGCGCCGCCTCCGCATCCGAGTAGGCGTCCGGAATGGCAAAGCAATAGCGGACATCGGCGACGGCGTACTCCGCGTAGCCGCCATCGATCTGGTAGCCGGTGAAGCGCGCTTCAGGGCACAGATTCTCGTGGCCGGCACGGCAGTAGCGGCATTCCCCGCAGGTCCAGCCGAGCCAGGGAACGCCGACGCGATCGCCCGCCGCGAAGCCATCCACGCCTTCACCGGCCTGTTCGACGCGGCCGACGATCTCGTGCCCGGGGATGAGCGGCAGCTTCGGCTCTTTGAGCTCGCCATCGACGACATGCAGATCGGTGCGGCAGACGGCGCAGGCCGCGACGCGGATCAACAGCTGTCCCGGTCCGGCCGCGGGTCGCGGGACCTCGCGCAGCCGCAGCGCCTGGCCGGGCGCCTCGAGCACCATGGCATGCATCGGCGCACCTCCTTGCTACGGAAATTCTAGCGCAGGCAGGGCCGGGCTGACGTGCCTTACCAGGCGATCCCGTAGTCGTCGCCGTAATCGCTCGCGGCCCCGTGCATGACGCCGTGCTCGTGGTCGAACCAGATCGCCGTGGTCGGGTTGTAGGTGCGCTCGACGAGCTCGACCTGGTAGCCCATCTTGCTGAGCTCCTCGCGGGAGTAGGCCGAGACCAGCGGCGTCACCTGGATGCGCCCCGGCTCGGCCTGGTGGGCACCGAAGGAGCTCTGCATGCCGTAGCTCAGGATATGGCCGCGGCCCTCGGCGGCCTGCTGCACGTTCATGTCCCACTCGACCATGTTCAAGAAGAACTGCAGGAGGTTCTGGTCCTGCGAGTCGCCGCCTTGCACCGAAAAGGCCATCAGCGGCCGGCCGTCCTTCAGGGCGAGGCTGGGCGTCAGCGTCACGCGCGGGCGCTTGCCCGGCGCGACGACGTTGTAGGGGTTGAGCTGCTCGTCGAGCACGAAGCTCTGCATGCGCTGGCTCAGTCCCACGCCGGTGGTGCCGGCGATGAACGCGGGGATCCAGCCGCCCGACGGCGTGACCGACACCACCCAGCCCTCGGCGTCAGCAGCCTGGATCGAGGTCGTACCGGCGAAGAAGCCCTCGTCCTGGCTCGCGGTGTTGGCCTGCTGGAAGCCGTCCACGCCGACCGCCTCGGCCGCGGGCGGCCTGGGCGTCCACTGCTTGCGCAGCGTTTCGAAGGGGTTCTTCTCGCGCTGGAAGGGGTAGGGATCGCCGGGCTTCAGGTCCTCGATGATCCTGTCCATCGAGATCAGTGCGCGGCGCTGCTTCGCGTAGTCCTTCGACAGCAGGCCGCGGACCGGCTCGGCCGGCGGGAAATACGGGTCGCCGTAATAGAAGTCACGGTCGGCGAAGGCCAGCGCCATCGCCTGGTAGAGGGTGTGGACGTAGCGCGTGGAGTTGTAGCCCATGGCCTTGAGGTCGAAGCCCTCGAGGATGTTCAAGGCCTGCAGCATGACCGGGCCCTGGGTCCAGGTCGTGAGCTTGTAGACGTCGATGCCGCGGTAGCTGGTGCTGACCGGTTGCTCGATCTTGACTTCCCAGCCGGCGAGATCCTCAGTTGTGAACAGCCCGCCATGCGCGCGCGTCGCACGCACGATCTCGGCCGCGATGTCGCCGCGATAGAAACGCTCGTAAGCCGCGTAGATCGCCTGCTTGCGGTCCTTGCCCGCGGCCAGCGCCGCGGCTTCCGCCTCGACCAGCCGCTGCAGCGTGGCCTTGAGCTCGGGCTGGCGGAAAATCTCGCCGGGCGCGGGGGCCGCGCGCTGCGACGGGTCATCAGGATTGAAGTGCGGCAGGAACACGCGGGTCGAATCGGGCCACTGCACGAGGATGTTGCGACGGCGCTCGATGTTGGCCGACTGCGAGGCCTCGATGGGGTAGCCCTCGGCAAGCTGGATGGCCGGCGCGAGCACTTGGGCAAGGCTCAGCTTGCCGTACTCGGCGACCATGACCATCAGGCCGCCCGGCGTGCCCGGCGTGACCGCGGCCAGCGGCCCGAACTCGGGTGGGTAGAGCATGCCTTGCTCGCGGAAGAACTCCGGCGTGGCTCCGGTCGGCGCCACGCCCAGCGCGTTGATGCCGATGACTTCCTTGGTGTGCGGGTTGTAGATCAGCGCCTGCGTCTCGCCGCCCCAGCCGAGCACGTCCCACATCGTCGCCGTCGCCGCGAGCATCGCGGCCGCCGCATCCACGGCGTTGCCGCCTTGCTGGAAGATCATCGCGCCCGCGGTCGCGCCCTGCGGCTTGCCGGTCACGGCGACCCAGTGCTTGCCGAGCAGCACCGGGCGGGTGGTGTCGAGGGTCTGGGCGTTCGCGGCGGCAACGAGGGTCAGCGCGGAGAGCAGCGCGGCCTGGGTGCGGCGCACAATCGGGAGGCGATGCTTAGAGGGCATGGCAGGGCTACCGGCAAGTCGAACAGGAAGGTTAGCAGACTCTCGCGCAGCCGGTTGGGCGGGCGCGCAAGGATCGAATAAGGTCCGCGCAGCATGCTCGTGCTGGCGATGGTTTACCTGAGCCGCGGAACAGGTATGCTGCTGACCGAAACCGGCGGCGCCTGCGTTTCGTCTGCGCCCATCCCTGCACCGCGAGGACACATCTTCCCCGATGCCTGATAACTACGAAACTACGACCCGGCACCAGTGTTGGTGCCTGGCGGTCGCGGCCAGTGCTGCCCTGCTCGGCGCCTGCGCGAGCGCCTCGACGACGGCGCGCCCCGATGGCGCGGCCGCGCGCGGCGAGCCCTTTGCCTCGACCTACGCGCCGCTGCCCGGCGAGCCGACGATGCTGGTCGGTGCCGTCGTGCTGACCGGCGACGGCGCGCGGCACGACAACGCGGCAGTGTATTTCGCCGACGGCGTCGTCAAGGCGGTCGGTGTGGCCCTCGAAGTGCCGCCCGGGACGCGCATCGTCGAGGCCGCCGGCAAGTGGATCACGCCCGGGATCATCGACGTGCACTCGCACATGGGCAACTACCCGGTGCCGCAGGTCTACGCGCACGAGGACGGCAACGAGATGACTGCGCCGAACACGGCCGGGGTATGGGCCGAGCACGGCTTCTGGCCGCAGGACCCGTCACTGAGCACGGCGCGCGCCGGCGGTGTCACGACTTTCCAGGTGCTGCCCGGATCGGCGAACCTGTTCGGCGGCCGCGGCGTGACGCTGAAGAACGTGCCGGCGCGCACAGTGCAGGAAATGAAGTTTCCCGGCGCGCCGCACAGCCTGAAGATGGCCTGCGGCGAGAACCCGAAGCGGACCTATGGCGAGAATGACCAGGCGCCGATGTCGCGCATGGGAAATCTCGCCGGCCACCGGCAGGGCTGGATCGAGGCGCGCGAGTATCTCGACAAGCAGGAACAGGCCGCACGCGGCAAGGGCGAAGCGCCGACGCGCGACCTCGGCCTCGACACGCTGGCCGGCGTGCTGAAGGGCGAGATCCTCGTGCACAACCATTGCTACCGCGCCGATGAGATGGCGCTGATGATCGACGTGGCGCGCGAGTTCGGCTATCACCCGGGCACCTTCCACCACGCCGTCGAGGCCTACAAGGTGGCCGACCTGCTGGCCGAGGCGGACATGTGCGCCGCCGTGTGGGCCGACTGGTGGGGCTTCAAGGTCGAGGCGTGGGATACGACGCGCGAGAATGCCGCGATCGTCGATGCGGCCGGCGCCTGCGCAATCATCCACTCCGATTCCGAGGTCGATGTGCAACGCCTGAACCAGGAGACCGCCAAGGTGATGGCCGCGGCGCGCCGCGTCGGCCTCGTCGTCGAGCCAGAGCACGCGATCCGCTGGCTGAGCTCGAATGCGGCGCGCTCGCTGGGGATTGCGGAGCGCACCGGTACGCTCGCGCCGGGCAAGATGGCAGACATCGTCGTCTGGAACGGCAACCCGTTCAGCGTCTACGCGAAGGCCGAGCAGGTCTACATCGACGGCGCGCTGGTCTACGACCGCAACGATCCGGCCCGCCAGCCGAGCACTGATTTCGAGCTCGGCATGATCGACGTCGGAGGTGGCTTGTGAATCGCGTGATCCGGTCCGGCCTGCTGGCACTCGCGCTCGCACTCGCCGCAAACCCGCCCGTCGCACTGGCCGCGTCGCTTGCGATCGTCGGCGGCACCGTCGAGACGGCCTCGGCAGCCGGCAGCATCCCGAACGGCACGGTGCTGATCCGCGACGGCCGCATCGTGGCGGTCGGCGCCGGCGTCGAGATTCCCGCCGATGCCGTGCGCATCGACGCGCGCGGCAAGATCGTCACGCCGGGGCTGGTCGACCCGCACTCGACGATCGGGCTGGCGGAGATCAGCCTCGAGGACAGCACGCTCGACACCCACGTGTCGAGCGGCCGCTTCGGTGCATCGCTCGATGCGGCCGATGCCTTCAATCCGCGCTCCGTGCTGATTCCGGTTAACCGCATCGAGGGCGTGACGCGGGCGATCGCGACGCCGGGCAGTGTCGCGGGCGGTGTCATCGCGGGACGCAGCGCCGCCGTGAATCTCGGCGATCTCGATCGGCCCGTGGACCGGCGGCACGTCGCGGTCGTTGCGCTGTTCGGCGAGGCGGGTGCTGCGCAGGCGGGCGGCGCGCGCACGGCCGCGCTGGCGCTGCTGCGCGAGGCGCTGGCGGAGGCGCGCGACTACGGCCAGCACCGGCGTGCCTGGGAACAGGCCGGGCGGCGCGACTACGGCCTGCATCACTACGACCTCGAGGCACTGCAGGCGGTGCTGCGCGGCGAGTTGCCGCTGGTGGTGGGTGTGAATCGCGCGAGTGACATCGTCGCGCTGATCGAGCTGGCGGCAGAGCACGACGTGCGCTTGATCCTGGTCGGCGGCGCCGAGGCGTGGATGGTCGCAGACCGGCTTGCGGCCGCGCGGGTGCCGGTGATCCTGAACCCGCTGGCCAACCTGCCGCAAAGCTTCGAAAGTCTCGGTGCGACGCTGGAAAACGCGGCGCGGCTGGCGGCGGCCGGCGTGCTGATTGCATTCGGCCCGGACGGCACCGGGGGCGGCTCGCACAACGCCCGCAACCTGACGCAGAGCGCCGGCGTTGCGGTCGCAAACGGCCTGGAGTGGCAGACCGGGCTTGCCGCCGTGACGGCCAACGCGGCGCGCATCTACGGCCTGGAGGACATCGGCCAGCTGCAGCCGGGATTCGCTGCCGACGTCGTCATCTGGGATGGCGACCCGCTGGAAGTCACCAGCTACCCCGACGCCGTCTACATCAATGGCAAGGCCGTCCCAATGGTCAGCCGCCACACGCTGCTGCGCGACCGCTACCTCAAGCGCCTGAAGCTCGGCACCGTCGGCGATGCCGCCGGTGGTGCCGGGTCGTAGGTTCGTAGTTTTCGACGGTCTGCTGTACTGTCCGCCGAACCCGGCGACTTCCAGCAAACCTACGAAACTACGACCCGGCACCCCCCGGCACCCACAAATTGGCGACTCCCCGCACTTTCGTTCTGACCGCGCTTGCGATGCTGCCGCTCGCGGCGAATTCATGGCTCTGCAGGGCCGCGCTCAGGGACACGGGCATCGACGCGGCGAGCTTCACGTCGATCCGGCTGATGTCGGGCGCGCTGATGCTGTGGCTGCTGGTGATCTTGAGCCGCAATGTGCGCAGCGGCGCCGGCAACTGGCCGTCGGCCATTGCGCTGTTCGGCTACGCCGTGCTGTTCTCCTTCGCGTACCTGAGCCTGACTGCGGCGACCGGTGCGTTGCTGTTGTTCGGCGCCGTGCAGGTCACGATGATCGGGCTCGGGCTGTGGCGCGGCGAGCGGCTCCGCCGGGTGCAGGCATTCGGTGTTGCGCTCGCCTTCGGCGGGCTCGTGGGCTTGCTTTTTCCGGGCATGTCCGCGCCACCGCTGCTCGGCGCGCTGATGATGATCGGCGCCGGGATTTCCTGGGGCATCTACTCGGTGCGCGGCAAGGGCGCCGGCGATCCGACGCGCGTCACCGCCGGCAACTTCATCCGCACCGTGCCGATCACGGCCTTGCTGAGCCTCGCGCTGCTCAACGATGCATCGGTCGACACAGCCGGACTCCGGTACGCGGCGGCGTCAGGCGCGCTGACCTCGGCGCTCGGCTACGTGCTCTGGTACACCGTGGTGCCGCTGATCAAGGCGACCAGCGCGGCGACCGTGCAGCTCAGCGTGCCGCTCATCGTCGCGATCGGCGGCGTCGTGCTGCTCGCCGAGCCGATCACGTTGCGGCTGGTGCTTGCATCCATGGCGATACTGGGCGGCATCGCGCTGACGATCGCGTGCGAAGCGCCCGGCAAGGAGCCACCTCAGTCCTGAGACGCAGCGGGCTTCACAAACGCCGCAAAGCCGCTGACAAAAGCCGCGATTCTCTTGCGCACGGCCTCATCGCGCAGCTCGCCATGTTCGTCGAACACATCGCCGGCCCGGGAGACCATCAGGCGATCGGCCGTCCAGAGCCGGACGCGCAGCGTGCGCAGCACGGGCAGCCAGGCGTTCTGCGCCAGGATCGTGCCGAAGCCGCCCGGCGAGGTGCCGATGACCGCGAACGGGCGGTCGCCGAACACGCGCGGGATGTCGCTGCCCGGCCGCGACAGCCAGTCGATCGCGTTCTTGAACACGCCGGGAATGCCGTTGTTGTATTCGGGCGTGGCCAGCAAGACCCCGTCGCTGGCGACGATCTGCTCCTTCAGCTCGCTCACCGCAGCCGGCAAGCCCTCGCGCCGCTCCAGGTCGCCGTCATACAGGGGTATGCCGTGCAGCGTCGCCAGCTCCAGTGATACTTCCGGGCCGGCCACCGACCGGGCCGCGCGGAGCAGGGCGGTGTTGAGGGAATCCTGCCGCAGGCTTCCGGAAATACCGAGGAGTCGGGTCATGGCGAGATCTCTGCAAGGACGCGGGTCAAGCGGGACAGGGACACAGTAACCGGAGCGTGGCGCACCTTCAATCGGCCCTGGCATTGCAGGCCCGCTTGAAAAGGAACGCAGGCAGGCATGATGCCCGCGACACGCTGGTCGCGGCAGGCATTGACCTGGAGGCGGTCGAGCGGCAGCTCGAGCGACGATTCATGGCGGCCTTCGTGCGAGCCCGTCGAAAGTAGCGACGGTCCCGGAGCATCTACACGGGCACAGCCCGTCGGGCAGCTGCTGCCGGTGTTGGCGGTTCAGCGATAACCGAAGTCGGGGTGCAGTCGTTCAGCGACGAGGCGGTCGATTTTCTCCACTTCCTCCGCCGTGAAATAGTCCCGGTAACCGCCGACCTTGCCACGGCGGACCTTGAACGAGTCCGGGTCGCCCTCATTGCGACCCCGCAGCTTGGTGTTCTTGAAGAAATCCGCGCGTTCCTTGCGCTTGAGCGACTCGAAGTCGGCAAAGGCCACGGCCTCCGCAATCGCTTCAGGCGTGAATTCCTCGCGCAGGAAGGCGCACAACTGCGTCAGCTCTGCTGCCGGCGCAGCCCGCAGGCGCTCGTAAGCCAGCCGATACACGCGCTCCCAGCGCGACAGCTCCTCCTGCCAGTGGTTCATGTACTCGCAGATCGCGGGCAGGCCGAGCGGCGACTCCATCAGGAAATCAAAGATCGGCACTGGCTCCGTCACGCCGTGGAGCTCGCGCTTGTGCGCCTTGGCGCGGCGCATGACCTGGAAATAGTCCGACACGGCGACGTCGCGCGGATCGCGCACGAGAAAGACCACCGGCTTGGCGCGCAGCACCGCGCCGTGCCGCGGATGCCTCGCCAGCTGGTCGAGATAACGGCCATGGGTCATCGCGACGACAGGGATCGCGGCGTTCTGGCGATGAAAGTTGTCGAACTCGAGCAGCTGGTGCTCGTCGAGCTGGTGGCGCTGCTGGTAAAGCCGCGACAGCAGCACCCGCAGCCAGGTGCGACCGCTCTTCGGGCGCGACAGGACCAGCCAGTCCGCAGCCAGGTTGCGATGGTTGTCGTACCTGGCGCGTAGCGCGTGGCGTGCCGCGATGCGCTGTTTCCCAGGCAGAACCGCAGTTACGGCCTTGATGCCGGCCCGCACGATGCGCTGTCGATCGATCATGTAATGGCATCCCGCCCGGCGGAAAACGCAGCACCACCCGATGACGAATTCTATCGCGCTGAACCAGCGAAGCACAGTCAGCCGTCGCCTGCCATCGCAGGCCCGGCCGTCCCTGTGGTTGAGCGATGCCGGTTCCACGCGAAGGCGCGGGCCGTTTCCGCGGCAGCGCCAGCCGTGGTATACGGGGCGCATGAACGAAAACCAGGCCGTTGCACCAATGCTGCCGCCAGCGTTCCGGTTGCCATGAAGGATCCCGGCGCGACCCCCCTGCCCAGGCCGACCCCGGCGCAGCGCTGGCTGGCATTGCTGTTCGTCAGCCTGGCGATGTTCGGCAACTATTACATCTACGACGCCCTCGGGCCGGTCATCGACCTGCTGCGCGAGCAGCTGGATTTCAGTTACCGCCAGATCGGCCTGCTGTCGACGGCCTATAACGTCGCGGCGTTGCTGGTGCTGCTGGCGGGCGGCTACATCATCGATCGTTTCGGCACCAGGACGGCGATCTTCGTGTTCGCTGCCATCTGCCTGCTGGCCGCGGCGCTGACGGCGGCGACGCCGTACTTCGAGGTGATCCTCGCGGGCAGATTCATGCTCGGGCTCGGCGCCGAGCCGTTGATCGTCGCCGCGACGACCGTGCTGGCCAAGTGGTTCAAGGGCAAGGAGCTGAGCTTCGCGTTCGGCATCAACCTGTCGATTTCGCGGCTGGGCTCTGCGTCGGCCGACTGGTCGACGAGCTTCGCGAGCCCGCTGTATGCGAACTGGCAGGATCCCTTGTGGCTTGCGACCGGGGTGGCCGCCATCTCCGTCACCGCGGCCGCGCTCTACTGGGTCCTGGAGCGGCGCACCGAGGGCCGCATCGATCTCGGCGTGCCGCCGGAGCACGAGAAGCTCGAGTTCAAGGGTCTCTATTCGTTCAGCCGCTCGTACTGGTACATCGTCGCGCTGTGCGTGGTTTTCTACTCGACGGTATTCCCGTTCCGCACTTTCGCGATCGATTATTTCCAGCAGGCGCACGGCCTGGACCGGGAGACCGCCGGCCTGCTGAGCAGCATGCTGCCGATGGCCGCGATCATCGCCACACCGCTGTTCGGGCTGTGGGTCGACCGGGTAGGGCGGCGCTCGCTGTTCATGGCGGTCGGCTCGCTGGTCATGCTGCCGCTGTTCCTGATGGTCACCTATCTGCCGGCGGGGCCGCTGGTTTCGCTCGTGCCGTTCGTCGGCGGGCCGCAGGTGCCGCTGACCCTGCTGGTCGTGATCCTGTTGCTTGGCGGCGTGTTCTCGCTGATCCCCGCGGTCATGTGGCCATGCGTCGCCTACATCGTCGACGGCCGTCGCCTCGGCTCCGCCTATGCATTGATGACCTTCTGCCAGCAGGCCGGCTGGGCGCTCGTACCGCTCATCGTCGGCGCACTGAACGATTTCGGCAATGCCGGGCCGGAGAACCCGGGTGGCTACGCGCCGGGCATGTGGTTCTACACCTCGCTGGCCGCGCTCGGGCTGTTCTTCTCCTGGATGCTGTGGCGCACCGAGACCGGCCCGGGCGCGCACGGCCTCGAGACCCCCAGCGGCGGCCCCGGCGGCAGCGGCGGTGCCGGGTCGTAGTTTCGTAGTTATGGCCGGCGGCCAGCCCGATCACGCGCAGCCGCTGGAGTTGCCCGTCTCCATGCGATGAACAGCCCGGAAGTCCTGGCCGCGACCGCCGTCATCTCCCTGTTCGCCGGCGTGCTGCAGGCGCAGCGCGGTTTACGACATCACGGGCCGGCCTTCGAGCGCTGGTGGATGATCACCGGCGCGATCGTCGTCGTGACCCTGTTCTTCGCGCTGTTCGCAGGTCCGCAGTTCGGCTTCATCGGGTATCCGATGGCCGTCGTCGTGACGCCGGTGCTGACCGTCGTGCTTGCGCTACGCGAACCGGTGCCCTGGGGCTGCGCCGCAAGCGCGGTGACGGTGTTGCACGGCGTGGCCAGGGCCGGCGCCAGGATCGCAGGCGTCGGCTACGCGCAGGCTGACATCGATACCCTGGCCAGCGCCTACCTGCTGAACGCAATTCTCGTGGCTGGCATTGCCTTTGCGCTACGGTCACGATCAGCCGGGTGAGGCCGGGCCGCCGGAATCTTGTTACCTTGCAGGCAGCGATTCCTGCCCGGCTGGCAGCAAAACTGCCCGCCCAGGCTCATCCCGGGAATCTGAAAGGGCCTGCTATGCGCGTTTCAAAACTCCGAGCCCGCGGCCTCGCCGTGTGGTCATGCAGGCTATGTGACGCATTATCAGCAACAATCAGCAGCCAACGGGGCAGCGCTAAGCCCTCGCGGACGCCCGGGAGCGGAACATGCATGACACAATCGAGGTGGCGCGCCTGCTGACCCGCAGGAATGCGCCGGCCGAGACGCGGATCCAGCGGACCGAGCGCAGCATGGCGCCGGAAGCTGGCGAAGTCATCCTCGGGCCGGACCTGTTTTCCCTGACGACCAACAACATCACCTACGCGGCGTTCGGCGATGCGCTCGGCTACTGGCAATTCTTCCCCACGGGCGAGGCCGGCTGGGGACACATGCCGGCCTGGGGTTTTGCCAACGTGGCGGCGTCACAGGTGCCCGGCGTCGAGGTGGGCGCGCGCTACTTCGGATTCTTCCCGCTCGCCAGCCACGTCGGAATGCGGCCGGAGCGGGTGAGCGAGCGTGGCTTCAGCGACGGCGCAGCGCACCGCAAGGCGCTGCCCGCCGTCTACAACCAGTACGCCCGCTGCGCTGCAGACCCGTACTATCGCCCGCAGCACGAAGCGCTCCAGTGTCTGCTCAAGCCCTTGTTCCTGACCTCCTTCCTGCTGGCGGACTTCCTCGTCGACAATGGCTTCTTCGGCGCGCGCCGGCTGGTGGTCTCGAGCGCATCGAGCAAGACGGCCTATGGCACCGCGGCCTGTCTCGAGGGCACGCCGGACATCCGGATGATCGCGCTGACCTCGTCGCGGAACCGGGACTTTGTCGAGCGGCTCGGCTGTTACCACCAGGCCATGACCTATGCGCAGCTCGCGGAACTGCCCGTCGATGAGCCGACGATGTACGTGGATTTTTCCGGCGCCCCGGCCTTGCGCGACCAGCTGCATCGCCACTTCGGCGCCCAGCTGGTCTACAGCTGCTCGGTCGGCGCCGCGCAATCGACCGAGGCGGCGCCGCTGACCGCCGCCGTGACGTCATCGCGCAGCTGTGCCGCGGGGTGGTGCCGCCCCGGCGACGGCCATGTGCTCCGGTTGCGGCGTGATGCCGTCAAGCATCAATAGCGGCGCCGGCGGGCGCGCGGCCGGATGACGATG
>CAYWYS010000032.1:23940-36076 GCA_964462675.1 uncultured Thioalkalivibrio sp.
TGATGCCGTCAAGCATCAATAGCGGCGCCGGCGGGCGCGCGGCCGGATGACGATGCACCGCTACCAGCAGGTCGGCCTGTTCCTGGGCCCGCTCCTCGCCTTGTTGATCCTGCTCGGCCCGCAGCCGGAGACCATGCCCACGACCGCCTGGCGCACCGCGGCCGTGGCCGTGCTGATGGCCACCTGGTGGTCGACCGAGGCGATCCCGGTGCCGGCGACCTCGCTGTTGCCGGTGGTGCTGTTCCCGCTGCTCGAGATCAGCACCGTGGCCGCGGCGACGCGGCCGTTCGCGAGCCCGGTGATCTTCCTGTTGCTCGGCGGCTTCATGCTTGCGCTGACGCTCGAGCGCTGGCAGCTGCACCGGCGACTGGCGCTGATGATCCTGGTCCGCACCGGCGATCGGCCGGATGCCATCGTGTTCGGCTTCATGCTGGCCACGGCGCTGCTCAGCATGTGGGTCAGCAATTCCGCGACGACGCTGATGATGATCCCGATCGCGCTGTCGGTCATCGGCCTGGTATCGTCCGGCCGCGGCCAGGGCAGCGATTTCGCCGTCATGCTGCTGCTGGGCATCGCCTATGCCGCGAGCATCGGCGGGCTGGGCACGATCGTCGGCACGCCGCCGAATGCGCTGGCCGTCGGGTATCTCGCCGAGCACTACGATCTGCAGATCGGCTTCGCGCAGTGGATGCAGGTCGGCGTGCCCGTCGTGCTCGTCATGACGCCGCTGTGCTGGTGGGTCATGACCCGGTGGGTCTACCCGGTGCACCTGCCGCCCAACCCGGCGGCCGCGCGGGAGATCGCGTCGGAGCTTGCCGGACTTGGCCCGTTGAGCGTGCCCGAGCGCCGCACCGCGACGGTGTTCGGCATCGTCGCCGGTGCCTGGATGCTGCAACCCTTGCTCGTGCGCGTGCCCGGCCTGGAATCGCTGAACGACACGACGATCGCGATCGCCGGCGCGCTGGCGATGTTTCTCGTGCCGTCGGGCCACAGGCTCGACGGCGCCCCGGCCGGCGGCGCGCTGCTGGACTGGCCCAGCACCGTGAAACTTCCCTGGGGCGTCATGCTGCTGTTCGGCAGCGGCATGAGCCTCGCCGAGCAGGTCGCGGCGTCCGGCCTCGCGCTGTCGCTGGGCGAGGCGCTCGGCGCGCTGACTGCGTGGCCGATGATCGCGCTGCTGCTCGCCGTCGTGACGCTGGTGGTGTTCCTGACCGAGCTGACCAGCAATACCGGCCTGACCGCGACGATCCTGCCGGTGCTGGGTGTGCTCGCCGTGGTCGGCGGGATCGAGCCGGCGCTGCTCGCCGTGCCGGCCGCGCTGGCCGCGAGCTGCGCCTTCATGCTGCCGGTGGCGACCGCGCCGAACGCGATCGTGTTCGGCTCGACCCTTATCACCATTCCGCAGATGGTGCGCGCGGGCTTCCGCCTGAACCTGCTGGCGATCGCGGTCGTGACGCTGTTCGGTTACTGGCTGGTGCCCCTCGTCTTCGGGTGATCGATCCGGCGCTCTTCGGTCGAGCCGGACGCACTATACTGCCGGCGAATGAGTGCGACAGGCCACCGTTGATGAAGCCATGCAAACCTCTGCTGCGGGCTGCATTCCTGTTCCTGGCTCTGCAGGCGCCGGTGGTTGCCGAAAGGTGGCAGGAACGCCCGGACTGGACGCCGATGTTCATTGCAGCCGGCGTCAGCGGCACGATCGTCGTGGTCGACGAGCGCAGCGGTGCGCGCTGGGTCCACGACGAGGCGCGTGCAGCCACACGCTTCCTGCCCGCATCAACCTTCAAGGTGCCGCACGCCTTGTTCGCACTCGACGCCGGTGTCGTGCGCGACGAGTTCCAGGTGTTCGCCTGGGATGGCAAGAAGCGCGACATTGCAGCCTGGAACGGCGATCAGGACCTGCGCTCATCGATGCGACATTCGGTTGTCTGGGTCTACCAGGACATCGCGCGCGCCATCGGTGAAGTCCGTGAGCGGCGCTATCTCGAGCAGATCGGCTATGGCAACGCCGATCCGTCCGGCGGCATCGAGCGCTTCTGGCTGGACGGCGCACTGAGAATCTCGGCCTTCGAGCAGGTCGCGTTCCTGCAGCGCCTGTATCGCAATGCGCTGCCGTTCCGCGTCGAGCACCAGCTGCTCGTCAAGGACGTCATGATCGTCGAGGCCGGTCGCGACTGGATCCTGCGCGCCAAGACCGGCTGGCAGGCGCGCGTCGAGCCGCAGGTCGGCTGGTGGGTCGGCTGGATCGAGCGCCCCGACGGCGCGGTGTTCTTCGCCTTGAACATCGACATGCCCAATGGCAGCGTCGACCTTGGCAAGCGCGAGGTGATCGCGCGGTCGGTTTTGCGCTCGATAAAGGCGTTGCCGGCTGAGTGAGCTTGCTGGCGAGGTGCCCGGGTGGCCGAATGCCTGCTGGATATCGTTGCCGGGAGCCTGATGTGTTATACGAACTGCCGAGATGGCCAGCAGGGGCGACAAAAGCCGGCACCTGAGCATGCTCCAGAACTACGTCAAGAAAATCCTTTCCTCGCGCGTCTACGACGTCGCGATCGAGACGCCGCTGCAGGCGGCTCGCAACTTGTCGCGGCGCGCCGGCTGCCGGGTGCTGCTGAAGCGCGAGGACCTGCAGCCGGTGTTCTCGTTCAAGATTCGCGGCGCCTACAACAAGATCGTCCAGCTATCGGCAGCGGATCGCGCGCGCGGCGTCATCACGGCCTCCGCCGGCAACCATGCGCAGGGCGTGGCGCTGGCGGCGCAGGAACTGGGGCTGAAGGCGACCATCGTCATGGGCCGCAATACGCCGAGCATCAAGGTCGACGCGGTGCGGGCCTTCGGTGCGCGGGTGGTGCTGCACGGCGATACCTATGACGACGCCGCGGCGCACACGGCAGAGCTGACCAAGAAGCACGGCCTCGTCTACATTCCGCCGTACGACGATCTCGATGTCATTGCGGGCCAGGGCACCGTCGGCATGGAGATCATGAAGCAGCATCCCGGCTCGCCGGACGCGATTTTCGTGCCGGTCGGCGGCGGCGGCCTGATCGCCGGGATTGCCGCCTATGTGAAATACCTTGCGCCCGCGACGCACATCATTGGTGTCGAACCGGAAGGCTCCGCCTGCCTGGCCGCGGCCTTGGCGGCCGGCCGGCGCGTGACGCTGCCGTACGAGGGCCTCGACCTGTTCGCCGACGGCGTGTCGGTGGCGCAGGTCGGGCGCGAGCCCTTCAAGGTGGCGCGGCACTGCGTGGACGAAGTCATCGTCGTCAACACCGACGAGATCTGCGCGTCGATCAAGGACCTGTTCGAGGACACCCGCTCGATCGCCGAGCCGGCCGGCGCGCTGGCGGCGGCGGGACTCAAGAAGTACGTCGCCCGTGGTGTTGATCCGGAAGCCAGCCTGGTGGCGGTGCTCAGCGGCGCCAACGTCAATTTCGATCGCTTGCGGCACATCTCGGAGCGCGCCGAGGTCGGCGAGCAGCGCGAGGCGGTGCTGGCGGTCACGATTCCGGAGCAGCGCGGCAGCTTCCGCCGCTTCTGCGCGACGCTCGGCAAGCGCTCGGTCAGCGAGTTCAACTACCGTTATGCGGATCCGGCCCAGGCGCACGTCTACGTAGGCCTGCAGATCGGCGCGCCCGAGGATCGCGCGACGGTGATCGAGCTGCTCGACACGGCCGGCTATGCCGTCGTCGACATGACCGAGAACGAGGCCGCCAAGTTGCATGTGCGTCACATGGTCGGCGGCCGGCCGGCGGGGGACAAGGCGGAGCTGCTGTTCCGCTTCGAATTTCCTGAGCGCCCGGGCGCACTGCTGAACTTCCTGTCCGGGCTCGGCGCCGACTGGAACATCACCTTGTTCCACTACCGCAACCACGGCGCCGCCTGGGGCCGGGTGCTGGTGGGGTTCGAGGGCAGCGCGCGTGACCGGCCGCGGCTGGTCGCCGACTTGCGCCGGATCGGCTATCGCTTCTGGGAAGAAACGGACAACCCGGCGTATCGGCTGTTCCTGCGGTGAGCCCCGCGTGGTGCGCATGAACCACGCAGGCGTCGTGCTGGCAGTCCTCGTGCTCGCGCTGCCGGCAGCCGCGCGGGTGGCCTCGGCCGGCGAGGCGGGGCGGCAGATTTATGCGGAGCCATCGCCGCTGGCCACCCTCATCGACGAACTTCCCGGCATGCCAGCGGAGGCGCGCCTGGAGTTCGCCGCGGTCCTCCTCGACGGGCTGGTGGCCGCCTACGAAGCGGAGAGGGACCAGGCGATGGAAAGCGACCAGCGCCGCGGCGCCGGCCAGCCCGAGTTGCTGCGCTGGTCCCAGGCCATCGGCCAGATCCTCGACGAGCTCAGGGCATGGCAGTCGGACTTGTACGTGGCGGAGCAGGTCGCAGTCCGCGTTGAACCGCATAACCAGGTGGTCCTGATGATCGACGGCCGACCGCTGTGGATCGCGTGGCCGCGCATCACCGCCGGCAACCGCATGGAACGGGAGCTGGCGGCGGAATTCTGCCGTCGCCGGGAGTGTGCCGCCGAGATCCTCGAGGGTCCGGCCGCGAACACCGAGGCGCCATCGGCCGCACCGGGCGCCTGGGTGATGTCGCAATTCCAGCCGCCGACCTGGCAGAGCGCGGAAGGCGTGCACTGCGAGTTCCCCGATGCCTCCCGCTTGGGCGAAAAAGAGCGGCTCTGCCGGGATATTGTCGCGGACCTGCATGTCCTCGCGGTGGCGCTGCGCGCGGCCCGGCAGGCGGGTGAACAGATCGCGTGGCCGCATGTCGCGCTGCGCGTCGGCACCGTCGGCGGCCAGCACCTGGTCGCCGTCAGTGCAAGCGGGGACTATGTCGCCGTGTACGTGCCCACGCTCGCGGCGCAACCGCTCGACTGGCCGGAGGCGAGTCGATGGCTGCAGGCCCAGCTCGAGGGCAGCGCCGCCACGGCCACGGTGCTGCGTGCTGCGCCGCGTCCGTGACCCGCGGGCGGCCTAGAACGGAATGCGGCCGGTCAGGCCGTCGCGCAGCATCACCCAGTCGCCCATGAAGCTGTAGAGCGGATGCTTGAACGTGGCGGGCCGGTTCTTCTCGAACACGAAGTGGCCGATCCAGGCGAAGCCGTAACCCACGAGCGGCAGCGCCAGCAGCCAGCCCCATTGCTGCGTGGCGAGCGTGTAGCCGAGCAGCGCGAGCACCAGCAGGCTGCCCACGTAATGCAGCCGGCGGCAGACCGGGTTGCTATGCTCCCGCAGGTAGAACGGGTAGAACTCGGCGAAGGAGCTGAACCTTTGTTCCTCGGCGGCGGCGTTCATGGTGACTGTCCCCAGGTGAATCGTACTCTGGCATATTAGCTGACCTCTCGATCAAGGAAAATTCATGTCGCACTGGGTGTTGCTCGCGATCGCCATCGTCGCAGAGGTGATCGGGACCTCGTTTCTGAAGGCTTCCGACGGGTTCACCCGCCTGTGGCCGTCGGTCGCAGTCGTCCTGAGCTACTGCATTGCCTTCTATTTCCTCGCTATCACGCTGAGGACCATGCCGGTCGGTATTGCTTACGCCGTCTGGGCCGGCGCGGGGATCGCGCTGATCGCGCTGATCGGCTGGGTCGTGTTCGGCCAGGCGCTGGATACGGCGGCGGCGGTCGGCATCAGCCTCATCGTGGCCGGCATAGTCGTGCTGCAGCTGTTCTCCAGCTCGGTGAAGCAGGTCTGAGTCAGAGTCCCCGGGCCCAGGCCGGGCGCAGCGGCGCGTGCTCGGGATGCGCCCGCGCGCTCCGCACCTGTTCGAGCAGGCGCGCCTTGTCGGCACCCAGCGTGCCCTTGAGTACCAGCCAGTTTGAGGCGTGGTCCGAGCGGAACATCGTCTCGCGCAACTCCAGTGCAGACAGCAAGCGCTCCATTTCGAGCAGCAGGCCCGGCAGGCCGAGCGGCTGCCACTCCGGAAAGCCCGCGCGAAAGCGGGCCTCGCCGAGCGGGAAGCTGACCACCAGCATGGCGAGGTACTCGGGCTGCGTGAGGTTGGCGAGACGCGCGGAGTTGTCGGCGTGCTGCGCGGAAAAAACTTCACCGCCGAGCCCGTTCAGGATCATGACCGAGCGGCCGATGCCGGCCGCGCCGAGCTTGTCCAGCGCCGCGCGCGTGGAGTCGAAGGTCTCGCCCTTGTTGACCCGCGCCAGCACCGTGTCGTCGCCGGATTCCGCACCGACGTAGGCCAGCTGCAAACCCGCGGCCCTGAGCTCGGCGAGCTCGGCGACCGACTTGCGACGCAGGTTGCGGGGGAGACAGTAGCTCGAGACGCGTTCCACGCCAGGCAGGTAGGTGCGGATCGCGTCCAGGATCGCCAGCAGTCGATGGGTGGGCAGCACCAGGGCGTCGCCATCGGCCAGGAACACGCGTCGGACCTGGCCGCTCATCAGCTCGCCCGTGCGGCGAATGCTGTCGATAGTTTCCGCCTCGTCGCGAGCGCGGAACTTCTTCTGCGGCGCCGTGTACATTTCGCAGAAGGTGCACTTGTTCCACGAGCAGCCGTCGGTGACCGGCAGGATCAGCGAGCGGGCCTCGCTGGGCGGGCGGAACACCGGCTCGATGTAACGGATCGGGAAAGCGTCTTGATGCAACATGATTTCCGGCCGAGGGGCGCTTGCAACGGTGCTCCGGGATTGTACTTGGCCGCGGCGGTTGGCACGATGCGCCGCCGGATCGGGGGGTGGGGCAGCAGGCCTGCTGTTCGACAAATCATGCCCGGCCGGATAACTTCCTCGTGAGCAGCGCAACGGGGGAGGCGCACAAATGAGCCCGAAGAAGCTCATCCTGGAGCACGTCTACGAGCACGAGCAGGCCCTCGCCAGCGAGGTTTTCCTGACCCAGCCCATCGGCCAGGGCCGGGTAGTCGACTACCGCTGGTCCCAGGTCATGGACGAGGCGCGCCGCATGGCGGCGCACCTTCAGGCCCAGGGCTTCGAGCCGGGCGCGCGTATTGCCATCCTGTCGAAGAACTGCGCGCATTTCATCATGGCTGAGCTGGCCATCTGGATGGCCGGCGGCACGACGGTGGCGATCTTCCCGACCGAGACGGCCGACACCGTCCGCTTCGAGCTCGAGCACAGCGACGCGCAACTGCTGTTCGTCGGCAAGCTCGACGACTGGCCTGCGCAGCAAAAGGGCGTGGCCGCGGCGCTGCCGCGGATTGCATTTCCACTGGCGCCCGACAACGACTTCGACACCTGGGACGATATCGTGGCGCGCACCGCGCCGCTCGATGGCCGGCCGGCGCGCGTGCCGGAGGACCTCGCGATGCTGATCTACACCTCGGGCTCCACCGGCATACCGAAGGGCGTGATGCTGAGTTTCGGCGCGATCTCGGTGACCGCCGAGAACATTGTCGAGCAGCTGCACGAGTCTCTCGGCCCCGGCGTGCCGATGCGCGTGCTTTCCTACCTGCCGCTGGCGCATTCCATGGAGCGCGCCTGGGTCGAGTCCACGTCGCTGGTCAGCGGCCGGGTGCATCTCTATTTCGCCGAGTCGCTCGACACCTTTCTCGAGGATCTGAAGCGCGCACGCCCGACGCTGTTCATCTCGGTGCCCAGGCTGTGGCTCAAGTTCCAGCAGGGCGTGTTCGCGAAGATCCCGCCGGCGAAGCTGGATCTGCTGCTGCGCATCCCGGTACTCGGCCGCCGCGTGGCGAGAAAGGTGCTGGCCGGGCTGGGCCTCGAGGAAGTCCGGCTCGCGGGCAGCGGCTCGGCGCCGATCCCGGCCGAGCTCATCCGCTGGTACCGTCGGCTCGGTCTCGAGTTGCTGGAGGCCTACGGGATGACCGAGGACTTCGCCTACTCGCATTTCTCCACGCGGGAGAAGAACGCGCCGGGATATGTCGGCACCCCGCTGCCCGGCGTAGAGGTGCAGGTCACGCCGGACGGCGAGCTGCTGATCAAGTCGCCGGGCCGGTTCAGCGGCTACTTCAAGCGCCCCGACCTCGACGCCGAGGCATTTACGCCGGATGGCTTCTTCCGCACCGGTGACCTGTGCGAGCGCCGCGCCGATGGCCTGCTGAAGATCACCGGCCGCGTCAAGGAACTGTTCAAGACCAGCAAGGGCAAGTTCATCGCGCCGGTGCCGGTCGAGAACCAGCTCAATGCCCACCCGATGGTGGAGATGGCCATGGTCTCGGGTGTCGGCCAGCAGGCGCCCTATGCGCTGCTCGTGCTGGACGAGACGCGGCGCGCCAGGCGCGACGATGCGGCGGTGCGCGCCGAGGTGGAGGCCGCGCTCGGCACGCTGCTCAAAGAGGTCAACGCGATGTTGCCCGAATACCAGCGACTCCGGATGCTGGTCATCGCGCGCGAGCCGTGGTCGATCGAGAACGGCTGCCTGACCCCGACGATGAAACTCAAGCGCGCGCGTGTCGAGGCGGTCGTCGCGGACCAGCTCGAGGGCTGGTATCGCGCGAACCAGCCGGTGGTCTGGGCCTGAGGCATCCTCCGAGGTAGCGTGCTTTGTTCGTCACCGCGCTCGTGGCGTCACTGCTTGCGCTGGCCGCGTTGCTGACCGGCGGGGCCTGGCTTGGCAAGCCGACCGTGCTGTTCGGCGTCCCGGCCGGCAACCTGGTGGCGTGGGTCATGCACGCCGCACTACCGCTCATGGCCTGGTCGTCCCTGCGCCACGGCGCACTGCGTCGGCTGGCTGCCATGCTGGTCCTGTTGGGTGCCGTCTGGCTGCCGGTTTCGATCCTGCTGGCCGGGAACGTGGCACTGAATTTCCGCCATGACGGCCGCTCACTGACATGGATCGTGTACTCCGGCGCCTGCCTGCTGCTGCCGGTCCTGCTGATGGCAGCACGGGCGCTGCGCCGTATCCGGCTACCCGGCAACTGAAACAGCGAGGGCTGTGGATCCACCTGCGTTGCTGTCGGCCCGATTACGCGGCGAGCCGCTGGATCGCCTCGCCTGCATCGCTGAGCGCCACGTCGCGGTGCTGCTCGCCCATCGCGAGACCCTCGGCATAGATGTACTCCACGTCGCGGATGCCTACGAAGCCGAGGAACTGTCGCACGAAGTCCGTCTGGGTGTCGGCCGGCGTGCCCGCGTAGCGGCCGCCGCGAGCCGCCAGCACGTAGGCCTGCATGCCGGTCAGCAGTCCCTCGGGTCCGTTTGCCGTGTAGCGAAAGGTGACCCCGCTCCGCGCGACGTGGTCGAAATAGGCCTTCAAGGTCGAGGGCACGCCGAAGTTGTACATCGGCAGGCCGAGCACGATGGTGTCGGCTGCCTGCAGCTCGGCGATCAGCGCGTCGCTCTGCGACACCGCGGCGCGCTGCGCTGGCGAGCGTGCTTCGGCCGGTGTGCCGAAGGCGCGGAAGGTCTCCGCGTCCAGGTGCGGAATCGGCGTGGTCGCGAGGTCGCGCAACACGATCCGGCCCGCCGGATGACGCGCACGCCAGGCATCCACGAAGGCCGTTGCGAGGCGCGATGACTGGCCCTCGCCGGAAAACAGGCTGGTGTTGATCTGCAGCAGGGTGGGCATCGGAGTGCTCCAAAGAGTTCAGGTTGGGGCCATTAAACAATTGACAGATACGATTAAAAAGCGCAATATTCGGCGTAAATCAATCGAAAATATCGATATGTTGGATTCGAGAGTCTCACTGGGCCAGTGGCGGGCCCTCGTGGCTGTCGTGGAGTCGGGCGGCTATGCGCAGGCCGCCGGGCGGCTGCACAAGTCGCAATCCTCAGTCAGTCACGCGGTGCAGCGGCTCGAGAGCCTGCTCGGCGTGCGGGCGCTCGAGATTCGGGGACGCAAGGCGGAGCTGACGCCTGCGGGGCACGTGCTGTATCGCCGCGCGCGGACGCTGCTCGGCGAGGCCGCGCGTCTCGAGCATACCGCCGGCAGCCTCGGGCAAGGCTGGGAGGTGGAGCTGCGCATTGCCGTCGAGATCATTTTCCCCACGTGGCTGCTGCTCCGCTGCCTGGCGCGCTTCGGCGCCGAGCACCCGGCCATGCGCGTGGAGATGTACGAATCCGTGCTCGGCGGCACGACGGAATTGCTGCAGAACGGGAAGGTTCATTTTGCGATCAGCGGGCAGGTGCCCGGCGGCCTGCTGGGCGACCTGCTGATGACAGTGGATTTCGTCTGTGCCGCGGCACCGTCGCACCCGCTGCACCGGCTCGGTCGCGCGCTGACGCTCGACGACTTGCGCAGCCACCGCCACCTCGTGGTGCGCGACACGGGCGCCGATCGCACACCCGACACGCACACCGTGGAGTCCGAGCAGCGCTGGACGGTCAGCAACAAGGCGACCTCGATCCGCGCCGCCTGCATGGGGCTGGGCTACGCCTGGTACGCGCGCGACAGCATCCGCGAGGAACTCGAGTCCGGCCAGCTCGTGCCGCTGCCGCTGGTGACCGGCGCGGAGCGGCACGTGCCGTTGTACCTGGTCCACGCGGATTGCGATGCGGCCGGGCCGGGAGCACGGCGCCTCGCCGGGATCATCAAGGAGGAAGTGCGGGCGTGACGGCGCGCTGATGGTCGGCGGCCCACGTGCAAGCCTGGCCCGGGCGCGCGGAATTACGCTGGCTCAGAGGAATCGGACTGACTCGGTTGCCGCCGTGACGACGTAGACGCGGTCGTTGTTGCTGGCCGGATCGGCCGGAAACACGAAGAAGCCCGGGCGACCCGCTGCATATCCCTGGGAATGGCCCAGCAGGGATTCCCCATCGCTGAAGTCCACCCGGATCTTCTTGCCAAAGCCGGCCCGCTCCGTCTCGGCCTGCTCCCGGTAATCGGGATCGCCATCAAAGGACTTGACGAAGAATACAGCCTTGAGCCCGGCGAGCAGAACCTCGCGGACTTCGCCGGTGTCCCGGACAGTCAGGTGGAACTTTTCTTTGTTTGGAAAGAAATTGTTCGTGACGCCCCTGAGCAGCGTCCCCTCCGGGAAACGCACGACCACTGTGTTCTGCATATGAGTCATCCCTCTGCAGAGGCTGGTCTCCGCGCTCGACCCGCGGGCGCGCCAGGAAACCTGGGCCCGATACCAGCGAGGGTCGTCCTTGCGACTTGCCGACCGGGCCACAGTTTTGGCACCGGGTCGTTGCCCGGGGAGGGACAGGATCAGCGAGTCTGGCGGCTGAGCCGGACGATCTGGCCGCTGCCGTCGAGGTAGCAGTTGTACTCGACGGTCTGCTCCCGACCGTCCTCGCCGAGCACGGCAAACTTCATCCCCGTAACCGAAGGACCGTCCTGAGTCGAATGCAGCTCGCCGCCGTCGAGCAGGCGCGCGTATTGCCCGCCCCTGAGCTCGGCCAATGCGGCATTGCGGCAGGTCTGCTTCGTCTGCCAACGCTCGGGCGTGAAGCTGCGCTCCAGCAGGTCCGCGAAGGCGGGCACCTCCTGGTAGGCGATGAAGACCGCGAAGCCCGCAATGATCAGCAATGGAATCATCGGCTTGACGGGATTCCGGCGGCGTTGCGCGCCGGGCGGGTCGCGGTAGGCGGAGCCCTCGTCGCCGCGACCCGGACGGGAACCCGGGTCGGGCCTGCCGTGCTGGGAGTTGGGGAATCTGATGGCAAACCTCCTGCACGTCGCCGGCGGCCCGGGGTGCCCACCGCACTGCGGACGGTGACTATACTGCCGACGGGGTGAGCGACTCGCAACCGCAGCCCCGCCTCTCGTAGCGGCCGTGGCGGGACGGAGAACGATATGTGCACCCGGCTCGTGAGCTCTTGGCTGGCCGTCGCGCTCGCTGTCGTGCTGGCAAGCGGTTGTGCGACCCGGTTCGAGGAACCAGCGGCGTCGGCCCCGCATGCGGTGCTGACCTTCCCCACCCAGGACGAGCAGTGGGCGGCGGCCACGTTCCTCGAGCCCGTGGAGTTCAACGGCGTGCCGCGGCCGCGCCGCTGGATGCGGGAAAGCTTCCGCGTGCCGCCGGGCGAATTGCGGCTCGGGATCAGGGCGGCGTTCGAGAACCTGCAGGGGACGTGTCAACTGGTGTTTCCGGTGGCGGCAGGCGAGACCTACGCCGTCGAGGCTAGGTATGCCGAGCGTATCTTCATGATCCGTGCGACGCGCGACGGGCGGGAGGTCGCGGCCTGCGAGTCGCCGAGCTCGCTGCTGCCGACACCGCTCGGCATGCCGCCGCGGGTGCCGCCGTAGGCGGGGCGGACGGGTGC
>CAYWYS010000033.1:0-35872 GCA_964462675.1 uncultured Thioalkalivibrio sp.
ACGTTGGTCGGCACGAAGGCGGACACGTCGCCGGCCTGGGTCTCGATGATCGGCAACGCGGTCAGCGAGCCGGTCTTGCCCTTGACCTTGCCGCCGGTGGCTTGCTCGACGAACTCCGGGTTCACGCGCGCGGCGCGCTCCAGCAGCCGCGAATGCAGGTAGAACACGTCGCCCGGATAGGCTTCGCGGCCCGGCGGGCGGCGCAGCAGCAACGACACCTGGCGATAGGCCCAGGCCTGCTTGGTCAGGTCGTCGTAGATAATGAGCGCGTCCTCGCCCTTGTCGCGGAAGTACTCGCCCATGGCGCAGCCGGCGTACGGCGCGATGTACTGCAGCGCGGCCGACTCGGCGGCCGGCGATGCCACCACGATGGTGTGGTCCATGGCCCCGAACTCCTCGAGCTTGCGAACCACGCCCGCGATCGAGGACTGTTTCTGGCCGATGGCGACGTAGATGCACTTAATGCCGGTGCCCTTCTGGTTGATGATCGCGTCGATCGCGACGGCGGTCTTGCCGGTCTGGCGGTCGCCGATGATCAGCTCGCGCTGGCCGCGGCCGACCGGCACCATCGCGTCGATGGCCTTCAGGCCGGTCTGCACCGGCTGGCTGACCGACTGGCGCCAGATTACGCCCGGCGCGACCTTCTCGATCGGCGAGCTGAACTCCGTCTTGATCGGCCCCTTGCCGTCGATCGGCTGGCCGAGCGGGTTGACGACGCGGCCCAGCATGGCCTCGCCGACCGGCACCTCGAGGATGCGGCCCGTGGTCTTGACGGTGTCGCCCTCGGAGATGTGCAGGTAGTCGCCCAGCACCACCGCGCCGACCGAGTCCTGCTCGAGGTTCAGCGCCAGGCCGAAGGTGTTGCCCGGGAACTCGAGCATCTCGCCGTAGGCGGCGTTCGCCAGCCCGTGGATGCGCACGATGCCGTCCGTCACCGAGACCACGGTGCCGACATTGCTGGCGACGTTCGTGGACTCGAACTTGAGGATCTTCTCTTTGATCAGATCGCTGATTTCAGATGCCTTGATGGACATTTCCAGAATCCTTTAGTGCGTGACGGCGCCGGCAAGCCTTTCCAGGCGGCCGAGCAGGGAGCCATCGATGACCAGGTCGCCGGCGCGGATGATCGCGCCGCCGAGCAGTTTCGAATCGGTGTCGCAGTGCAGCCGCACATCGCGGCCGAGGCGCTTGCGCAGCGAGGCGACGAAGCTGCTGCGCTGCTGCTCGTCGAGCTCGACCGCGGAGGTCAGCTGCACGTCGACGATGTTCTCGGCCTCGGCGCGCAGCAGTTCGTATTCCGCGGCGATCTCGGGCAGCCAGGCCATGCGGCCGTTGTCAGCGAGCAGCCTGAGGAAATTCGCGCCATGGCCGCCGGCGGCATCACCGCACAGCTCGATGAACAGCTCGGCGAGCGCCTCGCGGCTGACCGCGGGATTGCCGATCAGCGCCTGGACACGCGCGTCGGCGACGGCGCGGCTGCCCCGCTCGAGAAACGCCGACCAGCCTGCCAGGGCGTCGCTTTCCCTGGCGATCTCGAATACCGCCCTTGCGTAGGGCCGGGCGACGGTCATCTTCTCTGCCATGGCTCAGATTTCTCCGCGGGCCGGCCTAGAGCTGCCCGGCCAGGCGGTCGAGCAGATCGCGGTGCGCACCGGCGTCGATCTCCTTCTCGAGCAGCTGGCGCGCGCCCGACAGGGCAATCGCCGCAACCTGGCCGCGCAGCGCCTCGCGCGCGCGGTTGACGTCCTGCTCGAGCTCGGCGCGGGCCTGGGCAAGCATGCGCTCGCCGGCGGCCTGGGCATTCTCCTTCGCTTCCTCGACCAGCTCGGCGCCGCGGCGCTCCGCCTGCTCGATGATCTGCGAGGCCTGCTGCCGCGCCTCGCGCAGCCGCTCGGCGACCTGGGCGTCGGCATTCTCGAGCGCCTTCTGGCCGCGGTCCGCGGCGGCGAGACCATCGGCGATGCGCGCCCGCCGCTCTTCCAGCGCCCGCATCACGGGCGGCCAAACGAACGTCTTGGTGAACCAGACGAAGACAATGAATGTCCCCATCTGTCCTAAGAGTGTCAGGTTAATGCCCACGATTCCGACTCCCGATCAGCGTGGCGTGGCTGCGAGGAACGACATGCGTCCCGTCAGCTTCCGAGTGCGGCGAGCAGCGGATTGGCGAACAGCAGCAGCGCGGCGAAGGCGACACCGATGATGGCGAGCGCGTCGAGCAGGCCGGCGACGATGAACATGCGGATCTGCAGCATGTTGGCCATCTCCGGCTGGCGCGCGGCGCCCTCGAGGAACTTGCCGCCGAGCAGGCCGAAACCGATACCGGTGCCGAGCGCGGCGAACGCGAAAATGAGTCCGACGGCCAGCGCGGTGAAGGCCTGAACGTTTGCAATAGCTTCCATGGTCAATCTCCGTAGGAGGCGGGTTCTACAGGGGTGAAATCAGTGCTTCTCGTAAGCCAGCGCAAGATAGACGATCGTCAGTGTCATGAAGATGAACGCCTGCAGCGGGATGACGAGAATGTGGAAGATCGCCCAGGCGCTGCCGGGCAGCCACTGGGCCCAGAACGGCAGCATGGCGATCAGGATGAAAATCAGTTCGGCCGCATACAGGTTGCCGAACAGTCGCAGCGCGAGGGAGACCGGCTTGGCGATCATCTCGACGGTGTTCAGGATCAGGTTGAACGGCACCAGCAGCGGGTTCTTGCCGAACGGATGGAACAGGAATTCCTTGGCGAAGCCGCCGGCGCCCTTGCCCTTGATGCCGTAGTAGATGATCAGCACGAATACCGACAGGGACAGGCTGAAAGTCGCGCTCATGTCAGCCGAAGGCACGACGCGCATGTACTCGATGCCGACCATGGCCGCGAGCACCGGGAACAGGTCCACCGGGATCAGGTCCATGAGATTCCAGAGGAACACCCACACGAAGATCGTCAGGGCCAGCGGCGCGATCAGCTCGCGCGGGCCGTGGAAGGCTTCCCGGACCGATTTGTCGACGAACTCGAGGATCATTTCCACGAAATTCTGCATCTTGCCGGGCACGCCGGCGGTGACCGACCGGGCCGCGCCGTAGAAGACGGCCAGGAAGATCAGCCCGGTGACCCACGACCAGAACAAGGTGTCGATGTGAATGGTCATGAAGCCCTCGCCGACGGCGAGGTGCTGCAGATGGTGCGTGACGTATTCGGTCGGCGAGCTTGCCATGGCTGTCATCCACCAAAGCCCTGACGATCACGTCGCGTAAATACCAGCGCCAGCCAGTTGACGACCAGCGTTGCAACGAACGTGACCACGAGCGGAATAAACACGTGGCTCAAAAAAATAGCTGCGGCCGAAAACAGCACCACAGCCATCACCATCTTTATTGCCTCCGCCTTGACGAAGGCCGAGAACATGGCCTGAGGACCTGCTTCGGCCGGCACCGCGAACACCCGCAGGGCCATCCAGAGGCTCAGCACGACACTGATACCTCCGCCTGCCAGGGCCCCGAGCGCGGCCTCGCCGCTCATCGTGAGCCTGAACAGCAACGCCGCCATCAGGGTTACACCCAATTGACCGGCGAGGATTTTCCCGGGTACCGAACCGAGCCGATTTCGCATGCCGAGCGGCCTCGGCCCCCAAAAGCCGCGGGATTATAGCCCCTTTACGCACTCGCAGCAATTTGGAGGGGGACACTGCTAAAAGGGCCGTTTTAGCAGTGTCCCCTACTTGATGTGCGCCAGGATCCCGTCGAGTTCGTCGAGGCTGTTGTAGCTGACGACCAGTTTGCCGCGCCCGGAGGACGCGTGCTGCACGGCAACCCTGGCGCCGAGCTTCTCGGCGATCTCGGCCTCCAGCCGCCGGATGTTCGGGTCAAGCGCCCCCGCCGGCGCGGGCTTGCCGGGCGGCGCCTGGAGGCGCTTGACCAGCCGCTCGGTCTCGCGTACCGAGAGCGCCTTGGCAACCACTTCGCGGGCGGCCGCGGCCTGCGCCTTGGCCTCGGGCAAGCCAAGCAAGGCCCGCGCATGGCCCATCTCGATCGCCCGGCGCTCCACCATCGCCTTGACCTCGTCGCTGAGTTCGAGGAGCCGCAGCAGGTTGCTGACCGCCGCGCGGGACCGGCCCACGGCCTCGGCGGCCTGCTGGTGGGTCATCTCGAACTCGCGGATCAGCCGGTCGAGAGCGCGCGCCTCCTCCAGCGGGTTCAGGTCCTCGCGCTGGATATTCTCGATCAGCGCCATCGCGACGGCCGCCTCGTCGGGCACGTCGCGAATGATCACCGGGATCTTCTGCAGGCCGGCAATCTGCGCGGCGCGCCAGCGGCGCTCGCCGGCGATGATCTCGTAGCGGACGCCGTCGCCGGCGTCGCGAATCGGCCGGATGACCACCGGCTGCACGACGCCCTGGGCGCGGATCGAATCGGCCAGGTCGGCAAGCGATTCCTGCCGGATGTCCAGGCGCGGCTGGAAGCGGCCGCGCTTCAGCAGCTCGACCGCGAGCTCGCGGTACTGGCCCTGGTCCACGTGCTCCGCAGCGGTTGTCCGGCCCGTGGACGACAGCAGGGCATCGAGACCGCGGCCGAGCGAACGTTTCTTGACGGCCATCAGTGTTCAGCCTCCTTCCGGGTGGCTTCCTGGCGGCGGATCATTTCTCCGGCCAAGGCCAGGTAGGCGAGCGCGCCGCGGCTGGTCTTGTCGTGGAACAGCGCCGGCATGCCGAAGCTCGGCGCCTCGGCCAGGCGGATATTGCGCGGGATCACGGTGCGGAACACCTTGTCGCCGAAGTGCAGGATCAGCTGCGATGAGACCTCGTTGGCGAGGTTGTTGCGCGGATCGAACATGGTCCGCAGCAGTCCGTCGATCTGCAGCTCCGGGTTGACCGCCTCGCGGATCTGTTCGACCGTCCTGACCAGCGCCGACAGCCCCTCGAGCGCGTAGTACTCGCATTGCATCGGGATCAGCACGCCGGTCGCGGCCGTCAGCGCGTTCACGGTCAGCATGTTGATCGACGGCGGGCAATCGATCAGCACGTAGTCGTAGTCCTGCGCGATGTCCCTGAGCGCGGCCCGCAGCCGCGTCTCGCGGCCGAACTCGCTGATCAGCCTGACTTCCGCGGTGGTCAGGTCGTCGTTGGTTGGAATCAGGTCGAAGCCGCCTGGATCCGTCGTCACCACCGCGTCGCGGGCCGAGGCCTCGCCGAGCAGCACGTCGCAGGAAGTCACGTCGAGCTCGCGTTTGTCGATGCCCGAGCCCATCGTCGCGTTGCCCTGCGGGTCGAGGTCCACCAGCAGCACGCGCCGCTTCGTGGCCGCCAGCGAGGCCGCCAGGTTGACGGCCGTCGTGGTCTTGCCGACGCCGCCCTTCTGGTTCGCGATCGCGAGGATCCGGGTCAATTGCCGGCTTCCTTGCGGCAGAACTCGAGCAGGTGGCGCCGGCCCAGCAGGCCCGGGACCATGAGCTTGTGGACGGCCTGCAGCCGCCATGCGGCCGGCAGCGACTCGAGTTCGGCCTCGGGGAAAGCGCCCTTCATGGCCAGCAGCCGGCCGCCCGGGCGTGCCAGGTGCCCAGCGACGCGGAGAAAATCGCCGACCGACGCGAATGCCCGGCTCAGCACGACGCCAAAGCCCTCGGCATCCTCATGTTCCTCGGCCCGCGCCTTGACGACCTCGACGTTCGCCAGCCCGAGGCGGCCGGCCGCATGCTCGACGAAGCGCGTCTTCTTGCCGGCAGCGTCGAGCAACACGAAGCGCTGGCCCGGCCGCGCCATCGCCAGTACCAGCCCCGGCAAGCCGGCGCCGGTGCCGACGTCGAGCGTCCGTTCTTCAGCGATGAATGGCAGTACGACAAGGCTGTCCATGATGTGACGCGTCACCATTTCTTCCGGCACGCGAACCGCGGTCAGGTTGTAAGTCTCGTTCCACTTGGCCAGCAACTCGAGGTAGAGCGCCAGCTTCCCGGCGAGACCCGGCGGCTCGGCGAGATGCAGCGCCGACAAGCCCTGCTCGATCTGCTGCTGAATTCGGGCTGTGTCCACCGGGGCCACCCTCCGTGGGCCCGCAAGTATAACGGGGACACTGCTCAAAACGCATTTTTAGCAGTGTCCCCCTCCACTATCTCAGGTCTCGAGCGGCTCCCTTCCCTGGCGCACGCCCTGCACGCTGCCCCGCTCTCCGGCCTTGTCGTTGCCGTGGCCGTAGCCCCCTGGCTGCGGCTGCCCGGAATAGGGGCACCGCGCCATGTTGCGCTGGGCCTTGCGCTGGAAAGGACACATCGACTGACCCTGCTGCTGCATCGCCGCCGCATGGGACAGGTTCTGCTGCGCCCTGTCCTGTGCCGACACGCTGCGCGCCGGCGCCGCCCAGTCCGCCACCGCGGGCACGCCGAGCCACAGCAGGGACGCCACCGCCAAACCGCTCAAGAACCCTTTCAGCTGCATCGCTCTCTCCTCTTCACCAGGAAGTAACACATCCGGTGTTTCGACGCGGCCGCCGCCCCGGCTTCAGCCCGCGGCCGGGGCCGCGAGGCTCAAGCGCTGACCAACAGCGCGACGAACTCGTCGACCGGCGTCTCTTCGAGCTTCTGCTGGTCCGAGCACAGTGCCTTGAGCGCCTTGAACTGCCGCTCGGTCAGCTTGCCTTTCAGGCTGTTCTCGAATTTCCGGATCAGCGCCGGAATCCCCGCTGCGCGACGCTTGCGATGACCGATCGGGACCTCGACCTCGACCCGCTCGCTGTCGGTGCCGTCCTTGAAGAACACCTGCACGGCATTGCCGATGTAGCGCTTGCCCGGATCATAGTAGTCGCGCGTGAAGCGCTCGTTCTCGCGCACCGTCATCTTGTCGCGCAGCGCGTCCACGCGCGGGTCGCGCGCCACGTCATCCTCGTAGTCCGCTGCCACGAGGCGGCCGAAGATCAGCGGGACCGCAGTCATGTACTGGAGGCAGTGGTCGCGATCGGCAGGGTTGTCCAGCGGGCCGGTCTTGTCGATGATCCGCACGCCGGGTTCCTGTGTCTCGATGACGATTTCCTTGATGTCGTCGAGCCGGTCGCGCACCTCCGGATGCAGCGTCATCGCCGCCTCGACCGCGGTCTGGGCATGGAATTCGGCCGGGTAGGAAATCTTGAACAGCACGTTCTCCATGACGTAGGTGCCGAAGTCCTGCGGGAAAGACAGGTCCTTGCCGCCGAACAGCACGTCCTGGAAGCCCCAGCGCGGCGCCGTCAACGCGGACGGGTAGCCCATCTCGCCGGTCAGCGCCATCAACGCATGACGCACGCCGCGGCTGGTCGCGTCGCCGGCCGCCCAGCTCTTGCGCGAGCCGGTGTTCGGCGCGTGCCGGTAGGTGCGCAGCGCGCCGCCGTCGATCCAGGCGTTCGACACCGCGTTGATGACCTGCTCGTGCGTGCCGCCGAGCATCATTGTCGCCACGGCGGTCGAGGCGATGCGCACCAGCAGCACGTGGTCGAGACCGACCCGGTTGAAGCTGTTCTCCAGCGCGATGATGCCCTGGATCTCGTGTGCCTTGATCATCGCCTCGAGCACGGCGCGGATTTTCAGCGCCGCGCCGCCCTCGGCGACCCGCTTGCGCGACAGGTAGTCGGCGACGGCCAGGATCGCGCCGAGGTTGTCGGACGGATGGCCCCACTCGGCTGCGAGCCAGGTGTCGTTGAAGTCCAGCCAGCGCACGATTGCGCCGATGTTGAACGCCGCCTGCACCGGGTCGAGTTCCCAGCCGGTACCGGGAACACGCGCGCCGCCCTGCAGCGTGGCGCCGGGCACGACCGGCCCGAGCAGCCTCGTGCAGGCCGGGTAATCGAGCGCCTGAAAGCCGCAGGCCAGCGTGTCCATGAGGCAGAAGCGCGCCGTCTCGAGGGCGGCTGCGCTGTCGATCTCGTAGCCGTGCACGTAGTCGGCGATAGCGACCAGTGCCTTGTCCGGGTCGGGGCGCCTGGCCGATCGGAGGTCTGGCACGGCCATGTGTCCCCTTTGTCGTTCCCGAGGTTCAGCCGCGCTGGCTGATCGGCGTCCAGCGCTGCAGGCCCGGACCGATGTAGTCGGCGCCCGGCCGGATCAGGCGGTTGTTGGCGCGCTGCTCCATGACGTGCGCCGCCCAGCCGGTGGTCCGCGAGCAGACGAAGATCGGCGTGAACAGGGCCGTCGGAATGCCCATGAAGTGGTAGGCACCGGCCGAGTAGAAGTCGGCGTTCGGGAACAGCCGCTTCTCGTCCCACATGACTTTCTCGATCGCCTCGGAGACCGGAAAGATGACCTTGTCGCCGCATTCGTGCGAAAGCTGTTCCGCGAAGGCCTTGATGACCTTGTTGCGCGGGTCCGAGGTCGTGTAGACGCGATGGCCGAAGCCCATGATCTTGGCCTTGGCGGCTAGCATCTCGCGGACGCCGCGATCGGCGGCCGCCGCGCTGTCGAAGCGCTGGATGAGCTCCATCGCCGCCTCGTTGGCGCCACCATGCAGCGGCCCGCGCAGCGCGCCGATCGCGCCGGTGATCGCCGAGTGGAAGTCCGACAGGGTCCCGGTGATGACGCGCGCCGTGAACGTCGAGGCGTTGAACTCGTGCTCGGCGTAGAGGATCAGCGACACGTCGAGCACGCGCCGGTGGAACTCCGACGGCGGTGCGTCGTGCAGCAGGTGCAGGAAATGCCCGGCGACGCTGTTGTCGTCGGTGACGGTGTCGATGCGAACGCCGTCCTGATGGAAGCGCCACCAGTACAGCAGCATCGACGGGAATGCGGCGAGCAGGCGATCGGCGACGTCGACCTGGCGCGAGAAGTCCCCCTCCGGCTCGAGGTTCCCGAGCAGCGAGCAGCCGGTCCGCAGCACGTCCATCGGATGAGAATCGCCGGGGATCGTCTCGAGGGCGCTCTTCAGCTCGGCCGGCAGACCGCGCAGGCCCTGCAGGCGCTTGATATAGGCGTCAAACTCGGCCTGGGTGGGCAGGCGGCCGTAATGCAGCAGGTACGCCACTTCCTCGAAACGCGCCTTGTCGGCAAGATCATAGATGTCGTAGCCGCGATAGGTCAGCCCGGCGCCTTCCTTGCCGACCGTGCAGATGGCCGTCTCGCCGGCCGAGACCCCGGCGAGTCCGCCGGCCTTCTTGTCTTTCGATTCCTTGCTCATGGTCATCCTCCCTGGGAATTCGAGCCGGCGTCGTCCGCCGAGAACAGCGCGTCGAGCTTGCGCTCGTAATCGTGGTAACCGAGCACCTCGTAGAGCTCCGTGCGCGTCTGCATCATGTCGATGACGGCCTGCTGGCTGCCCTCGCGGCGCAGCGCCTGGTACACGGCCAGCGCCGCCGCGCTCATCGCGCGGAACGCCGACAATGGATAGAGGGCGAGCTGCACGCCCGCCGCGGCGAGCTCCGCGGTGGTGAACAACGGCGTCTTGCCGAATTCCGTGATGTTGGCCAGCATGGGCACGCGAACGGTCGCCGTGAATTCGCGATACTCGTCGAGCGTGGTCAGCGCCTCGGCGAAGATCATGTCGGCGCCGGCCTCGACATAGGCGAGCGCCCGCTCGATGGCCTGCGGCTGGCCCTCGACCGCGTGCGCGTCGGTGCGCGCCATGATGACGAAATCGTCATCGGTGCGCCCGTCCACCGCGGCGCGGATCCGGTCGCACATTTCCGCGCTCGAGACCAGCGCCTTGCCGGGGCGGTGCCCGCAGCGCTTGGCCGAGACCTGGTCCTCGAGGTGCAGCGCGCCGGCGCCGGCGCGGATCATTTCGCGCACCGTGCGGGCGATGTTGAAGGCCGCGCCCCAGCCGGTATCGGCATCAACGAGCAACGGCAGTTCGGTCGCGCCGGTGATCCGTCGAATGTCCTCGCAGACGTCGTTGAGGCTCGTCATGCCGAGGTCGGGGAGCCCGAACGAGGCATTCGCCACCCCGGCGCCGGACAGGTAGATCGCCCGGTACCCCGCCCGTTCGGCCAGCAACGCGGTGTAGGCGTTGATCGTGCCGACCACCTGCAAGGGCCGCTCGAGCTCGAGTGCAGCCCGGAAGCGGGCGCCGGCGGACTGGATCTCAGGCATGGACAACTCCCCCTGGGCGGCGGTTGCTGCGACGCAGCCAGCCGTTGATGTTACTGCACCAGCGGCGTCCGCTGCGAGATGACGAGGGGGACACTGCTGAATCGCCCGAAACAGCAGTGTCCCCCTGCTCAGCGGCGCAGGTCGACGAGCGTGCGGCCACGCACGCGGCCGTCGATATATTCGTCGAAGACGCTGGGAAGTTCGCTTAACGTGACGGTTCTATGCGCGATCTTGTCCAGATTGCGTGGCTTCAGGTCGCGCGCGAGGCGGTCCCAGACAGCGAGGCGCAGCGGCCGAGGCGTGGCGACGGAGTTGATGCCGAGCAGGTTCACGCCGCGCAGGATGAACGGCATGACGGTGGTGTGCAGCTCGTGGCTCTGCGCCAGGCCGATGCAGGCGATCGAGCCCCACCAGTCCATGGTGCGCGTCAGCCAGGCCAGCGTTTCGCCACCGAGATTGTCGACGGCGCCCGCCCACATCGCCTTCTCCAGCGGCTTGGTGCCCATCTCGAACTCGCCGCGCACCAGCACCTCGGCGGCGCCGAGCTCCCGCAGGTAGTCCGCCGCCTCGGCCTTGCCGGTCAACGCCGTGACCCGGTAGCCGCAGCCGGCGAGCATGTCGAGCGCCAGGCTGCCGACCCCGCCGGTCGCGCCGGTCACGATGACGGGGCCGACCTCCGGCGCCAGCCCGTTGTGCTCGAGGCGATGGACCGCCAGGCCCGCCGTGAATCCCGCGGTGCCCAGCTGCATCGCAGCCCTTGGATCGAGCCCGGCCGGGATCGGCACCACCGAGTCGCCGCGCACGCGCACATACTCGGCGTAGCCGCCGTCATGATCTTCGCTGAGCCCGCAACCCGTCACGAGCACCGCGTCGCCGGGCTTGTAGCGAGCATCCTCGGAGCTGACGACCTCGCCGGCCACGTCGATCCCGCCGACCAGCGGGAAACGGCGCAGGATCCGGCCCTTGCCGGTCGCCGCCAGGGCGTCCTTGTAATTGATGCAGGAATAATGGCCGCGCAGCACGACCTCGCCCGCGTTCAGGTCGCCGAGCGACAGCGTTTCCAGCCGCGCCTCGACGCCCTTGCCCGCCTGGTGAATCCGGAACGCCTTGAACGTCGTCATGCTCAGCCCCCCCTGGTCGCGTTGCCCAGCCAGATCGCAAGTCCCTGGGCGTTCAGTGCCATGTCCATGCCCACCACCTCGTCGCGCAGCACCGGGTCCGGATCGACGCCATGCTCATCGAGGCGCGCAAATGTCCAGTCGCGCAGCGCAGCGCGAATCGACGCCTCCGGGTTCTCGTCGTCGCGGCGCGCCGTGGCAATCCGGACGTACTCGTCGAGGTCGCGGTGCAGCTGCGGCGCCAACGCGGCTGGCGCGGACACGCCGCTGAAGTGCGTCAGGAAGGCCCGCTGCGGCTTGTAGGACAAGAGGCGGCGGATCGTGGCGTGCGCTGCCTCCGGGTCGAATTGCACCGGTGTCGTCGTCGGAAAAATGAACGGGCCGGCGGCCGTGTCGAGTTCGCGGTAGGAGATCCCGAAACAGTCCCCGGTGAACACGGCCGACGCGGCCGGGTCGACGATGCAGTAGTGATGCTTCGCGTGGCCCTCGGTATGCAGGAACTCGAACTCGCGTCCCGCCAGCGCGAGCCGCTCGCCGTCCTCGACGGTACGAATCCGCTCCTCGGGAATCGGGCGAATCTCGCCGTAGAGGGCATCGAATGCCTGCTCGCCATAGACCGCCTTGGAGCCCGCGATGAGTTTCCCCGGGTCCGCCATGTGCCGCGCGCCGCGCGGATGCAGTACCGCGGTCGCGCTGGGCAGCGCCGCCATCAGCGCGCCTGCGCCGCCGGCATGATCGAGGTGCACGTGGGTCACGAACACCCAGTCGACCTGCGCGGGGGCGACGCCCTTATGCTCCAGCGCGGCGAGCAACAGGGGGACGGAGTGCGTCGTGCCGGTGTCGACGAAGGCCGCGCGGCCGCCGTGAACGATCAGGTGGCTCGCGTCCAGGCCCGGGCGCACATACTCGGTATCCACGGCAGTGATGCCGGCATCGAAATCGATCAGGCTGGGCTTATGCACTTCAGGCTCCTGTTTCGCAGCACCGACGATTGTGTCGCTTCCGGCGGCCTTGAGCAAAATACGCATGGCCACTGATCTCGTCCTCGTGCTCGGTGACCAGCTCGACGCGACCAGTCCGGCACTGCAAGACGCGCGACGTGAACAGGCCGTCGTCGTCATGATCGAAGCGGCGGACGAAGCCACTCATGCCTGGAGCCACAAGCAGCGCATCGCCGTGTTTCTTGCCGCGATGCGTCACCATGCCGCGGCGCTGCGCGCCGCCGGCTGGCACGTGGACTATAGCGACCTGGCCGCCGGCTGCGCCTCGCTGGCCGAGGGCCTCGACGACGCGATCACGCGGCACCGCCCCGGCCGGGTCATCGCCGTCGAGGCCGGCGAATGGCGCGTCGAGCGCGCCCTCGAGGAAGCCTGCCAGCGCCGCGGCGTGCCGCTTGAATGGCTGGAGGACACGCATTTCTATTGCTCCCGGAAGAATTTCCGCGACTGGGCGCGCGGCCGCAAGTCCCTCGTCATGGAGTATTTCTATCGGGAAATGCGCCGGCGATCAGGCGTCTTGATGGAGCGCGGCGCGCCGGTCGGCGGCCGCTGGAACTTCGACAAGGACAACCGGGGAAGCTTTGGCCGTGCCGGACCGGGGCGCCCGCCCGAACCGCTCGGGTTCAAGCCCGACGAACTCACCTTGGCCGTGCTGGCCGAGGTCGAGGCCCGCTTTCCCGACCACCCCGGTTCGCTTGCCTCGTTTCGCTGGCCCGTCACCCCGGCGCAGGCGCGCGCCGCGCTCGACGATTTCGTCGCGCACCGCCTGCCCTTGTTCGGCCGCTACCAGGACGCGATGTGGCGGGGCGAGCCGTGGCTCTACCACGCCGGCCTGGCTTCAGCGCTGAACCTCAAGCTGCTGGACCCCCGCGAGGTGGTCGCTGCGGCCGTCGCAGCCTGGCGGGCGGATGCCGCGCCGCTGGCGGCCGTCGAGGGCTTCGTTCGCCAGGTGCTCGGCTGGCGCGAGTTCGTCCGCGGGGTGTACTGGCTGAAAATGCCGGCCTATGCGGCGCTGAACCACTTCGGCCACGAGCGCCCCCTGCCCGCTTTCTTCTGGAACGCGGCGACCGACCTCAACTGCCTGCGCCAGTGCCTCGCGGACACGCTCGCGCACGGCTATGCCCACCACATCCAGCGCCTCATGGTGATCGGCAATTTCGCCTTGCTGGCCGGCCTCGCGCCAGACGCCGTCTGTGACTGGTTCCTGGCTGCCTACACGGATGCCATCGAGTGGGTCGAACTGCCCAACACCCTCGGCATGGCCTTGCACGCCGACGGCGGCATCGTCGGTTCCAAGCCTTACGCCGCCAGCGGCGCCTACATCCGGCGCATGAGTAACTACTGCGGCGGCTGCCGCTACGACCCGACGCGGCGCAGCGGCCCGGGCGCCTGTCCGTTCAACTTGCTGTACTGGGACTTCCTGGCCCGTCACCGGGTGCTGCTCGCCGGCAATCCGCGCATCGGGCTGGCGCTCGGGAACCTCGACCGCCTCGGCGCGGCGGAACTGCGGGAAATCCGGTCCGGGGCGGAGGCTTTCCTGGCCGGGCTCGCCGTTGAGCGGGGCGCCGGCCCGTGATGCCGGGCTAGCGCTTCGGCACCACCAGGCCGGGCAGCGAGGCGTAATAGGCAGCGAGGTCGGCGATATCGGCGTCGGACAACGGCGCGGCCCACGGCGCCATCAGCACATTCGCGCGCTCGCCGCTGCGGTACAACTTCAGTGCGAACACCAGGTAGTCGGCGTACTGGCCCGCGAGCACCGGGAAATTAGGCGCCGTGCCGAGACCGTCCGCGCCGTGACAGGCGTGACATGGCGTGGATTTCGCCCTGCCGAGTTCCGGGTTGCCGGCGTGAGCGGTGCCGCTCAGCAGCAGACCGATCGCGGCGCCGACCAGGAGTGGACGGTAACTTCTGGCGCTCACTTGCCCTGCTCCTCGAACCACGTGGCGATGCCCTGGATTTCCTCGTCGCTCAGCGTCGCCGCCTGGGCGTGCATCGTCGAATGCGGACGTTCGCCATTCGCATAAGCGCGCAGCGCCTCCACGATGTACAGTGCGTGCTGGCCGCCGAGCTTCGGCACCGGGTAGGTCGGATAGGCGTTCTTGTAGCCCGGGATGCCGTGGCAGCCAAGGCAGGTCTCGACGGCGACCGGGCGGGATTCCGCAGACGCGACGGGCGACGCCAGCAAGGCGCCCAGGGCCAATCCGATCGTTACGGCGCGCGCGCGCATCGGCATGCCTCCTCGGGGTCAACACTAAGGCCGGAAATTGCGGCGGTATGGTAATCAGGGAAAACCGAAAAAGCCAATTGCGGTCCGCCGGGAACCCTTTGCGCGCGCGCGCCTCGAAGCCTCGCAGCGACCCTGCATTCACATGACTGGAGACTGTCCGATGTTGCACTCACGCGCCTGGTCCCTGTTCATGACCGTCGCCCTGTTGATGGCAGCCGGCCCCGTGCTGGCCGAGGAACAGCCGTTCGTCGCAGCCACCGGCGACGGCCGTGTCGAGGTTGCGCCCGATATCGCGTGGCTCAGTTTTGGCGTCAGCGCACGCCAGCCGACCGTCGCCGCGGCGCGGGACGAGGTTGCGCGCGGCGTGGCCCGGCTGATCGCGCTGGCCCGTGACAACGGCCTCAAGGACGAGCAGATCGCCACGGCAGCGCTCAGCGTCAGTCCCGAGTTCGACTGGGAACCAGAGACGCGCCAGCGCCGGCTGCTGGGCTATGTCGTCAGCCGCCAGGTCACTTTGAAGCTGACGGAGATCGGCAAGCTCGGCGAGCTGACGGAGAAGGCGCTCGGACTGGGCGTCACCGATGCCTCGCCGGCATCGTTCGACACCTCGCGCCGCGCCGAGCTCGAGGCAGAAGCGCTGGCGGCTGCGACGCGGCACGCGCGGGCCCGCGCCGAGGTCATGGCCGGCGCACTCGGCGCCCGTGTCGGCGCACCGCTGCAGATCGAGGCCGGCGGCGGTTTCACGCCACCCCAGCCGATGATGATGCGCGCCGCGATGGCCGAGGCCGACGCCATGAGCGGCGCCGAGACCTACCAGCCCGGCCTGATCCGCGTGACCGCCAGCGTATCGGCGCGCTTCGCCCTGCTGACGCCTTAGCCAGCCGTCGCCTGAGCGTCGCCGCTGCTGGCGGACCGCGGGGCCGCGACGTCACATGCCCGCTGCGCTCGGGAAATCTTTATCTCGCTCAGCGGGCATGTGACATCCCGCCCCCGCTGCCTGGTCGGCTGGTTTGACGCCCCGATGGCGCGGCTGCCGCTGCGGTGATGCGCGCCTCCGCACCTCTGCGTCTCTGCCACTCCGCGTCTCTGCGTCTCTGCGTCTCTGCGCCTCTGCGTTCCCGCCGGCAACGAGGTAGTGGCCGGAACATGGCAGGGCTCACCGAACGAGATAAAGATTTCCGAGAGAGGGGAGCCCTGCCGTGGTCCGGCCACGGCCGACTGTGCCTGCGAGAACGCCCCGTGGCCCGGCCCCGGCCGCTCAGCAGTCGCCGTCGCGGCACAGCCGCACGAAGCGGCTCGGGTGGATGTTCAGCAGGTTGTCCTCGATGCCCCGGACGTGCGGCTTGACGAGCTTCTTGCTGACATAGAAATACAGCGGCATCAGCGGCGCGGCGTCGAGAGCGCGCGCTTCGGCTTTGGCGAGCAGGCGCATGCGCGCAGTGCGATCAGGCTGCCGCGCGGCTTGGTGGAGCAAGCTGTCGTACTCGGGATCGGCCCAGCCAGTGCCGTTGACCGGGCTGTCCGAGGCCAGGATACCGAGGAAACTGTCCGGCTCGGCGAAATCGGCGATCCAGCTGCCGCGGTAGACCTGCGTCACGTCGCCGGTGCGGACGTTGCCGAGCAGCACGCGGAACTCCTCGCGCACCAGGGTCGTCTCGACGCCGAGCGCCTCCTTCCAGAATGAGCTGACGGCGACGGCGATGCGGTCATGCAACTCGCCGGTGTTGTAGCGGATCTCGAGCTGCAGCGGCCGGTCCGGACCGTAGCCAGCGGCCGCCAGCAGCGCCCGGGCCTGTTCGGTCCGCTCGCGCCGCCGCGCGGCGCAGTCCGGTTCCGGCGGGGACACGTATCCCGGCAGCCCCGGCGGCACCAGTGTGCAGGCCGGCGTTTCGCCGGCCGCGACAATGCGGTTGGCAATCAGCTCCCGATCCACGGCGAGCGACAGCGCGCGCCGCACGCGGACGTCGTCCAGCGGCGGACGGCGCGTGTTGAAGCCATAGAAGTAGACGGCGAGATAGGGGCTGACCCGGAACTGGTCGGCCTTGTGCTCGTGGAGCCAGGGCACGCGCGACACCGGCACCGTGTACGTCATGTCGAGCTCGCCTGCGCGGTAGCGCGACAACTCGCTGGCAAGGTCCGCGATCGGCAGGAAGCGGACCTGGGCGATGGCGACGTTGGCGGCGTCGCGGTAGCTCGGATTGCGCACCGCAAGCAAGTGCGAACCGGGCACCTGTGCTGCGAAGCGAAACGCACCGCTCGATACGCGGCCGTCGGCCGGCACATCGCTGCGGCGCGGCGACGCGGCCGGGTGCGCCAACAGCTCGCCGAGCCAGGGCAGCGGCCGGCTCAGCGTGATCCGCAGCCGGTCATCGGCCTCTGCGACGACCCCGATAGCCGCGGGTTCCGCGCGCCCCGAGACCGCCTCGGGAAGCCCCGCAATGGCGTCGAACAGCCCGGCGTGCGGCGAGGCGACGGACGGCTCGGCCATCTGGCGGAAGGCATGCACGAAGTCGGCGGCGCGCACTGCAAGGCCGTCCGACCAGCGCGCCTCGGGGTCGAGTTCGAAGCTCCAGCCAAGGCCGTCGTCGTCGACGCGCCAGGCGCGGGCCGCCCCGGCGATCACGCGGCCGGCGGGGTCGAGCGCAGTCAGGCCCTCGTGCAGGTCGCGCAGGATGTTCAGCGCCGGTTCGCTGCGTGCCTGCAATGGATCGAGCGACTCCGGGTCGGTGTTGTTGCCGCGCACGAACTCGACGGGCGGCGCGGCGGGCGGCGCGGCGGGCGTCTTGATCGCAAGGTTGCGCGGCGCGAACCAGGCGAGCAGCGCCACGAGCACGAGTACGGTGATCAGCCAGGCCGGCTTGACACGGCGCAAGTCAGAAACCCCTTTGTTCGACGTCCACCGACAGGTGGCGGGTGTAGGTCCGGTCGAGCACGTTCGGCCGGAAGCCGCGCACCCATGGCTTGACGAGATGCTTGCTGACCGTGTGGTACAGCGGCAGGATCGGGTAGTGCTCGAGCATGCGGCGCTCGGCGGCCTCGAGCAGCTGCCGGCGGCGCGCCTGGTCCGCCTCGATCGCGGCCTCGGCCAGCAGGCGCTCGAACTCCGGATCGTCGTAGCCGGTGTCGTTGACCGCGCCGCTGGTCGCAAGGATCTCGAGGAAATTCGACGCGTCGTTGTAGTCCCCGGCCCAGGCGAGGCGCAGGATCTGCCACTGGTCGGGGTCCTTGCGACGGGCCAGCAATACGCGGAATTCCTCGTTGACCAGGGCGGTTTCGACACCAAGTCCCTCGCGCCACATCGAGGCGACTGCCACGGCGATCCGGCGCAGGTTCTCGTCGGTGTTGTAGCGCACCTCGACACGCAACGGCCGCTCGGATCCGTAGCCGGCCGCAGCCAGCAATGCGCGCGCGGTCTCGAGCCTGGCCGCCGCCGGCTGGTCCCGCCAGCTGAACGACTGCGCCGTGAAGTTGGCCACGCCCGGCGGCACCAGTCCGTAGGCGGGATGCTCGCCGAGCCCGGTCACGCTCTCGGTCAGCCGTTGGCGATCGACCGCCATCGTCAGTGCCTGGCGGACGCGCAGGTCGTCGAGCGGCGGGCGGCGCAGGTTGAACAACCAGAATTGCGTGGACAGGTAGGGGCCGACATGCAGCTCGTCGCCGAGATGCTCCTTGGCCCAGCGGTAGCGTTGCTGCGGCAGCTGCGCGGTGAAGTCGAGGTCGCCGGCCCGGTAGCGGTTCAGTTCGGCCTCCGGCTCGTCGATCGGGTAAAAGCGCACGACATCGATTTGCGGCGGGTCGCGGAAGTGCGGATTCCTGGTCAGCGTCACGTGGCTGTGAACTTCCCACGCCGCGAGCTGGTACGCGCCGTTCGAGATCAGCCGTCCGGGGCGTGCGAATCGCGCGCCGTGCTCGGCGAGGCTCGGCTGATGCACCGGGAAGGTGATCGGGTGGGTCAGCAGCCCCGGCAGGTGCGGCGTGGCGCTGCGCAGCCGCAGCACCAGCCTCAGCTCATCGAGCGCCTCCACGCCAAGCGCGTCAGGCGCGCTTTCGCCCGAAATGATGTCCGCGGCGCCGGCGATCGGCAGCAACAGGGCCGCACTGCTCCCCGCGGTCGCCGGGTCCACTGCGCGTCGCAGGCCGGCGACGAAATCCGCCGCGACCAGCGGATCGCCGTTCGACCAGCGCCCGTCCGGCCTGAGCGTGAACGTCCATACCAGGCCATCGGCCGAGACCTGCCACGTCGCCGCCGCGCCGGGGACCAGCTCACCGTCGGGCGTCTCACCGACGAGGCCTTCGAACAGGTCGCGGATGATCGCGCGGCTGTTCTCGTCCTCGGCGCGCTGCGGGTCGAGCGTGTCCGGCTCGCGCGCATTGCCGCGCCTGAGCACGATCTCGCGTACCGCCTGCCGCGCCTCCGGTTCCGGCGCGCGGCTGCAGCCCGTGCTCAGCAGCAGGCCAAGGCCGCCAAGCAGCGCGACTGCGAGCAGGTGCCGGGCGATCATTCCGGCGCCGGCGCGTCCGCGGACACGATGTAGAACTCGCGGCTCGGGTGCAGATCCATCGGGTTCGGCGCCCAGCCGCGCACTTCCGGTTTCACCAGGCGTCGCCGCACATCGAAGAACAGCGGGATGATCGGTTGTTCGTCGAGCAGCAGGCGCTCGGCCTCCGCCAGCAGCGCCAGCCGGCGCCGCGGGTTGAGCGCCAGCATCGAGGCCTGCAGCAACTCGTCGTAGGTCGCGCTGCGCCAGCCGGTGTCGCTGCCGCCGGTCTCGGAATCGAACAGGCCGGCGAAGGCAAACGGATCGCGGAAATCGGCGGCCCAGCCAGAGCGGAACACCATCGTCGTGCCGAGATCGGCGCGCGACTCGAGGAAATCGGCGAAGCCTTCCTCGCGCAGGCGCGTCTGCACGCCCAGCGACTCGCGCCACATCGCGGCGATGGCGATCGCCAGCCGCCGATTATTGAGCCCTGCCGGGTAGAGCAGCTCCAGCTCGAGCGGGCGGCGTGCATCGTAGCCGGCCGCGGCATAGAGCCGGCGTGCTTCCTCGAGCTGGCGGCGGCGGGGCCAGCCGGCCCACGGCGGCGCCTGTTCCGGATAGCCTGCCATCGGCGGCACCCAGCTGTGGGCCGGCGCCTCCCCGGCGCCGGTGACCGAGCGCACGATCAACTCCCGGTCCAGGGCCAGCGCCAGCGCGCGCCGCAGCCCGGGCTCTCCCTCGAAAGGCGGCCGCGTAACGTTCAGACCGAGCCAGGTCACAGCCATGCGCGGCGTGATCGTCAGCTCATCGGCGAGCCGCCGCTGCACCAGGCCGAGCTGGTGATGCGGCACGTCCGAAGTCCAGTGCAGCCTGCCTTCCCGGTACCGCTGCAGCTCGACATCCTGGTCATCGATCGGGAAGTAGACGACCTGGTCGATCGCGACGTTCCGGCGGTCCCAGTAATTGTGGTTGCGGGCCAGCCTGATGTGCGCGCCCGGCTGCCATTCCGACAGGAAGAATGGCCCGTTGCTGACCAGCTTGCCCGGCAAGGCAAACTCGGCGTCCTGCTGCTCGAGTCCCGGTCGCCACAACGGCGAGGCCACCGGGTGCGTCAACACCTCCAGCAGCCACGGCGTTGGCGCCGCCAGGCGGATCAACAGCGTGTGCTCGTCCAGCGCCCCGACGCCGAGAGTCTCGGGCGACAGGCGCCGCGTCATGATCGCGCGGGCATTGACGATCGACTCCAGCAGGGCCGCGGTGCCGGAACCCGTGGCCGGATCGACCGCGCGACGGAATCCCGCCACGAAGTCCTCGGCCGTCACGGGCTCACCATTCGACCAGCGCGCAGTCGGGCGCAGCATGAATGTCCAGACCAGGCCATCCGGGCTCGTGTCCCAGCGCTCGGCGACACCGGGTACCGGCGTCCCGTCCGGCGCGGTGCCGACGAGGCCCTCGTACATGTCGCGCAGCACGTTCAGCGACGACACGGACACCGCCCGATGCGGATCCAGCGTGGCCGGCTCCGAGCCATTGCCGCGCTTCAGGATCTGCACGCCGGGCTTCAGCGGCTCGCCGCCAGGTCCCTCTGGCTTGCTGCAGCCCGCGAGCCCGCACGCGAGCACCACGACAACGGCCAGCGCGGCCAGCGCGCCGCGCAGCTCTGGCCGCCATGGCACCGGCCGCTTCATCGCGTCATGCGACTGCGCCATCGGGTCGCCCCCGGCGTTTCAGGTGTACCAGCAGCAGCGACAGCGCGGCAGGGGTCACGCCCGGCAGCCTCGCGGCCTGCCCCAGCGTCGCCGGGCGGGCTTCGACGAGCTTCTGGCGCACCTCGTGCGACAGGCCCCGGACGCAATCGTAGTCCAAGTCATCGGGAAGTTGCGCCGTCTCATTGCTGCGCTGGCGCTCGATTTCGGCCTGTTGCCGACGGATGTAGCCGTCGTAGCGGACGCAGACCTCGACCTGCGCGCCGACCTCGGGCGCGACGCCGTCGTCGCCGACGCAGCCCAGTGCGACGAGGTCGGCGTGCCCGACCTCCGGGCGACGCAGCAGGTCGAGCGCGATGGTCTCGCGCGACGGCGCACCGCCGGGAAATGCGGCCGCTTCGGCGGCCGTCAGCGCGGACGGCCGCACCAGGCAGCCCGCGAGCCGGCGCGTCTCGGCCTCCACGGCCGCCTGCTTGGACTCGAAGCTGGCCCAGCGACGATCGTCGACCAGCCCCAGCGCGCGGCCCTGCGGCGTCAGGCGCGCATCCGCGTTGTCCTCACGCAGCAGCAGGCGATACTCGGCGCGGCTCGTGAACATCCGGTAGGGTTCGGTCGTCCCGCGCGTCACCAGGTCGTCGACCAGCACGCCGAGGTAAGCCTCGTGCCGCCCCGGCACCCACGGCGCCTCGCCGCGCAGCGCGAGCACGGCATTCAGGCCGGCGAGCAGGCCCTGCGCCGCAGCCTCCTCATAGCCTGTCGTGCCGTTGATCTGGCCGGCGAAAAACAGCCCGCGGAAGACGCGCGTCTCGAGACTCGGCCGCAGCTCGCGCGGATCGAAGTAGTCGTACTCGATCGCGTAGCCCGGGCGCGTGATGTGTGCGCGCGCGAAGCCCGGGATGCTGCGCACGAGTTCGATCTGCACGTCGAACGGCAGGCTCGTCGAAATACCGTTCGGATAGACCTCGCGCGACTCGAGGCCCTCCGGTTCGACGAACACCTGGTGCGACGTCTTGTCGGCGAAACGCTGGACCTTGTCTTCGACGGACGGGCAATAGCGCGGCCCGACGCCCTCGATTACGCCGCTGTACATCGGCGAGCGATGCAAGGCCGCGCGGATGATCTCGTGAGTGCGCTCCGTCGTGCCGGTGATCCAGCACGGTACCTGCCGCGGATGATCTTCGCGCCGGCCGAGAAAACTGAACACCGGGCGGGGCTCGTCGCCAGGCTGCTCACGAAGCTTGTCGAAGTCGAGGCTGCGGGCGTCGAGCCGCGGCGGCGTACCGGTCTTCAGCCGCCCGACGCGCAGCGGCAACTCGCGGAGCCGTGCGGCCAGGCGGTTCGACGGCGGGTCGCCCGCGCGGCCGCCCTCGTGACTGGCTTCGCCGACATGAATTCGTCCGCCGAGGAAGGTGCCGACCGTCAACACGACCGTTGGTGCGCGAAACACGACGCCCATCGCAGTCACCACACCGGCGACCCGCTCGCCCTCGATGACCAGGTCCGCGACCGACTGCTGGAACAGCGCGAGACCGGCTTGCGCCTCGACGATGCGCCGGATCGCAGCGCGATACAGGGCACGATCCGCCTGCGCGCGGGTCGCGCGCACCGCGGGGCCCTTGCGGGCGTTCAGCGTGCGGAAGTGGATGCCGGCCGCGTCGGCCGCCCGCGCCATCGCGCCGCCGAGCGCGTCGATCTCGCGCGCCAGGTGGCCCTTGCCGATGCCGCCGATCGCCGGATTGCAGCTCATCTGGCCGAGCGTCTCGATGCTCTGGGTCAGCAGCAGCGTACGCGCGCCCATTCGCGCGGCTGCGAGCGCGGCCTCGGTGCCGGCATGACCGCCACCGACGACGATGACATCGAACTGCTCAGGGTGCTGCATGGAACCAGCGCATGGCGGGTCACTTCCCCGCCATCAATTCCTTGAACTCGGGATCATCGCGAAGCGGATCGAGATCGGTGTCGTTGTTCATCCAGCCGTAGTTCTCGACGCCAGCCGCGATGGCCTGGCGCAGCGTGGCAATCGCCCGCCGCGTGTCGCCGAGCTGCGAATAAAGGCACGCCCCATTGTAAAGCATGACCGAGTCGCCCGGGCTCAGCTCGAGCGCTGCGGCGCCTTCCCGGACTGCGTCTTCCCGACGACCGATCTCGCTCAGCGAGATCGCGTAGAACATTCTCGCGCGCGCGTCGTCGGGATTCTGCAGCAGGTAGTTCGGCACCAGTTCCTCGGCCAGCTTGCGGGACAGCGCTTCGGCTTCCACCGTCCTGCCCATGGCCTGGTAGGCCATGCGCAGGTCCGCATAGGCCACGTAGAACCCTGGCTTGAGTTCGATCACGCGGCGACACAGCGCTTCCGCCTCGGCGGGCTTGCCGGTCGACAAGTGAATGCGGCCCAGCGTCCAGTGCGCGATGAAGTCGTCGGGATTGAGCTCGATCGCCTTGCGGACCGACTGGGCGGCCTCTTCGTACTTGCTCCAGATGAAGTAGGACAGGCCCATTGCCGTGTAGGCCTCGGGCAGGTTGCTGTCATACATCAAGGCCTTGAAGCTCTGTTCCTGTGCCTTGTCCCGATAGCGTTCCTCGCGCGAGAACCACTGGTACATCTGGCCGTAGGCACTGGAGCATGCTGCATATGCCGCTGCATAGCGTGGGTCGAGCTCGATGGCCTTCTCGAACAGCTGGATCGCGTATTCCGTCCCGCGCTTCGTGAGCCGGTAAAGGTAGTCCTGCCCGCGCAAATAGAAATCGTAGGCCTGTGCATTGACCGTCTGGCGCTTGGTCAGCGACAGCTTCTCGGAGAAACTCAGCTGCAGCTTGAGCGCCTCGACGATCTGCTTCGCGACCTGCTCCTGGATGTCGAAGATGTCGTCGAGTTTGCCCTTGTAGGTGTTGCCCCACAGCTGGCGGTTGGTCTCGGCATCGACGAGCTGCACGGTGATGCGCACCGAATCCCGGAAACGCCGCACGCTGCCGCCGACGACATAGCGCGCACCGAGCTCGTTGCCGATGGCCCTGATGTCCTGTTTCGCGCCCTTGTACTGCATCGAGGCCCAGCGTGAGATCAGCTCGATCTCGCTGACCAGCGACAGCCGCGCGATCAGTTCCTCGGTCAGGCCGTCGCTGAAATAGTCCGTTTCCTGGTCGGGACTGATGTTGTCGAACGGCAGTACGGCGAGCGCGCCCGGCTCGACCGCATGGTCAGCGCCGGGCGCCGGTTGCGCCGCAGCCTGCACTTTGTGCATTTCGGCCGCCCCGGCCGCGCGCGGTGGCTGGGGCGGCGCCGCGATGGTCACGCCGATGCGTTCAAGGGAGCGCAGGATCGTCTGCAGGTTTTGTGTCGGCTCGCCCTGATAATACTCGATGTGCTGGATGCCGGCGAGCGGATACTTGAAGCTTGGCGGGAGCTGGGTCGGCTCGAGGTGGACCGGCAGAATGTGGCTCTTGCGCTCGCTGGCCAGCACCACTTCCTTGATGACGTTGTGGGAGCGGACTGCCGCCTCGCTGACCATCAGCAGCAGCACCTTGGCGCCATCCAGCGCGTGCACGATCTCCTCGCCCCACATCGTCGCGGCATCGATGCCGCCCTGGTCGATCCACAGCGACACGCCGGCCGCACGCAGCTTCTCGGCCAGGACAAGGACCTTTTCCTTGTCCTCCCGGGAATAGCTGATAAAAACGTCCGCAGCCTGTGCCAATGGAAACCCTCTGCTGGTCCGGTGCGCCGGGCGCGCCCTGCTGGATGCCGTAGTCTACAACGCTAGCCCATCGCCGCGCCCCTGAGACGGCGAACCCCTGCACAAAGCAGCGTCTGGGGGCTCACGGGCGGCCAAGTTATGAGAATCGAGTCACAGCGCCGGCTGGCGGCTTCCCACATCCTTCGACTCTCCCGGGCCATGACGGCCCGGCCAGACGCAAGGAGATGGTTTGTTGGCGAGTCGGCCGGACGACCGCAGGCGCAGCGACCCCGCAGCGGCGATGGATGCCCGGCAGGACGTCCGTATGCGCCGTTTCAAGATGGCGCTCGCGTCGTACCTGCTGTGGACCACGATCGCGCTGGTCGGCTGGGCCGTCGGGCTGATCCAGCTGCCGCTGGCGCTCGCCGTGCTGACGGTGCTGGGCATCGTGGTGTCGAATCTCTGGTTCTGGTACATGCTGCGCTCCGGCCGCAGCCTGCTGTACGCCGACCCGTCGATGACACTGCCCCAGGTGGCACTGGCGCTTTGCTGGACCCTCGTCCTGGTCGGCGCATCGCACGAGGACCGCAGCCTGATGATGGTGGTCTACGTCTGCGTCATGCTGTTCGGCATCTTCCGGCTCGATCGCGGCGCTTTCCTGAAGCTGACGGTGTTCGCGCTGGCCGGCTATGCGGTCGTGGTCGCCGCAGACCTGACGATTCGCGGCGTCGAGGTAAAGCTGTTCGAGGAGCTGACGCGCTTCCTGGTGCTGGCCTCCGGCTTGCTGTGGTGCACTTTTTTCGGCTCGCATGTCGCGCAACTGCGCGCCAAGCTGCGCGAGCGCAACGAGGACCTGCAGCGCTCCGTCAAGAAAGCCAAGCGCATCGCTGATCGCGATCACCTGACCTGGGCTTACAACCGGCGCTACATCATGGAAGTGCTCGAGGAGGAGCGCGCGCGTTCGGAGCACCGCCATGCGCCTTTCGCAATAGTCATTTTCGACCTCGACCACTTCAAGAGCATCAATGATCGCTATGGCCACCTGACCGGCGACCGCGTGCTGACCCGGTTCTCGGAAATCGCGCGGCGCGAGCTGCGCGGCGCGGACGTGCTGTCGCCGAGCCGCCGCGCAAACTCCTTCGGCCGCTTCGGCGGGGAGGAATTCATCGGGCTGCTGCCGGAGACCGGGCTCGACGGCGCGCGCCGTTGTGCCGAGCGCCTGCAGAGCGCACTCGCGACCGAGCGTTTCGAGGCCGGGATCCGCGTCACGTTTTCGGCCGGGATTGCCGTGTACCGCTATGGCGAGTCCATCGAGGAGACGCTGCGTCGCGCCGACGACGCGCTGTATCGCGCCAAGCACGCGGGGCGCGACCAGGTCTTCGAGGAAAAGCCCGCGCGCAAGCCCGACAAGGGCGCCAAGGTCGTCAATATCAAGCCGGTCGAGGGCTGACCCGCGCCGTCACTTGCCGATACAGAACTCGCTGAAGATCCTGCCGAGCAAGTCCTCGGTGGTGAATCGGCCAGTGACCTCGCCGAGCGCTGCGTGCGCGAGCCGCAGCTCTTCTGCAGCCAGCTCCGCGGCTGCGCCTGCGGCCAGCAGCGCCTGCGCGTCCGACAAGTGGCGACTCGCCCGCGCCAGGGCCTCGAGGTGGCGCCGGCGTGCCGAGTACGCACCGCCGGCAGCGCCGCTGTAACCCGCCAGGCTCTTGAGGCGCGCGCGCAGCAGGTCGACGCCTTCTCCAGTCAGTGCGGACAGGCTTATCTCGCGCTGTCCGGCAGCATCGATGCGTTCGCTGGCTGGCGCGCCGACCAGGTCGATCTTGTTCCGCACGCGCAACACCGGGATGCCCTGCGGCAGCTCGGTTGCGGGATCATCACCCGCGCCCGCCGCGCCATCGCGCAGCAGCAACAGCAGGTCGGCACGCGTCATGGCGTCCCGGGCGCGGCGGACGCCCTCGGCCTCGATGCAGTCGTCCGTGTCGCGCAATCCCGCCGTGTCGATGACTCGCACCGGCATACCGTCCACGAGGATGTCTTCGCGGACCAGGTCGCGGGTCGTGCCGGGCTGCTCGGTGACGATCGCAGCCTCGTAGCCGGCCAGGCGGTTCAGCAGGCTCGACTTGCCGGCGTTCGGTGCGCCGGCGATGACAAGCGTCATGCCGTCGCGCAACACGCGCCCGCGATCTGCCGCGGCGCGCAGCGACTCGAGTCCCGCGAGCAGCGACTTGAGCTCCCCGGCCAGCGCCGGGTCGCTGAATTCATCGACGCCCTCCTCGGGAAAATCGAGCGCAGCCTCGAGGCGGACGCGCAGCGCCACCAGCGCGTCGGCGAGTACGCCGACGTCGCGCGAGAATTCGCCCTCGAGCGAGCGCAGCGCGGCCCGCGCCGATTCCGCTGAAGCGCTCGCGATCAGGTCCGCCACGGCTTCGGCCTGCGCAAGGTCAATGCGGCCATTGAGGAAGGCGCGCCGCGTGAACTCGCCCGCCGCCGCCTCGCGCGCGCCCAGCGAGACCAGGCGCTGCAGCAACAAGGTCGCCAGCACCGGGCTGCCGTGGATCTGGAACTCGACGACGTCTTCGCCGGTGAACGAACCGGGTGCCGGGAAGCTCGCCACGACGCCGCGATCGAGCAGCTCGCCGTCCGCGCCGCGCAGCGCGCGCAGCGACAGCTGCCGCGCGGCCGACAACGGGCCCGCGATCGCCGCGGCCAAGGTGAAGGCTTGCGACCCGGAGAGCCGGATGACGCCGACGCCACCGCGCCCGGGCGGGGTGGCCACGGCCGCGATCGTGTCGCCGTCGGCGGGCAGGCTCATCGGCGTCAGGCGGCGCCGCGCTCCACGACCCGGTTGATGTGCCACTGCTGCATGATCGCCAGCAGGTTGTTGACGAACCAGTACAGCACGAGGCCGGCGGGGAAGAACGCGAAGAACACCGTGAAGATGATCGGCAGGCCCTGCATGATCTTCGCCTGCACGGGGTCCGGCGGCGCGGGATTCAGTTTCTGCTGGATGAACATCGTGACGCCCATCAGCAGCGGCAGGATGAACAGCGGGTCGCGCACCGACAGGTCGGTGATCCACAGCATGAAGGGCGCCTGGCGCATCTCGACGCTCTCGAGCAGCACCCAGTAGAGCGCCAGGAATACCGGCATCTGCACCAGGATCGGCAGGCAGCCGGCGGCCGGATTCACCTTTTCCTTCTTGTACAGCTCCATCATCGCGGCCGACAGCTTCTGCCGGTCGTCGGCATAGCGTTCCTGCAGCGCCTTCATGCGCGGTTGCAGCTTGCGCATCTTGGCCATCGACTTGCCGCTGGTCTCGGACAGCTTGTAGAACACGGCCTTGATCAGGATGGTCATCAGCACGATGGCCCAGCCCCAGTTGCCGACCAGGCCGTAGATCTTCGACAGCACCCAGAACAGCGGCTGGGAGATCACCGTCAGCCAGCCGTAGTCGACCGTGAGCCGCAGCTTCGTCCCGGTCGCCTCCAGCTGGTCCTGCAGCTTCGGGCCGACGAACAGCCGGTCTACGAACACGCCGGTCGCGCCCGGGGCGACCGGGCTCGGCATGCCAACCGCGGTCAGCGTGTAGACCCCGTCGGCGCTGGCGGCGGCGGAGAACTGCGCGCGGCCGCCCGGCACCGCGGCGGTCAGGAAGTGATGCTGGATCGACGCCAGCCACCCTTGTTCGCTGATGAACTCGAGGCGTGCCTTCGCCAGGTCGCCGACGTCGAGCTTCTGGTATTTCTCGCCGTTGAACAGCACCGGTCCGCGGAAGGAGTAGCTTTCCACGTCCATCATGCTGCGGCCCGGCGGGTCGTGCAGCCGCCGGATCTGCAGGTAGCTCGCGCCGCTCCATGGCACTTCGCTGTCGTTGCGCACCTGCTGCTCGAGCTCTACCGCGTAGATCCCGGGGCGAAAACGGTAGGTCTTCGTGACGGTGACGCCGCCCTCGAGCTGCGCCGTCAGGGGCACTTCGAGGAGCTCGGCGCCGGGCTCGAGACGGAACTCCATCGCCGGCGCCGTGAACACGGTGTCGGGCCGCGTGGACGTCTCCGGCGCCGTCGACGTCAGGCCGGTGCGGAACACGTAGAGGGCGTCCTGGGCGGGGTCGAGCAGCTGGACCGGCACGTCCGGCTGGTTCTTGTGCACCGGGTAGCGGGGCAGCAGCGCCCGCACGAGGTCGCCGCCGCGCGGACTGATCTCGAGCTCGAGCACGTCCGTGGTCACGCGAATGCGCCGCTCGTCCGGCTGGGGCGTGCGCAGCGGCGCACCGGGCGCCGCCAGCGCGGCATCGCCGAGCGACGGCGGCGCGGGGATGTCGTCGGCAGCCGGCAGGCTCGGCGCGCCGACGTCCTCCGGCAAGGCCGGCGCGACGCGCTCGTCGATCGACGTCGCCTGGGGCGCCGGCGCGGCCTGGTACTGCACGAAGGCCGTGTAGTTCAGCCAGACCAGCAGCGCAAGGGCGATCCAGAGGAATATTCGCTGGTTATCCATGGTGCGTCCGATAGTTCCTCAGGCAACCGGTCGCCGCGGCGGGACCGGGTCGTGGCCGGCACCGCCCCAGGGGTGGCAGCGGCCGATGCGTCGCATTGCGAGCCAGGCGCCGCGCAGCAAGCCATGTGCGGCAATGGCCTCGATGGCGTACTCGGAACACGTCGGGTGATAACGGCAATTGCTGCCCAGCAAGGGGCTGAGCAGCAGTTGGTAGCCGCGGATCAACAGGATCGCGATGCGTCGCATTAGCGGGCCGTCCGTTCCAGCAGCGCGTCGATGCTGCTCGCCAGTACCGTGTTCTCGCAGGCGGCCGCGCCCGGTCGCGCCATGACGACGATGTCCAGGACGGGCAGGTCTGCGGAGTGCTTGCGAAAGGATTCTCTCACGACGCGCTTGATCCGGTTGCGTTGCACCGCCGACCGGGAGACTTTCCGGGAGACGGCCAGGCCGAGACGGGCGAAAGCGCCGGTGCCAGGCGCAGCGACGACGGTGAACCAGGCATCGCTGCGGCGCCGCCCCGTCCCGAAGATCCGCGCGAAGTCAGCAGACGACAGCAGGCGCCGCGTCGCCGGAAAGCCCTGCGATACCCGCGGAGCAGCCTGCGCGTGCTCGCCAGCCGTGCCCGCGGACCGGGCCTCAGACAGCGAGTCGGGCGCGCCCCTTGGCGCGCCGACGGGACAGCACAAGGCGGCCATTCTTGGTGGCCATGCGGGCGCGGAAACCATGGGTGCGTTTACGTCGCAGATTGCTCGGTTGATACGTGCGCTTCATCGTACTGTGTCCGTCCGAGGGGTGGCGGCGGCAACCCTTCAGAGGCCCGCCAAAAGACGGGAAATGCTACTCGCCGCCTCCCGGGGTGTCAACCGACTGACGGCACGCACCAAGGCCTTGATTGCTTGTGGATAACCCCGGCCGGCCGTTATAGACTGCGGGCCCCTTCCCGGGCCTTTCCTTCAACGCAGGACGCAAGGTGGCGGCCGTCTGGCACCAATGTCTCAACCGGCTTCGCAACGAGCTGTCGCCGGACCAGTTCAACACCTACGTCGCGCCGCTCCAGGCCGTCAGCGACGGCAGCTCGTTGCGCCTGCTGGCGCCGAACCCGTATGTCGTCACCTGGCTTGAGCAGCATTGCCTGGAGAGGATCCGCGAATTGCTGCGTGAGGGCCCGTCCGGAACCCCGTCACTGCAAGTCTCGATCGACGTTGGCAGCCGCATGCTCGATGCGGTCCCCGCGCCGCTGCGGCGGCCGGATCCGGCACCGAAAGCAGCGCCGCGCGGCGAGTTCGTCACCGGGGCCCGGCTGAACCCGGATTTCAACTTCGACAGCTTCGTCGAGGGCAAAAGCAACCAGCTCGCCAAGGCTGGTGCCTACCAGGTCGCCGAGAATCCTGGCGGATCCTACAACCCGCTGTTCCTGTATGGCGGTGTCGGCCTCGGCAAGACACACCTGATGCATGCCATCGGCAATCGTATCCTCGAGCGCCAGCCGGGCGCGCGCGTCGCCTATGTCCACTCCGAGCGCTTCGTCAGCGACATGGTGCGCGCGTTGCAGAACAATCGCATCGACGAGTTCAAGCGGAGCTATCGCTCCCTGAATGCCCTGTTGATCGACGACATCCAGTTCTTCGCCGGCAAGGATCGCTCCCAGGAGGAATTCTTCCACACTTTCAACGCCCTGTTCGAGGAACGGCAGCAGATCGTGCTGTCCTGCGACCGCTACCCGAAAGAGGTTGACGGGCTCGAGGACCGGCTGAAGACGCGTTTCGGCTGGGGCCTGACGGTGGCGATCGAAGCGCCGGAACTGGAGACGAGCGTTGCGATCCTGATGAAGAAAGCCAGCTTCGAGGGCGTGGTACTGCCGTCGGAAGTGGCGTTCCTGATTGCCAAGCGAATCCGGTCGAATGTGCGCGAGCTCGAAGGCGCGCTGCGCCGGGTCATCGCGACCTCCCGTTTCCTCGATCGCGACATTACGATGGAATTCGCCAAGAAGGCCCTCGGCGACCTGTTGTCGCTGCAGGACCGCCTGGTGACGATCGATAATATCCAGAAGACCGTCGCCCAGTACTACAAGATTCGGGTTGCGGACCTGATGTCGAAGCGGCGTAATCGGGCTGTGGCGCGGCCCAGGCAGGTGGCCATGTCGCTGGCCAAGGAGCTGACCGAGCGCAGTTACCCGGAAATCGGTGATGCGTTCGGCGGCAAGGACCACACGACGGTCCTGCATGCATGCAAGCGGATCAGGGAACTGCGGGAAAGCGATATGCGTGTGCGCGAGGACTATGCAAACCTGTTGAGAACCTTGACGGCATGATGTGCACAAGTTGTGGACAGATTCCGGCCCGGAAACTATCCACAGCCCGTCCACAGGCACGCAGAGCAATTCAGGCACGGTGGAGCACAGGGTTAATGTGTGCGTAACTGATTGATATATAATGATTAAGTTGACTTATCAACAGATCATGGCCGACCTAATTGCAATAACAACAGTTTCTTTATCTATCTAATTCTTTATTAATTGTCAGCAGGTGGAACGATGAAGTTCAGCGCACCCAGAGAGACTTTACTTGAACCTCTCCAGGCCGTGATCGGGGTTGTGGAGCGCCGGCAGACCATGCCGGTGCTTGCCAACGTGCTGTTGGTTGCCGGCGACGACGGCCTGTCCGTGACCGCGACCGACCTCGAAGTCGAATTGGTGGCGAGCGTCGACGTCAAGGTCGAGAAGGGCGGCGAGATCACCGTGCCCGGCAGGAAGCTGCTCGATATCTGCAGGGCGTTGCCGGATGGTGCGAATGTCAGTTTCAGCTTGTCCGGCGACAAGGTAACTGTGCGGTCCGGACGCAGCCGTTTCACGCTGTCCACGCTGCCCGCGTCGGAATTCCCGACCGTCGAGGACATCAAGGGCCAGCAGAAAGTCACCGTGCCCCAGTCGCAACTGCGCCGGCTGATCGAGAAGACGCAGTTCTCGATGGCGAACCAGGATGTGCGGTACTACCTCAACGGCTTGTTGCTCGAGGTGGCCGGGTCGATCGTGCGGAGCGTGGCAACAGACGGCCACCGCCTGGCGATGTGTGAGTTGACGATCGATGGCGTGGACTCGTCGCCGCAGCAGGTGATCGTGCCACGCAAGGGCGTGCTGGAGCTGCAGCGGTTGATCGGCGACGGCGGTGATTGCACGCTGGAGATCGGCAGCAATCACCTGCGGGTGGCGCTCGCCGGTATTCGCTTGACCTCTAAGCTCATTGACGGCCGCTTTCCTGACTATGACCGCGTGATTCCGAAGGAAAGCGAGGCACCGATGCTGGCGGACCGCGTTCAGCTCGCGGATGGGCTGAACCGCATCAGGATTCTCGCCAACGAGAAGTACAAGGGCGTGCGGGTCGAGCTCAAGCCCGGCAGCGTTACCGTGCAAGCCCATAATCCCGAACAGGAAGAAGCCGAGGAAGAAATCGAGGTGCAATACGACGGCGCCGCGATGGAAATCGGCTTCAATGTCGAGTACCTGATTGCGGCGCTGCGGGCCCTGGATGCGGAATCGGTACGCCTGGAGTTCAGGGACGCCGCGAGCAGCTGCCTGATCCAGGATCCAGAGCGCCGGGACTGCAAGTATGTCGTGATGCCGATGCGGCTGTAGCCGGCCGCATGGGGCTGAAAAGCCTTTCGGTAACCGGGCTCCGGTGTTTTGAAGCAGTCGGACTGGAGCCGGCGCCGGGTTTGAATCTCGTGACTGGCGAAAATGCCTCGGGCAAGACGAGCTTGCTCGAGGCAATTTTTTTGCTGGGCCGGGGACGCTCGTTCAGGGCCGCACGGCGTGACGCGGTGATCCGCGAGGGGGCCGAGTTTGCCCGGGTCGTGGGACGGCTCGCAGATGGGCGAACTGTCGGGATCGAGGTTGCGGCCAACAGCTGGAGTGCGCGGGCCGGCGGACAGCCCGTTGGGCAGCTGGCAGAGCTGGCGGGTCTCTTGCCGGTCCAATTGATGGATCCCGAGGTACACCGGCTCGTCCAGGAGGGCCCCGGGGAGCGGCGCCGCTACCTGGACTGGGCGACGTTTCACGTGAAACCCGAGTTCCTCGAGGTGTGGCGCAACTATCAGCGGGCGCTGCGGCAGCGGAATGCAGCCCTGAAGGCGCGACACCTGGACCCGTCCGTCGGGGTATGGGAACAGGCGCTGGCCGACAGCGGCCGGTTGCTGGACGGCTATCGCGCGGAAACCGTTGCATTGTTGGCGCAGCCGGTCGCGCGGGCGGCAGCGAGCTTGCTTGGCGGCGAATTGCGGCTGAGTTACCGCCCGGGTCAGCCGGCCGGCCAGGACCTGGCTGAGGCACTGGCAGCACACCGTGAGCGGGACCGCCGCGCGGGCATGACGCAGGTTGGCCCGCACCGCGCGGATCTTGCGCTGACGCTGGATGCCCACCGCGCCCGGGGCTGGGTGTCGCGTGGCCAGCAAAAGCTGGTGGCGGCGGCGATGGTATTGGGCCAGGCGGACCTGCTGGCGCCACTATGGGGCGCGCGCGGGGTGCTGCTTGTCGACGATCCGGCGGCCGAGCTGGACAAGGGGCGTTGCGAGGCCCTGCTGACACTGATTTCGGCGTTGCCGTTCCAGGTGTTCCTGACCGCGCTGGACGCCGAGGCGCTGCCGGGGCTCGCCGTGTCCCGGAGGTTTCACGTGGAACAAGGCCGGGTCTCCCAGGTGGTATAATGCTCCGATTTGCTCGGACCAATAGACGCCATGACAGAGCCCCGGACATACGACTCAAGAAACATCAAGGTTCTCAAGGGCTTGGATGCTGTCCGCAAGCGCCCCGGGATGTACATCGGCGATACCGATGACGGCACCGGTCTGCATCACATGGTTTTCGAGGTTGTCGACAATTCCATCGACGAGGCGCTGGCGGGTTACTGCTCGACCGTGACTGTCGTGATCCATGCCGATGAGTCGGTCACCGTGTCTGACGACGGCCGCGGTGTGCCCGTGGATCTGCATCCCGAGGAAGGCCGCTCTGCTGCCGAAGTCATCATGACGGTCCTGCATGCCGGCGGCAAGTTCGACGATAACTCGTACAAGGTCTCCGGCGGGCTGCATGGCGTCGGCGTCTCCGTGGTCAACGCGCTGTCCGAGCACCTCGACCTGACGATCTACCGCGACGGTCGGATCCATCGCCAGGAATACCAGCTGGGCAAGCCGCTGTACGATCTCAAGGTGGTCGGCGAGACGTCGAGGAACGGGACAGTGATCCGGTTCCGGCCGAGCGCGGAGGTGTTCACCAACATCGATTTCCATTACGACATCCTGGCGAAGCGCCTGCGCGAGCTGTCGTTCCTCAATTCCGGCGTGCGCATCGAGCTGCAGGACGAGCGCGACGGGCAACAGGACGTGTTCCAGTACGAGGGCGGCATCCGCGCGTTCGTCGAGCACCTGAACCGGAACAAGACGCCCGTCCACCCGTCGGTGTTTCATTTCCAGGCCGAGCGCGACGGGATCACCGTCGAAGTCGCCATGCAGTGGAACGACTCCTACCAGGAGAGCATGTTCTGCTTCACGAACACCATTCCACAGCGCGATGGCGGCACCCACCTGGCGGGTTTCCGCAGTGCGCTGACGCGCACGCTGAACGGTTATATCGAGCGCGAGAACATCGCCCGCAAGGAGAAGGTCAGCACCACCGGCGATGATGCACGCGAAGGACTCACGGCGGTGCTTTCAGTCAAGGTGCCGGATCCCAAGTTTTCCTCGCAGACCAAGGACAAGCTGGTCTCTTCCGAGGTCAAGGCGGCCGTCGAGTCGTTGATGGCGGAGAAACTCGAGGAATTCCTGCTGGAGCGGCCGGCCGACGCCAAGGCGATCGTCGGCAAGCTGATCGATGCGGCGCGCGCCCGCGAGGCTGCGCGCAAGGCCCGCGAGATGACGCGGCGCAAGGGTGCGCTCGACATCGCCGGGCTGCCCGGCAAGCTGGCCGACTGCCAGGAGAAAGACCCGGCGCTGTCGGAGCTGTTCCTGGTCGAGGGAGACTCTGCCGGCGGCTCGGCGAAGCAGGGGCGCGACCGGCGCACCCAGGCGATCCTGCCGCTGAAGGGCAAGATCCTTAACGTCGAGAAAGCGCGCTTCGACAAGATGCTGTCATCCGCCGAGGTGGGCACGCTGATCACGGCGCTCGGCTGCGGCATCGGCCGCGAAGAATTCAACGTCGACAAGCTGCGTTATCACCGCATCATCATCATGACCGACGCCGACGTGGACGGGTCGCACATCCGCACGCTGCTGCTGACGTTCTTCTACCGCCAGATGCCGGTGCTGATCGAGCGCGGCCACATCTATATTGCGCAGCCCCCGCTGTACAAGATCAAGAAGGGCAAGCAAGAGCATTATGTCAAAGATGACGCCGAGCTGAACACCTACCTGTCGAGCATGGCGCTCGACGGCGCCGCGCTGTACCTGACGCCGGAGTCGCCCCCCCTGCAGGGGCCCGGGCTCGAGTCGCTGATGCGCAAGTACACGGAAGTCATGGCGATCATCGCGCGCCTTGGCCGGCGCTACGACGAGCGCGTGCTGGAGCAGCTGCTGTACAGCGAGCCGCTGGTGGCGGCCGAGCTCGACAATCCAGCCCGCATCGAGGAATGGATGGCCGTGCTCGGCCGCCGGCTCATCGGCGCGCCCGAGGCGCCGCGCTACGCGCTGTCTTTGGTGCAGCAAGCCGGTACGCCGGGTTGGGAAATCCGCATCGCGCGCCGGCATCACGGCGTGGACTCGGTGCGCACGCTGCAGCGCGACTTTTTCGAATCGGCCGAGTACCGCCGCATTGCCGGCCTGGGCGGCGAGCTGGCAGATCTCGTCGGCGAGGGGGCATTCGTCACCCGTGGCGAGAAACGGCAGGCAGTGGCCAGTTTCCGCGAGGTGGTGGAATGGCTGATGGCCGAGGCGCGCAAGGGCCAGGCGATCCAGCGCTACAAGGGCCTCGGCGAGATGAATCCGGGCCAGCTGTGGGATACGACCGTCAATCCCGAGACGCGCCGCCTGATGCAGGTGCGCATCGAGGACGCGGTGGCGGCCGACGATATCTTCACGACGCTGATGGGCGACCAGGTCGAACCGCGCCGCGAGTTCATCGAGAAGAACGCGCTGAGCGTCTCGAACCTCGACGTTTGACGCCTCGAAAACT
>CAYWYS010000034.1:0-35300 GCA_964462675.1 uncultured Thioalkalivibrio sp.
TCGTCATGATGGACGGCTGCATGACCTGCCTGAACTGCGGCGACTCGAAGTGCGGATAATGTAGACGAGACTCCCACGCGACCTTCGGCCCGCCTCGCGCGGGCCTTTTTATGCAACTCGCGGCGGGTGATCCGGTCTAGAATCCGAGGCTGCACGACAAGATCAGGAGGAGCACGATGAGCCAGCGCAACGATCCGGAGGGCCTGCGGCTGCCGATCAAGCTCGACAGCACCAGCAACGGCGAATTCTGCCCGGTGCCGCTCGAGGCGCATCACCGCCACGCGAACCGGCTGGCGCTCGAGACCGCGACGGCGCACGCCCGGCGCCTGTCAATGTCGCGACGCGATTTCCTCGTCTCGGCCAGCGGCGCGGCCACCACGCTGCTGGCGATGAACGCCGCCTACGCGGCGGTCGGCAACACCGGCGGCTTCTTCGCCGTCAACGCCGAGGCCGCGCTCGACGGCGAGGCCGCGCGGGCGGCGCTGGGCGGCGGCGAGTTCATCTTCGACGTGCAGGGCCACTTCGTGAACCCGACCGGCGCGTGGACGCGCCGCCTCCCGGAGGGGGCGCGGCCGCTCGGCAGCTTCTCGACGCAAGGCTGCGCGGCGGCGGAGCTGCCCGGCCCGCTCGACCGCTTGCAATGCTTCGGTCCGGACCCGTTCATTCGCGACGTGTTTCTCGATTCGGACACTTCGCTCGTCGTGCTGTCCTTCGTGCCCTCGACGCGCGAGGGCGAGCCGCTGACGATCGAGGAGGCCGCCGCGACGGCCGCGATCGTCGAGCGATTGGAGGGCAGCCATCGGCTCTACCTGCACGGCCGCGTCAACCCGAACCAGCCGGGCGACCTCGAGGACATGGAGCGGCTGGCGCAACAACACAAGATCAGCGCCTGGAAGACCTACACCCAGTGGGGGCCGGACGGCGCCGCCGGCTTCTGGATGGACGACGAGCCGGGGCTCGCGATGATCGAGCAGGCGCGCCGCCTCGGCGTGCCCACGATTGCGATCCACAAGGGCCTGCCGTTCGGCCGGCGCTCCTACGAGCACAGCACCTGCGCCGATGTCGGGCGCGTCGCGAAGCGCTTCCCGGATGTCAATTTCCTGATCTATCACTCCGGCTTCGTCACCGACCAGGCGGAGGGCCCTTACGACGCGGCGCGCGAGGACGGCATCGACTCGCTGGTCACGGCGGTGCGCGAGGCCGGCCTCGGCCACGGCAGCAACGTCTACGCGGAGCTTGGCTCGACCTGGCGTTTCCTGATGCGCGACCCGACCTCGGCGGCGCACGGTCTCGGCAAGCTGCTGCTGCACCTCGGCCCGGACAACGTGCTGTGGGGCACGGACTCGATCTGGTACGGCAGCCCGCAGGACCAGATCCAGGCCTTCCGCGCTTTCCAGATCGCGCCGGAACTGCGCGAGCGCCACGGCTATCCGGAAATCACGCCGGCGATTCGCGCCAAGATCTTCGGCCAGAACGCGCTGCAGATCTACCCGGTGCCGACGGAGCTGTTGCAGCAGCATCTGAAGTCCGACCTGGTCGCCCGGGAACGCGAGAACTACTCGAACCGGCCCGACCCCGGCTACCTGACCTATGGACCGAAGACCCGGCGCGAGTTCCTGAACTTCAAGAGCTGGGGCGGCTGACGACCCCGTGGGAAGCCTGCGCGCCTTGTCGCTCGTTTGCTGCCTGGGGCTCGCTGCGGCGCCGGCGCTGGCCTGTAGCCCGGCGCCGCCGCGCCCGCCGATCCTCGCCGGCCACGCATACGACACCACGGCGGCCGAGTACCTCGCGCGCGATGCGGCCTCGGTCGTCGCCGCGCGCCTCGCGCTGCGCATCGACGTCGAGTTCGGCGAGTCACCGGCGGGACGCCCGCAGGCCGACTACGTGTTCGAGGTTCTCGAGGGCTGGGGTGCCGAGACGGCGCGCCGCGTGACGATCAGCGGCCGCTGGGTGTCCTGCGAGCTGCCGCTGCATCCCGGTCGCGTGTTCCTGCTCTACCTGGACGGCGACCGCCTGCTGCACGCGGTGCCGGCCGAGCAACTCGATTTCGAGCTGCCGCTGCTCGGCGAGCCCGCCTGGTTCTACGACGCGGGCGGGCAGCTCGTGCACGCTGTCGCGGACGCCGAGGACTAGCTGGCAACGATGTCGATGCTGCTGCGCCTGCTGGTCCCGGGACTCTGCTGCCTGCTGGCCGCCGCGACCGTGGCGGCGCCCGGGCCGGTGGAACGGGACCTGGACGTCGATCTCAGCGGCCTGAGCCTGCGCCAGGTCGAGATCGTGCGCCTGCTGCTCCCCGCAGCGCGCGTCATGGACGAGCTGTTCGAGCAGCAGCTCACCGCCGAGGGTTTCTACCCGGCGGACATGAGCCCGGAGGAATTCGGCGCCTGGCACGAGCCGCTGAAGGCCAGTCCCTACACGGTCGTGCGCCGCGACCCGTTCGGCCGGCTGTACGCCGTGCCCTACCACGAGTTCTGGGCACGCGGCCTCGGCGTCGTTGCGCGCCTGCTGGCGCGGGCCGCCGAGATCACCAACGACGAGGCCTTGCGCAACTACCTGACGCTGCAGGCGCGCGCGCTGATCACCGGCGACTACCAGCGTGCCGAGCTGGCCTGGTCGGCGCTGCGCAGCAACGACCTCGACCTGATCATCGGGCCGGTCGGCGTCGATGCCGACGAGCGCTTCGGCTACAAGGCCGGCTTCGGCGCGTACCTGTTGCTGAGGGACTGGGAGTGGAGCGCGCGCCTGGCGCACTTCATGGTGTTCCTGCCGCAGCTGCAGCGCAGCCTGCCCGTGTCCGAGTCCTTCAAGGCCGAGACGCCGGACGTCGACATGAAGCTGAACGTCTACGACCTGATCTACCGCTCCGGTTACGCGGTCGCCGGCAGCCGCCTGGCGCCGCAGGCGAACGGCGAGCGCGTGCAGCTGCGCCAGGGCGCGCGCCGGCTGCAGTTGCGCAACGTCATGCGCGCCCGCTTCGACGTCATGCTGCCGCCGGTCGCCGACGCGCTGCTCGTGCCGGAACAGCGCCGTAACGTGAGTTTCGAGGCCTTTTTCAGCAACGCGATGTTCCACGAGATGGCCCACAATCTCGGCCTCACCGACACCGTCAACAGCCGCGGCCCGGTGCGGCAGGCGCTCGGCGAGCACGCCGAAGTCATCGAGGAGATCAAGGCGATGGCGCTGGGGCTGTGGATGACCGCCTGGCTGCACGAGCGCGGCGAGCTGTCCGAGACGGCGTTGCTGGACCACTACGCCAGTTTCCTGGCCGGCCTGTTTCACGCGATCCGTCTCGGCCCGGACAGCGAGCTCGGTCGCGGCCGCATCGCGATGTTCAATCACCTGCGCGACTGGGGCGCATTTCAGCGCGACCCGGCCAGCGGCCGGTATCGTGTCGCCGAGGACGGCATGCGGGCGGCGATCGAGGCGCTCGTCGTCGAGCTGTTGACGATCCAGGGCAGCGGCGATGCCGCGGGCGCCGCGGCGCTGCTCGAGACGATGGGCTGGGCCGGCGTCGAGCTGCAGGCGGACCTCGCGCGCCTCGCCGCCGCCGGCATCCCGGCCGAGGTCGTATTCCGCCAGGGTGAGAGCCAGCTGGACCTGTGAGCGCGTTTGTGACGCAGCCGGTGTTTATCGCGGGCGATTACGCCACTAGAATACCGGCCGTGAGCCGTTATCGCGTCATTGCCGCATGAAGTCGCTGCGCAGCATCGCCTGCGCGCTCGCCGCGTTTGGCTGCCTCGCGGGGCCCGCGGCCGCCGACATGGCGATCCACACCGCCGTCGACGACCAGTACCCGATGGCCGATCACGTCGTCGTCCGCAAGGCGGACCGCCGCCTCGAGCTGCTGCGCGGCGGCGAGGTCTTGCGCAGCTTCCCGATCGCGCTGGGCGGCAACCCGGAAGGCCACAAGGAGAAGGAAGGCGACCAGCGCACGCCGGAGGGCACTTACCGGCTGGACTGGCGCAATCCCAACAGCGCCTTTTTCCTGGCGATGCGGGTGTCCTACCCGAATGCCGAGGACATCGCGCGGGCGCGCGCCCGCGGCGTGCGGCCCGGCAACAACATCATGATCCACGGGCTGCCGAACACCCCGAATCATTCCAGCGATGCGTACCTGCGCGGCGACTGGACCGACGGCTGCATCGCCGTCAGCAACTCCGCGATGATCGACATCTGGCTGTCCGTGCCGGACGACACGCCGATCACGATCCTGCCGTGACGGTGGCACCGCCCGCAATGACCGACAGGATCGCCGAAACGATCACGATCTCCCCGGTCGGCAGCATGGACCTGCTGTCGCAGCTGGAGGTCGCCAAGCTGCGCGACGTCGGCGGCGGCGGGCTGCGGGAGCGTTTTCGCCGCTGCGCGCTGGCGGTGCTGAACACCGGCAGCACGCTCGATGACGCGCGCGCCGTGTACGAGCGCTTCGCGGATTTCGAGATCGAGCTGCTGCAGGTCGAGCGCGGCATCAAGCTGCAGATGCGCAATGCGCCCGCCCAGGCCTTCGTCGACGGCGAGCTGATCCGCGGCATTCGCGAGCACCTGTTCGCCGTGCTGCGCGATGTGGTCTATGTCAGCAACGAGATCGAGGGCCGCAACGGCCTCGACACGCCGGCCGCGGTGACCGACGCGGTGTTCCAGATCCTCAGGAACGCCCGCGTGCTGCGGACCCGCACGCCGCCGGACCTCGTGGTCTGCTGGGGCGGGCACTCGATCGGCCGCGAGGAATACGACTACTCGAAGAGCGTCGGCTACCATCTCGGCCTGCGCGAGCTGAACGTCTGCACCGGCTGCGGCCCGGGCGCGATGAAGGGACCGATGAAGGGCGCCGCGGTCGCGCACGGCAAGCAGCGCAACAGCGACGGCCGCTATGTCGGCATCACCGAACCCGGCATCATCGCGGCCGAGGCGCCGAACCCGATGGTCAACGAGCTGGTCATCATGCCGGACATCGAGAAGCGCCTCGAGGCCTTCGTCCGTTTCGGCCACGGCATCGTCATCTTCCCGGGCGGCGCCGGCACGGCCGAGGAGATCTTCTACGTCCTCGGCATCCTGCTGAACCCGGCCAACGCCGAGCTGCCGTTCCCGCTGGTGCTGACCGGCCCGGCGTCCTCGGCCGAATATTTCACGCAGGTGGACCGCTTCCTGCGCGACACGATCGGGCCGGAAGCGACCTGCCGCTACCAGCTCATCCTCGACGACCCGGAGCGGGTCGCGCGGGTGATGCGCGAAGGTCTCGCGCAGGTCAAGGAGTACCGGCGCGAAAAAGGCGACGCCTGGTTCTTCAACTGGCGCTTGCGCGTCGAGCACGAGTTCCAGCAGCCCTTCAGCGCGACCCACGAGGCGATGGCCGCGCTCGACCTGGGCCGCGACCAGCCGCCGCACCTGCTGGCGGCCAACCTGCGGCGCGCGTTCTCCGGCATCGTCGCCGGCAACGTCAAGGACGACGGCATCCGGCGCATCGAGCAGCACGGCCCGTTCAGCCTGCACGGCGATCGCGAGATCATGGACCAGCTCGACCGGCTGCTGGTGTCGTTCGTCGCCCAGCAACGCATGCGACTGCCCGGCGCCGAATACCGCCCCTGCTACCGCCTCGTCGCCTGAGGGACACGCACGGGGCGATCCCGTGATGCCCTTCACATTCCCGCCCCTCGAGGATCACGCCCGCGGTGTTGCGTGATGCCGGTCACGGTGCCGCCGCGGCCGCGCAGCCTATTCTGGCCGCCATTCGCATCACGAGGACGTCCTCCATGGCCGGATCAGAGCGCAAGCGCAGGCCCCCCAGGGCCCGTTTGCCGAGCCTGCCGCTCCCCGCGCCGGGCCGGGGCACCGGCCGCGCACCGGTCAGCCTGACGGCTGGCGCGGGCGCCGAGGATTCGATCTACACCTTGCGTGGCTACAAGGCCTGGGCGGCCCGCGTCAAGGCGGCCTGGGACGCCGAGTCCTGATAACGAAATCTTGCAGGGGGAATTGCAGAGTTGAGCACTGATTCGGCTGACGAGCAGGCCACGCCCGGCCCCACGCCGCGCACGCTGGACGCATGGTCATGGGTGGCGCGCGCGCGCGCGGCCGCCGCGCGGACGGTCGAGCCCGCGGATCCCGATTCGAAAACGCCGCGGGCGCCCGGCGCGGCCGGCAAGCCGCCCGGCAGCAAGCAGGGCTCGCCGGCCGGCTGATGTCCCTGTTCGTCCTGCTGCTGTTGCTCGGCCTGCTCGCGGGCCTCGGCTGGCTGGCGCGTGCGCGCCGCCTGCGCAGCGAGCGCAGCACGCGCACCCGCGACGTGCTGCTGCAGGTCAACGTCGGCGGCGACGCCTTTCAGCCCGATACGCTCGACACCCTGCCCGTGCCGGCCGTGCAGTACCTGCGCAATGCGCTGGCGCCCGGCGCGCCGCTGGCGCGCTCGGTCGACATCCGCATGACCGGCAGCCTGCGCGTCGCCGCCGACGACTGGGTGCCGTTCGAGGCCCGCCAGCGCGTCTGCGCCGAGCGCGGCTTCATCTGGGAAGCGCGCATCGCGGCCTTCCGGCGACTGTGGGTGTGCGGCGCCGACTGGTTGTTCGGCGAGGATGCCGGCAGCGAGTACGCGCTCGCCGGCTGGTGGCCGATCGTCGAGCGACGCGGCCCCGAAGTGGCGCGCTCGGCCGTCGGCCGGCTGATGACCGAGCTCGTCTGGCTGCCGTCAGCGCTGACGCCGCAGCGCGGCGCACGCTGGGCGCGCGGCGACACCGACCGCGCCGTCGTGACGCCGGCCGGCAGCGCGGTGCCGATGACGATCGTCGTCGCCGAGGACGGCACCCTGCGCGAGGTCAGCGTGTTGCGGCGCCGGCTCGCATGCAACGGCGAGATCTCGCTGGCGACCTATGGCGCGAGCATCGAGGCGGTCGAGCGCTGCGGCGACTTTCGCGTGCCGACGCGGCTGGTCGCCGCCTGGGGCATCGGCACCGACGATCGCGAGGACTTCATGCGCGTCACGGTCGACGATCTGCGCTGGCTGTGATGCCCGCCGGCGATTTTCGCGAATCCTGTCACGGTATCCGCGCGCGGCGCGTGGCACGTTGCGGCAACGTCCACCCCAACCCTGGATTCGCGCCTTGGAAGTAATGCTGCAATGGGTCGATGACCTCGACGACCTGGTCGCCGCGGCCCGCCACCTGCTCGACGGCCTGGGCTATCGCCTGGCCGCGCCGGCCGGCGTCGCGGCCGCGGCGCTCGGCGGGGTTGCGCTCGGTGCCGTGCTGGGCCTGCTGATGGGGGTCAACCCGTGAACGACAAGAAGCCGCCGCGCGACGCGGTCATGCCCGCGGACCTGCCGGACGCCGACCGCACCTGGCAGGGCGACCTCGATCCCTACCTCGGCCGGATTGCGCACGAGCAACGCAAGCAGCGCGCGCCGGCGCCCGGGCCCGGCCAGCGGGTCATGGGGCCGGTCGACGACGGCGACCCGTACCTCGCGCAGCTGCTGCGCGCCAAGCTGCACGATCCCGAGCGGCGCTGACGCGCGACGCCGCGCGGCTTGCGCGCCGCGTGGGCCGTGCACTAAGGTTCGGGCTCCACCTTCCCGGAGCCCAACCATGCGCCGTTTCGCAATGCTGATCGCTTCCTTTTGCCTGCCGACGGTCGCCGGCGGCACGCCGCCCGCGGCGCCCCCGGCCGAGCTGGTCATCACCGAGCTGGCCGCAGGCGAGGGCGCCGCGATCGCGCCGGGCAGCACCGCCGTCGTGCATTACACCGGCTGGCTGTTCGACCCGGCGGCCGAGGACGGCAAGGGCAACAAGTTCGACAGCTCGCTCGATCGCGGCCAGCCGTTCCGCTTCCCGCTCGGCGCCGGCCGTGTCATCGGCGGCTGGGACCAGGGCGTCGCCGGCATGAAGGTCGGCGGCCAGCGCCGCCTGCTGATCCCGCCGCAGCTCGGCTACGGCGCGCGCGGCGCCGGCGGCGTGATACCGCCGGACGCCACGCTGGTGTTCGACGTCGAGCTGCTCGGCATCGAGTGATGCGCCGCATGAGGAGAATCGCTTGCGCGGCGGCGCTGCTGGCGTCGCTGCTGTTGCCCGGCGCGCAGGCCGCGACCCTGGTCCACGCCGGCAGCCTGATCGACGGCCGCGCCGACCGCGCCAGCGGCCCGGCGACCATCGTCATCGAGGCCGGCAGGATCACGGCCGTCGAGCGCGGCCACCGCGCGCCCGGCCCCGGTGACGAGCTCATCGACCTGTCGGGCTCGACGGTGCTGCCCGGGCTGATGGATATGCACACGCACGTCTCCAGCGAGCTCGGACCGGACTCCTACATCAAGCGCTTCACGCAGAACGCACCGCAGGTCACGCTGCAGTCGACGGTGTATGCGCGGCGCACGCTCGACGCCGGCTTCACGACGATCCGCGACCTCGGCGACAGCCACAACGTCTCCATCGCGCTGCGCGACGCGATTGCGCGCGGCGACGTCGTGGGCCCGCGGATCTTCACCTCCGGCAAGTCGATCGCGACGACCGGCGGCCATGCCGATCCGACCAACGGCTGGGCCAGCCACATTGCCGGCGACCCGGGTCCCCGCGAGGGCGTCGTCAACAGCGCCGACGATGCGCGCAAGGCCGTGCGGCAGCGTTACAAGGATGGTGCCGACCTGATCAAGGTCACGGCCACCGGCGGCGTGCTGAGCCTCACCGCCAGCGGCGAGAACCCGCAGTTCAGCGACGAGGAGCTCGCCGCGATCGTCGCCACGGCGCGCGACTATGGCTTCCACGTGGCTGCGCACGCGCATGGCGCGGAGGGCATGAAACGCGCGATCCGCGCCGGCGTGCACTCGATCGAGCACGGCACCTACATGGACGACGAGGTCATCCGGCTGATGAAGGAGCGCGGCACCTGGTACGTGGCGACGATCCACGCCGGCCGCTTCGTCGGCGAGAAGGCGCAGGTGCCGGGCTACTTCCCGGACGTCGTGCGCCCCAAGGCCGCGGCGATCGGGCCGCAGATCCAGCAGACCTTCGCCCGCGCGCACCGAGCCGGCGTCAAGATCGTGTTCGGCACCGACTGCGGCGTCGGGCCGCACGGCGACAACGCGCGCGAGTTCGCCTTCATGGTCGAGGCCGGCATGGCGCCGATGGACGCGATCCGCGCCGCGACCTCGGTGGCGGCCGAGTTCCTCGGCATCCAGGACCGGCTCGGCACCATCGAGCCCGGCAAGCTGGCGGACCTGGTCGCTGTCACGGGCGACCCGCTGGCCGACATCAGCCGGCTGCAGGCCGTCCACTTCGTCATGAAGGAAGGCGTGGTCTATCGTTCCGACGCAGCGGGCACCGCGGGATTCAGCGAGTAGACCCCGGTCACCTCGGCGCGCGCCAGCACGTGGCCGGTCAGCGCCGTTTCGACTTCTTCCGCCGTGAACGCGCCCTCGACCGGGCAGCGCTCCAGGTCGGTCGCGTACAGCACGAAGTGGTAGTGGTGCGGAATGGAGTCGTTCCACGGCGGGCAGGGCCCGTCATAGCCGAGGTAGACGCCGCCCATGTCCGGGTCGCCGTCGAACCACGCGGTGTAATCGTTGCGGCCCTGGCGGGAGCCGCGCGGGCCGTGCGGCGACTGCTTGCCGCGTGCCGTGACGCCGCGGCTGCACTCGCCCTCGGCGATGCCGGGTGCGGTCGGCGGCAGGTCGACGAGCACCCAGTGGTAGAAGCGCGTGCGCGGCAGCGACGCCGGCACCGTGCGGCCCTCCTGGTTGACGTCGTCGGGCCTGGTCGGCACGTCGGTGTCGACACAGATCAGCACCAGCGTCCTGGTGCCCGCGGGCAGGTCCTGCCAGCGGATCGCCGGGTTCAGGTTCTCGCCGAGCCGCACATGGCTGCCGGCGTCCTGGATGCCGAAGGCGAATTTCTCCGGGATCGGGCGCCCGTCGGTGATGCCGTCAACGATCAGTTGCATGTTGTCTTCCTCCAGTGCTGGTTCAGGCGTGCGCCGGCGCGGCCAGCTCGGCGAGCACCTCGCCGACCTGCTCGGCCGCCCACTCGAGCAGCTCGCGCGGGATCGCCAGGGGCGGCGCGAAGCGCACGACGGTTTCGTGGGTTTCCTTGCTGAGCAGCCCGCGCGCCATCAGCCGCTCGACGACGCTGCGCGCCCGCGCCCGGGACGGCTCGATCTCGAGGCCGATGAACAGCCCGCGGCCGCGCACCTCCTTGACCAGCGGGCTGCGGATCTGCCGGAGTGCGGCCAGCAGCCAGGCGCCCTTCTCGGCGCTTTGCGCGACGAGGTTCTCGTCCTCGAGCACGCTGAGCGCCTCGAGGCCGACCGCCGCGGCCAGCGGGTTGCCGCCGAAGGTGCTGCCGTGATCGCCGGGCCGGAACACGGCCATCAATTCGCGGCGCGCCAGGAACATCGACACCGGCAGGATGCCGCCGCCGAGCGACTTGCCGAGTATCAGCCCGTCGGGCCGGACGCCGTCGTGCTCGCAGGCCAGCAGCTTGCCGGTGCGCCCGAGCCCGGTCTGGATCTCGTCGGCGATCAGCATGACGTTGTGCCGGCGGCAGATCTCGGCGCAGCGCGCCAGGTAACCAGCCGGCGGGATCACGATGCCGCCCTCGCCCTGGATCGGCTCGACCAGGAACGCGGCCGTGTGCGGCGTGATCGCCGCCTCGAGCGCCGCCGCGTCGCCATAGCGCACGGTGCGCAGGCCCGGCGGGAAGGGTCCGAAGCCCGCGCGATACTGCGGCTCGGTCGACAGCCCGCAGATCGCGATCGTGCGGCCGTGGAAATTGCCTTCGCAGGCGATGATCTCGGCCTGGCCGTCCGGCACGCCCTTGACCTGCCAGGCCCACTTGCGCGCCGCCTTCAGCGCGGTCTCGACGGCTTCGGCGCCGGTGTTCATCGGCAGCGCCATGTCCTGGCCGGTCAGCGTGCAGGCGCGCTCGAGGAATGCCGCGAGCCGGTCGCTGTGGAAGGCGCGCGACACGATGTTCAGGCTGCGCGCCTGCGCGATCAGCGCCGCGACGATGCGCGGATGGGCGTGGCCGTGACTGACGGCCGAGTAGGCGCTCATCATGTCGAGATAGCGCTTGCCCTGGTCGTCCCAGACGAACGGGCCCTCGCCGCGCACCAGCACCACCGGCAGCGGGTAGTAGTTGCGGGCGCAGTAGCGCTCTTCCAGCTCGATGATCGGGTGCATGGCGCAAGCTCCCGGCCTTGCGGCATCCTATGCCAATGAACGGATTGTACCGTGAACGGGGCTGGCGGCCGCCGCGCCCCGAGGCGCTCGAGATTCGCGGCGCGGTCGGGCCGCTCGAGGCGATCGTCGAGGACCCCGGCGGGGAACCGCCGGCGCTGGCCGTGGTCTGTCATCCGCATCCGCTCTACCAGGGCACGATGCGCAACAAGGTGGTGCACACGGTGGCGCGCGCGGCGAACCGGCTCGGCGCGCCGGCGGTGCGCTTCAACTTTCGCGGCGTCGGCGCCAGCGGCGGCGGCTGGGACGAAGGCCGCGGCGAGACCGAGGACGCGCTGGCGGTCATCGCGTGGGCGCGGGCGCGCTGGCCGGGGCGGCCGCTGTGGCTGGCCGGATTCTCGTTCGGCGCCTACGTGGCGCTGCAGGCGGCGGCCGCCGCGCAGCCGGCGGCGCTGGTGACCGTCGCGCCGCCGGTGGGGCGGTTCCCGGTCGGCCAGGCGCCCGACCCGGCGTGCCCCTGGCTGATCGTGCAGGGCCAGGCCGACGAGCTGGTCGACTATCGCGAGGTCGCCGCATGGGCGGCCGAGCGGCCGGCCGCGCCGCGGCTGGCCTTGCTGGACGGGACGAGCCATTTCTTCCATGGCCGGCTCGGCGAACTGCAGGAGGTCGTGCAGGGCTTCCTCGAGGGACTCAAGGAGTGATTAAGCAGTGATCGACAAGCTGAAGCGGCTGTTGAACGACGCGCTCGGCGACGGCCAGGCCGCGGGCGAAAGTCATGACCTGCGGCTGGCGACCGCCGCGCTGCTGCTGGAAATGGCGCGGGCCGACCGCGAGGAAACCCCGGAGGAGCGCGCCGCCGCCGAGGCGATGCTGGCGCGACACTTTGCGATCGAGCGCTCGGCGGCCGAAGACCTGCTGGCGCGCGCGGACCAGAGCCTCGCGCAAGCGGTCTCGCTGTTCGAATTCACGCGCGTGCTGAACGAGACGCTGTCCAACGCAGAGCGCCGTCGCGTCGTCGAGATGGTCGCCGAAATGGCCGCGATGGACGGCGAGTTCGACAAGCATGAACAGCACCTGCTGTCCAAGCTTGCCGAGCTGCTGCACCTGCGCCGCGCCGAATATTCGAGCATCCGCGCAGCGGTGCTCGAGCGGAACGCGGCCGGGCGGGGGTGACGGGGCCCGGCGTCGTCCGCCGGGCCCGCGCCGTCAGACCATGTCCTTGAGGCCCTTGAGGGCGGTGACCTTGACGGCCTTGCGAGCCGGCTTGGCCTTGATCATGATCTCCTCGCCCGTGAACGGGTTCTTGCCAAGGCGCGCCTTGGTGGCGGGCTTCTTGACGACCCGGATCTTCATCAGGCCGGGCATCGAGAACTCATCGGCGGACTTCAGCGACTTCTTGATGATCGCGTTGAGCTGCTCGAAGACTGCGCCAACGTCCTTCTTCGTCAGCGAGGTCTTGTCGGAGATCTGGGTGATGATCTCGGACTTGGTCGGTGGTTTCGCCTTCTTGAGCACGGCGGCTACCTTCTTCTTCATGGCCATCTGGTTCTCCTGCCTCTTTGTCGTGATGATGAAGGGCATGCGTTTCATGATCTTTGAGCGGGCGGCCGGTCCTCCTCGGCGCGCAAGCTCCAGTGTTCCTGTCCGGCCTGCCCCGGGGTTGCCTCAGTTCGAATAGAACTGCTGCCGAAATCTGATTTCGTATGGCGCGTCCGCCCCCTCAGGCCGGACGCTGATCGTGAAGCTCAGGATCTCCTCGTTGGCGACCTTGACCTCGCCGATGTAGTAGATCGCGTCGCCCTCGAGCAACTCGCGGATGCGCACGTCCTTCTGCTGGCCGAGCAGGTTGCTCGCCGCGACCGAGACCGCGGCGGCCACCGGCACGCTGCCGCCCTCCGGCAGCTTGCGCTGCACGGCGATGTTCAGCATCGCGCGATCCGCGCTGCGCTGGATGCCGAAGGCGCGCGCCACCTCTGGCGGCAGCATCGTCGTCGACTGCGCGTTGAAGTGCACTACGTGATCGCCGAATTCCTGGAAAGTGGCACGGGTGACTTCCTGCGCCTGCGGCACGGCGCGCGAGCCCGGCGCCGGCGACTCGCCGCAGCCGGCAAGCCCGGCCGCGAGACAGGCCGCGAAGCATGCGAGGGCGACGTGGTTGCGGGTCATTTGCAGCGCTCCGATTCGCCGCGCGTCGGCGAATTCGCTAACTATAGCGCATGTAATGCAATTCGGCGCGCCTCGTGAAGCGATTTGGCAGGGTAGTTTGCAGGGCGAGATGATTCGCCGTCGCGTCAGGCCAGGTAGCCGGGCAGGCGGAGCATGATCAACAAGGCCTGCAGACCGATCAGCACGAACAGCGGCGACAGGTCGAGTCCGCCGATCGGCGGGATGATGCGGCGCACCGGCCGGAGCACCGGCGCGGTGAGGCTGTGCAGGACGCTGATCAGCGGATTCCAGTGACCGGGACTCACCCAGCTCAAGATGACGTGCATGATGATTGCAAAGAAATACAGCCGCACGGCCGCGACGATGATCCTCAGCACCGCGTAATAGAGCAGCGCGCCGAGGCCGATGCCTGCGCCGGTCGCAAACAGGAACAGCATCGAGGTCACCGCCAGCTGCAGCAGCAGCAGCGCGACCAGCGACGAGAAGTCCAGCCCGCGCCAGCCCGGCACCACCCGCCGCAGCGGCCGCACCACCGGGTCGGTGATGCGCAGGATGAATTGCGACAAGGGGTTATGGAAGTCGGCGCGAGCCCACTGCAACAGGAACCTGAGCAGGTAGGCAATCAGGTAGAGGTCGAGCAGCGTCTTGATGACGAAAAACAGCGCGGCATTCATCTCGCGTGGGCTCTCCAGGGGTGCATCGGCGCGGCGGGGTCGATGATCATTGCTGGCCGAACTGCGCGGCAAGCTCGCGGGAGCGCGCCTGCGCCCTGGCCAGTGCGGTCGCCACCAGAACGCGGAAGCCGCCGGCCTCGAGCGACTCGACGGCCGCCTCGGTCGTGCCGCCGGGGGACGTCACGCGATGGCGCAGCTCGGCGATGTCGGCGTCGCTCTCGAGCGCCATGCGGGCCGCACCGAGCGCCGTCTCGATGGCCAGCAGCCGGGCGAGTTCCGGCGCGATGCCCAGCGCGGCGGCGCCGTCGGCCATCGCCTCGGTCAACAGGAAGAAATAGGCCGGGCCGCTGCCGGACAGCGCCGTGACCGCGTCCATCTGGGTCTCGTCCTCGACCCAGCTGACCGAGCCGACGGCGCGCAGGATGCCCTCGGCCTGCTCGCGGTGGCCGGGCTGGGCACCCGGGCCGGCGCACAGCACCGTGGCGCCGCAACCGAGCAGCGCGGGCGTGTTCGGCATCGCGCGAATCACCGGCACGCCGGCGCCGAGCCAGCGGGCGAGGTCGGCGCTGTCGATGCCGGCCGCAATCGAGATCGCCAGCACGCCGCGCCCGGCGAGCGCCGGCGCGAGCTCGCGCGCGACCCCGGGCATGATCTGCGGCTTGACCGCGAGCACCACGACCTCGGCCGCCGCCGCGGCCGCCGCGTTGTCGTCGATCACGCTGATGCCGAAGTCACGCGCCAGCGCGGCGCGCCGCACCGGGTCGGGCTCGGCGACCTGCAGCCGCCCTGCGGCGACGCCGTCGGCGATCAGCCCGCCGACGAGGCTGCGGGCCATGTTGCCGCCGCCGATGAAACTGATCGGGAAGTCTTTCATGGGTGTGCCAAGGATAAGGGAATTTACTTGCGCGCGCCGAATATCGCGGTGCCGATCCTCACCAGCGTCGCGCCTTCCGCGACGGCCGCCTCGAGATCGTCGGACATGCCCATCGACAGCGTGTCCATCGCCAGGCCGTCGGCCTTGAGCGCCGCGAACAGCTCGGCCAGTTGCCGGCACCAGGCCCGCTGCCGGGCCGGGTCGGTTTCCGGCGGCGGCACGGCCATCAGGCCGCGCAGCCGCAGGCCGGCCAGCCCGGCGACGCGACGCGCCAGCGCGCCGGCCTCGGCCGGCGCGACACCGGACTTGCCGGCCTCGTCGCCGATGCGCACCTGCACGCAGACGTTCAGCGGGGGCAGGCCGGCGGGGCGCTGCCGCGCCAGCCGGTCGGCGAGTTTCGCCCGGTCGACGCTGTGCACCCAGTCGAAGCGCTCGGCGACGGCGGCGGTCTTGTTGGACTGCAGCGCGCCGATGAAATGCCAGCGCGCCGGGCCCGGGCCGAGTGCGTCCATTTTCTCGAGCGCCTCCTGCAGGAAGTTCTCGCCGAAGTCCACGAGCCCGGCCGCGAGGGCCGCGCGGACTGAGGCCAGCGGTTGCAGCTTGCTGACGCCGATGATGCGCACGCCGGCCGGATCGCGCCCGGCGGCGGCCGCGGCCCGGGCGACCCGCACACGGACAGCCGCGAGGCGCGCGGCGATGCTTTGATCTGAGAACCCGGTCATATTCCGCCCAACCATGTTATGTATACTCAGCCGCACGTCGCCCCGAGGCATCGAAGGGTTCTTTCGGGCAGCAAACCAAGGGACATACGATGGCCGTAGACATCGAACAGCTGCTCCGTTTCTCCGTCAAGAATGGCGCCTCCGACCTGCACCTGTCTTCCGGCGTGCCGCCGATGATCAGGATCGACGGCGACGTCAAGCGGATCAACATGCCCTCGCTGACGCACAAGGAAGTGCACAGCATGGTCTACGACATCATGAACGACAAGCAGCGGAAGGACTACGAGGAGTTCTTCGAGACCGATTTCTCCTTCGAGATTCCGGACCTCGCCCGTTTCCGCGTCAACGCGTTCAACCAGCACCGCGGGGCCGGCGCGGTGTTCCGCACCATTCCCTCGAAGATCATGACGCTGGACGACCTGAACGCGCCGAAGATCTTCAAGGACATTTCCATGTACCCGCGCGGCATCGTGCTGGTCACGGGCCCCACCGGCTCGGGCAAGTCCACGACCCTCGCCGCGATGATCGACCACGTCAACAACAACCGGCCAGACCACATCCTCACCATCGAGGACCCGATCGAGTTCGTGCACGAGAGCAAGAAGTCGCTGATCAACCAGCGCGAGGTCCACCGCGACACACTCGGCTTCGCCGAGGCGCTGCGCTCGGCGCTGCGCGAGGATCCGGACGTGATCCTGGTGGGCGAGATGCGCGACCTGGAGACCATCCGCCTGGCGCTGACCGCCGCCGAGACCGGTCACCTGGTGTTCGGCACGCTGCACACCAGCTCCGCCGCCAAGACCATCGACCGCGTCGTCGACGTGTTCCCGGCCGGCGAGAAGGAAATGGTCCGCTCGATGCTGTCCGAGTCGCTGCGCGCGGTCATCAGCCAGACGCTGCTGAAGAAGATCGGCGGCGGCCGCGTCGCGGCGCACGAGATCATGATCGGTACCGCCGCGATCCGGAACCTGATCCGCGAGGGCAAGATCGCGCAGATGTATTCCGCGATTCAGACCGGCCAGGCCATCGGCATGCAGACGCTCGACCAGTGCCTGCAGGACCTGCTGCGCAAGGGCCTCGTCAGCCGCGAAGAGGCCCGCTACCGGGCCCAGAACAAGGAAGCCTTCTAATGGAACGCGATCAGGCAATCAGGTTCATCCACGAACTGCTGCGCAAGATGGTCGAGGTCAACGGCTCCGACCTGTTCCTGACGGCGGGCTTCCCGCCGGCCATCAAGGTCGACGGCCGGGTCAAGCCGGTCAACGACCAGCCGCTGACGCCGCAGCAGAGCGCCACGCTGGTGCGCTCGATCATGAACGACCGGCAGACCAAGGAATACGACTCCACCAAGGAATGCAATTTCGCGATTGCGCCGCCGCGCATCGGGCGCTTCCGCGTCAGCGCCTTCATCCAGCAGGGCCACAGCGGCGCCGTGATGCGCACCATCAACACCACGATTCCGACCTTCGAGGAGCTGGAGCTGCCGCCGGTCCTGAAGGACGTCGCAATGACCAAGCGTGGCCTGGTGCTGATCGTCGGCGGCACCGGCAGCGGCAAGTCCACGACCCTCGCCGCGATGCTCGGTTACCGCAACGAGAACTCGAAGGGCCACATCATCACCATCGAGGACCCGGTCGAGTACGTCCACACGCACAAGAGCTGCGTCGTGACGCAGCGCGAAATCGGCATGGACACGGATTCCTGGGGCATCGCGCTGAAGAACACCCTGCGCCAGGCGCCCGACGTGATCCTGATCGGCGAGATCCGGGACCGCGACACGATGGAGTACGGTATCCAGTTCGCCGAGACCGGCCACCTGTGCCTCGCGACGCTGCACGCCAACAGCGCCAACCAGGCGCTCGACCGCGTGATCAACTTCTTCCCCGAGGAAAAGCGCGACCAGCTGCTGATGGACATGTCCCTGAACGTCAAGGGCATCATCGCGCAGCGCCTGCTGCCGCGCTCCGCCGGCGTCGGCCGGATCGCCGCGATGGAGGTCATGCTGGCCTCGCCGCTGATCTCGGACCTGATCTTCAAGGGCGAGGTGCACCAGCTGAAAGAGGTCATGGCGCGCTCCAACCGGCTCGGCATGAAGACCTTCGACCAGGCGCTGTTCGACCTGTTCGAGGACGGCAAGATTTCCTACGAGGACGCGCTGCGCAACGCGGATTCCCGCAACGAGCTCAGGCTGCGGATCAAGCTCGAGAGCAAGCGTGACTTCAAGGCCCGTGACGAGGGCGCCGACAGCCTGCGGCTCGCCGACGAAGCAAAGATACAGACCTATGGCCGCGAAGTCTGAGTCGCTCGAGGCGCCGCCGACGCAGGCGGTGTTCAAGCTCAAGCCCTACCTGAAGCTGATGGCCGACAAGTCGGCCTCGGACCTGTTTTTCACGGCGCAGGCCCCGATCAAGATCAAGATCGAGGGCCAGATCATGCCGGTCGGCAAGGACGTCCTGACCGTCGAGGTGGTCAACCAGATCGCCATGTCGATCATGACCGAGACGCAGCAGAAGGTGTTCGAGCGGGAGCACGAGCTCGACTTCGCGATCTCGGAGACCGGCCTCGGGCGCTACCGCGCCAACGTGTTCCGCCAGCGCGGCAACATCGCCGTGGTGCTGCGCTACATCACGCTGGACATGCCCAAGCTCGACGACCTCGGCCTGCCGAAGGTGCTCAAGGAGCTGGCGCTGAAGAAGCGCGGCCTGATCCTGATGGTCGGCGCGACCGGCTCGGGCAAGTCGACGACCCTCGCCGCGATGATCAACCATCGCAACGAGCTGATGAGCGACCACATCATCACGATCGAAGACCCGATCGAGTTCCTGCACCCGAACAAGAAATCGATCATCAACCAGCGCGAGCTCGGCTGGGACACGCATTCCTACGCGCGCGCGCTGAAGAGCGCGATGCGCGCGGCGCCGGACGTCGTGCTGATCGGCGAGATCCGCGACCAGGAGACCATGGAGGCGGCGATCACGCTGGCCGGCACCGGCCACCTGGCGATCGCGACGCTGCACGCCAACAACACCTCCGAGACCCTCGACCGGATCATCAACATGTTCCCGCAGGGCCAGCACCGCCAGGTGCTGATGGACATGTCGCACTACCTCGCGGCGGTCATCGCGCAGCGGTTGATCATCGGCAAGGACGGCCGGCGGGTCGCGGCCGTCGAGGTGCTGCTGAACACCCCGCACATCGCCGAGCTGGTCTCCAAGGGCGACATCGGCGGCATCAAGCAGGCGATCCGCGAGACCTCGCAGGGCGACATCCAGAGCTTCGATCTCGCGCTGTACAAGCTGTACAAGGAAGGGCGCATCGACCTCGAGCGCGCGCTGGCCTACGCCGACTCCTCGGTCGACCTCGAGGCGCGCATCAACTTCGGCTAGTCGTCCGGACCCGGGCCGCCGCGTTTCTGCTTGACGTCGCCGCGCTGGCGCTTGGCCGCCAGGCGCTTCTCTTTCGAGGCGCGCGTCGGGCGCGTCGCGACGCGCTTGCGCGGCACGTGGTGCGCGCGCTCGATCAGTGCCGCGAGGCGCTCGCGGGCGTCCTCGCGATTGCGGTGCTGGCTGCGATGGCTGCGCGCCTCGATCATGATGACGCCGGCCGAATCCGCGCGGCTGCCGGCGAGCTTCAGCAGGCGCGCCTTGACCTCCTCGGCCAGGAACGCGGAGGCCGGCACATCGAAGCTCAGCTGCACGCCGGACTCGGTGCGGTTGACGTGCTGCCCGCCCGGTCCGCCGGTCAGGATGAACTTCTCGGACAGCTCGTGCTCCGGCGGCCGGAAGCGCGCGCGGTCCATCAGCCCCAGTCGACGACTGCTGCGTCGAACACCGGCCCGTCGACGCACACGCGCTTCATCGCCGGCCCGCTCGGCGAGTTGATGCGCACCGCGCAGCCGGCGCAGCCGCCGACGGCGCAGGCCATGAATTCCTCGAGCGAGACCTGGCAGGGCAGGCCGAAGTCGCGCGCCAGCGCGGCGGCGGCTTTCAGCATCGGCGTCGGGCCGCAGGCGAAGATCTCCACCTGGCGCAGCTCGGCCTCGTCGAGCGAGCGCAGCCACTCGCGGCCGAGCTCGGTGACGTAGCCGCGGTAACAGCCGTCGAAGCCGGCGCCGCTGGCCAGCCGGCTCGGCACGCCGAGCGCCTCCATCAGCGGCATCGCCGCCGTGACGCCGGCCGGCAGCCCCGCGACGGCGATCCGCGAGGCCGCCGGCGCGAACGGGAAAGGGATCTCCGAGCCCATCAGCACGAGGCCGTCGCGCGCGGCAGGGCCGAGCGCCTCGGCGAGGAACACCATCGGCGGGATGCCGACGCCGCCGCCGATCAGCAGCGGCCGGCGCCGCCCGGACGACGGCGCGAACGGCTGGCCGATCGGGCCCATGATGCTGACCCGCTCGCCGGGCTGGCGCTTGGCGAGCAGCGCGAGGCCCTCGCCGACGATCTTGAACAGCAGCTCGATGACGCCGGAGCCCGGATCGGCGCGCATCAGCGACAGCGGCCGGCGCATCGGCAGCAGCGGGTCGCAGCTGACATGCACGAAGCTGCCGGCGCGGGCCCGCGCGGCGCACTGCGGCGCGACGAGCCGCATGATGTACTGCTCGCCCGGCCAGGCCTCGACGTCGATGAGCTCGGCGTCCTCGACGAAGATCGTGCCGCGGTGGGCCTGGTCGGCCGGCTCAGCCATGGAGCGTCTCCATGACGGTCTGCATGACGGCCATGCGCACGGCCAGGCCGTTGGTGACCTGCTCGGCGATCACCGACTGCGCGCTGTCGGCGACGCTGCCGGCGATCTCGACGTCGCGGTTCATCGGCCCCGGGTGCATGACGATCGCGTCCGGCTGCGCCAGCGCGAGCCGCTCCGGCGTCAGGCCGAATTCCCGGTAGAAGTCCTGCGGATCCGGGTTGCGGCTGACCTCCATGCGCTCGCGCTGGATCCTGAGGCACATGACGACGTCCGCGCCGGCCACGCCGGCCTCGATGTTGTCGAGCAGCACCGCGCCCGCGAACTCGGCCGGGTCCGGCGCCAGCGCCGGCGGTGCGACCAGGCGCAGCTCGCCGACGCCCAGCGTCATCAGCGCATGGTGCGCCGAGCGCGCCACGCGCGAGTGCTGGATGTCGCCGGCGATGGTCACGACGAGGTCCTCGAAGGCGCCCTTGTGGAGGCGCATCGTCAGCACGTCGAGCAGCCCCTGGGTCGGGTGGTTCAGGTGCGACTCGCCGGCGTTGAGCACCGCGACATGCGGCGCGACGTGCTCGCAGATGAAGGCCGGCACGCCCGACTGCGCGTCGCGGATCACGAACACGTCGACCTGCATTGCCTGCAGCGTGTAGATCGTGTCGAGCAGGCTCTCACCCTTGGCGCGCGAGGAGGTGCTGATGTCGAGGCTCAGCACCTCGGCGCCGAGCCGGCGCGCGGCGAGCTCGAAGGAGGCGCGCGTGCGCGTGCTCGGCTCGAAGAACAGGTTGGCGACCGTGCGACCGGCGAGCGCGCGGCTGGCGGCCGGGAAGTCGCCCATCGGCGTCAGGAACTGCTCCGCGCGGTCCAGCAGCTCGAGCAGCTGCGCGCGCGACAGGCCCTGCAGCGTGATCAGGTGGCGGAGCCGGCCCCGCGCGTCGAACTGGGTTGTCATGGAATCCTCAGGAGTGATTGTCCAGCCAGTCTTGCAGGATCACGGCCGCGGCCGCGCTGTCGATGTCCTGCTTTGCGATCGGTCCGCGCAGCCCTTCGCGCCGCGCCGCCTTGAGCCGGTCCTCCGCCGCGGCGGAGCTCAGCGCCTCGTCCACGGTGTCGACCGGCAGGCCGAAGCGGCCGTGCAGGCGCCGCGCAAACCGCGCCGCTGCCGCTGCGACGCCGTCGTCCGGCGCGCCGTCATTATACGGGACGCCGACCACCAGCCGGACCGGCCGCCATTCCTCGAGCAGCGCCGCGATGCGCGCCCAGTCGGGCCCGGCGTCAGTCGCGTCCAGCGTGAGCAGCGGCTGGGCGTTGCGCGTCAGGGTGTTGCCGACGGCGACGCCGATGCGGCGCCGACCGTAGTCGAAGGCCAGCAGGGTGCCCCCGCCGGACGCCATGCTCAGGCGTGGCCCGCCTCGGGGGACAGCGCCGCGATGCTGACGCCGAGCAGCGCCGCGGCAGATTCCCAGCGGCGCTCGAACGGCACCGAGAAGATGATGTCCGGCGAGGCCGGCACGGTCAGCCAGGCGTTGTTCGCCATCTCGGCCTCGAGCTGGCCGGCGCCCCAGCCCGCATAGCCGAGCGCGATGACGGCCCGCGCCGGCCCGTGGCCCTCGGCCAGCGCGACGAGGATGTCGCGCGAGGTCGTGACCTTCAGGCCGTCCGGGGTCGCCAGCGTCGAGCTGAACTGCGCGCCGGGGTCGTCATGGATCACGAAGCCGCGCTCCGGCTGCACCGGGCCGCCCTGCAGCACCGGCTGGGCCGCGAGCGCAGGGTCGGCGAACTTCAGGTCCATCTGCGCGAGGATCTCGCCGAAGGACATCGAGGTCGGCCGGTTGACGATGATGCCGAGCGCGCCCTCGTCGTTGTGCTCGCAGACGTAGGTGACGGTGCGATCGAAGTTCGGATCGGCCATCGCCGGCATGGCGATCAGGAACTGGCCCGTCAGGTATTGGCCTTCGCTCATGGCACTAGTATCCGCCCGCACCCGCCCACCGGCAAGTTCGGGCCGCCCTCAGTCGGGCCGCGCGCGCAGCGTGCCCTCGGCGGCGACGCCGTCGATGAAGCGCCATTCGTAGGCGAAGCGCAGCACGTCGAATTGCGCGCGTACGGTGGCCGGGAACGGGTCGTAGGGGCTCGCGAGCCGCACCAGGTCGACGGCCGCCTGGTCGAGCGCGCTGTCGCCGGACGAGCGCGTGACGCGCACCTCTTTCAGGTTGCCGTCGGCCGCCACGGCGACCTCGAGCACCGGGTTGCCGCTGCGCCGGTGCGCGGCGACGACCGGGAAGTTCAGCGTGCCGAGCCGCTCCATGCGCGCCTTCCAGCCCGCCAGGTATTCCGCGAACACGCTCTCGCGCGTCTTCACCGAGACGAAGTACTCGCGCTCGCTGTCCGCGGTGACCTGGGTGAGGCCGCCGTCCGGCGCGAGCTCGGCGGGCGGCTCGGGCGGCTGCTCCAGCGGCGCGATCGCCGCCTGCAGCGCCGAGGCCCAAGATGAAACGAACTCCTGCGCGGGCGTGTCGGGCAGCACCGGCGGCACGTCCAGTTCTTCCGGGGCCGGCGGCCGATCGAAGAACTCCGGGCGCACCTCCTCGTCGACGTTGCCGGCGCCTTCCTGGCTCGCCTGCGCGAGGTAGCGCGCGTCCTCCGGCGCCGGCTGGCCCGGAATCGGGTTGTCGAGCAGCGTGACTTCGAGCGTCGGGACCTCCTCCGGCCCGGCCGGCGGAGGCGGCGTGAAGCCGATGCCGAGGATCAGCATGCCGTGCGCGGCCGCGGCCATGAACATGGCCCAGGCCAGCCGGTCGCCGGCGCTGCCTGCGAGGCCGCTCACGGGCGCGCCGCTGCCGGCTCGGCGTCGAGCTTGGTCAGCACGATTGCGGCAATCACGCCGCTCACGATACCGAACACCAGCGCCGCGGTCAGCAAAAAGGGCGCGAGCTTCAGCAAGGCGGGGTGCGGGATGAACAGCTGCCAGGCCACCAGCAGCTGCGTGCCCATGTGCGCCAGCGCCGCGCAGACGCTGTAGCCGAGCGCGCCGAGCCAGCGTCCGGCCAGCTGCTGCGCCAGCCACAGCGCGGCCAGCGCGGCCAGCGCGCCGCTGGCGCTCATGATGAAGGTCGGGCTCAGGAAGGTGCCGACCAGCAGGCTGCCGGCCAGCACCCGCAGCGCCGCGACCCAGGCGGCCGTGTACCAGCCGTAGCGCAGCAGCACGACGACCGTGACGACATTGGCGAGCCCGGGCTTGACGCCCGGCAGCGGGCTCGGGAACGCCGCCTCGAGGATGTGGATCGCGATCGCCAGCGCCGCGAAGCCGGCGATCAGCCGGTCGTCCCGGCGCAGCGCTTCAGAAGGTGAGTGCATCGAACTCCCGGTCGCTGCCCGCGACCTCGATGACGATGCCGTTCGGCAGGCAGGCCGCCACCTGGCCGCTGCGCGACAGCCAGCCGGCATGCACGCAGTAGCGCCCGACGCAGGGCGAGTCGACGAAGCGCACCTGGCGGTCGCGGATCTCGAGCCGGCTCGCGCCGATGCGGCCGCGCACCTCGAAGCTGGCGTCCTCGGCCAGCGCGAGCTCGCGGTCCGGCACGCCGGGCGCGGTGATGCGGGCGAACTCCGCCGGGCCGCCATTGCCCCACAGCGTCGCCCAGGCCGCGCCGACCAGCAGCGCCGCGAGCGCCACGACGATCGCGTCGGCCGGGCGCACGATGCTCACGGCAGGCTCCGCACGCGCGCCTGCCGCCCGCTGTCCGGGTCGGTGAACCATGCGCGCGGGCGCATCTGCTCGGTCAGCTCGATGCGGCCGTCGTCGAGCACGACCATGACGGTGTCGATACCGAGCGCGGCGGCCATCGCCGGCCATTCCTCCGGGCCGGCCACCAGCAGCGCGGTCGCGGCGGCGTCGGCGCGGCCGGCCTCGCGGTGCACGACGGTCACCGAGGAAATGCCCACGGTCGGGTAGCCGCTGCGCGGGTCGAGGATGTGGTGGTAATGGCGGCCCTGGTAGTCGAAGTAGCGCTCGTAGTCGCCCGAGGTGAACACGGCCTCGTCGTGCTCGACCTCCAGCGCCGCGAGCACTGTCGGCGCGCGCGGCGCGCGGATGCCGATGCGCCAGGCCCGCTCGCCGCGCCGGCCGATGGCGCGCAGGTCGCCGCCGGCGTTGACGATCGCGTGCTCGGCGCCGTGCGCGCGCAACAGCTCGATGCCGCGATCGACGGCCACGCCCTTGAGGAAGCCGCCGAGATCGATCTGCACCCCGGCCGGCCCGCTGACCTGCCCGTCCTTCCCGAGCAGGCCGGGCAGCGGCGCGGCCTCGGCCAGTTTCGCGGCGATCGCCTCGGCCGGTGGCGGCCGGTCGGGCTGCAGCTCGTCGCGCGAGAAGCCCCACAGCCGGACCAGGGTGCCGATGGCCGGGTCGAACAGCCCGCCGCTGGCGCGCGTCAGCGCGGCGGCCTCGGCCAGCAGCGCCGCGAGGTCGGCCTCCGGCGTGAAACTCTCGCCGGCGGCCAGCGCGCGGTTCAGCCGGCCGAGCTCGCCGTCGCCCCACGGGTCCCAGGCGCGATGCTGGGCATGGAACAGCGCCTCGACCTCGCGCGCGGCGGCCGCGGCCTCGGCGGGCGGCATGGCCCAGATCGTGACGTCGACGAGCGTGCCCATCGCAGTGAAGCGATGCCGCGTCTCCTCGTCGGCGGCCGGCCGGCCGCAGCCGGCGAGCGACAGCACCGCGACGGCGAACAGCAGCCAGCCGCGCCGTGCCAGGCCGGCGGGCATCATGCGCGCTCCAGGCGGCGCTCGATGGCGTCGAACAGGCCGCTGCAGATGTTGGCGCCGTAGAGCTTGTCGAGCTCGCGCACGCCGGTCGGGCTGGTCACGTTGATCTCGGTCAGCTGGCCGCCGATGACGTCGAGCCCGGCGAACAGGATGCCCTTGTCGCGCAGCACCGGCCCGACGCGCGCGCAGATCTCGCGCTCGCGCGCCGTCAGGTCGCGGCCCTCGCCGCGCGCGCCGGCCGCGAGGTTGCCGCGGTTCTCGCCGGCGGCGGGGATGCGCGCCAGCACGTGGCCGAAGGGCTCGCCGTCGACGACGATGATGCGCCGGTCGCCGCCCGCGACGATCTCCGGCACGTAGCGCTGGATCATCGCGAAGCGCCGGTCGTGGTCGGTGATCGTCTCGAGGATCACGCCGGCGTTCGGGTCGCCGTCGCGGAGCACGAAGATCGAGCGCCCGCCCATGCCGTCGAGCGGCTTGACGACCGCCGCGCCGTGGCGCGCCACGAAGCTGCGCATGTCCTGCATCGAGCGCGTGATCATGGTCGGCGGCGTGAACTCCGGGAACCACATCGTGTAGGCCTTCTCGTTGACGTCGCGCAACGCGGCCGGCTTGTTGACGACCAGCACGCCGGCTTCCTCGGCCCGCTCCAGCAGGAAGGTCGTGTAGATGTACTCCATGTCGAAGGGCGGATCCTTGCGCATCAGGAGCACGTCGAGCCCGCCCGGGTCCGCCTCGCGCACCGGGCCGAGCGCGAACCAGCACGCCGGGTCGTCGCGCACTTCGAGCGTGCGCATCCGGGCGCCGAGACGGCCCTCCAGCACCCACAGGTCGGCCTGGGTCATGTACTCCAGCGCATAGCCGCGCCGCTGCGCCTCGAGCAGCATCGCCAGGGTCGTGTCCTTGGCCGGCTTGATGCGGTCGATCGGGTCCATGACGACGCCGAGGCGGATGCGGGGTTCGCTCAAGGTCAGGCTCCACGGGGCGGGTGCGGGGCGCCCACTATATCAAGCGTTTGGGGATGCGGCGCATGGCGGCTACCGCCCCGATATGTTAAAACGCCGGGGCAGTGTCCGGAGTCAAAACAAGCCCGTGCGTGGCGGACTTCAAGTGGAGAGCGATGGTGGATGGCAGCGAGTCGCGCAGCATGAACGGACTCAAGGTCCTCGTCGTGGACGACAGCAAGACGATCCGTCGGACCGCCGAGACCTTGCTCAGCAAGGAAGGCTGCGAGGTCTACACGGCGGTTGACGGCTTCGACGCGCTGTCCAAGGTCGCCGACCACCACCCGGACATCATTTTCGTGGATATCATGATGCCCCGGCTGGACGGCTACCAGACCTGTGCGCTGATCAAGCACAACAAGGTGTTCAAGTCGACGCCGGTCATCATGCTGTCGAGCAAGGACGGCCTGTTCGACCGGGCGCGCGGCAGGATCGTGGGCTCGGAGCAGTACCTGACCAAGCCGTTCACCCGCGACGAGTTGCTGTCCGCCATCGAGACGCACGTCAAGGCCTGACCGCGCGGACGCGCGGCCGGAGGAGAACGCATGGCCCTGGTACTGATCGTCGATGATTCCCCGACCGAGCTGCACGTGCTCAGCGGCTACCTGCAGAAGCACGGTTTCACGACCGACACGGCCGCGGACGGCCGCGAGGGCATCGACAAGGCGCGCGCGCTGAAGCCGGACCTGGTGCTGATGGACGTCGTCATGCCGGGCATGAACGGCTTCCAGGCGACGCGCGAGCTCGGCCGCGATCCGGACACGGCCTCGATCCCGGTCATCATGGTCACGACCAAGGGCCTCGAGACCGACAAGATCTGGGGCATGCGCCAGGGCGCCGTCGATTACCTCGTCAAGCCGGTCACGGAAGCGCAGCTGGTCGAGAAGGTCCGCGGCGCATTGGGCGGCCATGGCTGAAGCGGCCCTCGCGCAGCTCCGCGACCGCCCCTTCGCGCTGTTGCGCGAAATGGAGCGGCGCGCCTGGAACACGGCCGGCGAGCAGGGCGAGGCGCCCGCCGCGCGCGAATGGGTCGGCATCGCGTTCCGGCTCGGCGACGATCGCTTCCTCGCGCCGCGCGACGAGGTGCGCGAGATCACGGCCTGCCCGGCCGCGCTGGCGCGGGTGCCGGGCGCCCGGTCCTGGGTCGCCGGGCTGACCAGCATCCGCGGCCAGCTGTTGACAGTCATCGACCTGAAGGCCTACCTCGGCGGCGCCGCGACGCGCCTCGGCCGCGACAGTCGCATCCTGGTCATCAACCACCGCGAGCTGGGTGCCGGCCTGCTGGTCGACGAGATCCTCGGTTTCCGGCGTTTCCCGGAAGCGGCGCGCGGCGAGGCGCCGGACGAGGCGACGCTGCGCTGCGCGCGTTACCTGGCCGGCGCCTTCGGCCCGCCCGACGCGCTGCTGCCGGTCTTCAGCCTCGCGGCGCTGGCCGAGAGCCCATCATTCCTGCGGGCCGCCGAAGATGGCTGAGCGTCGCCCGCAAACCATGCCGCAATGGAATCACCTATGAGACAGAACTCGAGGGGCGTCGCCCTGTTGCCGGTGCTGGGGGTCATCCTGATCCTGGTCGTCTTCGTCGCCACGCTGATGCTGTGGCGCGGGCTGCCGCCGGACGCCGGGCTGGCCTCCGCGGCCGCCGTGCCCCTGTGGCTGGCGCTGGTCGCGCTGGTGCTGTCGCTGGTGCTGGTGGTGTCGCTGTGGCGCGGCGAGGAAGCGCGGGAACGGGCGGTCGAGCATGCCCGGCAGAACGAGCGCAACCAGCAGGCGATCCTCAGGCTGCTCGACGAGCTCGGCAGCCTCGCCGACGGCGACCTGACGGTGCAGGCGACCGTCACCGAGGACATCACCGGCGCGATCGCCGACTCCATCAATTACGCGATCGAGGCGCTGCGCGGCCTGGTCACGACGATCAACCAGAGCTCGATCAAGCTCGACGCTGCCGCCAAGCAGACCCAGGCCACCTCGACGCACATGAGCGAGGCCAGCGACACCCAGCTGCGGCAGGCCGGCGACGCGACCGAGTCGATCGCGCGCATGGCGGCCTCGATCGAGGCGGTGTCCGGCGACGCCGAGCGCGCCGCCGACGTCGCGCGCCACTCGGTCGACGTCGCCCACAAGGGCGGCGCCGCGGTGCGCCGCACGATCGAGGGCATGAACACGATCCGCGAGACGATCCAGGACACCTCCAAGCGCATCAAGCGCCTCGGCGAGAGCTCGCAGGAAATCGGCAACATCGTCGAGCTGATCAACGACATCGCCGAGCAGACCAACATCCTCGCGCTGAACGCCTCGATCCAGGCCTCGATGGCCGGCGAGGCGGGCCGCGGCTTCGCGGTCGTGGCCGACGAGGTGCAGCGCCTGTCCGAGCGGGCTGCGAACGCCACGCGCCAGATCGAGGTGCTGGTCAAGACGATCCAGTCCGACACCAACGAGGCGGTGATCTCGATGGAGCGCAGCACCACCGACGTCGTCGGCGGCGCCTTGCTCGCCGAGAATGCGGGCGCCGCGCTCGACGAGATCGAGAGCGTCTCCAACCAGATCGCCAATCTCGTGCAGAACATCTCGCGCTCGGCGCGCGACCAGGCGATCGCCGCCGGCGACATCACGCGCAACATGAACGTGCTGCGCGAGGTCAGCGAGCAGACCGCCGACGCCACCGGCGCGACCTCGCACTCGATCGGCAAGCTGGCCGACCTGGCCACGCAGCTGCGCAACTCGGTCGCCGGGTTCAGGCTGCCGGAGCCGCCGCCGCGGTGATTTCGCAGGTGTCCCAGCAGCTCCTGTGGGTGACCGGCGAACTCGCCGGCACGCTGCGTGATGCGCGCATCGCGCTGGAGGAATTCGCCGAGCCGCCGCACTCGCCGGAGGCGATCCAGCGCTGCGCCGAGCTGCTGCACCAGGCGCACGGCGCGCTGCGCATCGCCGAGGTCTACGGTGCGTCGCTGCTGGCCGACGAAATGGAGCAGCTCGCGCTGCACCTGCACCTCAACGCCGGCTCCGGCGAGTCGCTCGACGAGGGCCTCGACGCGCTGTCGCGCGCCATCGTGCAGCTGCCGCCTTACCTGGACCGCGTCGTCACCGGCGGGCGCGACATCCCGCTGGTGCTGCTGCCGCTGCTGAACGACCTGCGCGCCGCGCGGGGCACGGCGCTGCTGTCCGAGAACACGCTGCTGCTGCTGAACCTGCCGTCCGACCGCCAGCTGCTGGCGCGCGGTGCCCGGCCGCGGCCCTCCGGCGAGGACATCGCCGTGCTGGCGAAGAAGCTGCGGCCGCGCTACCAGGCGGCGCTGCTGTCCTGGATCCGCGGCGAGCGGCCCGACAGCAGCCTGGCGGTCATCGCCGACGTTGCCAACGCCTTCGAGGGCGCCGCCGCCGAGACTTCCGTGTACCAGCTGTGGTGGGTGCTCGGCGGGGTCGTCGAGGCGCTGCGCCAGGGCGGCCTGCCGGCCAGCGCGGCAATCAAGCGCCTGCTCGGCCAGGTCGACCGGCAGATCCGCCGCATCGTCGACGAGGGCGAGGCCGGCCTCGGCGCCGCGCCGCCGGTCGAGCTGCTGAACAGCCTGCTGTTCTACGTGGCGCGCTCATCGACGCGCGGCAGCCGCGTCAACGCGATCCGCAACACCTTCAGCCTCGGCGACCTGCTGCCCGACCAGGCCGATCTCGCCGAGGCGCGCGACAGCCTTGGCGGGCCGAGCGTCGCGCTGATGCACACCGTCGCCAACGCGATCCGCGAAGACCTCGGCAAGGTCAAGGACGCGCTCGACTTGTATGCGCGCAGTGGCAAGGTGCCGGCCGAGGGCCTCGACACCCAGCTCGAGATGCTCGGCAAGATCGGCGACACGCTCGGCGTGCTCGGCCTCGGCGACGTGCGCGACGAGGTGCAGCTGGAGGCCAACCGGCTGCGCACGCTGCTCGGCAAGGAGCACGCGGGCGCCGAGGAAGACCTGCTGTCGGTCGCTGCTGCGCTGCTGCGCGTCGAGGACCAGCTCGAGGAGCGACTGGTGCGGCTGGTCGTCGACGAGGCCGATGTGCCGCGGCAGCAGCCCGCCGATACCGGCGAGACCGAGCTGGCCAACGTCACCGGCGCCTTGCTGCGCGAGTGCCTGTTCAACATGGCGCGGGTGCGCGATGCGATCAGCGAACGCCTCGGCGGCCCGATCGACCCGCAGCTCGCCGACGCGGTGCCGGGACTGCTGAAGGCCGTCACGGCCGCGCTGCTGATCCTCGAGCACCCGCGCGCCGTCACCGTCGTCGAGCGCATCACGGCCTACGTGCGCCGCATGATCGAGCCCGGCGCCGAGGATATGCGCCGCGACGCGCTCGACCGGCTGGCCGACGCGATCGTCAGCCTCGAGTACTTCATGGAGACCATCCGCGCCGGCCGCAAGGATCCGGTCTTCATGCTCGAGAATGCCGAGGCCTGCCTCGATGCGCTGCCGTTCCTCGAGACCCCGATGCGCGAGTACGCGCCCGTCGAGACGCCGCCGGGCGACACCGTGACGCTCGGCGAGACCGCCGCGCCGCTTGCGCCGCCGGCAGCGGCCCCGCCCGCAGCGCCGCCGCCGGCCCGGCCCGCGCCGCCGGCGCGGCCCGAGGCGCCGGTCTACGAGGGCGACGAGCGGCCCGACCCCGAGCTGCTCGAGCTGTTCATCGAAGAGGCGCGCGAGCTCGACGAGTCGATCCGCATGCACTTCCCGCGCTGGGTCTCGGATTCCGACACCGGCGAGCTCGGCACCGTGCGGCGCGCGTTCCACACGCTGAAGGGCAGCGGCCGGATGGTCGGCGCCAAGCTGATCGGCGAGTACGCCTGGTCGATCGAGCGCCTGATGAACGCCATGCTCGAGAAGCGCGTCGAGCGCACCGAGCCGCTGGTGCAGTTCCTCGAGCGTGCCGTCGGCATCGTGCCGATGCTGATCGAGCAGCTCGAGACCGGCCGCGCGCCGGAGGCCGACGTGCAGGCCTGGATCGTCCAGGGCAACGCCTTCGCCGACAACCGCTTCGACGCCGCCGACACGCTCGACGCGCTGCTGGAAGGCCGCGCCGCCGCCCCGGAACCGCCGGCCGAAGTGGCCGCGCCGACGCCGCCCGCCGCGCCGGAGCTGCCGCCCGCGCCGCCGCCCGAGCCCGCGCCCGAGCCGCCGCCGCCGGCGCCGCCGGAGATGGACCCGGTGCTGCGCGACATCTTCACGCGCGAGGCCAGCGGCCACCTTGCCGACCTGAGCGAGTTCCTCGAGGGTTGCGCGCTGCGCACGGCGCCGTATGCCGTGACCGAGGCGGCGCACCGCGCCTCGCACACCCTCGCCGGCAGCGCCAACATGGCCGACGTTGCGCCGGCCGTCGTCGTCGCGCGGCCGCTGAACGAGTACCTGCGCCGCCTGCACGACGATCGCGTCGGCCTGCCGGAGGCCGGCCTCGGGCTGGTGCGCCGCGCGGTCGAAGTGATCGCCGCGGTCGTCGATGCGCTGCGGGAGGGCAAAGACCCTGGCGCGCCCGATCACGCGCTCGCCGGCGAGATTCGCGCGCTGCACGAGGACTACCAGTTGCGCGCCGAGGCCGGCGCGGCAACCGAGCTGCAGCCGGAAGAGGAGTTCGACCCGGAGATCCTCGCGCTGTTCTGCGAGGAAGCCACCGAGCTGTTCGAAGAGGCCGAGGGCGCGATGGCCTCGTGGCGCGCGCGCCCGGCGAGCGAGGAACCCTTGCGCGCCCTGCAGCGCCACCTGCACACGATCAAGGGCAGCGCGCGCCTCGCCGGCGTGCGCTCGATCGGCGACCTCAGCCACGACCTCGAGAACCTGTTCGAGGCGCTGGCCGACGGCCGCCGCATCACTGCGCCCGGCCTGATCGACGTCGTGCAGCAATGCCTCGACGCACTGCACGCGATGCGCGACGTCGCCGCCGGCGGCCGCATGCCGGAGATCCCGGCCGGCCTGCAGGAGCGCCTGGCCGCCGCGCTTGCCGGCGAGGAGTTCGTCGAGCAGTTCGAGCCCGTCGAACCCGTCGAGCCCGAGCCCGAGCCCGAGCCGGCCGCGCCGGTCGAGGAACAGCCGCCGGCCGTCGAAGAGCCGCCGGTGGAAGAGCCACCGATCGTCGAGGAACCAGTTGTCGAGGAGCCGGTCGTCGAAGAGCCGCCGGTCTACATTCCGCCGGCCGAGTACCCTGCGCCGCTGATCGTCTTCCCGTCACCGCCACTGCCGCCGTGGCCGGGGGAGCCGACGCCCGAGCCCGAGCCAGCACCCGCGCCGGCGCCGGCCGCCGCCGCGGCCCCGATGCCGCGCCAGGAACTCGCGCGCGTCGACGCCGAGCTGCTCGAGAAGCTGCTGAACAGCGCCGGCGAAGTCGGCATCTACCGCTCGCGGCTCGAGGAACAGCTCGGCTCGGTGCAGTTCAACCTCGAGGAGCTGTCGGCCACCGTCGTGCGCTTGCGCGACCAGCTGCGCAAGATGGAGATCGAGACCGAGACGCAGATCATTCATCGCCACCAGGGCGACATGGACGCGCGCGGCGATTTCGACCCGCTCGAGCTCGACCGCTACTCGATGATCCAGCAGCTGTCGCGCGCGCTGGCCGAGACCGCCAGCGACGTCGGCAGCATCCAGCAGATGATCGGCGAGCGGGTGCGGGACGCCGAGAGCCTGATCGTGCAGCAGTCGCGCGCCGTCAGCGAGTTGCAGGACGGCCTGATGCGCACGCGCCTCGTGCCGTTCAACCGCCACGCGCAGCGCCTCTCGCGGCTGGTCCGCCAGGTCGCGTCCGAGTACGGCCGCCGCGCCGAGCTGCAGGTCGTCGGCGGCACGGCCGAGCTCGATCGCCAGATCATGGACCGCATGCTCGCGCCGCTCGAGCACCTGTTGCGCAACGCCGTCATTCACGGCATCGAGCCGCCCGAGCGGCGCACCGCCGCCGGCAAGCCCGAGACCGGCAGCGTCACGGTCGGCGTGCGCCGCGAGGGCGCAGAGGTCGTGGTCGAGGTCAGCGACGACGGCGCCGGCCTCGATCTCGAGGCGATCCGGCGCAAGGCGCTGTCGCTCGGCATCATCCAGCGCGTCGAGGAGCTCGACGCGGCGGCCGCCGCGCAGATGATCCTGCGGCCCGGCTTCAGCACCGCCCAGAAGCTGACCCAGGCCGCGGGCCGCGGCGTCGGCACCGACGTCGTCGCCAGCGAAGTGCGCCAGCTCGGCGGCGCCCTCGAGGTGCGCAGCGAGCCCGGCAAGGGCGCCACCTTCGAGATCCGCCTGCCGTTCACGCGCGCGATCACCCAGGCGCTGGTACTGCGCGCCGGCGACGAGTGGTACGCGCTGCCGCTGCCGGCCGTCGAGGGCGTGGTGCGCGTGCCGGTCGGCGAGCTGCAACGCTACCTCGGCCCGCAGCCGCTGCCGTTCCGTTACGGCGACGACGAGTACGCCTTCGAGCACATCGGCGCGCTCGTCGACGGCTATGCCTCGCCGCCGCCGGACACCGGTTCGGTGGCCGCGATCCTGGTGCGCGCCGGCGACCGGCCGACCGCGTTGCTGACCGACGAGATGCTCGGCGCGCGCGAGATCGTCGTGAAGCCGCTCGGCCCGCAGCTGACCGGCATCCGCGGCATCGCCGGCGCCACCGTGCTGGGCGACGGCAAGATCGTGCTGATCCTCGACATCGCCGCGCTGATCCGCGCCCGCGCCCGCGCGCCCGATGCGCCGCCGCCGAGCCCGATGGCGCCGAAGGAAGACGAGCGCACTTTCGTCATGGTGGTCGATGATTCCATCACCGTGCGGCGCGTCACCGAGCGCCTGCTGGAGCGCAACGGCATGCGCGTCGTCACCGCGAAGGACGGCGTCGACGCGGTCTCGCTGCTGCAGGAGCAGGTGCCGGACATCATGCTGCTGGACATCGAGATGCCGCGCATGGACGGCTACGAGGTCGCCAGCCACGTGCGCAACGATCCGCGCCTCAGGCACATCCCGATCGTCATGATCACCTCGCGCGTCGGCGACAAGCACCGCAAGCGCGCCATGGAGATCGGCGTCGACAGCTACCTCGGCAAGCCCTACCAGGAAAGCGACCTGCTCAACGCGATCAGCGGCCTCGTGCGGCCGCGCGCCGGGAACCAGGACGATGAGTGACGACCAGAACCTGCTGCACGCCTTGCTGATCCCGCTGGTCGGCCGGCGCCTGATCGTGCCGCGCGCCTGCGTCGCCGAGGTCATCGGCCTCGGCCGCTTCAGGCTGCGCGAGCACGAGCCCGACTGGCTGCTCGGCGACGTCGCCTGGACCGATCGCGTCGTGCCGCTGGTGTCCTTCGAAGCTGCCTGCGGCGACCCGGTGCCGGAGATCGGCGGGCGCAGCCGCGCCGTGATCCTGCGCAGCATCACCGGCCGGCTGGGCCGCGGCGGGCTCGCGCTGTTGTGCCAGGGGCTGCCGCAGCTGGTGCGCGTCACCGAGGACGTGCTGCAGCTCGACCCGAACGGGCCCGAGGCGGCCGACGCGCCGGTGCTGTGCCGCGTGCGCGTCGTCAACGAGACGCCGCTGGTGCCGGACCTCGAGACCATCGAGCACCGGGTCGCGGACCTGCTCGCTCAGGAAGGCGGCATCAGCCCAGACTCGGGATGAGCGCTCTCTGGCAGCGCCTGCGGGAGCGCAAGCTCGTGCAGTGGAGCCTCGCCTACCTGGCCGGCGCCTGGCTGCTGCTGCAGGTCGCGGACGTGCTGGCGGTGCCCTTCGGCATCTCCGACGCCATGCTGCGCGGCCTGACGATCTTGCTGGTCACCGGCTTCCTTGCGGCGCTGGTGCTCGCCTGGTACCACGGCGAACGCGGCCAGCAGCGCGTCACCGCGGCCGAGTTGCTGATCCTCGCGACCTTGCTCGCCGTCGCCGGCGGCGCCGTCTGGCTGGTCGACAGCGGCGAGCCGGCGCCGGCGCGCGAGGCCGGCCGCGCGGACTATGGCGCCTCCGTGGCGGTGCTGCCCTTCGACAACTTCGGCGGCGGCGCAGAGAACGACTACTTCAGCGAGGGTGTCACTGAGGAGATCATCCGCGAGCTCGCCAAGGTCGAGGGCCTGAAAGTCATCTCGCGCACCTCGGTCGTCGCCCTCAAGGGCACGCGCATGACGCTGCCCGAGATCGCCGCGACGCTCGGCGTGCGCCACGTCGTCGAGGGCAGCGTGCGCCGCGTCGGCAACCAGGTGCGGGTCACTGCGCAGCTGATCGACCCCGCGACTGACACCCACCTGTGGGCCGAGACCTACGACCGCCAGCTGCTGGACATCTTCAAGGTGCAGGAAGAAATCGCGC
>CAYWYS010000035.1:0-34652 GCA_964462675.1 uncultured Thioalkalivibrio sp.
AGCAGCATGATGGCGATGCCATGGGGATCGGGCGGCGGCGGCATTGGGGCTCTGCGGTCGTCGGGCGGCTCGCCCGGGGCGGGTCACTTCTAGCACGGCCGGGCGGCGAGCGGCAATCTCGGGACGGAAAGATGGATCTCCAGCCGAGACGGCCGATTTCCCACGGAGACGCGGAGACGCAGAGACGCAGAGAAAAAGAGTTTGTTGGTTTCCTCTCTGCGCCTCTGCGTCTCTGCGGGAAAACTCCGCGGGACAACTCAGCAGGACGGGACTATCGATACCGACCCAAAGTCCGCTCCAGCGTCGCCGCACCGGGGCACAATGAATCGAACGGCAGCGTGGCGAGCGGCTCAGCGACGGTCTTGTTCAAGCCATGCATGTCCTCGCGCCCCGTCTCGACGTACAGCAGCCCGGTCAGCCATTCACCGGCCTGCATACGCTCGTGGATCTTCACGAATGCCGCGTCGCGATTCGTCGGGTCGTACTCGGTCTCGACCTTGCGCAGCGCCAGGTGGCTGCCGTCATGCAGCTCCACCTCCATGGCGTCGCCCTGCTCGTAGCCGGCGCGGATCTCCTCGGCCGGCGGCACGAAGTCGGTGTGCACTGCCGGGTGATAGAACTGCCGCGTGAAGGCATAGCTCTTGGTCGAGTCCTCGTGGTCGTTGAAGGTCACGCAGGGCGACAGCACGTCGATCAACGCAAAGCCCTCGTGCGCCAGGCCGGCCTTGATCAGCGGCACGAGCTGCGCCTTGTCGCCGGAGAAGCTGCGCGCCACGAAGGTCGCGCCGGCCGCCAGCGCCGTCAGCACCGGGTCGATCGGCGGCTGCAGGTTGATCTCGCCTTTCTTGGCCTTGCTGCCGATGTCCGCCGAGGCCGAGAACTGGCCCTTGGTCAGGCCGTAGACGCCGTTGTTCTCGATGATGTAGAGCATGCGCACGTTGCGGCGCATGGCGTGACAGAACTGGCCGAGACCGATCGACAGCGAATCGCCGTCGCCGGACACGCCGAGGTAGCGCAGGTTGCGGTTCGCCGCCGCCGCGCCGGTCGCGACCGAGGGCATCCGGCCGTGCACGGTGTTGATGCCGTGCGCTTGGCTGACGAAATAGGCCGGGGTCTTCGACGAGCAGCCGATACCGGAGAGCTTCACCATCCGGTGCGGTGGCAGCGACAGCTCCCAGCAGGCCTGCACGATTGCGGCCGTGACGGAATCGTGGCCGCAGCCGGCGCACAGCGTCGACAGGGCGCCCTCGTAGTCGCGCCGGGTGAGGCCGAGCGCGTTGTGCGTCAGCCCCGCGTACTCGACTTTCGGCTTGGCGATGTAGGTCATGCCGCGGCCCCCTGCTTGAGTCGCTCGCGCACCGCCGCGACCAGCGGGCCCGCCGCCATCGGCAGACCGTCGTAATGAAGAATGGACTCGAGCCGGCGCCCGTCGACGCTGCACTCGTTGGTCAGCAGCGCGCGCAGCTGGCCGTCACGATTCTGCTCGATGATGAAGATGCGCTCGTGCTCGTCCAGGAACGCCTGCACGTCATCGTTGAACGGGAAGGCACGGATGCGCAGGTAGTCGCTGCGGATGCCCTCGGCCTTGAGGCGCTCGCGCGCCTCCGTCACGGCGTCGTCGCAGCTGCCGATCGAGATCAGGCCGAGCTGGGTCTTCTTGTCGGCGCGCTGCAGCACCGGCGCCGGCATGAGCGCGGCCGCGGTCGCAAACTTGCGCTTCAGGCGCTCCATGAGGCGCTCGTACTCGCCCGCATCCTCGGTGTAACCGGCCGCCTCGCTGTGGCCCGAGCCGCGCGTGAAATAGGCGCCCTTCGGGTGCACGCCCGGGAGGCTGCGCCAGGGGATGCCGTCGCCGTCGGTGTCGGCATAGCGCCGGAACTTGCCGATGCGCTCCAGCTCGGCGGCCGACAGCACCTTGCCGCGGTCGGGCAAATAGCTGTCGTCCCAGGTCGGTGCGCGGCACATCCAGTCGTTCATGCCGATGTCCAGGTCCGACAGCACGAACACCGGGGTCTGCAGCCGCTCGGCCAGGTCGAAGGACTGCACTGCCATGTCGAAGCACTCGGTGGGGTCGGCCGGGAACAGCACCGGGTGGCGCGTGTCGCCGTGCGAGGCATAAGCCGCGAGCGTGATGTCGCCCTGCTGGGTGCGCGTCGGCAGCCCGGTCGAAGGGCCGACGCGCTGCACGTCGAAGATCACCGCCGGGATCTCCGTGAAATAGCCGTAGCCGATGAACTCCGACATCAGCGAGACACCCGGCCCGCTGGTCGGCGTGAAGGCGCGCGCCCCCGCCCAGCTGGCACCGAGCACCATGCCGATCGCGGCGAGCTCGTCCTCCGCCTGCACCACGCAGTAGCGCCGCTCGAGGCTTTCCGGGTCGGCGCGGAAGCGGGCGCAGAAAGAGCGGAAGGCGTCCATCAGCGAGGTCGAGGGCGTGATCGGGTACCACGCGCCGACCGTCGCGCCGGCATAGACGCAGCCGAGCCCGGCCGTGGTGTTGCCGTCCATCATCACCATGCCGCCGGTGGCGTCCATGGTCTCGACCCGGAACGGCAGCGGGCACTCGAAGTTGGCCTTGGCGTAATCCCAGCCGAGCCGGATGGCCTGCATGTTGGCCTCGACCAGCCCGGGCTTCTTGCCGAAGTTGTCCTTGGCGAGCTGCTCGATGACCGCCATGTCGATGTCGAGCAGCGCCGCGAGCGTGCCGACGTAGACCATGTTCTTCATCAGGATGCGCGTGCGCACGCCGTCGAAGGTCTCGTTGCACAACTGCGCGAACGGCGCGCCCAGCACCGTGATGTCCTCGCGCGCCAGCACGTGGCTACGCGGCCAGGTCGAGTCGTACAGCAGGTAACCGCCGGGGCTGACGTCGGCGAGGTCCTGGGCGTAGGTCTGCGCATTCATCGCCACCATCAGGTCGACCGTGCCCGAGCGTGCCCGGTAGCCGTCGCGACTGACGCGGATCTCGTACCAGGTGGGCAGCCCCTGGATGTTCGACGGGAAGTAGTTCTTCCCCGACACCGGGATGCCCATCCTGAAAAAGCTCTTCATCAGCAGGCCGTTGGCGCTCGCGGAGCCCGTGCCGTTGACGTTGGCGAGCTTGAGCGTGAAGTCGTTCACGCGCTCCGGCGTTCTTTTTCCGGCCATTCCGGCACCTCGTCGGTCGCGTAGGGAAGCAGCACCCGGCTCTTCTGCATGTCCCAGGCCGCGGTGGGGCAACGCTCGGCACACAGGCCGCAATGCACGCAGATGTTCTCGTCCTTCACCATGACCCGCGCCGTGTGCTTCAGCGGCCCGGACACGAAGAAGGGTTGCTCGAGGTTGGTGGCCGGGTTCTTGATGCCTTGGCGCAGCGTCTGCTCGTCCGCCGGCGGCAGGATCGCGAGGCAGTCCACCGGGCAGATGTCGATGCAGGCGTCGCACTCGATGCACAGCTTGTCGGTGAACACCGTCTGCACGTCGCAGTTCAGGCAGCGCTCCACCTCCTGCGCCGCCTCCTCGGCCGTGAAGCCGAGCTCGACCTCGATGTCCAGGCGCTTGAAACGCTCGGTCAGCGACACGTGCGGCACGAGGCGGCGCTCGCGCGGATCGAAGTCGTTGTTGTAGGCCCACTCGTGCAGGCCCATCTTGCGCGGCTCCATGCGCAGCTGGTGCGGCCGGCGGGAGGCGAGCTCGCGTCCCTCGCAGTGCAGGTGGATGGAGGTCGCCGCCTCGTGGCCATGCGCCACCGCCCAGATGATGTTCTTCGGCCCGAAGGCCGCGTCGCCGCCGAAGAATACGCCGGGGCGGGTCGAGGCGTGCGTCTTCTCGTCGACCACCGGGACCTCCCACTGGCCGAACTCGATGCCGAGATCGCGCTCGATCCATGGGAAGGCATTGTCCTGGCCGATCGCCAGCACCACGTCGTCGCAGGGATAGACTTGCTCGCCGGTGACGCGCTGGCCGGTGATCCGGCCGCGCTCGTCGAGCTCGTACTCCATCAGCTCGAACAGCATGCCGGTCAGCCTGCCGTGCTCGACGACGAAAGCCTTCGGCGAGTGGTTCACGACGATCTCGACGTTCTCCGACTCGGCGTCCTCGAGCTCCCAGTCGGAGGCCTTGAAGAAGCCGCGCGGCTTGCGCGCCATGACCTTCACGTCGTCGGCGCCGAGCCTGAGCGAGCTGCGGCAGCAGTCCATCGCGGTGTTGCCGACGCCGATGATGAGGACCTTCTTGCCGATCTTGCTGATGTGCTGGAACGCGACCGACTCGAGCCAGTCGATGCCGATGTGGATGTTCGCGGCGCCCTCGTCGCGGCCGGGCAGTTTGAGGTCCTTGCCGCGCGGCGCGCCGCTGCCGACGAACACCGCGTCCCAGCCCTCGGCGAGCAGCGCCTTCATGCTGTCGATGCGATGGCCGAGCTTGATTTTCGCGCCCATGCCCTCGATCAGGCCGATCTCCTCGTCGAGAGTTTCGGCCGGCAGGCGGAACGACGGGATGTTGGTGCGCATCAGGCCGCCCGGCTTGTCGAGCGCCTCGAAGATCGTCACCTCGTAGCCGAGCGGCAACAGGTCGTTGGCGACCGTCAGCGAGGCGGGACCGGCACCGATGCAGGCTACCTTGCGGCCGTTCTTCTGCTCTGGGATTTCCGGGAGCAGGTGCGCGATCTCGCCCTTGTGGTCCGCGGCCACGCGCTTCAGGCGGCAGATCGCGACGGGCTTCGCCTCGACCCGGCCGCGCCGGCAGGCGGGCTCGCAAGGCCGGTCGCAGACGCGCCCGAGGATGCCCGGGAAGACGTTCGATTCCCGGTTCACCATGTAGGCGTCGGTGTAGCGGCCCTGCGCGATCAGGCGGATGTATTCCGGCACGTCGGTGTGCGCGGGACACGCCCACTGGCAGTCGACGACCCGGTGGAACCAGTCCGGGTGCTGGGTATCGGTGGGCTTCACAAGCCGCTGTGCCGGACCGCAGTATTTTGCGGCGCGGCAATCTCCTCTTGGTCGCACCCGTCTGCTGCGGGCGTCAAGCGGAAATATTACCTCAACTGTTCGGGGTCAGATACCTAATTCTTGCTGCAAGCTGGCATGCGCAACGGGCGGAATGTCGCGCCGTGATCGCGGGCCGCTTTTCCTCTTTCTCGCAGAGCGCGCCGTCGCCGCTTCAATTCTGTCCTTGAACTCGTTGCGTCCAAGGGCGAGCTCGCTGTCGGCTGCTTCGCGGATGGCAGTGAGTTCGTGGTCCTTGAGCGGCTCGTTGCAGAGGCGGCGGTATGCGACTTGGCGTTCCAGGGGCGTGCGGCGCAGCACAAGGTAGACAGGGTGTGGCGTGACGAGTGGATCGGCGAGCCCAAGCGCGTTGGCAGCGAAGCTCGACCACCGATAGTCTCCGGGGCGAGCGACCATGTTGGCACGCACGGGGTTCAGCTCAATGTAGCGCATGCAGGCGAGCAGATAGGCCTCACTGTCCACCAGGCTCGCGCGGAAGCGGCCCTCCCATAGCGTGCCGCTGCGGTCATGCCTGTCGTTGAACCAGCGTACATATCGGCGGCCCAGCGCCTGCATCATGAGAGAAACGCCGTTGTCGGCACGTGGCGTTGCCAACAGGTGCACGTGGTTCGACATCAGCACCCACGCATGGAGGTCCACGTCATGGTCATGGAGGGCCAGCCCCAGGTCTGCAAGGTAGCGGCGGCGGTCGTGATCATCGAGGAAGCAGGGCTGGCGATTGTTGCCCCGTTGGACGATGTGCTGGGGAATGCCAAGAACGCGAAATCGTGGCTTCCTTGCCATCGGCGTCTCCACGCGAGCCATGAAACCAGCTCACATCAGAGCGCACTCGACGTTCGACTGGAACCCGACGTAACCGGTATCTGACCCCAGTTACTGGATTAGGTATCTGACCCCGAATTCAGGCGACGATATCGAGGTACTCGGCGCCGCGCAGCAGGGTGCGGAAGCTGGTCTGGTCGACGTGCACCAGGTCCTCGTGATCGCCGGCCTCGAAATAGACCTCGGCCGCATGACGCAAGCGATGGTCGACGACGGTGGGCACGCGGTAGTCGGGGCCCAGCGGCGGAATCGCGCCCTTCTCGCAGTCGAAGAACAACTGGTCCAGCTGGTCCTCGGGCAGGAAGTCGAGCGTCGGGCGGCGCAGCGCCGCGCGCAGCCGCTCGAGATCGAGGCGCTCGCTGGCCGGCACGACCGCCAGCAGCGGGCCGATCTGGTCCATCAGCACGACCGCCTTGGCCAGCGAGCGCGGATCCACATGGGCCGTGCGCGCCGCGCCGAGCGCGGTGCTGGTGTGGTGGTGGCGCAGGATCTCGTAATCGACGCGCGTCAGGGCCAAGGCATAGTCAACGGTCTTTGCAAGGCTCATCGAAGTCCCCCCACCAGTGAGTCCAAGGTGATTATAGCGGCCCGGTCGCCGGCATATCTGGAATCAGTCCAGCGAGCGCTCACGCCGCCGCCATCGGCTCCGCGCGCGCGGCCAGTGTGCCGCTTTCGGCCAGCGCGGCGAACTCGTCGCCGAGCCGGCGCGACTCGGCGATCGCGACCCGCCAGCGCCTGAGCCGCTCGGCCGCGTCGAAGGCCCAGAAATCCTTGCGGTCCGGGATCTTGCCGCCGGGCAGGCCGGCGACGAATTCCGCGGTCGGGCACAGGATCACGGTCCGATCCAGCGCGCGCGCGCCGGCGCGGCGCCACGGCAGCAGCTTGTCGAACCAGCCCGGCACGAGCTCTGGATAGAAATGCGGGTACAGCACGAGGCCCGTATCGCCGGACATCGGGCAGTCGAAGTGGTAGTCGACCACGCCGCCGTCGCGGTACACGCCCGGCGGCGCGCCGGGGATGTCCGGCACGCCCTCGACCACGAGCGGCACCGCGCCGCTCGCCATCGCTGCCGGCGCGAGGTTGGCGGGTGTCAGCGCGACCGGCATGGCCGGCAACACGCCCGCGGCCATGAACGGCGGCCGGTCACGCGGGTCGTGGAACAGCACGCGCTCAAAGAACAGGCCGAGCGCGCTGCGCGAGGCGAGGTTGGTGACCGCGGCGGCCGCGAGCACCGCCTTCTGCACCCACGGCGTCTCGATCGCTGCGAGGTGCCGCGCGCGCACCGCGATCAGGTTCAACCGCAGCAGCGGGTTTGCGAGGATCTCGGCCGCGCCGTGCGTGCCGAGCAGCGCGGCCAGAATCTCGCCGGTGACGCGGCTGACCTCGGCCGCGGTCGGCCGCGGGCTGTAGCGCTGGTCGAGGTAGGCGGTCTCGAAGCGCTCGAAGGCGGCCAGCGGATCAGCCTGCGCGTGACAGCAGGACCGCCAGGCGCCGATCGAGGTGCCGAGCAGGAAGAGCTTCGCGCGCCGCCCGGCGACGACGTGCTCGGCCAGCGCCCGGTCGAGGCCGCCGAGCACGAGCCATTTGGCGCTGCCGGAGGCGCCGGCCATGACCGTGAACGCATCGCGGTCGAAGCCGTCGCGCCGGAGGCTCTGGAGCGCCGTCGGGCCGGCGAGGATTCGCAGGGCGGGAGCAGGCATCGGCGGCAAGGATACGGGGACACTGCTAAAAAGGCACTTTTAGCAGTGTCCCCCTCCGGGTACCATCGCGGGCCATGATCGAGACCGGTCCCGCCGTCACGCTGACCTTCGTGGTGTACCTGCTGGTCGTGCTGGCGATCGGCCTCGTCGCCTGGCGCAGCACGGCCGACCTCAGGGACTACATCCTCGGCGGGCGGCGGCTCGGGCGCTGGACCACGGCGCTGTCGGCGCAGGCCTCGGACATGAGTGGCTGGCTGCTGCTCGGCCTGCCCGGCTACGCCTATCTCGCAGGACTCGAGTCGCTGTGGCTGGTCGTCGGCCTGCTCGTCGGCACCTGGCTGAACTGGCGCTTCACCGCCAGCCGCCTGCGCACCGCGACCGAGGCCTACGGCGACGCCCTGACCTTGCCGGAGTACCTGCAGCGGCGCTTCGCCGATCCGCACGGCCTGTTGCGCCTGCTCGGTGCGGGTGTGGTGCTGCTGTTCTTCACTTTCTACACGGCCTCCGGCCTGGTGGCCGGCGGCAAGCTGTTCGAGACGGTGTTCGGCCTGCCCTACACCTGGGCGGTCGCCACCGGCGCCGGCGCCGTGCTGGCCTACACCTTCATCGGCGGCTTCCTCGCGGTCAGCTGGACCGATGCGCTGCAGGGCATGCTGATGCTCGTGGCGCTGGTGCTGGTGGCCTGTGTTGGCGTCGCCGCGCTCGGCGGCTTCGACGGGCTGGGCGCCGGCCTGGCACAGCGCAACCCCGCGCTGCTCGATGCCTTCACCGACACCGCCGGCGCGCCGCTGAGCGCGCTCGCCGTGCTGTCGTTGCTCGGCTGGGGACTGGGCTACTTCGGCCAGCCGCACATCCTGGCGCGTTTCATGGCAGTGCGCTCGGCGGACGAACTCGATGCCTCGCGCCGGATTGCGATCGCCTGGGTGACCATCGCGCTCGGCGCCGCCACCGTCGTCGGTCTCGCGGGCGCCGCCTGGCTCGACCCGCCGCTGGCGGGGGCCGACGCCGAGAAGGTGTTCATGGCGATGGCCGCCGCGCTGCTGCACCCGGTGGTCGCCGGCATCTGCCTCGCCGGCATCCTCGCCGCCGTCATGAGCACGGCGGACTCGCAGCTGCTGGTGGCCTCCTCGGCGGTGTCGGAGGATCTCTATCGCGACCTGCTGCGCAAGCACGCCAGCCCCGGCGAGCTGCTGTGGATCGGCCGCTTTGCCGTCATCGTGATCGCCATCGGTGCCTTCCTGCTGGCACTCGATCCGGACAGCAAGGTGCTGGACCTCGTCGCCTACGCCTGGGCCGGCTTCGGCGCCTCGTTCGGCCCGACGATCCTCGCGTCGCTGTACTGGCGACGCATGAGCCTGGCCGGCGCCTATGCGGGCATCCTGGTCGGCGGCATCACGGTCGTCGCCTGGAAAGGCCTGTCCGGCGGGATCTTCGATCTCTACGAGATCGTGCCCGGCGTCATGCTGTCGGCGCTGGCCGTGGCCGTGTTCGGCCGGATCGGCCCGCCCGCGCCGATGCCGGGCGCGCTGCGGGGGCACTGAGCCGCGTCATCCCGGCTGCAGCGCCAGCAGCCACGCCACGGCGAGCGCAGCGACCGTCGCGAGGCCCGCGAAGCCCTGCAGATGCGCGCGTCGCAGCATGGCTTCCGGAATCCGCGCCGCCAGCACGCCGGCGCCGAGCCCGGCGACGAAGCCCCAGATGTGCGCGCCGATGTCGGTGCGCTCGCCGCCGGAGCCGGTGAAGGCCAGCAATGCGATGGCCCCGATCACGGGACCCCAGCGGTAGATCCGGCCCTGCACGCTGTGGCGGCGCCCTGCCCAGCCAAGCGAGCCGAGCAGCCCGAGCGCCGCGAACACGGCCGTCGATGCGCCGATTGCGCGGTGACCCGCGCCGAGGATCGCCACGTTGACGAGGTTGCCGACAGCCCCGGCGCACAGGATCAGCAGCCACGCGACGCCCGGGCCGAGGTAGCGGCCTGCAAAGCCGCCGAACACGGCGCCAAACAGGATATTGCCGGCCAGGTGCGCGAGGTCGGCGTGCAGCGTCAGCGCCGTCAGCGCGCGCCACCATTGCCCGGCGAACATTTCGCTGCCGTCGATCCGTCCAGCCGCCAGCCAGTCCTGGCCAAGAGCGAAATTGCTCACGGCCAGCGCGACCGAGACGACGACGAGCACGTAGGCCGCCACGCCGGACCGGCCGTCGGCGATCGGCCGCCGCGCGGGCGGCTCGGCGCGGACGCGGTTCTCCGCGAGCCAGGCGCCGAGCTCCCGGCGCGCCAGTTCGACCTCGTGCGGCTTGACGATGACCACGCAGCTGCCGCCGAGGTCGTGCACGACCGGGCGCAGGCCGACGGCCTCGAGCACCAGCGCGACCTCGCCGCAGGCCTGGCCGCTGCGGGCGCGAAAGACGATTTCCGGCGGGTCGTGGCCAGGGTCCATGGGCGCTATCCTCCGGGTCCATCCGCACAGACTCAATCGCCGCCGCCGCGCCCCGCCGTGACACCAGGCCCGGCCGCGCTATGGTTAGGCACCGGGACCGGCCGCGGCACACTCCGCCGGGGCGGTCCCAGGGAACAAGAAAAATTAACAAATTGTTCATCTAAATGCTGCAAATGTCGTCATCATGCCGCTAAGTAGCCGCCATCGCCGCCAAATAAGCCTGGACAATCCGGTGCGGTCGCGGATGGCGACTCTGCATCAGCCATGCTATGCTGCAATGCAACAGGCCACGCTGCGGAGACAGCTGTGACGCCAACGCGGGTATTCGACCAGGGATATTGCGAGGACCTGACGCTGCCGGACGGCGGCGTCATGCGCCTGCGCCTGACCCGTGCGGAAGATCGCGAGGGCATCGTGCAGGCTTTCGCGAGCCTGTCGGTCGAGACCCGGGTGCAGCGCTGGTTCTATCCGAAGATGAAGCTCACCGACGAGGAACTCGACGCGATCGTGTGCCCATTGGACGATGACCACGGCGCGATCTCGGCGATCGAGCTCGGCCCCGACGGCGCCGAGGTCGCCCCGATCGGCATCGCGCGCTTCGTGCGCAGCAAGGAAGACCCGGAAGCGGCCGAGATCGCGATCACGATCGTCGACGCCTGGCAGGGCCTCGGTATCGGCCGGATTCTGCTGCATCGCCTGCTGGCGATGGTCAGCGAGCGCGGCATTCCCTTCGTGGAAGGGCGGCTGCAAGCCGACAACCGGGCGATACGCCACCTGCTGGAACCCTATGTGCCGCAGGGCGGGTTCCGCCGCGAAGACTCGACCCTGCAGTTCCGCTTCCCGGTGCCGGCGGCGGGCGACCCGCTGATGGCGCAGCTGGCCCGCAATGCCGCAGCGGTCGTCAGCATGTTCAAGCGGATGGCCGAGGGCGCCATCGTGCTGCCCCTCGCGCTGGCCGAGCGGCAACTGCGCTCCGTCGGGCCGAAAGCGCTGCTCGAGGAGCTGCGCCGCAAGGACCAGGAAAGCAAGCAGCAGTAGAGAAACGCCGCGCGCCCGCGAGGCGCAGCTCGCCGGATCCCTGGCAAAGCGCGGCCGGAGCAGCCTTGCGCCACTCCGGCCGCCGGACCGCCCGGGCGGCGGCCCCGTGCGCAGGCGAGGGAATACCTAGCGCACGCTCACCTTGTGGCGGCTCACCTTCGTGGCCTTCGGGATGACCAGCTCGAGGATGCCGTCCTTCAGTTCAGCCTTGGCCTTGTCGCCCACGACACTCACCGGCAGCGGAATCGTCCGCTCCATGGCGCCATGGGCCATCTCGGCGCGATAGAAAGTCTCGGATTCCTCCTTCTCCGACACCTCGCGATGCACCGCGATCGTCAGGAAATCATCCGCAATGGTGATCTCCAGGTCCTTCTTTTCAATCCCGGGGAGTTCTGCGCGCACCAGCAAGTCGCTGTCGCGGTCCACCATGTCGATCCGCGGGAACTTCATCTCGAAGCTCTCCAGTTCGGCAAGCAGCGGACGCCTCCAGCCCATCGGCTCCAGCCACGGGCGCGAGAAGATGCTTTCGATCAGCTCTTCCATGCCCAGTAACGGCTTGCTCATCCGCGCGACGCTCCTCGAGCCCTTCCCCGGTGTCTTCGGGGTCAACTCGCGTACCGTCGACATGCTCATCACCTCCAGGTCGGGTTGATGCCTGGGAAACTTTCCCTCTGGCATCTAGAAACATAGTTGACCGGCAGGCGCGAACCATGGAGGCAAGACCGGATTGACGGAGGTCCTGCCGCGGGCCGATCGGCGGGCGGTGAGAAGCTTGTTTTACAGGGACTTGGACGAGTTGGCGCGGCCGTCCGCAAGGCCGTTGATGCGCGTCGGGTCGCCCCCGGCATGGCGCAGCACGCGCGGGTCCATGAGCCGCCGCCACAGCGGCGGCACCAGCGCGACCAGGAACATGCCGAAGTAGCCGGTCGGCAGCTGCGGTGCCTCGTCGAAGTGGCGCAGCGACTGGTAGCGGCGCGCCGGCCAGGCGTGGTGGTCGGAATGCCGTTGCAGCTGGTAGAGCAACAGGTTCGAGACCACGTGGTTGGAATTCCAGCTGTGTCGCGGCGCGGTGCGCTCGTAGCGCCCGTCCGGCAGCCGCGCGCGCAACAGGCCGTAGTGCTCGACATAGTTGGCCGCCGACAGCAGGCTGTAGGCGAACACGGCCTGCAGCAGCATGAACGGCAATAGGGCCGGGCCGAGCGCGAGCAGCAGCCCGCCCCAGAAAACGATGCTGAGCGCCCAGCCCTGCAGATTCTCGTTGCGCGGGTCGAGCGCGCCGCGCCCGAGGCCCGCGAGCCGCTCCCGCTCGAGCCGCCACGCCCGCCGGAACGCGCCCGGGATCTCCCGCCGCATGAAGCCGTAGTAGCTCTCGCCGCAGCGCGCCGAGGCCGGATCCTCGGGCGTGGCCACGTCGCGGTGGTGGCCGCGCACGTGCTCGACGACGAAATGCCCATAGCCCGCGGGCGCGAGCGCGAACCGGGCCAGCCAGTGCTCCAGTTCGCCTTTCTTGTGGCCGAGCTCGTGCGCCGCGTTGATGCCGGCGCCGCTGGTCCAGCCGGCCGAGACCGCGAGCCCGAGCCAGCCGGCCAACCCCAGTCCGCCACGCGCGGCAACCCAGGCCAGCGCCGCGACCGTAACCCAGACCGCCGGGACCGCCAGCCAGGTCAGCCAGCGATACCACGGGTCCTGCTCGAGCACCGGCACCAGCGCCTCCGGCGGGTTGTTCGGGTCCTCGCCGAGCGCCAGGTCCAGCAGCGGCACGAGGCCGTAGACGACCAGCGGCGTCAGCCAGAACCACGCCTCGCCGCCGCCGGCGTCCCAGGCCAGCAGGCTGGCCAGCGGCAGCATCGGCAGCAGCAGGGACACGAGCCACAGGCGCCGGCGCCGATCGCTCCACCCCGCCACATCCGCCGCGCGTGTCGCCATGCCCGTTCCTCCCCCGCCTGTCCGCCATAGTTGGACAAGTTCCAGCGGCGCGCATTGTTTCCCGCAGGCACCTCATTTGTTATTTTCGGCCAAGCTGCCATGCAACCTTCCGGCCCGACCATTCCGCCTGGCACGACGCACCCCGCGGCGGGCGTCGTCGTGCTCGCGCGGACCCTGCAGGACCTCGGCCTGGACCCGGCGCCGCTGCTGCAACGTTGCGGTTTGCCGTCGAAGCTCGCCGGGATCGGGCAGGCCGTGCCGGTGGACCGCGAAATCGCTTTCATGCGCGAGGCCCTGCGGGCCTCCGGCCGGCCCGATCTCGGCCTGCTCGCGGGGCGGGGCCATCGTTTTCCGGTGTTCGGCTTCTGGGGCCTGGCGCTCGCCGCGAGCCCGACCCTGGCCAGCGCGATCCGGGTCGGGCTGCAGTACGTGGACCTGACCCACACCTTCCTGCGCTGGAGCTTCCAGCGCAGCGGCAGCCACGCGGAACTCGTCATGCGCATGGCGTTTCCGCTCGGCGAGCTCGAGACTTTCATCATCGAGCGCGACGCGGCGGCCGCGGTCACGCTGCTGGAGGACCTGACCGGGCATCGCGGCGCCCTGGCCGAGGCCTTGTTCGCGTATCCCCCGCCGGCCTGGGCAGAGCGCTACCCGGCGACCTTCGGTTGCCCGGTCGCCTTTCGACGCGACCGCCACGCGCTGAGGCTCGGCACCGCGCGGCTCGACGAACCGCTGCCCGGCGGCGACCCGGTGACTGCGGCAGCCGCGGAGGCGCAGTGCCGGCGACTGCTGGAGTCGCTCTCGCCGGCCGGCGGGCTCGCGATGCGGCTGCGGCGCTTGCTGCTCGACCACCCGGGGCGGCTGCCGACGCAGGACGAAGCGGCGCGGCTCCTCGGACTGTCGCAGCGCAGCCTGCGGCGGCGGCTGGCCGGAGAAGGCACCAGCTTCCGCGCTTTGCTGGACGAGGTGCGCTTCGGGCTCGTCGCCGGCTACCTCGGCAACACGGCCTTGTCGCTCGACGAGATCGCGGCGCGCACCGGTTTCAGCGACGCAGCCAACCTGTCGCACGCGTTTCGGCGCTGGACCGGCGAGACGCCTGGCCGCTGGCGTAGCCGGGGCGGCAGCTGAGCAGGCCGGCCTTGCGCCCCTGCGGCTTTCCGAATCCGGGAACCGGCAAAACTGGGATAACATTGCACACTTTCGTCGTGCCGAAGCATCACGGAGCCCGCAAGACTTGAGCATCATGGATCGCCTGCTGACTGCGGGCTTCCGGCACAACAGCCGGCGCCTGACCCGCTTTGCGCGGCCGCAGCCAAGCGAATCGCTGCCGGCGCCCGATCCGGCGCGCAGCTACATGCTGTACCTGCACGTGCCCTTCTGCGTCGTGCTGTGCCCGTTCTGCTCGTTCCACCGCGTCTGCTTCGAGGCCGACAAGACGCGCAAGTACTTCAAGAGCCTGCGCCAGGAGATCCGCATGGCGCACGAGGCCGGCTACCGCTTCTCCGACGTCTACGTCGGCGGCGGCACCCCGACCGTGATGCCGGCGGAGTTGGCCGAGACCCTGCAGCTGCTGCACAAGCTGAGCCCGATCGAGAGCGTCTCGATCGAGACGAACCCCGACGACCTGGTGCCGGACGTCATGTCGCTGATGCGCGACGCCGGCGTGACACGTGTCTCGGTGGGCATCCAGAGCCTCGACGACAAGCTGCTGAAGGAAATGGACCGCTACGAAAAATACGGCTCCTCGGCCCAGGTCCTGAAGCGGCTCGAGGGCGCGCACGGCTACTTCGACACGCTCAATGCCGACATGATCTTCAACCTACCGCACCAGGACGAGGACTCGCTGCTCCGGGACATCAATCTGCTGACGCGGGAAATCGAGATCAGCCAGGCGACCTTCTACCCGCTGATGAGCGCCGACAGCACTATGCGCAAGATGCGCAAGACCATGGGCGAGGTGGATTTCGACCGCGAGGGCCACATGTACCGGCTGATCCTCGACGCCCTGCCCGACACCTACCGGCCTTCGTCGGCCTGGTGTTTCAACCGCAACACCGACACCGTGGACGAGTACATCATCGAGAACGAGGAATACCTCGGGCTCGGCAGCGGCTCGCTGAGCTACCTCGACGGCGTGCTGTACTCGAGCACCTTCTCGCTGAACAACTACAACCGCCAGATCGAGGCCGGGCGCTTCGGGATCAGCCGCCGGCAGCCGCTGACCCGTCGCGACCGGCTCCGGTATTTCATGCTGATGAACCTGTTCGGCATGTCGCTGGACAAGCAGGTCGCCGAGACGCGCTACCCGGGCTTCTTCCGCAAGATGGCGCCTGAGATCCTCGGCCTGAAGCTCCTCGGCGCGATCCGCGACGAGGGCGACCGTCTCGTCATGACCCGTTACGGGATGCGCATCTGGATCCTGATCATGCGCGAGTTCTTCATGGCTGTTTCGGATTTCCGAGACCTGATGCGCCACACCATCCGCGAGGAGCTCGATTCGCCGGGGCCGCTGGAAACCCGCCTGCCGACGCCCGACTTGCGGCCGCCGGGTACGCATTGACCCTGATTGCGGCCATCTCCCCGCAGCGCAAAATTGTTCCCGCCTGAGGCCTGAGTCCGCGGAACCGGTGTTCGCGGGCCTCGCCGCTTGAAGGCTCGGCCGGTTTTTTGGGGCGGCCGAACACCAAAAACGGGTTCTCCGCAAGACGCCGGGGCCGCGGTCTGCGGACACCCTGCCGGGATAAAAGTCATGGCCAGACATTCCTTGTTGACCGTTTCGCTGCACAGCCTGTTCGCCGCGGCGGCGCTCTCGCTGCTCGCGACGGACGTGGGCGCCCAGGAACGCGAAATCAATTGCATGGGCTGCCACGATGACGTCAAGGTCGAGTCCAGCGCGCACGCGGAAGTCGCGTGCAAGGACTGCCACACCAACGTCACGCGGCCGCGCCACAAGAAAGAGGACCTCGCCGACCTCGCCGGCGACGCGATCTGCACGCAGTGCCACACGATGGCCGAGCGCGCCGTCGGCCGCAGCGTGCATGCCGACAAGGTCGGCTGCATGGACTGCCACGGCGGCGGCCACGAAATCATGTACAACAACGAGCTGCTGGCGCCGATGTCGCCGGTCGGCCAGGTCCGCGTCTGCGGCGACTGCCATGCGCAGCACCCCGGCCAGGAGGGCCTCATCGAGGCCTTCGTCGACAGCGTCCACGGGCGTGGACTGCTGCGCTCGGGCCTCATCAGCTCGCCGACCTGCAGCACCTGCCACGGCGGCCACCGGGCGCTGGAGGTCGAGAACGAGCGCTCGCCGACCTCGTTCAAGAACTCCCCGCAGCTGTGCGGCGACTGCCATGCCTACATCCTCGACGAGTGGCTGAACGTCAGCGCGCACGGCGCGGCCTGGCAGGCCGGCAACACCGGGACCGCCACCTGCGTCGACTGCCACTCCTCGCACGAGATCGGCGACCCGGTCGTCGGCGCCGAGCGTCTCGGCATTGTCAACGAATGCGGCGATTGCCACGGCGACCTGTACAACACCTATCGTGGCGGCTTCCACGGCAAGGCGACCAGCCTCGGCCTGCAGGCGTCCGCCACCTGCTCGGACTGCCATACCCCGCACAGCACGCTGGGCAAGCACGATCCGCGCTCGACGATCCATCCAGACAATCTGCAGGCGATGTGCGGCGACTGCCACGGCGACGTGACCATGGCCTTCGCCTCGTTCAACCCGCACATCAACCCGAGCGACCCGAGCGACAATTTCTACGTCTACCTGATCGCGATGGCGATGCACGCGCTGATCATCGGCGTGTTCGGCTTCTTCGGCATCCACGCGATCCTGTGGCTGCAGCGCGGGATCGTCGGCCTGAAGCGCGGCGAGTTCGTCGGCCACCACAGCCCGAGCGGCCAGTACGTGCGGCGCTTCAAGAAGCGCGACATCAGCATGCACATCCTGATCATCGTGACCTTCCTGATGCTCGCGGCGACCGGCCTGCCGCTGAAGTTCAGTTACGCGCCGTGGGCGCAGACGATGATCGGCTGGTGGGGCGGCCTGGAGGTCACGATGTTCCTGCACCGTGCCGCCGCGGTGGGCACCTTCGGCTACTTCGTGTGGCACCTGGGCATCCTGGTGCATCGCTTCTTCTTCAAGCGTGAGAAGGGCCTGTTCTGGGGGCCGAACTCGATGACGCCGCAGCTCAAGGACGGCAAGGACATCGTCGCGATGTTCAAGTACTTCCTGTACATGGGCCCGCGGCCGGCCGGCGATCGCTGGACCTACTGGGAGAAGTTCGATTACCTGGCGGTGTTCTGGGGCATGATGATCATCGGCGGCTCCGGCCTGATGCTCTGGTTCCCGAACTTCTTCACGCAGATCCTGCCGCTGCCGGGCTGGGCGCTGAACGCCGCCTATGTCGTGCACAGCGAGGAAGCGCTGCTGGCGACCGGCTTCATCTTCCTGTTCCACTTCTTCCACACGCACCTGCGTCCGGAGAGCTTCCCGCTGGATCCGGTGATCTTCACCGGCAGCCAGCCGCTCGAGCGCTTCAAGGACGAGCGACCGCTGGAGTACCAGCGGATGGTGGAGAACGGCACGTTGGAAGAGAACCTGGTGCCGCCGCCGACGAAGGAGCAGGAACGCAGGATCCACTTCTGGGGCTTCCTGGCCGTCGCGATCGGCCTGGCCCTGGCGGTCGGCATCTTCACGGCGCTCGTGATCTATTGATGGCGATGGCGTTCCGGGCGGCCAGGATGGCCGCCCGGACCCTCCGCCAGGGATCGGGACGCGGCCCTGTCGGGCAACCGACGGGGCTTCGTTCGCTTCGGGGTTGCTGCAATAAGACTGTTCTGCCGTTACCATCCGCGCAGCGCGCCGCGCGCATCACTCCTGCCGAGGGCTGACCATGGCCAGACATTTCTTCGCTGCATTGACCCAGAACCCGATCAGCCTCGTCGGCACGGCGCTCGCCGCAGCCTCGCTGACGATGATCATCGCGCTGGTGATCATCCAGATGACGGGCTTCGAGGGTGGGCCCTACCTCGGCATCCTGACGTTCCTGGTCCTGCCGATGTTCTTCGTGCTCGGCCTGCTGCTGATCCCGGTCGGCATCTATCGGCAACGCAAGCGCGCTGCGCGCATGGCCGCGGCGGGCAAGGCGCCGCCGCTGTTTCCGGTCATCGACCTGAACAACGAGACGACCCGCAAGTCGGTCGTGATCTTCATGGTGCTGACGATGGTCAACATCATCGTGCTGGCCGGCGTGACCTACAAGGGCGTCGAGATCATGGACTCGACGGAGTTCTGCGGCATGGCCTGCCATAGCGTCATGCAGCCGGAGCACACCGCACACCAGCGCTCGCCGCACTCGCGCGTGGGCTGCGTCGACTGCCACATCGGCCCCGGCGCGGACTGGTTCGTCAAGTCCAAGCTCGACGGGGCATGGCAGCTGGTCGCCGTGGCGCTGAACATCTATCCGCGGCCGATCCCGACGCCGCTGCACAACCTGCGCCCCGCGCGCGACACCTGCGAGCAGTGCCATTGGCCGACCAAGTTCGTCGGCGACAAGCTCAGGATCGACACGATCTTCGACTCGGACGAGGCCAACACCGAGCTGCGCAGCGCGCTGCTCCTGAAGATCGGCGGCCTGCACGGCCGTGAATCCTCGGGCATCCACTGGCACGTCGATCCGAACATCCAGATCCGCTACCGCTCCGACGAAAGCCGCATGAACATCTACGACGTCGAGCTCACCCGGGCCGACGGCACGGTCAAGCTGTTCATGGCCGACGAGACCCCCGCGGACGCGAGCGACTGGCGCACCATGGACTGCGTCGACTGCCACAACCGGCCGACGCACATCTATCGCCCGCCGGACCGGGAGATCGACCTGCTGATGGCCAGCGGCAAGATCGACACCAGCCTGCCCTTCGTGAAGCGCGAGGGCGTGCGCATCATCGAGGAGGCCGAGTACGAGTCGCACGATGCAGCGCGGATCGGCATCGCGGAGTCGCTGCAGGCCTTCTACCGCGAGAACTTCCCCGACGTGCTCGCGACCAACGCCGTCGCCGTGCAGGCGGCCGGCGATGCGCTCGGCGACGTGTTCAGCTGGAACGTGTTCCCGCACATGCGGGTCAACTGGGCCACCTATCCGGACCACAGCGGCCATCCGCCGGTGCGGTCGCGCCAGGACGCGCCCGGCTGCTTCCGCTGCCACAACCGGCAGCACAAGACCGCCGACGGCGAGGGCATCTCGCGCAGCTGCGACCTGTGCCACTCGGTGCTCGCGCAGCGCGAGGAGGACCCGGAAATCCTGAGGCAGCTGAACCCCTGATCCAGAATAGTTCCCAAGCACTTGCCACGATTGCCGCGGCGCTGGCCGCTGGGTAGAGTGCGGCGCTTCGAGATTCCTGGAGATCCGATGTCCCGGCTCGATCCTCTACGGCTGCTCGCGGCGCTGCTGGTGCTGGTCTCGGCACCGTCGGCCACGGCCGACGTCCAGTGGCTCGGCACCGGCCCGGACGGCGAGACCCGGCTGGTCGTCTATTACTTCTATTCGGACACCTGCCCGCACTGCATCGAGGCCAAGCCCTTTGTCGCCGAGCTCGACGCCCGCGACTGGATCGAGCTGCGCGCCTACGAGATCACCAAGAACCGCGACAACGGGATCCTGTACCGGGACACGGCCGCGGCGATCGGCGAACAGGCGCGCAGTGTGCCGGCGTTCATCTTCTGCGGCTCGATGCACACCGGCTTCGACCGAAGGGAGACCACCGGCGCGGTGCTCGACGCGCGGCTCGAGTCCTGCCGCGCCAATCCCAGCCGCTATCTCGCGGTGCTCAAGGAAGCCGGGCCGGTGCCGGGCGAAGTCATGGGCGTGCAGGTGCCGGTCCTCGGCTTCATCAATCCCTCCGACTGGGGCCTGCCGATCCTGACGGTCATCATCGCGGGCCTGGATGCGTTCAACCCCTGTGCGTTCTTCGTGCTGCTGTTCCTGCTGAGCCTGATGGTCCATGCCCGCAGCCGCGCGCGCATGATGCTGGTCGGCGGCACCTTCGTCGTGATCTCTGGCGTGATCTATTTCATCTTCATGGCCGCCTGGCTGAACGTGTTCCTGCTGATCGGCGAACTGCGGCTGGTCACGCTGATCGCCGGCCTGGTCGCGGTGACGCTGGCGGCGATCAACATCAAGGACTATTTCTGGTTCCAGTCGGGCGGACCATCGCTGTCGATCCCGGAGTCCAAGAAGCCGGGCATGTACCAGCGCATGCGCAACCTGGTGGCCGCCAAGAGCCTGTGGGCGATGCTGGCCGGCACGGCGATCCTCGCGGTCGCCGTCAACAGCTACGAGCTGTTGTGCACCGCCGGGCTGCCGATGGTCTACACGCGGATCCTGACGCTGCGCGAGGCCGATACCTTCGTCTATTACATGTACCTGGTGCTGTACAACATCATCTACGTGATCCCGCTGCTGATCATCGTGATGCTGTTCGTGCTGCGCTTCGGCTCGCGCAAGCTCGGCGAGCGCGAGGGCCGCCTGCTGAAGCTGATGTCCGGCATGATGATGCTCGGACTCGGCGGCGTCATGCTGGTGGCGCCGATGGCGCTGAACAACGCCGGCGTTGCGATCGGCCTGTTGTTCGTCGCGATTCTCGTGACCTGGCTGATTCATACCGTCATGAAGAAGCGCGGGCTGATATGATCCGGGCCTCAGCCCGAGGTGCCGCGTCATGCCCCGTAACTTTCTGCCTGTGGCCCTCGCCGCCCTGCTCGGCGCCTGCGCGCCTTCGCAATCCTGGTGGCAGTCGGACCTGCAGGAGTGGGAGGGCGCATCGGTCGCGGAGTTGCTGGATGCCTGGGGTCCGCCGCTGCGCACGATGAGCGGCGACGGCGGCAAGTCCCTGCTGGTGTTCGAGGGCGCGCGGGAACGGGATGATCGTCGCGTCGAGGCCCTGCGCGATCCGGGCGCGCCGCTCGGGGCGGACACGCGCTGGCAGGACCCGTCGCCGTCGCGGCCCAGCGAGTGCACGCTGAGCTTCGAGATCGCGGGTGACGCCGTGGTCGGCGCACGCCACGAGGGCGCGGCCTGCTACATCGTGCCGCGTGACCCGGCCCGCAGGCGCGCCGAAGTGGAGCCGTGGCGGCGACGCTGACCGGCCCGCAGGCCTAGTTCAGCGGACCGGCCCGGAACGGATAGCGCGCGAACATCCCCGCGACCGCCCGGTCCACGGCGCCGGCCGGATCGTCGCGCGCCGCCTGGGTGACGCGCCCGGTCGAGCTCGCCTCCCAGACCAGCTGCCGCCGCTCGACATCGACCAGGTCGATGAACAGCCGGCCTTCCTCGTAGGTGTCGACCCAGGTCTCGTAGGTGTAGGCCGGCCAGGGGTAGTACCAGCCGCCGCGCCAGCCGTAGTACGGGCCCGGGTACAGCGGTGTCGGCACGCTGCGGATGTCCTGCACGTCCTGCGAAGTGATCGTGAAATTGACCAGCAGGTCGGCATCCTGCTCGACGCGGCGGTAGCCGCGCGCCTCGAGCTCACGCGCCACCGCGACCATGACGCGCTGGTCGTCGATGGTGTCGTACTGCGGATTGCCACCGCGCTCGCTGCGGTCCATGAACGCGAAGGTGGCATAGCGGGAGAAATCCGCGCTCAGGTCATAGTCGCTGCGGATCTGCGGCTGCGGCGCCGCGCAAGCAGTGAGCAACAGCCCGACCGCGGCCGTCCGCAACGCGCTCGAGAACTTTGTGCTCATGGTCGATCTTCCAGTGCGTGTCCCTGCTCCGGATTATAGATCCTCGTAGCTTTCGAGGTCGGCCAGTTCACGGCTCAAGCGCCGGCTTTCCGCCAGCGCCTCGAGGGTCCGGCGCGCCGCGGTGCCGGGGCCGCTGCGCCGCGCCTCGCGGCGCTCGATGTTCGACAGGACCTCGATCGGCTCCGCCTCGCCGTTGAACTCGAAGTCCGCCTCGTCAGAGAAATCCTTGCGCTCGTATCCGCTCATCATCGGGGTCTCCGCATCCGGTTCGTTCAGGCTGTGTTTCGCCGGCGGATGCCGACTGGTTCCACTTGCCCCTCTTGGCCGGTTAGATGGCGGCCCGCGGAGAAAATTCAATGCCTCGCGCAGAAACCGCATTTCCCCTATATTCCGGGGCTTCGGGGCGGTCCGGCGGGCGCCGGGGTCCCGCCGCGGGGGGTTGGGGACGTGCTGAGGGCCAGGCAGAAGCTGGGCAAGTACCGGATCGAGCGGCGGCTGTCCGACGGACCGCTGGCGGCCGTCTACCAGGCTTTCGACACCATCCACGGCCTGCGCGTCGCGCTCAAGATCCCCCATCGGCGCATGATGGACGACTACTTCCTGGCGGATTTCCGCAAGGAAGTCCGGCTGCTGGCCAAGCTGAACCACCCGAACATCCTGCCGATCCAGAATGCCTGCTTCATCGACAGCTACTTCGTCATCTCGATGCCGCTGGGCGACGAGACGCTCGGCGCCCGCCTGCAGCGGCGCATCTCGACGGCCAAGGCGCTCGACTTCACCCACCAGATACTCGAAGCAATCGCGCATGCCCATGAACAGCGCATCATTCATTGCGACATCAAGCCGGACAACTTCATCCTGTTCCCGGACAACCTGCTGAAACTGGCCGATTTCGGCTTTTCCAAGCTGGCGCACCGGCGCGTCGAGGCGTCCGGCTCGGGCACCGTCGGCTACGTCGCGCCGGAACAGGCGATGGGCCGGCCGGTACTGGCCTCTGACGTGTTCTCGGTCGGCCTGGTGCTGTACCGGATGTTCGCCGGCACCTTGCCCGCCTGGCCGTACGACTGGCCGCCGCCCGGCGCCGTCCGGGTCAGGCAGAAGCTGCATCCGGACATGGTCGGGCTGATCCGGCGCGCGATCGAGGTAAAACCCGCGCGCCGCTATCGCGACGGCATGCAGATGCTGGCGGCGTTCGAGCGCGTCCGCCGGCATGCGATGCGGCGATCGGGATGAGCACCGAGCCGATCGTCCTGTCGGCCCAGCAGGAGGCCGCCGACGGCCTCGTCCGTGCCGCGGCCGGCGCCGCGGCCTACTGGGCGGCGCCGAGACCGGGCGGCAGCAGCAGCCAGGACGCCCTGCTCGTGCTGCCGCTCGGCGCGGACAGCGCGGTGCTGGCAGTCGCCGACGGGCTGGGCGGCACGCCGGGCGGCGCCGAGGCTGCGGCGCGCGCGGTCGAGGCGCTGGCTGCAGTCGTCGAGGAAAGCATGGCCCAGGGCCTGTCGCTGCAAGCCGCGATCCTGAACGGGATCAACAAGGCGAACGAGTCCGTGCTCGCGATCGGCACCGGCGCCGCGACGACGCTGGCCGTCGCGGAGATCTCCGGCGGCCAGGTGCGCGCCTACAACATCGGCGACTCTGAAGTCATGGTCTTCGGGCAGCGCGGCCGCCTGAAGCTGCGCACGATATCGCACTCGCCCGTCGGCTTCGCGCTGCAGGCGGGACTCGTGGACCACGAGGAAGCGCTGCACCACGAGGATCGCCATTTCGTCTCGAATGTCGTCGGCAGCCGCGACATGCGCATCGAGGTCGGCTCGGTGCTGACACTCGCCGAGCTCGACACTGTGCTGGTGTGCAGCGACGGGCTGGTCGACAACCTCCGGCTCGCGGAAATCGCAGCGATCATGCGTTGCGGGCCGTTGGACCTGAGCCTGCGTGCGCTGGCCGCGAACGCGTTGGCGCGCATGTCGGCGCAGGCTGGCGGCGCCGAGCCCCATCCCAGCAAGCCGGACGACCTGTCGCTGATCGCGTTCCGCCGCAACCCCGGCCGCGCGGTGGCGCAGCGCCTGCCGCTGCCTCGCCAGATGCCCCTCGGCGACTTCCAGACGGGGACACTGCCAAATCGGGCGATTTAGCAGTGTCCCCGCTCACCAGGAGATCGGCGCACGTTCGCGGAAGAACCCGCCGCTCGGGCCGTCGTCCGGCAGCGTCGCCAGCCACACCGGCGTGTCGGCACCCTCCTCGGCGGACAGCGGCGCGCGCTCCGAGCCGCAGCCGGCCCTGACCCAGCCCGGACAGGCGGCATTGACGAGAATGTTGCTGCCGGCCACTTCGCGCGCGAACAGCGCCGTCAGCAGGTTCAGCGCGCCTTTCGAGAAGCGGTAGGCCGGCGAATCCACGGCGCCGTACGGCGACGCCGGGTCGAGGATGTCGGCGAAGGCGCCCAGCGTGCTGGAGACGTTGACGATCCGGCCATACTGCTGCCGGCGCATTGCGGGCAGCACGGCCTGCGACAGCGCCAGCGGGCCGTAGACGTTGGTTTCGAGCGTCTGCTCGAGCAGCCCGAAGGGCATGCTCGCGACACTCTCGGGCCCGTCGCGCTGGATGCCGGCGTTGTTGACCAGCACGTCGATGCGCCCGAGCGCCTCGAGAATCTCTGCGATGACGACCGGGATCATCGCACGGTCGCGGACGTCGAGACGCCACGCCCTGGCCCCCGGCAAGGCCGCGGCGGCCTGGTCGAGCGCGGCGCGATCGCGCCCCGACAGCACAACGATCAGCCCGCGTGCGGCGAGCCGGCGGCTGATCTCGAGGCCGATGCCGCGATTTGCGCCGGTCACCAGCGCGACACGCCCTTCCCCTGAGCTCATCCTCGTCGCTCCACGCGCAGGTACCGACCGACCTTCGAGCCGTGGATACTAGTCCAGTCGCTTGTGGAATCGAAGCACGGCCAATGTCATGACGATACCGAAGAACAGCAGCAGCGCCTGGATCTCCGGCCAGAGATCGCCCAACCCGGCGCCGCGCAGCACGATGGCGCGGACCATGCGCACGAAATGTGTCAGCGGCAGCGCCTCCGCAATCGCCTGGGCCGGACCGGGCATGCCGTCGAACGGGAACATGAAGCCGGACAGCAGGATCGACGGCAGAAAGAAAAAGAAGGTCATCTGCATCGCCTGGAACTGCGATCGCGCCAGCGTCGATATCAGCAGGCCGAGGGTCAGCCGGTCGCGGCGCAGCTGGCGGACCTCCTTGCTCGCGATCGCCCGCACCCGTCGCAGGACGCTCATGCCGCGCTCCCGGCGCGCTCGCCGGCGGGCAGCCTGCGCGTTGCTGCGACGAATACGTCCTCGAGGCTCGCCGCCACGCCTTCGACTTCGGCCGGCAGCCCGGCTGCGGCCAGCCGCTGGCGCAGCCGGATCGCGGGATCGACGCCGGGTGCGTTGTCCGCGAGCACGCGCAGGCGCGTGCCGAGCTGGGTGAGGCTCAGCACCTCCGGCAGCGGCTCGAGCAGGCGGCGCGCTTGCAGCGAATCCTCGACCAGCACTTCGACCACGGCGCCCGTGATGCCGCGCATCAGGTCGCGCGGCGCACCCTCGGCGGCAAGCCGGCCCGGGTCGAGGATCGCCAGCCGGTGGCAGCGCTCTGCCTCGTCCATGTAGTGCGTCGACACGAGAATCGTCGTCCCCCGGTCGACGAGCTCGAACAGGCTGTCCCAGAAATCCCTCCGGCTCTGCGGATCCACGGCGCTGGTCGGCTCGTCCAGCAACAACAGCTCGGGGCGGTGCAGCGTCGCGGCTGCCAGCGCCAGGCGCTGGCGCTGCCCGCCGCTCATGGTTCCGGCGCGCTGCCGCGCGATTTCCTCGAGGCGATACTCGGCCATCGCCGCGGCGATTCTTGCGGCCTTGTCGCGGAACGGCAGGCCGTAGATCTCGGCGACAAAGTCGAGGTTCTCCAGGGTCGTCAGGTCCTCGTAGAGCGAGAATCGCTGGGTCATGTAGCCGATCCGGCGCCGCACGATCTCGGCCTCGCCGGGAACCGAGTAGCCGAGCACGCTGACGGTGCCGGCCGACGGCAGCAGCAAGCCGCACAGCAACCGGATCGTCGTCGACTTGCCGGAGCCATTGGGGCCGAGGAAACCGTAGATCCTGGCGCGCGGGATGCTGAGATCCAGTTGGTCCACCGCCACCAGGCTGCCGAACCGCCGCGTCAGTCCCGTCGCGACGATTGCGGCCGTTGCGCTCATGGCGGCGGCAGGTCGGGGAAGTCGACTTCGACCGGCAGTCCCGACGGCAGGTCACGCGCTGCCGGCCCGGACAGTTCGATCTCGGCCAGGTAACTCAGGCGACTGCGGTCCCGCTCCAGCGTGCCGACGGCCGGCAGCTCGCTGCCATCGCCGCCGCAGGCGGCCAGGCTGAACAACAAGGCGGCGGGCAGTGTGCGACGGGTCATGGCGTAGCCCCTTGGCGGAACAGGCGGGCGGCATGACTCGCCCAACGCGCGGCGAACGCGGCATCCACCGGCACAGCAAAGACTTTTTCGACCATCGGCCGGACCAGGAACGGAAACACCGCGGCCGATAGCAGCGACAGCACCAGCAACTCGGTGTCGAACTCAGCGGAGATTTCTCCGCGCTGCCGGGCGCCAGCGATGGCGCTCCGCAGAAGATCGCGCAGCTGGGCCGGAAACCGCTTGACGAACTCGACGCTCGGCCCCCCGCCCAACACCACCTCCCGGAACAGCAGCGATGCAACCCAGGGCTGCCGCCCCAGCAGCTCGGCATGTCTCGCCAGGTAGATCTCGAGTCCGCCGGGGCCCTCGATCGCCTCGCGCGCCGCCAGCATGCTGCCTAGCGCTTCCTCGAGGTAGTCCTCCAGCACCGCGAGCCAGAGGCCCTGCTTGCCGCCGAAGTAGTAGTGCACCATTGCTGGCGTGACGCCGGCGGACCTGGACACCTGTCGCAGGGACACGGCCTCGAAACCGTGCAGCGCGAACAGCTCGCGGGCCGCCGCGCCGAGCCGCGCACGCACCTCGTCGCGGGCCTGCACCGGGGGCCTGCCCACCTTGCTGCTCCCGGCTGCTCGCCGCGTCGCCATGCCCATGCACCTCGCTGATCTGCAGATAAATTAATTAATTCATTAATTAATTGCAAGCGACAGTCGCCGCTATGCTCCTCCTCATTGCCCCGGGAGGATCGTCGTGACCAGACTTGCCATCGCCCTGCTCGCTCTCTGCCTGGCTGCGCCCGCCGCACTTTCGGCGCCCACGGCGGGCCCGGTGCTGCTGATTCACGGCGGCGCCGGCACGCTGCGCGCGGCCGACATGACGCCCGCGGAGCGCAGCCAATACGAGGCGGCGCTGCACGAGGCGCTCGACGCGGGTTGGCGCGTGCTCGCCGACGGCGGCAGCGCGCTAGACGCCGTGACGGCTGCGATCCTGCCGATGGAGGACTCACCGCTGTTCAATGCCGGCCGCGGCGCGGTGTTCACGGCCGACGGCCGCAACGAGCTGGACGCGTCGATCATGGATGGCGCGACCCGGGCAGCCGGCGCCGTCGGCGGCGTGCGCTGGGTGCGCCATCCCGTGCTGCTCGCACGTCGGGTCATGGAGGCCTCGCCACACGTGTTCCTCGCCGGGCCGGGCGCACTGGAGTTCGCGATCGACCAGGGCCTGGAACTGAAGCCTTCCGAGTGGTTCTGGACCGAGCGCCGCTGGCAGCAGTTGCAGCGGCAGTTGCTGCAGGGCACCGCCGCGCTCGCGCCGTCCGACGGCCGCTTCGGCACGGTCGGCGCGGTTGCACTGGACGGCTCGGGCCGGCTGGCCGCAGCCACCTCGACTGGCGGCATGACCGCCAAGCGCTATGGACGGCTCGGCGACGTGCCCGTCATCGGCGCCGGCACCTGGGCCGACCGGGACTGCGCGGTATCGGCCACCGGCGACGGGGAGTACTTCATCCGCGCGGCTGCGGCACACGCCATCTGCGCGCGCATCGGCTTGGCCGGCGCGACGCCCGGCGAGGCCGCGGCGGCCGTGCTCGGCGAGATCCGCGAGCTCGGCGGGCTCGGCGGCATCATCGTCGTCGATCGGGCGGGCCGCTTCACGCTGTCGTTCAGCAGCGAGGGCATGTACCGCGGCCACGCCGATGCGCGCGGCCGGCGCGTCGCGATCTTCGCCACCGAGGAATAGCGCCTCAGACCTGACGCGCGAGCCAGGCCATGTAGGCGGCGTAGCTGGCCAGCAGCACCAGGCCCTCCGGCCGGCCGATGCGCTGCCGCACCATGACCAGCGGCACCAGCACCATCGCGAAGATCAGCATGACCGTCAGGTCGACCATCGTGATCCCGCCGCGGTTCAGCGGAAACAGCACCGCGGTGAGGCCCAGGATCGCCAGGATGTTGAAAAAATTCGAGCCGACGATGTTGCCGACGGAGATATCGGCGTCGCCGCGAATCGACGCGACGACGCTGGTAGCAAGCTCCGGCAGGCTCGTGCCGACGGCCACCACGGTCAGCGCAATCAATGCCGAACTGACGCCGAGGGCCTCGGCGAGGCTGACGCCGCCGCGCACGAAGGCCGCGCCACCCAGCACCAGCGCCAGCAGGCCGCCGGCGATCAGCAGCCAGTCCAGCGCGGCCTTGCTACGCCGGTACGGTGCCGCGTGCTCGAACTCCTGCCGCACCCGTTCTTCTTCCTGCTCGCGGCGCGCCACCTGGATGTTCCAGTAAAGAAACAGGACCAGGCCGCACAGGAACACCGCGCCGGCCGGGCGGCTGATGCGACCGTCGAACAGGAAGGCGAGCAGCAGCGCCGACACGAAGATCAGCCACGGCAGGTCGAGCCGCAGCAGCCGCATGTGGATCTCGGCCGGGCGGATCAGCGCGGCGATGCCGAGGATCAGGCCGATGTTGGCGATGTTCGAGCCGACGACGTTGCCGATCGCAAGATCATCCACGCCCTCGAACCCGGCCTGCAGGCTGACCGCCATTTCCGGCGCGCTGGTCGCAAATGCAACGACGGTCATGCCGATGATGAACGGGCTCATGCCGAGGCGCGCCGCGATGCTGCCGGCGCCGCGCACCAGGCCCTCGCCGCCGGCATAAAGCAGCACGAAGCCGACCACCAGATAGCCGATGCTGACCCACATCAGGCGGACGCCACGGCGAAATAACGCGCCAGGTAGTCTTCAAAGGGCTCAGCGTCGCTCGCCTCGAGCTCCTGCTGCGCCTGCAGCGAGCGCGCCGCCTCGGCGGTGAACTCATCGAGCCGCTCCGTGGACATCGGCGGCAGCGCTGCAAAGTACTCGCGATGCTGGCGGGACATGCGCTGCGCGAACTCGAAAAACGATTCGCGTTCCTGGCGCATCTCCGCAAGGATGCGGGCGGACGGCGTCAGCGCGACGTCCTCGAGCTTCGCGGCCTGCAGCTCCAGTGCCGCCGAATAGGAGTGCGCCGGGTCGTCGCAATCGAGCAGGCGGCAGATCGGCGCCAGCTGGCGGCAGATCTCCCGGCCCCATTCAGCCAGCGGCTTCTCGACCTCGGAAATGACCAGGGCAAGACCGGGCCGGCGCCCGGCGATCGCGACCCGCGCGTGGTTGTCGTCCAGCCGTTCCAGTTCCCCGTCCGCGATCGGCGGGCTGTCGTGCAGCATGCAAAAGATCAGGAAGGCCTCGAGAAAGCGGAACTCGTTCTGGCTGACGCCGGCGGGATCGTACGGGCTGACGTCCAGCGCGCGCACTTCCATGTAGGCGACGCCGGCGCGGCGCAAGGCCAGTGTCGGGCGCTCGCCGCTGAGGATCGGCTGCTTCGGACGGATGAAGCCGTAGTACTCGTTCTCGATCTGCAGCGCGTTGCTGGACAGCTGCCGCCACTCGCCGTCCAGCTTCGTGCCGATTTTCTCGTACGGCGGCCACGGCGAGCGGATCGCCTGCTCGAGCCCCGCGAGGTACTCGTCCAGCGAATTCATCGACAGCTGGATGCTCGCCTGGCTGGTGTTGCGATAGCCGAGATCGCTCATCCTGAGCGAGGTCGCGTGCGGGCCGTAAGTCGTCGCGATGTCGAACTCCGGCAGACCCGGGTCGCGCCCGCCGAGAAAGGACTTGCAGACCGCCGGCGAGGCCCCGAACAGGTACAGGACGATCCAGCCAAAGCGCCGGAAGTTGCGCAGCAGGCTGAAGTACATGCGGTCCCTGAGCTCGCGCTCGCCGCCGCGCCATTCTTCCGCCTCGCGCAGCGCGCGCCAGAAGCGCTCCGGCAGCGAGTAGTTGAAGTGCACGCCGGAGATCGTCTGCATGACGCGGCCGTAGCGGTAGCCAAGGCCGAGCCGGTAGATGTGCTTCATGCGACCGATGTTCGAGCTGCCATAGTCGGCGACCGGAATGCTGGCGTCGCCGCCGACCGCGCACGGCATGCTGGTCGCCCACAGCATCTCGTCGTCGGCCAGGCGCGGATAGACGAACTGGTGGATGTCGCACAGAAACTGCAGCGTCTCCCAGCAGCTCGACTGGGGCGGCGTGACGAACTCGAGCAGTGCCTCCGAGTAGTCCGTCGTGATCCACGGGTGGGTCAGGGCCGAGCCGAGCGCACGCGGGTGCGGCGTGGTCGCGATGCGGCCGTTGGGCGCGACCCTGAGGGACTCCTTCTCGACGCCCCGCCCGCCGCCAGTCAGGCAATCGCCATCGATGCGCGCGAGGCGATCGAGCCGCTGCTCCACCATTCGATACATCGGCCAGGCCTCCCCCCGCCGGTGCGGCGGACTGGCGATTATACGCGGGGAGCGGGCCGTGCCGCAGTCAGAAACTGTGACCCGGTGGACAGACTTGCCCCGGTCGGCGTTTAAGCTGCCAAAACGTACTAATGCGCACGAGGACCATGCATGGATGCCCTTGGCAGGGACGGGGCAACGGCCACAGCAGCCCGACCGGTCGCGGGAGCGCGATCGTGACGGACGGCCTGCTGATCCTGGAGGCCGAGCCCGACCGCAGGCAGCTGCTGGCGGACTATTGCGCCACGCGTGGCTACCGGCCCCGCACCGTGGCCAGCTTCAGCGAGTTCGCCGCTGAATGGGAGCCCGACCTGCGCATGGTCGCGCTGTCCCTGCCGCTGGCCAGCACGGACGGCATCGAGGCGATCCGCTTCCTCGGCGAACAGCGCTGCGAGGCCGGGTTGATCCTGACCAGCGACGCCGACCCGCGGATCCTGAGCGCGGCCAGCCGGCTGGCAAGAGCGCGCGGGCTGCGCGTCATCGGCTCGCTGACGCACCCGTTCGGCACGCGGGAGCTCGGCGCGTTGCTGCTGCACCCGGAGCCGGAGCTCGCCGCGCAGACGATGGTGCTGTCGGTGCAGATGGCGCGCGAGGACCTGCGGGACTGCCTGCGCCGCGGCCTGATCAAGACCTGGTTCCAGCCCAAGGTCGAGGTGCACAGCCTCGAGTTCGTCGCCGTCGAAGCGCTGGCGCGGCTCGAGCACCCGTCGCGGGGCGTGCTGCGCCCGAGCACGTTTTTGGCGCTCGCCGAGGAATCGGGGCTGATCGCCGAGCTGACCGAGATCGTGGTGCGCGAGGCATTCAGCTGGTGCGCGCGCTGGCACCGCGAGGGCCTGCCGGTGCGGGTCGCCGTCAACATCTCGCCGCTGCTGCTGGCCGACCAGGCCTTGCCCGAGATGCTCGAGGGCTGGGCAACGGAACTGTCGGTGCCGACCGAGCGGATCATCCTCGAGGTCACCGAGAGCTGGATGATGGAGGACAGCCTCGCGGCGCTCGACACGCTGACCCGGCTGCGGCTGCGCGGCTTCCAGCTGTCGATCGACGATTTCGGCACGGGTTATTCGACGATGACCCAGCTGCACGAGATTCCCTACGGCGAAATGAAGCTCGACCAGCGCTTCGTGCGCAATGCGGCCCGGGATCGCGAGGCACGCGCGATCGTCGAGTCGAGCATCCAGCTCGGCCACCGGCTCGGCATGCGCGTCGTCGCGGAAGGCGTCGAGCGCCAGGAGGACTGGGACCTGATTTCGGATCTCGGCTGCGACGAGGGCCAGGGCTATTTCCTCGCCCGGCCGATGCAGCCCGAGGCGCTGCGGGGCTGGCTGTCGCGCTGGAACGCGACGCTCGGCCTTGCCGCGGCCCGGACTGCGACCGGCTGAGCGGCGCGCCCCGACCGGGGTATTGACATTCGCCGTGAACTGACTTACTAATAAGTCAGTTTTTTTCAGAGCCGGCCCCGGATGACCCCGACCACCGACACGCGCGCCAGGATCCTCGCCTCAGCCGACCAGCTGCTGCGCAGCCATGGCTTCAATGGCTTCAGCTACCAGGACATCGCGCGGCCGCTGGGCATTCGCAACGCCGCCGTGCACTACCATTTCAACACCAAGGCCGAGCTCGCGGTCGCGGTCATCGACCATTACCGCGACATCCTGCGCAGCCGCACGGCCGAGTTCATGGCGGGCTCCGGCGACCCGGTCGAGCAGCTCGAGGGCTTCATCGCCTATTCCACCCAGGAATGCTGCGACCAGCGCACGATGTGTCCGGTGGGCGCGCTGTCCTCCGATTACTACAGCCTGCCCGAGCCGATCCGCGCGGCCGGCGACCGGCTGCTGGCTGAGTTGCTGACGTGGATGACGCGCGTCTGCGTCGTCGGCCGCGAGCAGGGGCGGCTGCGCTTCGCGGGCGACCCCGCGGCCAAGGCCCAGCAGATCGTTGCAACGCTGCAGGGTGCGCGCCAGCTGGCACGGTTTCGCGGCCAGGCGACCATGCACGATGTCGCCCGGCAGCTCCGGCTCGACCTGGGCCTCGAATCGGCCGAACGATGAGGTGTTTTTTTGGGCCAGGCGCTTACTTATGGGTAAGTAAGTATGATAACCAACGACTGCCACAGGAGATTCCGCCATGGTTGCGCTGAACTGGACCCGGGATCTGGCCGCCGACGACGGCCTCGAGGGGATGGCGCCATTGCCGGCCACGCGCCCGCTGGGCGTCTCGCAACATGCGCTGGCCCCGATCGCCGGCGCGGCTGGCGGCGTGATCGCCGCCGCGCTGATCCTGCTCACGGGCGCGATGGTCACACCGTTGACCCTTGCGCTCGGCGGCACCGCAGCGATTCTCTACCTGGGCACCGCGATGGTGTCTGGCCGGCGCGGCAGTTCGCGGCATCGTGGGCGGCGTTCCATGCGACGGCCGCGCTGTTGCTCGGCCTCGGGGCCTGAAGCCGGCCGGGAACACGACCCGCAGCTGGCCCCGCCGGGGGCCTCGCGCGGGCGGCCCCGGCCGGATCCGTCATAATACGGCCCGGGTACACCAGCGATGCCGGCCGTCGCGCCGCCGCATCGCAAGCGAGCTTGAAGATGGGAATGCTGGTCAAGGGCGAGTGGCGGGACGAGTGGTATGACACGGAGTCGACCGGCGGCGAGTTCGTCCGCCAGGACGCCGCGTTCCGCAACTGGGTGACGCCCGACGGCGCGCCGGGGCCGACCGGCGACGGCGGCTTCGCAGCCGAGGCCGGCCGTTACCACCTGTATGTCTCGCTCGCCTGCCCATGGGCCCATCGGACACTGATCTTTCGTGCGCTGAAGGGCCTCGAGGACGCCGTCAGCGTCTCCGTGGTGCATCCCCACATGCTCGAGCATGGCTGGGAGTTCCGCGACTGCGAGGCGGGCGGGTTCGCGGCCGGCGACCCGCTGTTCGGCCATGACTACCTTTACGAGGTCTACCGGCGCGCCAAGGCCGACTACTCCGGCCGCGTCACGGTGCCGGTGCTATGGGACAAGCAGCGCGGCACGATCGTCAGCAATGAATCGGCCGACATCATCCGGATGCTGAACAGCGCCTTCGCGGCGCAGGCCTCGTCGACCACCGACTACTGCCCCGCCGCGCTGCGCAGCGAGATCGACGAGATCAATGCGCGCGTCTACAAGCAGGTCAACAACGGCGTGTATCGCTGCGGCTTCGCGACATCGCAGCCGGCCTACGAGAAGGCCTTCGCCGAACTGTTCGAGGCCCTCGACTGGCTCGACGCGCGCCTCGCCGGGCAGCGTTACCTGGTCGGCGACCAGGTCACGGAAGCCGACTGGCGCCTGTTCACGACGCTGCTGCGCTTCGACCCGGTTTACGTCGGGCACTTCAAGGCCAACCTCAGGCGGATCCGGGATTACCCGCAGCTGTCGGGCTACACGCGCGAGCTCTACCAGGTGCCGGGCGTCGCGCCGACGGTACACCTCGGGCACATCAAGCAGCACTACTACTTCAGCCACCGGATGATCAACCCGACCGGCGTCGTGCCGCTGGGCCCGCAGCTCGACCTCGACGCACCGCACGGGCGCAGCTGAAGCGCGCACAATAAAAAAGGCGCCGCTGGTTGATCCAATGGATCGCGGCGCCCAAGGGGGGAGTCGAAAACGCGTGGCGGCAGCGCTCAGGCGCTGGCCGACATCAACACCTGTTCCATTTCGTAGCCGATGACCTCGCGGGTCGAAGGATCGATGATCGGGTTCGAGCGGCGGAACCTCGTCAGCTCGCCCAGGTCCCGCGCCAGTTCGCCGCGCAGCTCCTCGATCGCCATGCGGCCGTCGGCCAGTCGCACCAGCGCCTTGGAGATGAATCGCCCGTCGGCCCGATCCTCGGGCGGCAGCAATGCAATGACCTCTTTGTCCATCCTTGAGCCCTCGAAGACCCGTTGTCCTGGGGAAGTAGGAGCAGGAAGCGTGCCAAATGACGAATATACTTTACAAACAAGCACATAAGCCAAATCCGGCGCGGCCGCACGGGTGACGCGATGCGTCACAAACTGACTGGGTCGCGTTAGACTTGCCGTACCGCAACGGAGACACTCCATGGACATGAAGGGTTTAGGGAAGGGCTTGCAGCGCCCGGCGTGGCGCAATCGTCTCGCGCTGCAGCGAACAGGCGGCGTGGCCGCCGGCGTGCTGCTGCTGTTGCTGTTGCTGCTCAGCTGGTACTGGTCGCGCGAGCCGGCGGTGTTCTGGGTCGAGTGGGAGCAGGACAA
>CAYWYS010000036.1:0-10057 GCA_964462675.1 uncultured Thioalkalivibrio sp.
CCTTCTATGGATACACGTAGCTCGCCTGGATGCCGAGCGGGATCCCGAAGGCCCAGTAGATCAGCAGGAAGGCCGACCAGGCGACCAGGAACACCACCGAGTACGGCAGCATCATCGCGACCAGCGTGCCGATGCCGGCATTGGTGACATAGCGCTGGCAGAACACCACGATCAGCGGGAAGTACGGCATCAGCGGCGTGATGATGTTGGTCGTCGAATCACCGACGCGATAGGCGGCCTGCGTCAGGTCTGGCGAAATGCCCAGGCTCATCAGCATCGGCACGAGGATCGGCGCGAGCAGCGCCCACTTCGCGGACGCCGAGCCGACCAGCAGGTTGACGAAGCCGGTGACGAAGATGATGCCCACCAGCGTGACCTGCGCCGGCATGCCGAGCGAGCGCAGGAAATTGGCGCCCTCGATCGCCAGCAGCGCGCCGAGGTTCGACTGCGCGAAGGCAAAGATGAACTGGGCGGCGAAGAAAGCCATGACGATGTAGTAGCCCATGCCGCTCATCGCCTTCGACATGCCCTGGATGATGTCGCGGTGAGTCTTGACCGTGCCCGAGGCGTAGCCGAACACCATGCCCGGGATGATGAACAGCAGGAAGATCAACGGCACGATCGAGCGCATCAGCGGCGCGGTCGGACTCGCCAGGTTGCCCGTGGGATCGCGCCACGGCGAAGCGCCCGACAGCGTCGTCAGCAACAGCACGACCAGCGCGGCGAGCATCGACCACAGCGCCCAGCGCAGCGCGCGGCGCTCGGCGGGCTCGAGCGAGGCCATCGTCGGCAGGTCCTCGAGGTCGCCGTCCAGCGGCGTCTTCTTGAGCCGCGGCTCGACGACCTTGTCGGTCAGGAACCAGCCAAGCACGATGATCAGCAGCGACGAGATCGCCGTGAAGAAATAGTTGTTGAGCGGATTGACGAGCAGCTCGGCGTCGAGCACCTGCACACCCGCCTGGGTGATTCCGGCCAGCATCGGGTCGATGCTGGACGGCACGAAGTTCGCTGAGAAGCCGCCGGACACGCCGGCGAACGCGGCCGCGATGCCGGCCAGCGGATGGCGCCCGGCCGCGTAAAAAATGACGCCGCCGAGCGGCACGACCAGCACGTAGCCGGCATCGACGGCCGTGTGGCTGATGATGCCGACGGTGATGATCATCGGCGTCAGCAGGCCGCGGCGCGTGTAGGACAGCAGCGCGCGCAGCGCCGCGTTGATGAAGCCGGTGTGCTCGGCGACGCCGATGCCCAGCATCGCGACCAGCACGACACCGAGCGGCGGGAAGCTGACGAACACCTGCACCATCTGCGACATGAAACCGGTGATTTCCTGCCCGGCGAGCAGGTTCTTGACCACCACCGGCGAGCCGGTACGCGGGTCGATCGCTGAGAAGCTGACCGGCGCCAGCAGCGCCGAGACGATCCAGGTGATGATCAGCGCGAACAGGAACAGGACCGCGGGGTCCGGCAGCTTGTTGCCGACCCGCTCGATCCAGTCGAGCATCCTGGCGATGCGCGGGTTGGGGGTCGAGTTCTGCCCTGCTGCGTCTTGCCCGGCCATCGGCTGCCTCCGCTTCAAGAAGGCGGCAGTATAGCCGCGTCACGCGGCAAGGTGCGCCGCGCGGCCGGGACCGGCGCCAATCAGATGCCGTGCCCGGCCCAGGATTGCCTCGGCCCAGCCGATCCGTCAGCATCGGGCGCCCGCCCCGCGCCGCAAACCGAGGCTGTCCGACAGATGAGCCGCCTGTTTCGCGTCCCGGACAGCCTCGTCCTGCTGTTCGGCATGATGGTCGTCGCGCTCATCGCGACCTGGCTGCTGCCGGCCGGACAGTTTGAAACGGCGCTGACCGACACTGGTCGCAGCGTCGTCGTGCCCGGCACCTATGCGCGGCGCGGCTTCCGACTGGCGATTTTTCTGCCGTTCCTGGCGATCGGCATTCACCATGTATGGCGCTACGCCAGCCGGGTGCGCCTCGACCCCCTGGCGCTGGCGCTGTTCGCCGGCCTGGTCGGCGGGCTCGGCGCGGACGGCACGGCGCGGCGCTTCGCCGAGGGCGCCTCCGAGCTCGCCAGCACGGCGTTGCTGATCGGCTTCGCCCGCTCGATCGCGCTGATTCTCGAGGACGGCCAGGTCCTGCACACGATCGTCAACGGGCTGGCCGCACCGCTGCAGTCGATGGGCGCCGAATTCGCCGCCGTCGGGATGCTGGCCATCCGGGCAGTCATCAACCTGTTCATTCCGTCGGGTTCGGGCCAGGCCTACGTGACCATGCCGCTGATGGCGCCGATCGGGGACCTCGTCGGTGTCAGCCGGCAGGTCGCGGTGCTGGCGTTCCAGTTGGGGGACGGCTTCGCCAACATCATCGTGCCGACGAACCCGGTGTTGATGGGGATCCTGGGGATCGCCGGGGTGCCTTACGACCGGTGGTTCCGGTTCGCGGCGCCGCTGCTGCTGAAGCTGTTGCTGGCGGGGTCGGTCACGCTGGTGATTGCGATGGGTATCGGGCTGTCCTGAGATGGGCGCGCCTGCCGCGAGCCCGTACAATGCCCGCCTCATGTTGAGCTTCACGAACCTCGCCCTGCGCCGCGGCCCGCAACTGCTGCTGTCCGACGTCGACATGAGCCTGCACGCCGGCTGGCGCGTCGGCGTGGTCGGCCGCAACGGCTGCGGCAAGACCAGCCTGTTTGCCGCGATCCAGGGGGAGCTGGAGCCGGATCGCGGCGAGATCGGGCTGTCGCCGCGCGTCCGGATCGCCGGGGTCGCGCAGGAGACCCCCTCCCTGCCCGATCCGGCGATCGAGTTCGTGATGGCCGGCGACGCCCGCGTCTGGTCCGCGATTCGCGCCGAGCGCGCGGCCATGGACGCCGGCGACTACGAGGCGGCGGCCCATGCGCACCACGAACTGGCCGAACTGCAGGGCTACGATGCCGAGGCGCGCGCCGGCCGGCTGCTGCATGGTCTCGGCTTTCCGGCCGAGACGCACCGCCGCCCGGTCGCGGAATTCTCGGGTGGCTGGCGCGTGCGGCTCAACCTCGCCCGGGCGCTGATGACGCCCTCGGAGCTGTTGCTGCTCGACGAGCCGACCAACCACCTCGACCTGGACGCCGTGCTGTGGCTCGAGCAGTGGCTGGTCAAGTATCCCGGCATGCTGCTGCTGATCTCGCACGACCGCGAGTTCCTCGACGGCGTCTGCACCCACACGCTGCACCTGCACGAGGGCCGCGCCAAGCTCTACAGCGGCGACTACACGGCGTTCGAGCACCAGCGCGCCGAGCACCTGCGCCAGCAACAGATCGCCTTCGAGAAGGAGCAGGCCGAGCGCGAGCACCTGCAACGCTTCATCGACCGCTTCCGTGCCAAGGCCAGCAAGGCCACGCAGGCCCAGTCGCGCATCAAGCGGCTCGAGAAGCTGGCCGGCACCGAGGCGCTGCGCGCCGAGCGCGCGCTGCGGATCGCATTTGAGCAGCCCGACAAGCTGCCGTTCTCGCTGATCACGCTCGACGAGGTCGCGGCCGGCTACCGGCAACAGCTCGACGACGGCCACGAGCATCTGCCCGGCGAGGCGAGCGCTGCTGACGGCGAGATCGTCGTGCTGCCCAAGGTACGATTTGCGCTCGAGGCCGGCGATCGCCTCGCCCTGCTCGGCCCGAACGGCGCCGGCAAGTCCACGCTGGTCAAGACGCTGGTCGGCCTCTTGCCGCCGCTGGCCGGGTCGCGCAGCGTGCATGGCGACCTGCGCATCGGCTATTTTGCGCAGCACACCGTCGAGAGCCTGCGGGCGGGCGCCACGCCGCTGGAGCACCTGCGCGACATCGCACCTGGTTCGAGCCCGCAGGAGATGCGCAGTTTCCTCGGCCGCTGGTATTTCTCGGGCGACCGCGCGTTCGAGCCGGTGGACCACTTCTCGGGCGGCGAGCGGGCGCGCCTGGCGCTGGCGCTGCTGGCATGGCGGCGCCCGAACGTGCTGCTGCTCGACGAGCCGACCAACCACCTGGATCTCGACATGCGCGAGGCCCTGGCCGAGGCGCTCGCGGATTTCGACGGTGCGATCGTGCTGGTATCGCACGACCGTCACTTGATCGGCCTAGTGTGCGACACCTTCTGGCGGGTCGCCGACGGGCGCGTCGAACGCTTCAGCGGCGACCTCGATGCTTACGCGGCATGGCTGCGGGCGCGCCTGAACAGCGGTCCGGAGCGGGCCGAGAAAGCCGCGCCGGCGCCGAAGCAGCCGCCGCCCCGCCAGCAGAAGCCCAACCACAAGTCGCAGCGCCGCCTGCAACAGGTCGAGCAGCAGCTCGAGAGTTCACTGGCGGAACGCGATGCGCTCGAGGCGCGGCTCGCGGACCCGGCGCTGTACTCCGACGGCGGCGCCGAGGTCGCGGGGCTGACAAAGCGCCATGCGGCCCTGGGCGCGGACATCGCCGCGCTCGAGGCCGAATGGTTGCAGCTGACCGAGGCGCTGGAGGGCGAACCCGGCGTCAGAACAGCATCGAGGCCGTGACGATCACCCGGTAGTCTTCCTTGCCTTCGGCGCCCTGCTGCTGGCCTTCCTCGTTGAGGTTCGTCCAGACCGGCATCTTGACGCCGAGACCGAGACTCAGCGTGTCCCAGGACAGCCGCGCGCCGGGCAGCGCGTAGATCATGCGGCCGCCGGTCGCTGCTTCGCCGACACCCTCCTCGGTGTCCCGGCCGAGATCGAGGTACTGGGCCTCGAGGCTGAAGTCGAGCCGCATCGCGCGATCGGGATTCGTGCCCGCCCGGTACACCAGCCCCGTGTTGAGTCTTTTCTCGGTGCCGAAGCGGCGCTTGACGTTGTCGTCGTAGGTGTAGGAATTGAAGCCGACCCAGGACGCCTCGACGTTGAAGGTGAGGCGCGGGCTCAGCAGCCGCGTCGCCGTCGTGCCGAGCATGTAGGAAGGATTGCCGAAGCCGGTCGCCTTGCCCGGATCGAAGTCGTCGCGCTCCGCCTTCAGGTTGGCGTCGCCGGTCGGCAGCGTCATGCCCGCGAAGATCGAGAACTGCCAGTCCTCGAAGTCATCGAGGCTCTGGGTCTCGGGCATCAGCCGGAAGCCCTCGTCGTACTTGAAGCCGAGCTGGCCGAACAGCGAGATATCGGCGAAGCCGTGCGTGTCGTAGCCGCCGTCCTCGACCTTGACGTGGTACGGGACGAACAGGTAGCCGGAGAACCACGGCGTGAATCCGCGCCCGTAGCCGGCCATCCAGAACTGGTCGTAATCGCCTTCTGGCTCGGTCCGGTCGAAGCGATCGTAGCGCGCGTAATCGAGCTTGCCATAGACGAGATTGCTGCCGGCCGGCAGCACGGCGGACGTCGTCGCCTCGATCGGCGCCCCCGGGCCGTTCAGGCCCGCGGCGCCCAGGCCCGCGACGCCGTGATGGGCGGTGGCAGCGATGGGCAGCAGGCAGGCTGCCACGGCTGTGGATAGTTTTCGCTTCACTGCTGGTGTCTCCCGAACTCAAGGAAAGCCGCGCCAGGCGTGCTCATTTCGGCAGCTCCAGATGCAGGGCGGTGGCATGGATCGTCAGGTCGGCACGGCCGTCGGTGCGCGGCGCGTCGACGCTCGCGGTAATGAACTGCAGGCCGCCATGCCGGACGCGGATGTTGACCTGGCCGGCCGCATCCGTGACGCCGCGGGTCTCGCCGTCATAGGCAACCAACGCACCGGGCCGCGGCGCGCCACCGAGCGTGACCAGCAGTCTCAGCTTGCCGCCCGGGGCGACCCCGAAAGGATCATTGACGGGGGTGATCTCCAGCGCCGCAGTCAACGGCTTGGCCAGCGGCGCCGACCACGCGTCCATGTGCTTGACACCCTCGATGGATTCCCAGCTGCGCAGCACGCCGCTCAGCTCGCTCGGCGCACGGTTGCGCAATCCCTCGGTGGTGCGCGCCCAGAAGCCGGTCGAGGTCAGCACGTGCAGGACGGCGCACTCGCCGGCGATGCGCACCGGCTGCCCGTTGTCTGCCTGGGCATCGCGCCGCGCGCCGTGCATATCGAAGCAGTCCACGGCCTTGACGATCGCGGGGTCGTAATCGAGCCGCGCCTCGCCCTCGTGGGCCGAGGAGCGATGCCCGTGGAGCAGGACGAATCCGTCTGCGTCCCGCTCCAGCCACAGGTCGTGGGCGGTCGCCGAAGTCGCGGCGAGCGAACACCCGAGCAGGACGATGCGGACGAGCAGCCTGCGTGCCATATGATGCCCCCCCGTGGCTTGGTCTCCCGGCGAAGATCGCCGGCGCACGGGCAGCAGTATGACGAAGTCGTAATTCTTAAGACACCCCGTATTTTTACCTAAGCAGGCTCAATAGCTGCACAGGCGATCGTTCGGGGTTGACGCGCAATCGACCAGCCTGAAGTCGCCGTTCTCGTCCTTCAGCGTGGCGTAGCGCCAGGGACTGGCGCCCGTCATGGTGCGTAAAGCCTGCTTGGCATCCGCCAGGGTGGCGGCCTGCGTGACCGGCCCCGTCGGAATCCTGCTGCCCTCGGGGTAGAAAAACGCCACCGTCGTGTGGCCCGGGGTGTAGGTCAGCTGTGCCGCATAGCGCGTGACATCGGCGACCGAAGCCGACGGCAGGTAGCCGATCGTGAACAGCCGGTTCATGGTGTCGTCGCGGTAGTACCCCGCGTGCCAGAACTCGAGGTCGCCGACCGGCTCGCGGTCGATCATCGACTTGCCCAGCCAGCCCAGTGCGACGGTCGCGACGGCGATCGCCAGGAAGCCGAGCAGGAAAGACTGCTTCGTTGAAAGCCCGGGAAACATCGTGGTTTCGCTCTCCAGCTGTGCGCTTCGTCTTGCTTGCAGAGGATTATAACCGCGAGCTGGACGCATTCGAATTCAGTTGATGCATGTCACGTACGATTTTTCTTTACACGGGATTCCATTGTGGTATTTTCTGTGCATCTATCAGGCCCGTCGGGGTGTCGACTGCCGCGCACCACAACAGCCGCTTTGCCGATCCACACAGGGAGATAGACACATGAAGCTCAAACCACAACGCACCGGCCTGCCAGTCACGGCAGTCGCCGCAGTGGTCGCCGCCGTCCTGGCCTCGCCAGGCGCAGCGCTGGCCGAGGCCCCCACGCTCAGCAAGGAGGACTTCGACCGCGCCACCCTGCTGTACTTCCAGCAGTGCGCCGGCTGTCACGGCGTGCTGCGCAAGGGCGCCACCGGCAAGAACCTCGAGCCGGAAAACATGCTCCGACTCGGCCAGCGCCGGCTGGAGCGCATCATCACGCACGGCACCGAAGGCGGCATGAACAACTTCGACATCATGTACTCGCCGGAGGACATCAGCCTGCTTGCGACCTACATCCAGATGACGCCGCCGGTGCCGCCGGAAATGTCGCTGGCGCAGATGAAGGAACGCACCGTGCGGCACGTCGAGCTGCAGGACTACCCGGACAAGCCGCTGCACGGCCGCAACTGGAAGAACTTCTTCCTCGCGATCGAGCGCGACCACGGCTCCGTGGCGATCATCGACGGCGACAAGCATGAACTCGTGGCCCGCGTGCCGACCGGCTACGCCGTGCACGTCATGAAAGGCGTGGAGCACAACAAGGCCGTCAAGCATCCGAACCCTGAACAGGTCGGGCGCTTCTGGTACACGATGGGCCGCGACGGCAAGATGACGAAGATCGATCTCTGGCAGACGCCGGACAAGATGCTCGTTGCCGAGACGCAGGTCGCCTATGACGCGCGCGACGTGGCCGTGTCCGGCGACGGCAAGTACGTCATCGGCGGCGGCTACTGGCCGCCGCATGCCGTCATTGTCGACGCCCACACGATGGAACCGCTCAAGGTCGTCTCCGCGCGCGGCGTCAACGTGGACGGCGAGTACGTCAACGAGTCGCGGGTCGCGGCCATCTACGACACGCCGCACGCCAGCACCTGGCTCGTCAACATGAAGGAACTCGGCCAGACCTGGCAGATCGACTACGCCGACATCGACAACCTGCGCATCGACAAGATCGACAACTCGAAGTTCCTGCACGACGGCTTCTTCGACCCGACCGGGCGCTACTTCCAGATTGCCGCCAATGCCTCGAACCAGATGGTGGTGATCGACGCCGACGCGCGCAAGCTCGAGGCCATCATCGACACCGACCTGCGGCCGCATCCCGGCCCTGGCGCCAACTGGATCGACCCGCAGTGCGGCTCGGTCGGCGGCACTCCGCACCTCGGCGTCGGCAAGATGACCGCCTGGGGCAATGACCCTGCGAACCGCAAGGACACCGCCTGGAAGATCTGTTACGAGGTCGAGACGGACGGTCCGGGCCTGTTCATCCGCACGCATCCGAAGAGCGACTACGTGTGGATCGACCAGACGCTGCACCCGGAGCCCGAGATCCAGCAGTCCATCAAGGTTATCGACAAGAAGACCCGCGAGATCGTCAAGACCATCCGGCTGACCGAGGTCGAGGGCCAGGTCGCGGTGCACTTCGAGTTCAACCATGACGGCACCGAGGTGTGGGCCTCCGTCTGGAACCGCGGCGACAGCCTGCAGCCGAACGGCTCGATGATCATCTTCGACGCCAAGACGCTGGAGGTGAAGGGCCGTGTGGACGGGCTGTATGCGCCGACCGGCAAGTTCAACGTCTACAACCGCTCCAACCACGTGACCTGAGCCCGTGGACCGGGGCGACGGCTGCCAATGCAGTCGTCGCCCCCGGCGCCGGGCTGCGGAGCTTGCACCGATGACATGGCGCCTCATCGCCCTCCTCGTTCTCGTCCTCGGCACGGCGCAGCTGCTGCCAGGCCAGGTGCCGCGTGCCGATCCGCCGGCAGCTGAGGACGAGGCCATGATCGAGCTGGCCTGGGACAGCGGCTGCTTCAACTGCCACGACCTGTACGAGCGCGTCCGTGGCCCCGCCTGGGTGGAGGTCGCGCGCCGTTACCGCGACGATGAAGGCGCGCACGAGCGCCTCGTCAAGAAAGTCATCGAGGGCGGCGGCGGCAACTGGGGTGACGATGTCATGTCGCCGAACCGGCGCGTGCCGGAAGAGGACGTTCGGGCGCTCGTCGCATGGCTGCTGACGCTCGAGTGATCCGGCGCCCGCCTGAAAACGCAACGATGACGAAGCTACGGGGAACGAAGATGAACAAGATCTGCACCTGCACCACACTCGGCCTGTTGCTGGCACTGGCGCTTGCGCCCGCCGGCGCATCGGAGCCCAAGTGGGACCGGCTCGAGCCGACCGAACTGATGCTGTTCTATCCGGGCATCGCCGCGATCGAGTGGGTCCTCGGCGATATCCGCATCGACCGCGAGCGCCACCAGGGCGCGCGCGTCTTCCGGCAGGGCGATCGTTGCGTCGAATGTCACCTCGAGGATCCCGAGGAGCTCGTCGATATCGGCAATGCCATCGTCAGCGGCGAGCGCATGGAACCGACTCCGATCGCCGGCAAGCCCGGCAGCATCCCGGTGACTGTCAAGGCCGCCTATGACGACGATGTCCTGTACCTGAAGTTCAGCTGGCAACAGCCGCCCGCGTCAGGTGCGCCGCCGATGGACGCCGCCAATCCGATGAAGATCGGCTTCATGCTGGATGCCGGCAAGGTCGAGTATGCCGACCAGGCCGGTTGCTGGCCGAGTTGCCATGCGGATGCGCGCGGCATGCCCGGCGGCGACGAGAACAGGACCAAGTACGTGTCCGGCGGCTCGCTGGCCGACGGCGTTTTCCTCGACCTGCTGCAGTGGCAGAGCGGCACGAACACGGCCATCGACGGGCACGTCGCCGACCAGCGCGTCATGGATGGTGGCAAGGCCTTGAAGAGCGCCTCCGGCGAGTTGAAGGACGGCACCTGGACGGTGGTGTTCAAGCGCAGGTTCGCGGGTGGCGAGGGGGATGTCACGCTCAAGAAGGGCGGCGTCTACAACATCGGCGTCGCGATCCATGATGACCATGCCGCCGGCCGATTCCACCACGTGACGCAGGGCTACACGCTGGGGATCGATGCAGACGCCGACATCGTCGCACGCCACCACTAGCTGGCGCGCAACTGCGTGTGCTCCTCGGCCAGCGCCGGGTAGCACCCGCAGGA
>CAYWYS010000036.1:10157-33914 GCA_964462675.1 uncultured Thioalkalivibrio sp.
AGCTGGCGCGCAACTGCGTGTGCTCCTCGGCCAGCGCCGGGTAGCACCCGCAGGACGCAGCCTCGAGTCCCTTGCGGTCCAGGATGCTGATCTCGCCGCGCCGGTAGCTGATCAGTTTCCTGTGCTGCAGCGAGCCGGCAGCGATGGTCACGCCGCTGCGGCGTACCCCCAGCATGTCCGCCAGCAGGCCGTGCGTCAGGTGGAAGTGATCAGACTGTGCGCGATCATGTGTCATCAGCAGCCAGCAGGCGAGGCGCGGCTCGATCTCGTGGAAATGCGTGCAGGCAGCCATCCGCGCCAGCTGCGTGATCATGACGAAGACGTGGTGGTTGAGCGCCCAGCGCAACGCCTGGCTGCGGCCGAGCTCCTGCCGGAATTGCGCCGCGCCCATGCGCAACGCAACGCCAGGGCCCTGCACCACGGCCTGGGTCGGCGCGGTATTGATGCCCAGCACCAGCGTCACGCCCAGCATGCTCTCGTTGCCGATCAACCCCAGCTCGAGCGGCCTGTTGCCAGCCAGCGTCGCAATTCGCGAAATGAAGCCGGTCAGCGGGAAATAGACGTGGCGCAAAACCTGGTCGCGCTCGCACAGGACATCGCCGGCAACCAGTTCGATCCGCTCACACCCGGCCAGGATCCGGACGCGATCATGGCGCGGCAGACCCTCGATGAGCTGATTGGAGCCTTGCGCGGACGACAATCGGTTCTCCTATATAGGCAAGGACGCCGGGGACGAAAGACGCGTCACGACGGCCTACGTCGATGCATGCAGGCTATTAAAAGAAAACTCCCGCGTCTGTTCGGCAAGGCACTAATCAACGCGTCGCCTCGCAACGTCTGATCGCTTGGATCTTGCCGCCTCAACGAGCTCGGCGGACGCGGGAATGAGGCAGCAGCCGATCGGTCTCCCGCTTGACGACGGCGTAGCACTCGCAGGCCAGTGTCTCGAGCTTCGGCCGGTCCAGCACCTCGATGTGCCCTCGGTGGTACTCGATGATCCCTTGCTGCTGGAGCTTGCCGGCGGCCTCGGTGACGCCTTCGCGGCGCACGCCGAGCATGTTCGCGATCAACTCCTGCGTCATGACCAGGTGGTTGCCGGGCAGCCGATCCAGCGAGAGCAGCAGCCAGCGGCACAGCTGCTGGTCGATCGTATGGTGGCGGTTGCACACCGCGGTCTGGGCCATCTGCGTGATCAGCGACTGGGTGTAGCGCAACATCAAGTTCTGCATTTCAGTGTGGCGGTTGAACTCCGCCATCAGGTTCTGCCCGGGAATGCGCAGTGCGCTACCGGCACTCTGCACGACCGCCCGGCTGGGCGTCGAATAGCCGCCCATGAAAAGTGCGACGCCGATCAGGCCTTCGTTCCCAACCACGGCGATCTCCGCCGATGCGCCGCTTTCCATGACGTACAACAGCGACACGATGGCGTCGACCGGAAAGAAGAAATGGCGCAACGTGTCCCCGGACTCGTACAGGACCATGCCCAGCGGCAATTCGAAGGGCTCGAGGTGCGGCGCCAGGCGAAGCCGAACCTCCTCTGGCAACGCGGCCAGCAGCGTGTTCTGCTGCGAGTCCTGCAGCGTAGAAATGGACATAGGCATACACAACCAAAGGTGTGGGGAGCCGAACGCTCCCGCCGGTAGTATAGCCCCGTCCGCGGCCCCTCTGTACGAAATCGTACAGAGGGGCTGCATTGTGGCGTCCCCTACAAGACGCGCCCGCGCCCGCTGATCAGCTGCAACAGCACCATGATCACGGCCACGACCAGCAAGACGTGGATGAACCCGCCCACGGCGGTGCCGGAGACCAGCCCGAGCGCCCACAAGACGAGCAGGATGACGGCGATTGTGTAGAGCATGACTGCTCTCCTTGGGTTGAGTCGCGACGTCACTTGTTGACGCCGCTCGTGGATAGCATCATCTCCCCAGCCACGGCGTCTATCTGTGCGATTCCGCACACCCGACCGGCCTGTTCAGAAATTTCACAGTCCGTACGCTGCCAGACAGACCCCCCTGGCCAGCGGCCGCAGACTGACCGTTCCGGTGCGGGCGTGCTGCGCGCACCGCTTGTGGCGCCCCCTTGCAGAGGAGACACCATGGCCAGCTGTCGGAGTACGCCGCATCGGCTAGGCGAGTCGCCGGGCCATCGGGCCGCACGCGGGCTGTGCGCTGCGATCTTGCTGGCGGCCGGCCTGGCGACCGTCGCGTCCTGCGCAACCTTGCCGGACAGCGGGCGCAAGATGGCCCAGGCGCATGACCCGCAGGTCGTCATGGAAGGCCCGCAAGGCGCCCTGTCATCGGCAGGCAGCGATGCCCTGCTGGCGCGCCTCGAGGTCCGCTCCGGTGCTTCCGGGCTGCTGCAGAAGCATCTTGCGTTCGAGCAGGCCGTCAATGCCGGCAGCCCGCTGGTGCTGGGCAACAGGCTGACCCTGTTGCAGAACGGGCCGGACACCTATGAAGCGATGTTCTCGGCCATCCGCAGTGCCGAAGATCACATCAACCTGGAGACCTACATCTTCAGCGACGACGATGTCGGCCAACAGTTCTCCGCGCTGCTGCTCGAGCGGGCGGCCGCCGGCATCCAGGTGAACATCATCTACGACAGCGTCGGCGGCATGATGACCCCGGCGGCATTCTTCGAGCGGCTCCGGGCCGGCGGGATCCAGGTGCTGGAGTTCAATCCAGTCAATCCGCTGGCGAAAAACAGCAAGACCTGGCTGCTGAACAACCGTGACCACCGCAAGCAACTGGTCGTCGACGGTCGCATCGCGTTCGTCGGCGGCATCAACATCAGCGAAACCTACTCGAGCGCCCCGTCGACGCGGCGCGCCCGCGAGGAGCGCAAGCGGATGGCCGCCGCCGCCGAGCAGGGCGGCTGGCGTGACACGCACATCCGGCTCGAAGGCCCGGTGGTGGCCCAGTTCCAGCAGCTGTTCCTCGACACCTGGGCGCGACAAGCCGGCAAACCGCCGCGCCCGGCGAACTACTTCCCGGAACTGGCCGCCAAGGGTGACGAGATCGTACGCGCAATCGGCAGCAGTCCCCGTGACGCCTACAGCCTGATCTACCTGACCCTGCTGTCGGCGATCAGCCACGCCGAGCTGGAAGTGCACCTGACGATCGCGTATTTCGCGCCGGATCCGCAGCTGCTCGATGCCCTGACAGATGCTGCAAGGCGCGGCGTCGACGTCAAGCTGATCCTGCCGGGCAAGACTGACTCCTGGGCAATTTTTCATCTCGGCCGCTCGTACTACACGAAGTTGTTGCGCAGCGGCGTGCGAATCTACGAGCGCAGCGGCGCGGTGATGCATGCCAAGTCCGCCTGCATCGACGGGGTCTGGACCACGATCGGCTCGACGAACCTGGACTGGCGCAGTTTCCTGCACAACGACGAGGTCAACGCGGTCATCCTGGGCGTGAGCTTCGCGGCCGAGATGAGCGCCATGTTTGCCGAGGACCTTGGGGAGTCCGAGGAGATACTGCTCGAGGAGTGGCGGCACCGATCCTGGCTGCTGAAGGCACAGGAACGCTTCGCGCGGCTCGGCGCCTACTGGCTGTAGGTGCGGCAACGAACCGACAGGATCGCCATGGCGCCGGTATGGTGCGGGCATAGCGGTGGCTGTCGATGGCGCTCGATTGGGTTGCCCGCAGCATCCGCATCTGGGTACTTGTTTCGCCACACGGATAACATCCGAGGACAAATCATCATGAACACCATCCCGATTCGTAACACTCTCATCGGCGTCGGCGTAGCGATTGCGCTGGGCCTCACGGCCGTTGGCTGCAGCGACCGCGCCCCGGCCCCGGGCCCGAAAGCCCAGAGCGAGAATGTGCCGGCGGCCGTCACTGACACGGCCTTGACCGCCATGGTCAAGACACGGCTGATGAGCGAGGAAGGCATCAGGTCCTCCGACATCAGCGTCACGACCACCAACGGCGTAGTCACGCTGGAGGGCGAAGTGAGCAGCTCGAGCGCCAAGTCGGCTGCAGAGGCCGCAGCCAAGTCGGTGGAAGGCGTCAAGAGCGTCTATAACAACCTGGTCACGCCAAGCAGCAGCGTGCAGGTCGCCGAGGCCGAGCGCATCGCGTCCGACACCTGGATCACGACCAAGGTGAAGTCGATGCTGCTGGCTGACGACATCAGCAAGGGCTTCGACGTCAAAGTGGACACGATGAACGGCGTGGTCGTCCTGACCGGCGCGCTGAACAACGAGGACGCGATCGACCACATCAGGGATATCGCTGCCGACGTCGAAGGCGTGAAGAGCGTGGATACGTCCAATCTCAAGGTTGCAGGCAAGTACTGAGACGGACGGGACCCCACAGGCGCGAACACAGGAGACTGACATGGACGCCCTCAAGATACTCGCATTGATCCTGCTGGTCGGCGGCGGACTCGGCCTGGTCTACGGCGGGTTCAGCTATACCAAGGAAACGCACAGCACCAACATCGGCCCGCTGCACCTCGAAGTGCAGGAGAAGCAACAGGTCAACATCCCGTTGTGGGCCGGGCTCGGCGCCCTGATCGCCGGCGGCTTGCTGCTCGTTGTGCCGCGCAAGACTTGATAGACTCTGCCTGCTCCGCCGGGCTTCATGGTTGGGGGGCTGGCCTGGACGGCCGGCCCCCCCAAGCTTGGCGGGATTCGCCCTGTGCTGCCACGAGGCTGAGCCGGCATCATGAAATGGAATCGCGCGCGCCGCAGTGAGAACGTCGAGGACCGGCGTGGCAACGGCGGCATGCGCGCTGCCGGCGGGCTGGGAGTGGGCGGGATCGCGATAGTCGTCGTGATTGGCCTGCTGCTGGGCAAGAGCCCGGGCGAACTGCTCGGAATGGTCGCACAGCTCGGCAGCGAGCTCCCGAGCCAGAGCCAGCCGGCGCCGGCCCCCGGCGAAGATCAGGCCTATGAGTTCATTGCGGCCATCCTCGGCGAAACCGAGGATGTGTGGACCGCGGTGTTCGCGAATGGCGGGGGCCGTTATGCGCCGCCGCGCCTGGTGCTGTTCGACGGCATGGTGACGTCGGCGTGCGGCAGCGCCAGCTCGGCCGTCGGGCCGTTCTACTGCCCCGGTGACCGCCAGGTGTACCTGGACTTGAGTTTTTTCCGTGAAATGGAGAGACGCTTGGGCGGCGGCGGCCAGTTTGCGGAGGCCTATGTCATCGCTCATGAGGTGGGCCACCACATCCAGTTGCTGACCGGCGTCTCGCAGCAGGTCCAGCAGGCGCGCCAGCGTGGCGAGAACCTTGCCGGCGCCGACGGCCTGCTGGTGCGGCAGGAGCTCCAGGCGGACTGCTTCGCCGGCGTCTGGGCCCACCATGCCCAGGCGCGCCACGACTGGCTGGAACCCGGTGATATCGAGGCCGCGCTGAACACCGCCAGCGCCATCGGCGACGACCGCCTGCAGCGCCAGGCACAGGGCACTGTCGTGCCGGACGCCTTCACCCATGGCAGCTCCGCCCAGCGCGTGCGCTGGTTTCGCGCCGGCTTCGATACAGGCGATCCGGCCCGCTGCGATACTTTCGCAGCGGGCCGGCTGTAGCACCCTCGGTCAGCCTTTTCTTTCAGGATGTAAGTCCTGAAAGAACAATCGGCTATATGCTCTTCTTGATGTCTTTTTTGAGATCCGTGAGATCCGCTTTGACATCCCCGTAGCCAGTCTGAATCTTGCCCCCTGCGTGCTCGCCCTTGCCCCGAGATTCCAGTTCCTTGTTGCCGACAGCCTTGCCAGTGACTTCCTTGATCTTGCCGGTCACTTTCTTGACGCGGCCCTTGACCTGGTCCTTGTTCATGACGGTCTCCTGTGGACGGTGGACGGACATTTGAAATCAGTCGCGGAAGCCAATGCCAAGCTTCCATTAGCTGCACGTTCAAGCGTAGAAGCTGAACGCCGGGGAGTCTGTACGGTATAGCGCATTGCGGCCGTGGCCGGCCGCCTTCGGATCCCGGGGCCCGCGGTTCGCTACCGCACGGACCCTGCAGGCGGCCGTTTGTAGAGTCCCTCGTGCTGACGGGACGTCTGTAGTCCACGAGTGGGTTAGACGCTGGATTCGCTTGCTGGAGAAAGAACACAGATCGGCGCCAATGCCGCGTGTCATGCCGCTCGGACCTGAGTTGCTGTGTGCGTTAACAGACAGACCCGGCTGAGCACAGCACCTACAGTGCAGCCACCAATTCACCATCGCGTAGCTGCGCCACGACGCGGCTCGAAACAACCCGCTCTAGGAACACATCATGAACACCCTGCCCTTCTTGCGTAACAACTGGACCGCCATGATGGCGGTGGTGCTCGGATTGGCGATCGCCGTCCTGATCGGCGGCTGTGCATCGTCACCGCCGGTGCCGGATGAACGACTGGCCGTCGCCGAGGCTGCGGTGAACCGCGCGAGCAGCACCAGCACGAGCGAAAACGCCCCGGGTGAGTTGCAGATCGCTATTGCGAAACTGGCCAGCGCCCGGCAGGCAGTCGCCAGCAGGGATCACGAGCTTGCGGGGCAACTCGCCGAACAGGCGGTCGTCGATGCCCAGGTCGCGGAGCTGCGTGCGCAGGCCGTTCGCTCCGAAAAATCAGCGCGCGAGTCCCAGGAAGCAGCACGCGTACTGCGTGAAGAACTCGACCGCAAGACAGTCCGTTGAACAGAAAACAGACCAGGAAGACAAGCATGAATATCCGCACCAGTTTGCTTATCGCGCTCGCAGCCACGCTGGCGGCCTGTGCGTCGGCTCCCCAACAGAACACCGCGCTGGACCAGGCGCGCGACCGGTACGCCGCGGCCCAGGGCAACACGCAAGTTTCCAGCCGTGCAAGGGCCGAACTCGAGAGTGCCGCCGAATCGCTGCGCCGCGCCGAGCAGGCCTTGGCCGACCGCGCTCCCAAGGAAACGGTCGATCATCTCGCCTATATGACGAAGCAGAAAGTCGTGATCGCCGAGGAAACCGCGTCGAGCCTGGTGTCCCAGGAGATCGTCGCCAAGGCCGCGGCAGAACGCGACCAGTTGCGTCTCTCGATGCGTACCGCCGAAGCCGATGCGGCACGCCGCGACCTCGCGGCCGCCGAAGCCCGTGAGCGCGATCTGCAGCGACAGCTGGAGGAGCTGGACGCCAAAAAGACCGACCGGGGCATGGTCCTGACGCTGGGCGATGTGCTGTTTGCCACTAACGAGTCGGAACTCAAGGGCGGCGCCCTCGTCAACCTTGGCAAGCTGGCTTCGTTCCTGAACGAGTACCAGGACCGCACGGTCATCATCGAGGGCCACACGGACAGCGTCGGCAGCGAAGACTACAACCTCGGCCTGTCGCAGCGTCGCGCAAATTCAGTGCGCAGCTACCTGATGAGCCAGGGCGTTGCCGCCAACCGGCTGAGCGCGACCGGCATGGGCAAGGGCTACCCGGTCGCCAGCAACGATACCGCGACGGGCCGCCAGCAGAATCGCCGTGTCGAGGTCATCATTGCCAACGAGACGACCGCGTCCCACTGAGCGTGCTCAGAAGCCCAGCGGAATGCCGAGCATGAAGAACGCCACCAGCAGCGCTGTCCAGACGACGAGGAACACCATCGAGTACGGCAGCATTATCAGCAGCATGTCGCCGAAGCCCAGGCCGGGACGGTACTTGCGCATGAACGCCAGGATCACGCCGGAATAAATCATCATCGGAGTGATGATGTTCGTGGCCGAATCCGCCACCCGGAAGGCGGCGGCCACGAGGTCCGGGGTCATCGCCGGGTTCACGAAGTAAAGCATCGGCACGAAGATCGGCCCGAGCAGCATCCACTTCGACGTCAGGCCACCGATGAACAGGTTGATGATCGCGGTGGTCAGCACGAAGCCGATCAGCAGCAGCACCGGGAACTGCTGCAGCCCCAGCGCCACGAGCCCGTTGGCCCCGAGATAGGTGATGTACGAACCGAGGCCGCTGTAGCTCAGCAGCCCGAGGAAGTTGTAGCTGAAGAAGGTCAGCACCAGGATGTAGCCCATGGTGTTCATCTGCTTCACCATCGCCTTGACGACGTCGGCGACCCGCGTGAAGTTGCCCGAGGCAAAGCCGAAGAACAGGCCCTCGATGACGAAGAACAGCGAGATCAGCAGGATGATGTTGTTGAGGAACGGCAGCACCCGGTTGCCGGCGTCGTCGGTATAGGCGCCGAGCGGGCCCAGCGACAGGCCGCCGATGGCCAGCGCCGCGACCAGCAGTCCCCAGCCGGCCGCCTTCAGGCCCTTGCGCTCGGCTGGCGTGGCCTCGAAATCCGCAAGGTTGATTTCGCTCGGCAGCTCGAACGGCTGCAGGTTGAGCTTCGGCTCCACGAAGCGCTTCGTGACCCACGCGCCGGTGAACGCCAGCACGATCGTCGAGGTGGCGATGAACCAGTAATGCATCGTCGCCGGCCGCAGCGGCGCGCCATCGGCGGTCGTGAACGGCACGCCCTGCGCCTCGGCGAACACCTGCGCGTTCATGCCGATGATGACGTCGATCGGGGTGCCCGGGATCAGGTTGGCGCTGAAGCCCGCCGAGACGCCGGCGAAGGCGGCCGCCATGCCGATCAGCGGATTGCGACCGAGGCCGGCGTACAGCAATCCGGCCAGCGGGATCAGCACCAGGTAGCCGGCGTCGGTGGCGACCGAGCTGGTGATGCCAAGGAACATCAGCAGCAGCGGCATCCAGGCCTGCGGAATATGCGTGCCGACCCGCTTGATCAGCGCCGCGAACAGGCCAGAGTTCTCCGCCACGCCGATCGCCAGCATGACGACGAGAATCACGCCGAGCACGCCGTTGCCGAATGCCAGCCAGTTGCGCAGCAGGGCGTTGTCGAAGATCCAGCGCACGTGCTCGGACTGGTACATCGGCAGGATCGTGTAGCTGATCGGCTCCCCGCCGGCGCCGATCGCCTCGAAGCTGTGCCCCCCCATCAGCACCGTTGCCAGGAAGGCGATCGGATAGAAGGACATGAAGATGATCACGGGGTCCGGAATCTTGTGCCCGACGCGCTCCACCCATCGGCCGAAGGACTGGCCGGTGTTGCGTTCGCTGCTGCTCATTGGCGGTCCCCGCGGTAGCTTTCATTGTTTGCGCCGCGGCGCAGTATACCCGCATGTAGTCCCCCGCCGCCGGCCCGGAGCGGGCAAAGCGGGACTCGCTGCGCTATGCTAGGTAACGTCTAGACTCGTTCTAATCGACGGTGGCGGCGACAGTCCGGCACCGGCAACTCCGCACAAACACTCCCACTCGAGGTGCACACGAATGAAAATGACTGCAGCGATTTCACTGCTCGCGGCCGCTACGCTGGCCATTGGTGCGGTGCACGCAGCTCACCATGGCGCTGCGCACACCGGCGCGACCGCCAGCTTCATCAACCAGGAGAGCCAGGACGTTGGCCGGGCCACGTTGACCGAGAGCCCCCATGGCGTGCTGATCCATCTCGACCTGAAGGGCCTGCCCCCGGGTCCCAAGGCCATTCACATCCACAGCGTCGGCACCTGCGAGGATCCGAAGGAAGGCTTCGTCGCCTCCAAGGGCCACCTGAACCCGAACGGCAAGGAGCATGGCCTGATGAATCCGGCCGGCCCGGATGCCGGCGACCTGCCGAACCTCTACGTGCGCGACGACGGCTCTTTCGAGGCCGAGTTCTTCACGACGCTCGCGTCGCTGGCCGGGGCCGATGGCCGCGCGACGATCCTCGACGAGGACGGCGCCGCGCTGGTCATCCACATCAACCGCGACGACCACCTCACGCAGCCGATCGGCGGCGCTGGTCCGCGCATCGCCTGCGGGGTCATCAAGGCCAAGTGAGCCGGTGGCGCTGGAGCGTCCCCGCCGGGGCGCTCGTTGCCATGCTGGCAACGGGCGCCCTGTCGCTTGGCTCCGCCAAGCCCGCCATCGATCCCGTCCTGCTGGCCGACGACGGCATCGGTCCGGTGTTGCTCGGGCGCGAGTACCTGGCGGTCGCTGCCGATGCCAGTCTCGCGGCGCCCGAATCCGCCTTCGCGGGCCCCGGCTGCGGCGGGTTTGACGAAGTCCGCTACAGCGGGCAGCTCGCCGCGCTGCCGGTCAGCGTCATGGGCATGGCTGACGGGGGCGTCATCAAGGAAGTCGAACTGACGCTGGATGCGCCGCTCCGGACGCCGGACGAGCGCAGCTGCGTCGCCCTCCGGGACGAACTCGCAGCGCCCTTCGTCGAACGCTTCGGGCCGCCCGGCCCGGCGCGCACGGACGACAAGCCGGTGTCGCGGGAACACAGCCTGCCGGTGGGTCCGGTGGTCGTCCTCGCCCGCTGGTTCGATACCGGGCGCAGCTGCTACATCACCGCCATCTACCGCGAGGCTGCCGCGCGCTAGCCGATGTTCAGTGGCATCTGCCGGAGGCGCTCGGGCGACCGTGTAGAATTCCGCCCATGAACGACGCGGGTGCGAGCGCAGCGCTGCAGGGTGTGCCGGGGGACGCCGGCTTGCTCAGCGTCAGGCTGCAGGGCGACTGGCTGCTGACCAACGAGCAGGCGCCGGACAGCACGGCCTTCGTACAGCTGCTCGGGGCCGACACGCGCCACATCGCGTTCGACTGCAGCGGGCTCGGGCACTGGGATGCCACGCTGCTGATCGGGCTCGATGCCCTGCTGCGAACTGCGCGCGAGCGTCGTCTCGAGGTCGATGCAACGGGGCTGCCGGACGGCGTGCAGCGCCTGCTGCAGCTGGCCGGCGCAGTCGCCGAGCGCGAAGGCGCTCGCCGGGTGGCCGACGACGACAGCCTGCTGGCGCGCCTCGGAACCGCCACCATCGAGGCGTTTGAAGAAGGGCGCGCGCTGACCCGCTTCCTTGGTGAACTGACTTTCGCCGCGCTGCGCCTGGCGCGCGGGCGGGCCGTGTTCGAGTGGCGCAACCTTTTGCTGTTCATCGAGCAGACCGGCGCGAATGCCCTGCCGATCGTCAGCCTGATCGCCTTCCTCGTGGGCGTGATCCTGGCCTTTGTCGGCGTCCGGCAGCTGGAGCAGTTTGGCGCGGGAATCTATGTCGCCGACCTGGTCGCCGTGGCGATGGTGCGCGAAATGGCCGCCATCATGACCGGCATCATCATGGCGGGACGATCCGGCGCCGCCTTCGCCGCCGAGCTCGGCACGATGAAGGTCAACGAGGAGATCGACGCGTTGCACACGCTGGGCATTTCCTCGATGGACTACCTGGTGCTGCCGCGCACGATCGCGCTGGTAATGATGATGCCCCTGCTGGCCGTCTATGCCGGCGCGGTGGGGATGCTCGGCGGCGCCGTCGTCAGCCTCGTGATGCTGGACGTGAGCCTGGTGCAGTACCTGGAGCAGACCAAGAACGCCATCGACCTCAATACCGTGCTCGGCGGCCTGCTGAAGGCGGTCGTTTTCGGCATAGTCATCGCAGTTGCCGGCTGCCAGCAGGGCATGGCCTGCGGCGGCAGCGCGATGGCGGTCGGCAAGGCGACCACCCGCGCTGTCGTCATGGCGATCCTGCTGATCGTGGTCAGCGCCTCGGTGCTGACAGTCATCTACACGGTGTTTGGCGTATGAACGTCGCCCCGGCCAGCATCGAGGTCCGCGGGCTCAAGCTGGCCTATGGCTCGTTCACGGTCCAGCAGGACCTGAACTTCAGCATTCAGCGCGGCGACGTGTTCATCATCATGGGGCCCAGCGGTTGCGGCAAGAGCAGCCTGCTGAAGGCGATGGTCGGCCTGTTGCGCCCCGCGGCGGGAGACATCTGCTACGCCGGCGAGCCGTACTGGGCAGGCGGCGAGCCGGAACGGCGGGCGCTGTCACAGCGGATCGGCGTGCTGTTCCAGTCCGGGGCATTGTGGAGCTCGATGACGCTGGCCGAGAACGTGGCGCTGCCGCTGCAGTATCGCACCAGGCTCAGCCGGGCCCGAATCGCGGAGATCTGCGCGTGGAAACTCGCCCTGGTGGGCCTGAGCGGATTCGAGGACTATTATCCGAACGAGCTTTCGGGCGGCATGCGCAAGCGTGCCGGCCTGGCGCGTGCGATGGCGCTGGACCCGGATATCCTGTTTTTCGACGAGCCCTCGGCCGGGCTCGATCCGGTCAGCGCCCGCCTGCTCGATGACCTGATCCTGCAGCTGCGGGACAGCCTGGGCACGACGATCGTCATCGTGACCCACGAGCTGGCCAGCATTTTCGCGATCGCTGACAACGCGGTGTTCCTGGATACCGAGGCCAGGACGCAACTGGCCGTCGGCGATCCCAGGGTGATGCGCGACAGCTGCGAACACGAGTCCGTGCGCCGCTTCCTGCGCCGCGAAGCGCCGCAAAAACCGGCAATTGCAACAGGAATGACTGGATGAGCACGCCGAAGCTTGCGATGATTCAAGGCATGATAGACAGCGGCGACCTGGGCTCATGAGCGCAAAGGCCAATCCGGTCGTCGTCGGCACCTTCGTGATCGTCGGCATGGTGCTGCTGGTCATCGCGCTGATCATGTTTGGCGGCGGTCGCCTCTTCGAGGAACGGCGCGAGTTCGTCAGCTATTTCGAAGGCTCGCTGATGGGGCTGCGCGTCGGCTCAAACGTGTTGTTTCGCGGCGTGCGGGTCGGCTTCGTCAGCGACATAAGCGTCGAAGTCGATCATGACACCGAGGACTTCCGGGTCCCGGTCACCTTCCAGATCCTGCCGCAGGCCATCGCGCTGGTCGATCCGGACGACCAGCTGTCGGCTGCCGGCAGGGATGCGCCGGGGCTGTCGATGTTGATCGATCGCGGCCTGCGGACACGGCTGGAAATGGAGAGCTTCGTCACCGGCCAGATGGTGATCGAGCTCGATTTCTATCCGGATACGGCAGTTAATCTGTATGCCCGCCCCGGCAGCCGGCCGGAGATCCCGAGCATTCCCTCGAACATTCAGCAGATCCTGGAGCGTATGCGGAATTTCGCCGCCGAGATCCAGGCCAAGGTCGACGTCGATGAACTCGTGCGCGGCGTGCCCAGCGCCATCGCCGGCATCGATGCGCTGGTCCGCTCCGAGGACCTGCAGGGCGCTCTCGCCGGCCTGAACCGCCTGTCCAACATCAAGGACCTGGACGCTATCCCCGCGAGCGTGCTCGAGACGCTGGCCGCAATGGAGCAGACGCTGAATGAAGTTCGCAGCCTGGTCGCGGCGACCGATCAGCGGATGGAGCCGCTGTTCGCCCAGGCCGAAGCCAGCCTCGAGAGCCTCGGCATAGCCCTGCGAAATGCGGGCAGCCTGCTGGACAGCCTCAATGCCGAGCTTGGCGGCGACTCGGAAATCAACCACCAGTTGCGGCGCACGCTCGAGGAATCGCAAGCCGCGGCGCGCAGCTTGCGACAGCTCGTCGAGTTCCTGGAACGAAATCCAGAGGCGCTGCTGCGCGGCCGCCGCGCGCCCAGGGAGTAACCAGCGACATGATTTTTGCCTCCGCTTCCGTGCCCCGCATGTTTTTCGGGCTGGCGATCTGCGCCTTGCTGAGCAGCGCCTGCGTGTCGAGCTCTCCACCGATGCGCTACTACCTGCTGACGCCGATCGATGGAGCGGCGTTGCCGGACGCGACGCTCGGCGAGCACACCGTCATCATCGGTCCACTGCAGCTGCCCGGTTACCTCGATCGGCCGCAGCTGGTCACGCGCCTGCCCGACGGGCAGCTCGCGCTGCGCGAACTGGATCGCTGGGCCGAGCCCCTGGACGCGGTCCTGACCCGGACGCTGGCCGACAACCTGGCACGCCTGACCGGCTCGCAACGCATCTTGACCTTCCCGCCGGCCAGTCGCGCAGCGGCCGACCTGCGCGTCACCGGGCGGGTGATTCGCTTTGACACCGATGCGGCCGGCACGGCGATCCTGGTGGTGCAGTGGTCGGTGCAAGACGGTGGCGGCCAGGTCGTCCTGTCGGCACGCACTGCCGAGTTCCGTGTGCAGGCTGCTGATACGGAGTCCGCCACACTGGTTGCAGCGCTGAGCGCGGTGCTTGGCCAGTTCGCTGCCGCACTGGCCGTCGAACTCGGCGCCGCGGCAGGCAGCTGACCAGGCCGCCCCTTCTGTTGCAGAGCCATGCCGCTTAAATTCGATCGCCAGAAGCTTCGTGAAACACGGCAGACCTCGTGGCTGGTGCTGGACCTGGCCATGGTGTTTCTCGTGCTGGTCAACCTGCTGTTCATTGTCTTCGACACCATGTACGCCGCGCCGGCCACGCAGGCGGTGCTTGCCTCCGCCGCACCTGCCTTCAATGCCTTCTATGGCGAACGAATCCACGCGCATTTCATTTTCTACGACCTGGTCTTCGTGACGATCTTCCTCGTCGAGTTCTGTTTCCAGTGGGCGATGGCCGTCAGGAAGCGCCTGTACGCCCGTTGGTACTTCTATCCCTTCCTGCGCTGGTACGACCTGATCGGCTTGATTCCCATCGGCTCACTGCGACTGCTGCGCCTGTTGCGCGTGATCTCGCTGCTGGTGCGCCTGCAGAAGATGGGGGTCATCGACCTCACGGGGACGCGCCCCTATCGTTTCGTGGAGTTCTATTTCAAGGTCTTCGTCGACGAAGTGTCCGACCGGGTCATCATCCGCACGCTCGACGATGTGAAGCGCGAACTCGAGGGTCATACTCCCGTGACGCGACAGGTCATCACCGAGGTCATCGCGCCGCGGCGCGAGGCACTGGTCCAGCACTTGTCCCGCCGCATCGGCCTGATGGCCGGCCAGAGCTACCAGGCGCACCAGGACACGATCCGGCAGTACGTCGAGTCGGTCGTGGCCGAGGCCGTCACGGCCGACGCCGGCGTGCGCAGGCTCGAGCGGATGCCGGTGGTCGGCAGGACCATGGTTAACACGCTGCGTCAATCCATCAATGACATCGTCTACCAGATCTTTGACCGCACGGTGCGGGACTTGAGCGCGACCGAGAACAACCGGCTGGTGGATGAAGCGGTGACGGCCATCATCGACAGCATCCTCGAGGAACATCCCGAGCTCGGCGACATCGGCACCCGCATCGCGCTCGAGACCATCGAGCTGGTCAAGGAGCGTGTCCGCGTCCAGCAGTGGAAAGAAGCGCTTCAGCAACCCGCAGCCTGAGGCCAGGCCCGGCCGGCGGTCGGCCGCTCCGCCGTTGTGGCGCGAAAACCGTTATCCTTGCGGCGGGTTTCCGGACTCGGTCGCAAACATGAAGCTCTCACCGTTGGCGCTGGGTCTCGCGGTCATTGCCGCCCTGCTGCTGCTGTCCGCCGGCCCCGGAACCCGGTTCGGCTGGTGGGAATTCGGCACCGGCTTCCTGATGATGCGCTGGGCGTTCTTTGCGGGCCTGGCTGCCGTGGCGCTGGCGCTGCTCCTGCTGGTCATCCCGCGGACACGGCGGGGCTCGGGCATCGTGCTGGCCGTTGCCCTTGTCATCGGCGCGGGGACTGCCTGGGTGCCATGGAATGGTCTGCGGACCGTGCGCTCGCTGCCGTATATCCACGATATCACGACCGACACCGTGAACCCGCCGCAATTCGTGGCCGTGCTGCCGCTGCGCGCCGACGCGCCCAACCCCCCGGAGTACGCCGGCGAGGAGGTCGCCGTGCAGCAGCGCGAGGCCTATCCCGACATCCAGCCCTTGCGGCTGCCGCTCAGTCCGGAGCAAACCTTCGACCTGGCCCTGCAAACCACGCTTGGGCAGGGCTGGGAGCTCGTAGCCGCGATGCCGCAGGACGGCCGGATCGAGGCGACGGCCACGACTTTCTGGTTCGGCTTCAAGGATGACGTGATCATTCGTATTTCCAGCGAGGACGGCGGCAGTCGCATCGACGTCCGCTCCAAGTCGCGCGTTGGTCGCAGCGACGTCGGGGCGAACGCCGAGCGGATCCGGAGCTTCCTGGGGGCGCTGGGCAAAGCCGCAGACTGAGCCTTGGACACCGCCGACGTCGACTGTGTGGTAGTAGGTGCCGGCGTGGTCGGCCTGGCCGTCGCCGCCGCGCTGGCGCGGAACGGCACTGAGGTGCTGCTGCTCGATGCCGAGGCGCGTGCCGGCGAGGGTGTCTCCAGCCGCAATTCCGGCGTGATTCATGCCGGCCTGTATTATCCGCCCGGCTCCCTGAAGGCCACCCTCTGTTGCCGCGGCCGCGACATGCTGTACAGCTATGCCGAGCAACGCGGCATTCCCTGTCGCCGGCTCGGCAAGCTGATCGTCGCGACGCGTCCGTCAGAGCTGCCGGCATTGCGGCAGCTGTTCGAGCGCGGTCTGGGCAACGGCGTCACGCTGCATTGGCTGGAGCCCGCTGAGGCGCAGCGGCTCGAGCCGCAGCTTCGCTGCGTGGCGGCCATCGATTCGCCGGACTCCGGCATCATCGATGTGGCCGAGCTCGTCATGGCACTGTCCGGCGAACTGGAGCAGGCCGGCGGCCTGTTGCTCTGCCACGCCTCGGTCATCCGCATCGGTCGCTGCGGCAGCCTGTTCGAGATCGAGACCGCGAGCGGCGATCGCATTCGCTGCCGCCGCGTCGTCAACGCTGCCGGTCTCGGCGCCACCGGGCTGGCCGCCGCAACCGAGGGGCTGTCGCCCGACCAGGTGCCGCGGCTGTGGTACGGCGCCGGCCAGTATTACCAGACACATCGCCGCGTGCCGTTCTCGCGGCTGATCTACCCGCTGCCGATCCCGGGCGCGCTCGGCATGCACCTCGGCTTCGACATGGCCGGTCGCGCCCGCTTCGGTCCCGACCTGCGCTTCATCGAGCGGATCGACTACAGCGTTGACGACAGCCTGCGCGAGACATTCGCAAGCGCCATCCGCGAATGGTGGCCGGAAGTGCAGGACGAGGACCTGAGCCCCGACTTCGTCGGCGTGCGGCCGAAACTCGTCGGCCCCGGCGAGCACAGTGCGGATTTCCTGATCCAGAACAGGTCAGTGCATGGCATCGCCGGGCTCGTCAACCTGTTCGGCATCGACTCGCCCGGCTTGACGGCGTCGCTGGCGCTCGGCGCGCACGTCGCCGGGCTCATCGGCGGCGATCAGCAGTTCGGCAGCTGAAGCCGCTGACCGACGCGCAGCAGGTACTTCGGCGGCGCCACGTTGTTCAGGTCGGCGATCTGGCGCGCGTTGGCGCAGCGCACGCCGCGCGAGATGCTGCTCAGCGTGTCGCCGCGCTGCACGACATAGGAACGCAGCTGCGGCCCGGCGGGGCGCTTCGAGCTGTGCAGCGAGGCGGCGAGCTCCTGGTACGGCCCGGCGACGCAGTCCTGCTCATAGACGCTGACCAGCTTGGCCGGCAACGCGACCTTCGTGCCGACCGGCTGCCGCTCGGAGGGATTCATGCTCGCGTTCAGGTTGCGCAGCACGCGGAACCAGCCGGCGCGGCTGCCGCCCTGCCCCAGGCACACGGCCAGTTCGGACAGTGCCGCCTCGCGCTGCAGCGTGATGCTCGCCGCGCGTGTATCGACCTCGGGAAACTCCAGCCGGTAATCCTCGGGGTGCATGAACAGCCAGGCTGCAGCCAGCACCATCGGCACATACTCGCGCGTCTCCGGCGGCAGCGCCCAGTAGATCTCGTCATCCCACAGGCGGGTCTTGCCGGTCGACGTCATCAGCCGGCGCACCCGGTTCTCGCCGCCATTGTAGGCAGCGAGCACCAGCTCGAGGTTGTTGTTCAGCAGGCGGAACTGGTCGTTCAGGTAAGCCACGTTGGCGCGCGTCGCGGCGTCCGGATCGAAGCGCTGGTCGAAGCCGTTGACGACCGCGAGCCCGTAGCGCCGGCCGGTGGCCGGCATGAACTGCAGCGGCCCGCTGGCGCCGGCGCGGGAGACGGCATGGACCTTGCCGCCGGACTCCTTCGCGAGGATACCGAACAGCAATGCCTCGGGCAGGCCCGCCTGCTCGTAATGCGGCCACATCAGGTGGCGCATGAACTGGTAGTTCTCCCAGGCCTCCATCAGGTTCGGCCGCATCCACGACAGCCAGTCCTCGAGCGCCGCCTTGACCGGGCCGTTCAGGTCGATGATGTCGCGCAGCTCCTGGCCGTTGAGCAGATTGATGGCGCGTCCTGCCTCAGGCAGCTCCGTGACGATCGTCGACAGGCCGAGCTCGCCGGCAATCATCTCGCTGCTGTCGTTGACCGGTTCGGCCAGCACGCGCGCCTGCACGAGCAGGTGCTGTGTCTGCATTCGCAACAGGGCCTCATAGGCGTCCAGAACTGGCCCAGGGTCGCAAGTCGGCTGCGCGCGGCTGCACTCCAGCGCGGCGCCGCGAAGTTGCCCAAGCGCCGTTTCCACGCGCTGTTCCGTTCTGCTGTCGGAACCGTCCAGGCTCGCCTGCATAGCGGCCATGAACTCCGCCTGCGCGGCATGGCTCGCGGCAATGCTGTCGTGACCTGGCGAAATCGCCTCCTGCGTTTGCAAGGCGGCAGTATCGCTCGCGGGCGCTCGCGGCGCCTGGGCACAGCCGGCCAGCAGCATGATCGGCAACAGCAGCGAGCACAGTCGTAGCACAGGCAGGGACGCAAGGGCAGCGAAGGACGCGGTCACGCTACACAGCCCGGCTGGCGGCTGCAAGCCCTGCCCAGGCGCCGGATTCCGTGCCGCGTGCCGGATCAATCCATCAAAGTCCCGCGACATGCCGCGCCATCCGCTCGCGCGTGGCCGCGTCCGGCAAGCGCCCGAAGCCGGCGCTCATGTTGTCCGCTGCATGCCGGGGATTCGAGGTTGCCGGAATCGCGCAGGTCACCGCCGGGTGGGAAACGACGAACTTGAGAAAGAATTGCGCCCAGCTCCCGCAGTCGAACTCCCCAGCCCAATCGGGCAGTTCGCGGCCCCTGACCCGCGGGAACAGGTTGCCGCCGCCGAAGGGCCGGTTGACCAGCACGGCCATGCCGCGCTCCGCGGCCAGCGGCAGCAGCACTTCCTCGGCCTTGCGCGTTGCGATGTCGTAGTTCAGCTGCACGACGTCCAGCGCCTCGCCGGCCATGACCGCGGCAAACTCCTCGTACTGGTTCGGGTTGGATGTCGTGATGCCGAGGTAGCGGATGCGACCTTCGTCCTTCCACGCGCGCAGCGTGGGCAGGTGCACGCGCCAGTCGCGCAGGTTGTGGATCTGCATCAGGTCCATCCGCTTCACCCGCATCCGGCGCATCGAGCGCTCCATCTGTGCAATGCCTTCGTCGCGGCCGAAGGTCCAGACCTTGGTCGCAGCGAACAGCCGCTCGTGCTCGCCCAGTTCGGCCACCAGGTCCCCGGCCACCTCCTCGGCCTCAGCGTACATCGGCGAGGAGTCGATCAGCGTGCCGCCGCGAGCGAAAAATTCGCGCAGTACCTCGCGCAGCGGCGCGCGCTGCCCCGCATCATCGCCCACGTGGAAGGTCTGCCAGGTGCCGAGGCCGATCACGGGCAGCTGCTCGCCGCTGGACGGAATGGGCTTGCGGATCGGTGGCATCGCGCCGGCGATGGCAGCTGCATAAGGCACGAGCCCGCCGATGGCAACGCTTGCGCCGGCGGCCTGCAACAATTCACGTCGCGTAATCATGGTGAGCCCTCCTCTGTCCGCGTCCCCCGAGATACTACCGGCCCGCGGACGGCGCAGGCAAAGCAGCGGGGCGGAGTTCAGCGTTTGTGACGTGGTGCCGGGTCCTGGGCCGACCGACTGCGTATATCCGAAGGCGCACGGCGATCCGCCGCGCCGGGGTCGGCCCCTGAGCTTGCAGAGCAAGGCTGCTGACCGGACCACGACCAGGGCATGGAGTCTTCCGCCGATGCTTGGACAAATCGCCAGGGTAGTCGCACTGCTGCTGCTCGCCGGCTGCGCACAGTCGGGGACATTTGCGCACGAGCCGCGGGATGCGCGGGATCACCAGGCTGAAGTGATCGACGAGTTCATCAACACGCGCTATGACCAGCTCGAGTACAGCATCGTGCAGTTCGAACGCTATGTCGGGCTCGTGCATGCGCAGGAGAAGATTCCGCAGGCCCTGTTCTACGACGGTCAGCCACTGTTCCGGTTGATCGATGGAGAAACGGAGAACCTGCTGGCCGAGTTCCTCGCGTCATCCGCCGGCGCAGCGCTTTCGGTCCAGCACCGCGAGTACTTTGAGCGCGCCCGCCTGGCGCGCGAGAAACAGGCCGGGGCGGTCTACGATGCCGTGTTCGGACGCCTGGAAGCGAACGGCGCCACCGACCTGGTGCGCCAGCTCAACCTGCTGGAATGGTTTGCCGGGGGGCTGGCGATGCGCGAGTTGCTCGACGGGATCCCCGATGAGCTGCTGCAGGAATGCGCCGGGGAGATTCGCACGGCGATGCTCGATTTTGATCGTGCCGAGCTGTGGCAGGCGCTCGTCCGCGGCCAGGAGGAGGCGCTGCTGCGCTACCGGGAAAACGGCCCCCTGCCCTCGCTCGAATACCTGACGGTCGGCCAGGTCCGGCCGGTCGTGCAAGAGCATGTCAGTGGACCGCTCGAGCACTTCGGGCGGCTGCTGGTCGCCAACGCACTGGGCGATGCCTTCGCGATGGGGCTCTACGCCGTCGAATACGCCGACCTGAAACAGACAGGCTTCAACGAGCTCATGGGCGAGGAACGGGCCGCCCGCCTGCAGGCGCGCGCGAGGCAGGCGGCACAGGCGGTAGAGCTGGCCGCCCAAGACATGGCCGGCGAGCGTTCGCGCACCGCCAGCCTTTGACTGCGCGCCTCGTCGCGGCGCACAGTGCTACCTGTTCCATCAAGGCGCCAGGCCTGGCCGGGCGACGCTGAATTCATCGGGAGCGGGACCAGCGATGAGCAACAAGCGATTCCCAGTCTTGCGCGACGTCATCGTGTTCCAGGCAAAGCTGCTGGTCGACGGCCTGCGTGACCTCCTGCTGAGCCCCGTTTCGATATTTGCCGCGCTGATAGACCTGCTGGTGCCCGGGGACGACGGCGGCAAGCGATTCTACGGGGTAGTGCGGTTCGGACGCCGCACCGAACGGTGGATCAACCTGTTCGGGGCGGCCGACCGGCAAGATCCGGACACCCCCGCGTCAGGTGTCGACGTATTGCTGGAGGAGCTCGAAGGGCTGATGCGCGACCCCGAACGGCGGGACGAAGCGAGGGTCCGCGCCCATGCGCTCGTCCAGCGCTTGAAAGGCGTGCGTCCTGCGGACCGGCCTGCCCGACGCGAGGATTGAGGACCCGCTGCGCTCAACCGGCCTGTTCCAGGCGTCGTGCCTGCGCCGGTAAATGCGACCGGCGTCACTTAGTCTTCAATGATCAGAATCGGACTCTCGGTCTGGTTTGGAATCTGTGAACTCGGACCACAAATCGAGCCGCTTCAGGCCTTTAGAGTGGCATCCGGAGATCAATTTCCAGCGGCTTGCTGCCGGGCAGGAGAACCAGAGCCGATTCAAGCGATCGACTGGCCGGCGCAGGAGGATCGATGCGCTTAATGCCAATAGCGCTGTTGGCCACAACAGTCGTCACCCTGTCTGGCTGTGCGAGCATGGGTGACAAGGACCAGCGGTGGGCACGGCCGGGGGCATTCTTCACCCAGTCCGGCGAGATGATTGCTGCGCAGACACGACGCCTGGTGGACTTCGTTGGCGGGCGTGGAGACAGCAAGGACGAGGCCTTGCTGCAGGAAGAGATCGAGCAACTTTTTGCCCAGCCCTATATCGATCCGTTGACACTCTATCTCGATGAGCATGCCGCCGATGATCGGCGCGCCAGCCAGTTGGGATTGGTGGCGCAGGAGCGTGACAAGCGCTGTGCGGCGATCGCCCGGATCTACGCAGGCCGCGAGCCGTCGCAGGCCAATCTGCAGCGCATGCAGCGCGGCTATCTGATGTCCTGCCCCGCAGATGTGCAGGATTTTGCGGCACGAGTGCAGCAGTCATCCGCGGCACAGGCCGCTGTGTCCAGCAAGACTCCGCAACCCGCGCCCGAGCCGGCACCGGATCCCGCCGCGGATCTGAACACGGCATTGGACGAAGCACTGGCGCGTCGGCAGAACAACAATTGCTACCTGCTACTCACGATCAAGAACTACACACAGGCCTATGAAGCCTGTCGCCCGATCGCCGAGGGCGGCGACGCCAAGGCACAACACCATATGGCCAGCCTGGAAGGAGCCCGAGGCCGCTATGCCCCTGCGTTCAGCTGGGCGGAGCGCTCTGCCAGGCAGCAACACCCGCCCGGCCAGCTGATACTTGGCCAGCTATACCAGGCGGGTCAAGGCACTCCGCAGGACCAGGCCAAGGGACTGGAACTGATGCAGAAGGCCGCCGACAGCGGGCTCGCCGAGGCCAGCTATCACACCGGCCTCTCCTACCAGCACGGTGCCGGTGTTGCACCCGACGCCGAACTGGCTGATCGCTACCTCCGGCAGGCCGCCAGCAAGGAACACCTGCCCGCATACCTGGCGCTGGCTTCATTGCACGAGCAACGCAGCCCGGACTCGGCCCACTATTGGCTGTCCCAGGCGGCGCGCAAGGGCTCACCCGAGGCACAACTGCGCCTGGCCAACAGCTACGCCACGGCGGCCAATGGGGCTGTTGACCATGAAGAAGCGTATGTCTGGTACAGCCTGGCGCTGCTTGGCGGCAATGAGCAGGCCAAGGTCGGCATTGAGCGCCAGGAAAAGCTGCTTAGCGCCGACCAGCTGGCCAGCGCCCGCAGCCGAATCCAGGATGGAATCAACGGCAGATGGAACTGAAAACGCTTGCCAACTACAGGATGAAGTTGCCCTTCATGCTGCTGATCAGCTTGCTGGTCGGCGTTTTTGTCCTTGGGATCGTGCTGATGTCAACTCTGAACCTGGACTTCGCACAGTCCAGGATGGCAGAACTGCGCCAGCAGCAGATCACCGACACCTTCTATTCCAACCTCAACCGGATCAACGCCCATCACCAGTTGATGGAACAGAATACGCTCAACCTGGCTCATGCCGGGGAGCTGCTCTACCGTGCCCGCCAGCAGGATCGCGTCAGCCGCACGCGTGAACTCGAATCCATTCTGGCCTCGACGCTGAGAAACATGCCCGAAGCCCACGGCGCAGAGATCTGGTTCGGCAATGCCGATTCCACCCGCCAAAGCTTGTCCATGTATGGGTACCGCAACAATGGCGACATCCATCTCCAGCCGACGGCGAATCTGTACCACATCCAGGACTGGTATCGCCGCATCCTGCCGCAAGCTGCCGCGCATGAACCCAGCAGCAACATGCCGGATTTTTTCTGGACACCGGCGTACTACAAGGACCTGATCGAGAACGTCGTCATCAGCCTGACTACCGTCATGCGAGATGAACAGGGCCGCGTTATCGGCCTGGCGTCCACCGATTGGCGGGCCGACGAGATCATCCGCCTGGTAAGCAGGGTCGAAGTGACCCCCGGCACCTTTGCATTCCTGCTCGACAGCGAGAACCGCAACCTGTCGAGCCTCGCGACTGCCGGGGACACCTTCGATGCGCGGGGCAAGATCGATGCGGTGATCGACAGCCGCCTGCAGGACCGCCTGGCCGGGCCTCTGCCGCAGTCCGCGATAATCTCCGGCCGCCTGCTGGTTGCACCGATGCAGACGATGTCGCTGAATGTCAACGGCGACGAGCACTCCTTGTTTTTCAGCCGCACCCAGGCGGGCATGATCTTTGGCGTGGGCGTGCCCCAGGCGGAGATCGACGCGGTGCTCGTGCCCATGCGGGAAAGCAACCTGAGGATTGTCGGCCTGGTCATCGCAATAACGCTGGGCCTCTCCGCTCTGATCCTGCTGTTGGTCGCCAGGCTTTTGAACCGCCTGCATTTCCTGTGCATATTCCGGCGAACGTGACCGCTCATTCCGCGGATCGTGACCGCTTTGCACA
>CAYWYS010000037.1:0-30533 GCA_964462675.1 uncultured Thioalkalivibrio sp.
TACTGCGCATAATGTATATTATGTTAAGTCCCATGTGAATCAAGGCGGGATTCTGCGATTCCTCCTACCGCGGCCGCCGCCTGCGGTAATCTTCTTTTTTACAGTAACTTCTCTGATTTATCGTATACGTAACATTAAGTTTATACAGCTGTTGCGGCGAGACTTTGCCTTCCCCAATTCGCGGTGGCTTTGTGCGACGTCAACTCAGGCCCTGCTTGGCCATTTTTCTGCGTATGAACGCAATCTGCGTCTGCAGCGGCAATTGCTTCGGACAGACGTCATTGCAGGCCAGCAACGTCATGCAGCCGAATACGCCGTCGTCGTCGCCCACGAGCTCGTAGAAATCCTCGTCGCTGCGCTGGTCGCGGGGGTCGAGCCGAAACCGGGCGACCTTGTTCAGGCCGACCGCGCCGACGAAGTCTGTTCGCATCCTGGCTGTGCCGCATGCCGACACACAGCAGCCGCACTCGATGCACCGGTCCAGCTCGTAGATCTTCTCGGCCAGCTCGGGCTCCATCGGTTGTTCGATGCGCGTAAGGTCGAGTTCCTGTTCCTTGGCCTGGACCCAGGTCTGCAAGCGCTCGCTCATGGCACGCATCCACTTGCCTGTGTTGACCGACAGATCCGCGATCAGCTCGAACACTGGCAGCGGCGCCAGGGTGATATCTGGACCGACGTTCCTGGTAAGCGTGCGGCACGCCAGGCCCGGACGACCATTGATCATCATTCCGCAGCTGCCACAAATTCCCGCGCGGCACACGAAGTCAAACGACAAGGATGGGTCCTGTAGCTCCCTTATCTCGTTCAAGGCGATGAACAGCGTCATGCCGTCGGCCTCTTCGAGCTCGAAGGTCTGCATACGCGGCGTTTCATCCGGATTCCTGGGATTGAAGCGCAAAATGTGCAGGCGGATCTTGTCGCCGGTCTTTACGGTGCTCATCGCTGCACTCCTCAGCCTTGCTCGACCGCCGGTCCGGCTGCGTCGTCGATACGTTCGTTCGATCCGCGCAACCGCCTGGGCAGGAGTTGCTCGTACGGCATCAGTGCCGCCTGCAGCGCGCGCCGATCTGCATTTCCATGCTGTGCCTTCAGCGCCTCGATTTCAGCGAGGCGCACGGCCGTTTCCGGATGATCGACGTAGTCCTTCGCCCCATAGCCCCGCCAGCCTGGCGGTAGTTCCATGCGGCGTACGTTGAGCGGCTCGTAGGCCAGCGTCGGCAGCGCCTGCTCCGGATCCGGCCAGCTCGACAGCGTCCGCCTGAGCCACTCTGCATCGTTACGCTGCGGATAGTCGTTGCGAAAATGCGCGCCGCGGCTTTCCGTGCGCGTCAGCGCGCCGTAGGCGACAGTCAGGGCTAGCTTGATCATCTTCTGCACGCGGTAGGCGGTGACCAGCTCGGGGTTGACGCCTACGGCCTTGTAGGGCACGCCGATACTCCGGCTCCGCTGCAGGAGTTCCTGCAATTCGGCAACGGCCAGCTGTAGCTTCTCGCCAGTGCGGAAGATGCCGACCTTGTCAGTCATCAGCGTCTGCATCTCTGCCTTCAGCTGCGAGGCGCTTTCCCTGCCCTGCCCAGACAGCAACGCGTCGAGCTTCGCCTGCTCGTGCCGCAGCGATTCGCGCACCAGCCCGAGCGGTATGTCGAGCTCCTCGCCGTCGCAGAAATCGGCAATGAATTCGCCCACGATCATGCCGGCGACCACGGTTTCTGCCACCGAGTTGCCGCCCAGGCGGTTGAAGCCGTGCATGTCCCAGCAGGCCGCTTCCCCCGCAGCAAACAGTCCCTTCAGGGTCGGACTTTGGCCGCTCGGCAGGGTACGCACGCCGCCCATGGTGTAGTGCTGCGCGGGCCGCACCGGAATCATTTCCGTCACCGGGTCGATGCCCAGGAAATGCTGGCAGATATCGAATACTTCGCGCAGGTTGCGCTTGATGTGCTGTTCGCCGAGCAGCGTGATGTCGAGCCAAAGATGCTCACCGAAGCGGGTCTTCACTCCCTTGCCGGAGAGGATGTGCTGTTCCATGCGGCGGCTCACCACGTCGCGCGAGGCCAGCTCCTTCTTCTCCGGCTCGTAATCGGGCATGAACCTGTGGCCATCCGTATCCTTCAGCAAGCCGCCATCGCCGCGACAACCTTCGGTGACCAGGATGCCCGCAGGGACGATGGCCGTCGGATGAAACTGCACTGCCTCCATGTTGCCGAGCTCGGCAACGCCGGTTTCGAGGGCCAGCGCATGGCCGATGCCCTCGCAGATCACGGCATTGGTCGAGACCCGATAAAGCCTGCCAGCGCCCCCCGTCGCAATCGCCGTGGCCTTCGCTACATAACCGGCCAGCTCGCCGGTGACCAGGTCGCGTACGACCGCACCGAAGCAGCGCTTGCCGTCGTGAATCAGGGCCAGTGCCTCGACACGCTCGTGTACCACGATGCCGTCGCCGATCGCGCGGTCGCCGACCGCCTGGAGCATCGCGTGCCCCGTGCCGTCAGACACATAACAGGTGCGCCATTTCTTCGTGCCGCCGAAGTCCCGCTGTGCAACCAGGCCGTGCGCCTCGTCGCGCTCGGTGATCGTGACCGGCTTGCCGTTGATGATGACCGTGCGATCGCCCTTGCGGATCCTGCTCCACGGTACGCCCCACGCCGCCAGCTCGCGCACCGCCTTGGGCGCTGTGTTAACGAACATGCGCACGACTTCCTGGTCCGCCGCCCAGTCAGAACCCCGCACGGTATCCTCGAAGTGGACATCTTCGTTGTCGCCCTTGCCCTTGATGACGTTGGCGAGGCTGGCCTGCATGCCGCCCTGCGCCGCCTTGCTGTGTGAGCGCTTCGGCGGCACGAGCGACAACACGATCACGTCGTGCCCGCGACGCCGGGCGGCAATCGCAAGACGCAGGCCCGCGAGTCCGCCACCGATGACCAGGACGTCTGTATAAATGACTTTCATTGCTTGCCTTCGCCTTCCGCCGGCGCCATCCATGTGGGCACGTAGGGCTCCCCGACCCGGTCACGATGCTCATAGCCAATTTTCATGTAGGCGCCCAGCGTGGCGACGCCAAGCACGAGGAAGAATGCCGTCAGGCCCCACTTTGCCCGCTGCAGCCTGCGGCGCGAGGCGTCCGGATTCGTGCCCTCGAACCAACCCCACTTGAGCGCCAGGCGATACAGCCCGATGCCGGCGTGAAGCTCGACGGCGAACAGCAGGACAACGTACAGCGGCCACCAGCGCCCGCTCCAGACCCGGTCAGCGGAGCCGTACGGGCCGATATCCCCCGGGTGCATCAGCATCTGGTAAAGGTGGATCGATGCCAGGAAAAACAACATGAACCCGGTGATGGCCTGCACCCACCATAGCGTGGTATCGCCATGCGCGAGCAGCCGGCGATGACCCGTGAAGGCCCGGTACTGGCGAAAATTCGCCGGAAACTTGCGCATGGCCAGGAAGGCGTGCAGCACGATCAGCACTGAGATGCCGCCGACCAGCACCGATACCATCCCGGGGTAGGCCTTGCCGAAGATGAAATAGCCTTCGAACATCTTCGCGACGGCCCACATGAAGTCCTTGCTGACCAGAATCGAGGCCACGAAGAACATGTGGCCCCACATGAACAGCGCCAGGACCAGGCCGCTCATGCTCTGCGCGACGTCCATGCGCGCCGGCCAGCGGCTGTTGCGCGGACGGTCGCCGAGATCCAGTCCGGCTATGACATCGGAACGGTTTTTCATAGGCCTTTCCTAGCGCACCGCCGCGCAGTGGCACAGCGCAGCGAATAGCTGCTGCATATTTCCCAGGGTAGACGCCACAAGCCGAGCCCGTCCCCGCCCGAGTGTATGCGGGGCTCGTGGCGGGATCGTACTGTGGTTTGCCGCAAGCATGGGAAATCCGGTTTCACGGTATATACTTACGCGCCAAACACGACACCCGGGGCTTCATGGTCCGCGCGGGCGTATTCAGCCGGGCCTGGCGACGGCCCGCAGGCGTATAAAACAGATTTTTGGAGGCCAATCGGATGGCAGCGCGTTTCTCTCTGCAGCAATACGGTATCGGCGTCGAGGAAGTACACCGCAACCTGCCCCCGGCCGTGCTGTACGAGCATGCGCTGGCCTGGGACCGAGGCTCCGCGATTGCCGAGTCCGGCGCGCTGGTCGCGATGTCCGGCGTCAAGACCGGACGCAGCCCGACCGACAAGCGCATCATCGACGACCCGAACGTCGCCGAGGACGTCTGGTGGGGCAAGGTCAACATGAAGCTCGACCAGAAGGCTTTTGAGATAAATCGCACGCAAGCAGTTGATTTCCTTGGCACTCGTGATCGGCTCTATGTCGTCGACGCCTTTGCCGGCTGGGACCCGAAATATCGCATCAAGGTGCGCGTCATCTGTGCCCGCCCCTATCACGCGCTGTTCATGCACAACATGCTGATCCGGCCCACTGCCGAGCAGCTGGCCGATTTCGGCGACCCTGATTATGTCATCTTCAATGCCGGCAGCTTCCCGGCCAACCGCCACGTCCAGGGCATGACCTCGGGCACCAGCATCAGCCTGCAATTCGGCCACCGCGAAATGGTCATTCTCGGCACCGAGTACGCCGGCGAGATGAAGAAAGGCGTGTTCACGATCATGAATTACCTGATGCCGGCCCGCGGCGTGCTGTCGATGCACTGCTCGGCCACCGAGGGTGCCGAGGGCGATACCTCGATCCTGTTCGGCCTCTCCGGCACCGGCAAGACCACGTTGTCGGCCGACCCGAAGCGGCGGCTGATCGGCGACGACGAGCATTGCTGGAGCGACGAGGGGATCTTCAACATCGAGGGCGGCTGCTACGCCAAGGTCATCGACCTGTCCGCGGAGGCGGAGCCGGACATCTACCGCGCGCTGCGTTTCGGTTCGGTTCTCGAGAACGTCGTTTACGACCCCGAGACGCGCGTGGTCGACTACGCCGACACCTCGGTGACTGCGAATACGCGCGGCTCCTATCCGATCGAGTATATCGAGAACATCAAGCTGCCGTGCATCGGCGGGCATCCGAAGAACATCATCTTCCTGACCTGCGACGCCTTCGGCGTGCTGCCGCCGGTCAGCCGCCTGACGCCCGAGCAGGCCATGTACCACTTCATCAGCGGCTACACCGCCAAAGTCGCCGGCACGGAAATGGGCGTGACGGAGCCTGAGGCGACGTTCTCGCCGTGCTTCGGCGGCCCGTTCCTCGTCTGGCACCCGGCCAAGTACGCCGAGCTGCTGGCCGAGCACATCCGCCGGCACAACTCGGATGTATGGCTCGTCAACACCGGCTGGTCCGGCGGCGCCTATGGCACCGGCAAGCGCATGAAGCTGGCCTATACGCGGGCCATCGTCGATGCGATCCACTCGGGAGCGCTCGCGGGACAGCCGACGCAGTTGGACCCGATTTTCGGCCTGGCAATCCCGAAATCCTGCCCGGGCGTGCCCGACGACATCCTGGTGCCGCGCAACACCTGGACTGACAAGAATTCATACGACGCGACCTGCCGCAAGCTGGCCGGCCTGTTCGCGGAGAACTTCCGCAATTACGAGGATGTCGCGGGCCGGGCGGTCAGCGACGCCGGACCCCGCGTCAAGGCGGCTTGAACGGCCCGCGCCGCACGGCGGAGCGCTAGCGCATGAGGGACACGCGGCGGGCCGCGCGACGGTTCCTTGAGGCGGTCGAGTTCGACGACATCGGCGCCCTGCTGCGGGTGCTCGCCTGCCTGGCCGTGGCCGCGACGATTGCATTTCTGCCTGAATGGCCGGGCCTGGACCCGGCCGCGCGCCGCTGCCTGTTCATCCTGGCGCTTGCCGCCGGGCTGTGGGCCACGGAAGCGATCCCGGCCTTCGCGGTCGCGCTGCTGGTCATCGGCCTGTCGATTCTGTTGCTCGGGCGGCCCGACGGCGTGTTTGCCGCTGCGGACGAGCCGGACCGCTGGCAGATCTTCATCGCACCCTTTGCCAGTCCGCTGATCTGGCTGTTCCTGGCGGGCTTCATCCTCGCCGAGGCAGCGGCGCGCACCGGGCTCGACCGGACCCTCGCCGGGCTCGTGTTCCAGGCGGCCGGGCCCAGCGCACGCGCGGTGCTGATCGCGGCAATGAGCATCACTTTCGTGCTGTCCATGTTCATGTCCAACACTGCGACCGCGGCCATGATGATCGCGGTCGTGACGCCGGTGATGCGGACACTGGCGCCTGGCCATCCGTTCCGGCCGGCGCTGCCGCTGGGCATCGCAGTCGCGGCCAACCTCGGCGGTATGGGCACGCTGGTGGGCACGCCGCCGAACGCCATCGCCGCGGGCTTCGTGGCCCGTGCCGGCACCGAGTTGTCGTTCCTTGACTGGATGGCGCTCGGGCTGCCGCCGGCCTTGTTGCTGGCGGGCGGGCTCGGTGCGTTCCTGCTGTACCGCTATCGCGCCACTGGGCTGCTGCTCGACCGGCAGGCATTGCAGCAAGCGCAGCACAGCGGGCCGCGCGCGCCGGCCTGGCAACGGGCCATCGTCGTCGTGGTGTTCAGCATCACGCTGCTGCTGTGGATGTTCGGTCCCGCGCCGGCCGCCGTGGTGGCGTTCGTACCGATCACGGTTTTGTCGGTGACCGGCGTCATCGGCGTCGCGGAGATCCGCCAGCTGCGCTGGGATGTGCTGATCCTGATGGCCGGGGGTCTGTCGCTGGGCGTCGCCGTGACAGAAACGGGCCTGGCGAGCTGGTTGATCGACGGGCTGCCGCTCGCCGGACTCGGACTGATCGGCGCCGCACTGGCATTTGCGCTGGTGACCGCCGCATTGTCGAATTTCATGAGCAACACGGCGGCCGCAAATATTCTCGTGCCGCTCGGCGCTGCGGCCGCTGTCGGGCTCGGCGCAGCGCCGGGCATCCTGCCAGTCATCATTGCCTTGTCCGCGTCGACGGCGATGTGCCTGCCAATCGCAACCCCGCCGAATGCCATCGCCTTTTCGACCGGCGAGATCAACTCGCGAGTATTCCTGGTGCCCGGCCTGCTGCTGCTCGTCACGACGCCGCTGGTGACCGTGCCCTGGGTCACCTGGCTGCTGCCGCGGATCACCTGAACAGCGCGAGCGACGCGAATTTTCTGCCGGCGTCAGCCGGCGGGGCGGCCAGGATTCCAGCTGCCCTTCAGGTGCGGTACGCCCTCTGCTGCCGATACCAGCCAGAAGGCCCGGTCGCCGGATTCGCTCGGGGGTTCGGCATGAAGCGCGACGTGGCCCGGTAGCAGCAACGGCTTCAGGAAGCGCACGTCAAGCCTCGCCCCCGGGCCCAGCGGACCCTCGGTGAGCCGGCCGAGGCAACGCGCCACGGTCCACATGCCATGGGCGATCGCTGCGGGAAAACCGAAGGGACGCGCCAGCAGGTCGGCCAGGTGGATCGGGTTCCAGTCGCCGGAAACGCGGGCATAGCGTCGCCCCGTATCCGCCGGCACGTCCCACTCGCCGAGCATCGGGGGCAACGGCGGCGCCGCCGGGAGCGGACGCCGCCCCTTCGCCGGGGCGGGTGCGGGGGCCAGGAAGCTCACAGTCTCCCGCCACGCCAGCTCGCCGTTCCACAACGCCTCGGTGACGATGCGAAATTCGTCCCCGCGCGGCTTGGTGCGTCCGCTCTCGAGGCGGCAATCGAGCGCGAGGCGGGCGTCCCCCGGCAAGGGCCGGAACAGCTCGATATCGTTAGCCAGGTGCACCATGCCGACCATGCGCAGTGGAAAGGCGCTGTGCAGCAGCATCCCCAGGTGCACGGGATTGGCCAGGATATGCGGATAGGTCAGCGGCAGGCAGCCGTCATCAGGCAGCTGGCAGACCTCGCGGTAGGCTGCGAGCCGGTCAGGCTCGGCGAGCACGCTCGGTGCTTCGGCCTCGATGAGGACCGGACCGGCGCCCGGTGGCAGGCGCCGCGGACGGCGGTCCAACAGCGCGCGCAGGTAGATGGCCGCGAGTGAGGGCGGCGTCGCAAAGCTGAGCTGCGTGGTCAAGCGATTCAGGCGCCGAGCGATCGGACCTTGTCGATGTAGCGCTGCATGGCCTGCTCGGCAGACGTTCCCTGTAGCGACTCCCAGGCTTCGAACTTGGCGCGCGCGACGAAGTCGAAAAAGCCGGGCTTGTCCCCGGCGACATCGCCGTCCGTCGCCTGCTTGTACAGCGCGTAAAGGTCCAGCATGTCGTTGTCGCTCGGGCGCTTCGTAAGGGCCTTCACATCCACCGAGGCCTGCTTGAACCTGGCCTTCAGATCATCCGTCATGCCGGGCTCCTCCAGAGACTATTCAGCGACGCGGTCAATCGTGATGCGGGCCGGCCCGCTGTTGCCGCGGGTGTAGTTTACCGCACCGAACAGGTCGCCGGGCCGTTGCGCGGGGCTGCCGGAAAGGGACACGCGGGCGATCAGCTCCAGCTCGGGCTGATCGGAAATCGTGACGCCCTCCACCATCGCGTTGGCATCCGTCAATTCAACCGAGATCGGCAACTCGTCGGAGCTCCTGCGAATCACCGCCACCGGCGGTGTGCCGGCGGCGATTCGAGCGATGATGAAGATCGGCGTCGGCCCCGGTAGCCGCGCCGCCAGCGCCGGGTCGATACTGATTTCGAGCCGGATGCTGCCGTCGCTCGCCGCGGCCAGCGCCTGCGCCTCCCGCGCCTGCGCGGCCGGCGCGACCTGTTCGATCACCGCTGCGGGCGCCTCCCGCTCCGCTGGTGCTGCGGCAGGCGGCGCCGCCGCCGCGGCCGCCGCCGCGGCCGGCATCACGCCCGAGGTATGCGCGCGCGAGGCGGCGACGCGCTCCTCGATCAGTGGAATCAGCGTCTCCGGCGGGTTCAGCGTCAGCAACAGGCTGAGGCGCTGGTCGGCCAGCGCCCAGTTGGCATTCTCGTAGGCGTTCAGCCCACCGTACCAGAGGCCCTTCGGATTGGCCGGGCTCAGCGAGAGAACACGCTCGAAGATCGCGCCGGCCTCGCCCTGCAGCCCCTCGGGGTCGGACAAGGCAAGCGCTTCGCCGAGGTCGGCAAGGAGCTGCGGCGAATTCTGGCTATCCAGCGCCGCCGCCTGGCGGTAGGCACGGGCCGCCTCCGCAAAGCGCCGCTGCGACATATAGGAACGACCCAGCAGCATCCAGCTGTCCAGATCCTGGGGCTGGCTCGCAAGGCGCTGCTCTAGGGCTGCGATCGCCTGGTCCATCTCGTGCATGGCGCCCGGCTCCGAGCTGACGGCGGGCATGCCGCCGGAGCTCCAGTCCCAGGTCGTCCAGCGTGAATAAAGCATCATCGTCACGACCGGGATGGCCAGGGCCACGACGATGCCGACGCCCAGGGCCGTCGAGGACCGCTCGGCATCCTGCTTCGACCAGGCCCTGATCACGGGCACGAGGACGATCGCCGCGGCCGCCAGCCCGAGGGCCAGGGCCGCGATCCAGAACTGCATCATGAATTCTCTCCCATCCCTGCGTCGTCGTCGCGCGACTCACCGGCACGCCGCCCGACCACGGTCACCATCGCGATGGCCCCGATCAGCAGCAGGATCACCGGCGCGCCCCACAACAGGTAGGTCTCGGGCTTGACTGGCGGGTTGTACAGCACGAAATCGCCGTAGCGATCCGTCATGAACCGTTGTATCTCCGCGTCGGTATTGCCCGCGAGGATCATGTCGCGCGTCTGCCGGCGCAGATCCTTCGCGAGATCAGCATTCGAATCCGCGATCGTCTGGTTCTGGCAAACGAGACAGCGCAGCTCGTGGATCAGCTTCTCATAGCGGGCGAGCTGTTGCGGTGTGTCGAAGGTCGCTTCCGGATCCATGGCCGAAATGTTCGCGTGCAGCGCACCGGCCGCGAGCCCCAGCACCAGGGCGCAGACCAGCGCCAGGATCGGTTTCATTGCGCGACTCCGCCCATCGCCGCGATCCGCGGCCGGAATTCGCGTTCCCAGATCGTCGGGTTAAGCGGCCCGAGGTGCTTGTAGACGACCGTGCCTGCCGGATCCATCAGGAAGGTCTCCGGTGAACCGTAGACGCCCCAGTCGAGGCTGCCGGCGCCCTCCGGATCGTAGGCGACCTTGACGTAGGGATCGCCGAGGCGGTTCAGCCAGTCCAGCGCCTTCGGGCGCTCGTCGCGATAGTTCATGCCGTACAGCGGCACTTCGCCGGAGCGAGCCAGCTGCATCAGGAAAGAATGCTCCTGCCGGCAACCGGCGCACCACGTCGCCCAGACGTTGAGCACGGCCGGCTGGCCGAGCATGTCAGTCATTGCAAAGGTCTGTTCCGGCTGGCGCAGGTCCTGCAGCTCGAAAGCCGGCGCCGGCTTGCCGATCAACGGCGATGGCACGATGCTCGGATCGAGGAACAGCGCCTTCCAGAAAAACCCGGCGAGTACCAGGAACACCAGCCCTGGCAACAGGTACTTCAAAGATCTCATCGGGCCAGACCTGCCTTCAGCCTGCCGCGGGCCTCAGCCTCCGGTGCCTCGGCCGCCTCGGTCACGCGGCGCATCTTGTAACGGGCGTCGGTGATGCCGAAGAACGCGCCCAGGGCCATCACCAGCGCGCCGAGCCATATGAAGCGGATATAAGGCTTGTACTGGATTCGCATGCTCCAGGCGCCCTGCCCCAGCGGCTCGCCCATCGCGACGAACAGGTCACGTTGCAGCCGGCCGTGGATCGCGGCCTCGGTCATCGGGTTCTGTTGCACGAGGTAGGTCCGCTTCTGCGGCCGCAGCACAACGACTTGCTTGCCGTCCTTCTCGACGATGACCTCGCCCTCGACAGCGGAGTAGTTAGGGCCTTGGACGTCACGGGTGCCGACGAAGGTGAACGAGTAGTCCTCCACAACTGCCGTATCGCCCGGCTTCATGCCAATGTCGCGCGCAATGCCATAGGTCGAGACCATCGTCACGCCGATGACGAACAGGCCGATGCCGAAGTGCGCGACGGACATGGACATCATGGTCCGCGAGTAACCGCGCAGCGAGCGCTTGCGCAGCCAGTACTTGACCGGCTCGATGAACGACACGGCCATGACCCAGACACCCAGCGTCACGCCGACGAACTTCATCAGGCCGAACTGGCGGTAGACCACCAGCGGCACGATCAGCGCGAACAGCACCGTCGCCAGCGCATACGGCCAGAGCTTGCCCTTGAGCTGCTGCCAGTCGGTCTTCTTCCACGCGGTGTGCATGCCGATGCCCATCAGCAGCACCAGCGGCATGGTCGGGATGATGAACACGGTGTTGAAGTACGGCGGGCCGACCGAGATCTTGCCCAGGCCCAGCCCGTCGAGGAACAGCGGGTACAGGGTCCCGAACAGGATCAGCAGCGTCGCCACGACGAACAGCATGTTGTTCGCCAGCAGGAAGGTCTCCCGCGACAGCGGCGCGAAGCCGCCCTTCTGCGCCAGCGCGGGCGCACGCCATGCATACAGCGCAAGGGCCCCGCCGATGAAGAATACCAGCATCGCGAGAATGAACACGCCGCGCGCCGGGTCGGTGGCGAAGGCATGCACCGAAACGAGCACACCGGAGCGCACCAGGAAGGTGCCCAGCAGGCTCAACGAGAATGCCGACACGGCCAGCAGCAGCGTCCAGCCCTTGAACAGTCCGCGCCGCTCGGTCACCGCCAGCGAGTGCAGCAGTGCCGTGCCGATCAGCCAGGGCATGAACGATGCGTTCTCGACCGGATCCCAGAACCACCAGCCGCCCCAGCCGAGCTCGTAATAGGCCCACCAGCTGCCCAGCGCGATGCCGATCGTCAGGAAGGCCCACGCGGCCGCCGTCCACGGGCGGATCCAGCGGGCCCACTGGCCGTCGAGCTTGCCCTCGATCATCGCCGCGATGGCGAAGGCGTAGGCGACCGCGAAGCCGACATAGCCCATGTAGAGCATCGGCGGGTGAATCACGAGTCCCGGGTCCTGCAGCAGCGGGTTCAGGTCGCGGCCATCGAGCGGCGCCGGGATCAGGCGATCGAAGGGGTTCGAGGTCGCCAGCATGAACCACAGGAAGCCGATGCTGACGATGCCCAGCACGCCAAGCACCTTGGCCGAGGTCACCAGCGGAATGCTGCGCGTGTAGGCCCCGAGCAAGGCGCCCCACGTCGCGAGCATCAGCGCCCACAGCAACAGCGACCCCTCGTGGCCGCCCCACACGCCGGAAATGCGGTACATCAGCGGCAGCTGCGAGTTCGAATGGTTCGCGACGTACGCGACCGAGAAGTCATGCGTGATGAATGCGTAGGTCAGCCCCGCGTAGGCGATGCAGACGAACACGAACTGGCCGACGGACACCGGCTTGGTCGCGGCGCTCCAGCCCGGCTTGTTGAAGATCGGCCCCGCCAGGCCGAAGAACGCCTGCGCAAACGCGAGGCAAAGCGCGATGATCAGCGCAACATGGCCGAGTTCGGGGATCACTTCTCAGCACCGTAGGAAGGCTGCTGCGAGCGCGTGTGATCGAGCGAGGCCGCGACTTCGGGCGGCATGTAGTTCTCGTCATGCTTCGCCAGGATCTCGTCGGCGACGAATTCGCCGCCCTGCATGCGGCCGTGCGCGATGATGCCCTGTCCCTCGCGGAACAGGTCCGGCAGGATGCCCGAGTACACGACCGGTACCACGTGCGCCTCGTCGGTCAGGCTGAAGCGGACCTCCATCGAGCCCTCGCTGCGCGCGACCGAGTTATCGACCACCAGCCCACCGACGCGGAAGCGGCGGTCCTCCGGCGCCTCGCCGGCCTCGAGCTGCGTCGGGCTGTAGTAGTAGAGGATGTTCTGATTCATCGCCTTGAGCAGGAAGGTGGCGCCCAGGCCGACACCGGCGAGGACCAGGCCAATGGCAAACAGACGCTGGTGACGAGCTTTCATTCAGATTTCCTCCGCGGCCAGCCGACGACGGGCCGTCTTGATGCGCGACTGCAGCAGCAGGCGCGCTGAAACCAGGTTGGCAATCAACACCACGAACGTCAGGATCGCGCTCGACCAGACGTACCATGTGTATTTTCCGAAGCTAAGGAATTCCATATCAGGCACTTCCGATGACATCGCGGAGCCACTTTTTGTTCCGCTCGCGAGAAATTATTTCGGCACGCGTGCGCACCATCAGCACGGCCAGGAAGAAGAACGTGAAACCCAGCCACATGACCAGCAGCGGCACCAGCATGGAGGGCTCCATGGCCGGCTTGCCCAGCTTCGAGATCGTGGCCGGCTGGTGCAGCGTGTTCCACCACTCGACCGAGTACTTGATGATCGGGATGTTGATGACGCCGATGATCGCGAGCAGCGCGCTGGCGCGGTCCGCGCGGTTCTCGTCGTCGATCGCCGCACGCAGCGCCATGTAGCCGAAGTACAGGAACAGCAGCACCAGCGTGGAAGTCAGGCGCGCGTCCCAGACCCACCAGGTGCCCCACATCGGCTTGCCCCAGATCGAGCCGGTCGCCAGCGCGACCGCGGTGAAGGACGCGCCGATCGGCGCGCAGGCCGCGGCGACCGCGTGCGCGAGCTTGATGCGCCAGACCAGGCCGACGGCCGCGGCCGTCGCCATGACGACATAGCCGAACTGCGACAGCCAGGCGCTGGGCACGTGGAAATAGATGATGCGGAATGCATCCAGCTGCTGGTAATCGATCGGCGCGATCCAGAGCCCGCCGACCGTCCCGACGCTGATCAGCACCAGCGCGATCCAGCCGAACCACGGGATCATGTTCCCGGACAGCCGCCAGAAATGGGGCGGCGAACCAAACTTATGTATGAATTCCCACATGGGCGGCTATTTAACAACCATCTGGAACGAGTCTCAATTGCGACGAATACTCATGCGCGGCGGATTTCCTTGCTGTCCATCCACTGGGCCGAGCGCGACAAACTATTAATTATCCGCTGAATCAGCAGCGGACGCGAGGCCTACCCGCGGCCCTAGTCCAGGCTGATCCGCATCGCGGCCGCCATGCCCGCGGGCGCGAGGCTGACGGCCAGCAGCAGCACCGCGGCCAGCAAATACAGGACGCCAGTTACTTCGAGGCCCTGCACCGCCATGTCGGTCGCACGGGCGCCGAAGATCAGCACCGGCATGACAATCGGCAGGATCAGCAAGGACAACAGGCCGCCGCCGCGCCGCAGGCCGACAGTCAGCGCCGCCATGACCGCGCCGGCGAGGCTCAGCACCGGTGTCGCCAGCAGCAGCGCCAGCATCGTCACCGGCACCGCGTCGGCCGGCAGGAACAGCGCATGCCCCACGACCGGCGCCATCAGCACCAGCGGCAGTCCGGTCATCAGCCAGTGCGAGGTCGTCTTGGCCAGCAGCAGCAGCGACAAGGGCTGCGGCGAGAGCGCGAGCTGCTCCATCGTGCCGTCCTCGACGTCCTGGCGGAACAGGCTCTCCGCAGCCAGCAACGAGGCCAGCAGCGCGGACACCCAGATGACGCCCGGGGCGATTGCCGCGAGCAGCTCGGGCGCCGGGCTCAGCGCGAGCGGAAACAGCGTCGTCACCATGACGAAAAACATCAGCGGATTGGCCGCCTGCCCGATATGCCGGAACGCGAGCCGCAGATCGCGCGTCAGCTGCAGCCAGAAGGCGGTGCCGAGGCCTGGCCATTCCATCATGCGAGCTCCAGCCTGCGGGTGACGCCCGCGCCGACGCCGTGTGCCTGGTGGGCGACGAGCAGCACCAGGCCCTCGCGCGCCAGGTGTTCGCTCATCATCTGGTCAACCAGCTCACGGCCGGCGACATCGAGGTTCGTGTAGGGCTCGTCGAGGATCCAGAGCTTGGCGCCGCTCGCCAGCGCACGGGCCAGCGACACGCGCCGCTTCTGCCCGGCGGAGAGACTCCGCGCCGGCACCGTGCGCTGCTTCGTCAGCCCGACCTTCTCGAGCGCAGCGTGGATGTCGGCCTGGCTCAGCCAGGCGCGCAAGCCGAGCTGAAAGACCAAGTTCTCCTCCGCGGTCAGGTCCGCCTTGAGGCTCTCGCGGTGGCCGAGATAACAGGTGCTCGCGTGGAAATCGGCCCGGTTGCGCTGCACCTTCTTGTTGCGCCAGAACACGTCGCCTGTCTCGGGCAGCGTCAGCCCGCAGAGCACGCGCAGCAGGCTGGTCTTGCCGCAGCCGTTGGGGCCGACGATGTGCAGCAGTTCCCCGGCACGCAGCTCGAAGCTGACGTCCGTGAACAGCCGCCGCTCGCCCCGCCAGAGCTCGAGCTTCCTGCCTTCCAGCAAGGCCGGGCCGATGCCGCCTGCCGCTGTCATGAGGCGCGGCACTTCATGCGGCAATGCGATTGTGTCGCTCTGGCTGACAAGACAGCTCTCCCTCGACGTCCTGGGTGCGCCGGCCCCCGGGCCCGGCAGTCGCGATGCCGAAGACGATGCCGGGGGCGGCCTTCAGGCGCCGCGCAGTATACACTCCCCCGGGAAGGACACGGCATCAGGGCGGGCCGCAGTAGCGCAGGCCCGCGCCGAGGCGCCGGCAGCTGCAGCACGGGGGAACCGCTCATGGCCTACGACGACATCTACCAGCATTCCATCGACAACCCGGAAGCCTTCTGGGCCGAGGCGGCGCGCGCCATCGCCTGGGACAAGCCCTGGGACAAGGTGCTCGACGACAGCAAGGCGCCGCTCTATCGCTGGTTCGTCGGCGGTGCCCTGAACACCTGCTACAACGCGCTGGATCGCCACATCGAGTCCGGCCGCGGCGCGCAGGCGGCGCTGATCTACGACAGCCCCGTCACGGCCAGCAAGGCCACCTACAGCTACATGGAGCTGCGCGACCGGGTGGCGCGGCTCGCGGGCGGGCTTGCCGGGCTGGGCGTCGGGCGCGGGGACCGCGTCATCATCTACATGCCGATGGTGCCGGAAGCCGTCGTCGGCATGCTGGCCTGCGCACGGATCGGCGCCGTTCACTCGGTGGTGTTCGGCGGCTTTGCGGCGCGCGAGCTCGCCACTCGCATCGACGACGCCAAGCCGAAGCTCATCCTGTCGGCCACCTGCGGCATCGAGGTCAACAGGGTGATTCCCTACAAGCCGCTGCTCGACGAGGCGATCCGCCTGGCCAGTCACAAGCCATCGCATTGCGTCATCTTCGCCCGCCCCGAGGCGCCTTCTGATCTCAGGGCCGGACGGGATCTCGACTGGGCCGAGCTCGAGGCCGAGAGCGCGCCCGCCGCGTGCGTTTCGGTGGCCGCCACCGACCCGCTCTACATCCTCTACACCTCGGGAACGACCGGCGTACCGAAGGGCGTGGTGCGCGACCACGGCGGGCACGCCGTGGCGCTGGCCTGGAGCATGGCGAACGTCTACGGCGTCCAGCCGGGCGAGGTGTTCTGGGCGGCGTCCGACGTCGGCTGGGTCGTGGGCCACAGCTACATCGTCTACGGGCCCCTCCTCCACGGCTGCACGACCGTGCTGTATGAGGGCAAGCCGGTCGGCACGCCCGATGCCGGCGCGTTCTGGCGCGTCGTGGCGGAGTACGGCGTCAGCGTCATGTTCACCGCGCCGACCGCATTCCGCGCGATCAAGCGCGACGACCCGAACGGCGAGTTCATCGGCCGCTATGACCTCAGCAGGCTGCGCGCCCTGTTCCTCGCCGGCGAGCGCTGCGACCCTGACACGCTCGGCTGGGCCTCGGACAAGCTTCGCATCCCGGTCGTCGATCACTGGTGGCAGACCGAGACCGGCTGGCCGATCGCGGCGAACTGCCTCGGCATCGAGCAGCTGCCGATCAAGCCGGGCTCACCGACGCGCGCGGTGCCGGGCTACGACGTGCGGGTGCTCGGCGACGACGGCAAGGAAGTCCCGGACGGCGACATCGGCAGCATCATGATCCGCCTGCCGCTGCCGCCCGGAACGTTGCCGACGCTGTGGGGCAACGACCAGCGCTACATCGACTCGTACCTGAGCGCCCAGCCCGGCTGGTACCTGACCGGCGACGCGGGCTACCGCGACGAGGACGGTTACCTGTGGATCATGAGTCGCATCGACGACATCATCAACACGGCCGGCCACCGCCTCTCGACCGGCGCAATGGAGGAAGTGCTCGCGGCCCACCAGGACGTTGCGGAGGCGGCGGTCATCGGCGCGCACGACGAATTGAAGGGTGAGCTGCCGATCGGCCTGGTCGTGCTGAAGTCCGGCGTGACCCACTCGCACGAGCAGATCAAGGCCGAGCTCGTGCAGATGGTGCGCGACCGGATCGGGCCGGTGGCCGCGTTCAAGAAGGTCGCGATCGTCGATCGCCTGCCGAAGACACGCAGCGGCAAGGTGCTGCGCGCCACGATGCGCAAGATCGCAGACGGCCAGGAATATCGCGTGCCGCCGACCATCGATGACCCCGCCATCCTCGACGAGGTCACCGATGCATTGAAGTCGATCGGCTACGCCAAGCCCTGAGACGCCGCCGCACCGGAGCACTCGCTCAGCTGGCGATGCTGCGTTCGCGCCGCGCCAGCAAGCCGGCGCCGGCGAGCAGCAGCAGGCCGAGCGGCCCGGTGGCTCCGCCTCCGCCGTTCGACGAGGTACCCGACGTGGCGGAAACGCCGCCCGCCGCCGCGGCTTCAGCGGGGCTGCTCTCCATCGGCACGCCCGGCACCAGGTTCGCGCACTGGTCTTCCCTGTTGCCAGAGACCTGGTTGTTGCCCCCGGTCGGTGCAGGGGAATTGCTCTTGCATTGCTGGTTCCCGTCGACGATGTTGTCGGCGATCAGGACGCCGCCGCGATTGCTGAACGCCTGGATGTCACCGTTGACGTTCCCCTTGACGGTCGTGCCGTCCAGGCGACAGGCCGCCGACACCAGCACGTTGCCGTCCACGGTCACGCGGCCCAGGTTCGGCGGGCAGTTGACGTCACCGCTGATGCTGCCCGAGCCGCCGCCCGAGCCACCTCCGGAACCGCCTCCGGAACCGCCGCCGGCCGCGGGCTGCAGATTGGCGCACTGGTCCTCACGGTTACCGGATACCCGGTTGTCGCCGCCGGTCGGCGCGGGCTGGTTTTCCTTGCACTGCAGGTTGCCGTCGATGTCATTGCCGCTGATGTGGATGCCGCCGGTGTTGTTGAACGCCTGCACGTCCGCGCCCACCGTGTTCCGCGACACGGCGATGCCGATGCGGTTGTCCTTCAGCTGGATGTTCCCGCCGACGACGACGCGCTCGATCCTGCTCGCCCCGCTGGCCAGGCCGTCGAGCTGGATGCTGCCATCCACCCGGGAGTCCGCCACGTCGACGAAGTTGGACCGCTCCGCCTGGATGTTGCCGTCGATGGTCACATTGCCGAGGTTCGGCGGACAATCGACGTCATCCGCCAGCAGGGGGTTGCGAAAAGCCGGCCAGCGCGAGCCAGGCCAGCACGTTCAATGCGCTTGTTCTGAATTTCACCTCATTGCTCCTTGCCAGCAGCTTGCCGGCTCAGTCCTCGAATTCCACTTCTTCGGCCAGCACGACTTCACCCGTCCAGCTGCCCTCGACCTCTACGACGCGGCCCTCGGCGGTCGCAAAGAATTCCGCCGCGCTCAGGTCCCGGTCGCCGTCCTCGAACTCGGTTCGCGAATCGGTCAGGATCCGGATACCGCCAATACGGAATTCCGGCGGCGCCAGGTCGGAGACCGGCCCCTCGATCTCGACCTCGCTGTCGTTGTCGTCATCGTCGTCGCGCTCGACGCGCACGGCCGTGAGCCGGCCGTCGCGCAGGTACCCCGCAAGCTCGACCTCATCACCGGCGCGCAGGTTGGCCAAGCTCAGCGGCCGGCCGTCGTCGTCCTCGAACCGGGTTCGCGGCGTCGTGTAGACGACAATGCCGAGCAGGCTGATCGTGCCGCCCTCGACGTCGACCCCTTCGATACGCGCCTCGATCTCGATTCCGGCGCGCGGAATGACCTCAATGCGATCCGCCTGGAGCCGGTTGCTCGCATCGACGCGGCCCTCGACGTCGACGAGCACGTCGGCCGCCAGGTCCGCGGTGCTCGATGCGACGAACTCCGTGGCCGAAGTCACTGCGACGCGCTGTCCGGAGACGTCGAAATCGGCTGTCGAGGCAAAGCGGGTGACAAGGCCCTCGAGGTCGACGTTGTCGTCCACGACAGCGCCGACGCCGACGGCGCGCCCAGCTACGAGGCTTGCCACCAGCGGCTGTCCGGCGGCCGGGCTCGGGCCGCGCACGAATACCCCATCGCCATCGCCGGGCTGGCCGGAGGCAAATCCCTCCAGCGTTGCCGCGCCGTAACTTACGGTCAGGCCGTTGATGCGGAAGGTCCGTGCAGCCGTGTCCACAGAAGACGCCTGGCCGCGCAGCTCGGCCGTGCCAGGCGCAGCATCACGATCGATGCGCGTCGCATCGAGTCGCCCCGCCGAATCCCGGAAGCCGCTGATGATCACGGCGTCGCCCTGCGCCAGGCTCTCGAGACTGCCGCCCGCGATCGAATTGCCGAAGATCGTTTCCAGGCTCACCTGCACCTGTTGGCCCAGCACGACCAGGGAGCGAGCACTTTGGTTCAGCTGCTGGATGCCACCGCGGACATCGTGTTCATGCTCGACCCGCTCGGCGTGGCCAGTCACGCCACCGGCGTCGATATCGCCCTGCACCGTGACGAGCTGTCCCTGCGCCAGGTCGGACTGGGTGGCCGGCTCACCGTTGACGATGATGCTGCTGTTCGCCGTGTCGTAGCGCACGCCGTTGACGACGATGCTGCCGAAATTCGACAACGAGCCCACGGCCAGCCAGCGACCGCCGCCGTTGATCCCGCCGCTCGGGTCGCCGGAATCATCACCACCCGACCCGCCGCCGCCCCCACCACCACCGCCACCGCCACTTCCGCCACCGGCGCTGCCGTCCCCCGAGCCGCCGCCGCATGCCGCGATCATCAGCGCAGCCAAGGCAGCCCAAGCAATTCCCCTCCCTTTGAAATTCATCGTTCCGATCCTCTCAGTGGTTGATTCTCAATGTGATAGACGCCGACGCCAAGGCGCACGCGCGCACGGCTCCCCTCGTCCTGGTTCTCATGGCGCGTCAGCCAGGCATCGACACGCTCGAGGAAGGCCATGCCCTCCTGCTCGAGGAAGTCCTGGAAGGCCGGCACGTGGCGCCGATCAATCGAGCTGTTCTCGGCGCGCCGCTCGAAGCGCAAGCGGGCACTTTCCGGCGCCACCAGGTCGAAAACAACAGTGTCGCCGAGATCCTCGAGGACGCTGCCGGCGCGCAGGATCTTGTCGGGATCGACGCGCGCCTGGATGTAGCTGCGTGCCCTTGCGACCAGCACACCCCCGTCCACCTCGGCGACTGCGTTGACGCGCCGCAGTTCGCGCAACAGGGCCGTCGGTGGCATGTCCCCGCCATAGCGGCGGCAAAGATCCTGGAAGGAGGGCGCGGACCCGCTCTCTGCAAGCAGCCGCGGCTGGCCGTCTTCGCCGACATAGTCCGGGTCCTGGTGCCAACCGGAAAGTACGCGCTGGGCGGCGTTCAGGTAGGTCGGCGCAGGGTCCGCAGTCCGCAGCGCCTCGCGCAGCCGTCGTACTTCGTGACGATTGATGCCGGTGAGCATGGCGACGCGCGTCGCGTTCGTCGGCCGGCCGCGCAAGCCGAACTCGCGGGTGGCAACTTCAATAAAAACCGTCTTTGACAAGTCCGCGAACTCCTTCCAGTTTACGCCGGCCTTGAGCAGCAGGCGCGCAACCGGCCGCAGCAACTGGCGACAGGCCGCGAAGAAATGCGCCTTGTATCCTGCCGCATTTGTTTCCATATTGACCAAATCTAGACTTTTTTCTAAAAAAGGCAAGACTAGATGGCGACCGCCGCCCTGCGCCACGAATATTGCAGCGCATCAAGCTTTGCGGCAGGCCGATCAGGCGCCCACGGGGGCTCAGCCGGGGAGTCGGCAGCGGGACTGGCAGTCAGCCGCTTCGACCCTGTCCAGCGGGACAGGACCGAAGGGCGACTCGGGGGATCGGTGGGGGAAGCGCTGCTGGCGGCAGGCTCAGGGGTCGATGATGATCCAGGGGTCCAGTTCGGGCCGGCCGGGATTGCCCGTATTGACGACGTCATACTTGCCGCCCGCAGCACCCATCGATGCACAACCGGCCAGCGGCACCGCCAGCAGCAGGCTGGCTGCGACTTTCACATGACTCATCGTGTTGGCTTGCATGACGATCTCCCCTCTTGGTCTTCAGCGTTGTTGCTCACCCTGCACCAGGGCCTGGTATTCCGGAATGTCCGCCAGCATGTCCAGCCGCGGATCGCGCAGGTAGAGCGCCGGCGGATAACCCTGCGCGGCCGCCACCGCGAAGTGTCTGACGGCATCCTCGCGCCGGCCGAGGAGAAGATAGGCCATCCCCATGTTCCGATAGGCCTCCATCTCGAGACTGTCCTCCCTGTCGAGAATCTCGAGCTCTGCGCGCGCACTCTCCGTCCTGCCAACCTGCGCAAGGTAGCTCGCCAGCGCCGCCCGCGTGCCGTGGTCGCGCGGGTTGATTCCGAGCCGGTACAAGGCGTGGGCGATTGCCACTTCGAAGTGGCTGGCGGCGTTGGCAAACGCGGGGGCGCTAGGGTTGCGACGGATCGACTCGCGGAAGGCGTCGCCCGCCTTCAGGTACTCGCCCCGCAGGAAATGGATCGCCCCGATACTGGAGTATGGCGCCGGACTCTGCGGCTGCAGCCGGCTCGCACGGGTGTACTGGGCGATGGCTTCATCGAGTCGCCCGAGGCGGGCCAGCATGATGCCAAGGCGCCAGTAGTAGCGCCAGAACGCCGGATCCAGCTCGATCGCGCGACGATGGCTTTGCGCGGCCCCCTCGAAATCACCCAGGGCGCCCAAAGTGTCTCCCAGCCCGGCATGCGCCTCCGCATTGTTCGGATCGGCGCCCAGCGCGCGCAGCAGGATCGCGCGGGATTGCTCTAACTGCCCGGTGGCGCGATAGAGCCCACCGAGCGCGACCAGGGTCTCGGTTGGCGAATCCTGCTCGCGCTCCGCCCGCTCGCAAGCTGCAATCGCCTCGGCCGCGAACTCGCCGTCGCGCGTGACGGTGTATTTCTCCAGGAATGCGCTGCACAGTCCCGCCTGGGCCAGGCTGAAATGCTCGTCCCGTGCAAGCGCCGCGCGGAAATAGAAGATGGCCTCGTCGAGGTTGGCGAGCGTGCCATCCCGGCGCAGCTGGTCGCGGCCGCGCAGGTAATCCTCGTAGGCCGCCTGATCCAGCGTCGGAATGGCCACGAGCACTTCACCACCCAGCAGCTGAATCTTGAGCGCCTCCGCGATGCCGCGCGAGATCCTTTCCTGCACCGCGAACACGTCTTCCATGCTGGCGTCGAAGGTCTCGTTCCACATCGGCCGGCCGTTCCTGCCGTCCACCAGTCGCGCACTGATCTTCAGCTGCTCACCCGCCTTGCGCACGCTGCCCTCGAGCAAGGTAGCGACTTCGAGCGCACTGGCCACCTCGCGCACCCCGAGACCCGGGTCGCGCAATGCAAATGAGGAAGTCCGCGAAGCCACCTGCAAGCCGGGAATTCGCGCGAGACTGTCCATCAGGGCTTCGGTAAGGCCATCGCTGAAATAGCGGTTGTCGCCCTCCGGGCTCAGGTCGGCGAATGGCAGCACAGCGATCGAGGATTGCTCAACCGGGAGCAGTGGATCGCTGTCGCGCAGCAGCACATACGCCAGGATCGCAACCAACGCTGCGATGATCACGAAATCGACCAGGCGCCAGTTCCACCGCAAGGCCGGCTCGCCCGCCTCGTCCGGGGCACCGGTCCTGACGATGCCTTGCGGCGTCAGGTCGTAGATCCAGGCCATGATCATCGCGAGCGGGAAGAACAGCACGAGGACCAGCGCGATGACCCGCAGCGAACCGTCCGGGGCGGCAATGATATCCAGCAGGACATCGGCCACCTGCAGGATCAGCCAGCTGCCGACCACGTAGACGCCGGCCAGCCGGAACACGTGCCGCCGCCGCAGTTCGCCGACGACGCGGTTCAGCGCCGATCGTTGCCCGGACACCTTCGACTCCCCACGCCTGCCATTGGCTTGCCTGCCGGGTGATCGTAAGGACTCGAGTATAGGCAAATTCCGGCGTGTTTAGCCCGAGTTTCAGTCGCCAGCCGCAAACAGGTCCTGGAAAAACAGCACGGTCGCGGCCTGGAAGAAGTCCCGGTTCGTCTTCTTGGCGAAGCCATGCCCCTCGTCCATGGCCAGCAGGTACCAGACCTCCACCCCGTTGCCGCGCGCAGCCTGCACGAGCTGCTCCGACTCGGTGTACGGCACCCGCGGATCGTTGAATCCCTGTGCCACGAACAGCGGCGACGTGATGCGCTCTGCGTTGTTCAGCGGCGAGATCCGCTCTAGGAACTCGCGCATTTCCGGGTCGCGCTCGTCGCCATACTCCACCCGGCGCAGGTCGCGACGGTAGGCTTCGGTGTTCTCGAGGAAGGTCACAAAGTTGCTGATTCCCACGATGCTGACGCCACCGAGCAGCCGCTCGTCGAAATGCACCAGCGAGGCGAGCACCATGTAACCGCCGTAGGAGCCACCGTAGACGATGACCCGGTCCTGGTCGAGATCGGGCTGCGCGGCGATCCAGTCCAGCAACGCGCCGATGTCCTTGACCGAGTCCTCGCGCAGCATGCCGTTGTCCAGCTGCAGGTAACTCTTGCCATAGCCGGCCGAGCCGCGCACGTTCGGACTGATGACCGCGGCGCCGAGCTCGTTGACCCAGTAGGCGATCAGGGAATTGAATGCCGGCCGGGACTGCGCCTCGGGGCCGCCATGGATCTGCACGACGACGGGGTGCGGACCGCCGGCGGCCGGGCGGTACACCCAGGCCGGCACCTCGAGGCCGTCGAAGCTCGGGAAGGCGACGAGCTCGGGAGACGGGAACCGCGAGGTATCCAGCCCGCCCACTTCGCTCTCGGTCCACCTGGCCAGGCTGCGCTTGCGGAAATCGTAGACGAACACGTCGCTCGGTGACTGGCTGGTGTTCAGCGTCAGCGCGAGCGCTGTGCCATCAGGGCTGAATTCAAGCGCGCTGATCAGCCCGACAGGCAACTCTGGCGCCGGCAAAGGCCGCTTGCGCCGCACATCCAGCAAGTGCAAGCGGGACATTCCGCCCTCATTGGCCACGAAGGCCAGCCGTTCGCGATCCCGCGGCATCGTGAACTCGGTGACGTCCCACGGAATCTGCGCCGACAGCGGCGTGCTCTTGCCGGTTGCCAGGTCGAGGTGATGCAGCTGCTTGAACTCCGCGCCGTGATCGTGCACGAGGAACACGCCCGTGCCGTTGCGATCGAAGGCGCCGCCGGCATAACCGACCGGTTCCTGTTGGGGATTGACCTGAGTGACGGCACCAGTGGCGAGATCGATCATGTGCACCGCGCTGTCGGTGATCGAGCGATACTGGATGACCAGCAGCTTGCTGTCGTCCGGCGACCAGTCCATCGGCACCCACAGGCCCTCGCCTTCGAGCACCACCCGGTGCGTCGTATGGTCGTCGCCCGGCGCCGCGACGTAGATGTCGTAATTGCGGCCGTCGCGGCGCGTGCTCGAATAGGCGAAGCGATCGCCACGATTCGACCAGGCCGGGCCCGTGTTGCGCGAACGACCGTCGGTCAACAGGCGGCTCTCGCTGTCTGCAAAGTCAAACCAGAACAGCTGGAAGAACTCATTGCCGCCGACATCGCGGCTGTAGACGAAGCCGTTGAGCGACTTGTCCGGCGATACCGACGCGGTCATCAGCGGCTCTGCGAAGAACGTCAGTTGCTGCCGCGCACCCAATGGCTGGCGTACGCGGTGAATCTGGTTGGTGTCGCCGAAACGGGTCGAGATCAGCATGCCGCCGTCGTGCAACCAGCTGGCGAAGGCCGCCTGGCGGGTGTTCTGGTACTGCTCGAGGCGCGCGGTGATCTCGGCCGGGATTTCGGGCACGTTCTCCAGCACGAGGCTGCCGCGCTCGACGCGCTGCGGTTCGGCATGTGCGGCGGAGGTTGCGAGCGCGACGACGCACGCAAGGACGAGGATCTTCTGCATCGGTGCTATACCCCGGCGGTGACAAAAACGCACCACCCGAAGTGTGCCCGGCCCGGTTCAGAATCTCCAGTACAGCGGCACGATGACCACCGTCACCACGAACCACCAGACCAGCAACGGCAGGCCGAACTTCCAGTAATTGCCGAAAGCATAGCCGCCGGGGCCCATGACCATCAGGTTGTTCGGCGTGCCCACCGGGGTGAGCAATGCAGCCTGCGCGGCGACGGCCACAGTGAGGATATAAGGCATCGGCGAGACATCCAGTTGCGCGGCCGCAGCCACGGCCGGCGGCAGCATGACCAGCGCCGCGGCCGTGTTGGCCATAAACTGCGTCAGCACGGCGGTGACGAGGAACAGACCGGCGAGCAGGACCAGTGGCCCCAGGTGACCGATGGCATCGACGAGGCCGCCGCCGATCATGACGTCGACGCCCGTGGACTGCATCGCCGTCGCGATCGGAATCATCGCGCCGACCAGCAGGCAGGTGTTCCAGTCCACGGTGCGATACGCCTGCGGAATCGTGATCACCCCAAGCAGGATCATCGCGCAGGCGCAGATCAGCGCCGTGATTGCCGGCGGGAACACGCCGAACGCCAGCAGCGTGATCATGACGACCATGACGCCGATGGCCTGCCTGGCCGGGCCGCTGAGCGCCACCGTCTGGCGTCGCACCATGTCCGGTGAATTGACCTGCAGCACCTGCGGCGTCGCGAGCCGCTGGTCGAGCGCCTTCCAGGTGCCTTGCAGCAGCAGGTTGTCGCCGGCCTGCAGCTTGACCGGCTGGACACCTAGATCCTCGCCGCCACGCTGGATGCCGAGGATCATCAGGTCGCCGGCCGGCGTCGCCATGCCGGGAAACGCGGTGCGCCCGATGAATTCCGAGCGCGGCGGCAGCACGACCTCGGCCAGGCCGGAGCTGCGATTGACCAGCGAGTCCGTGAGCTGGTCGCTTTCATCACAGCGGATGCCGAGATCGAGTTCCAGTGCGAGACGCGCGGTTTCCTCCCCGTCGCCCCGCACCAGCAGGATGTCGCCGGCCGCGATCTGGTCGCGCTGGATCGGCGCGAAGGTCTGCGGGTCCTGGATCGCTTTCAGCACCAGCGTGCCGTCCGGCTTCCAGTCTGACTTGCTCCTGCCGACCAGCGGTGAGCCTTCGTGGACACTGAGGTGGTGCAGCCCATCGTCGAGCTGGTATTGCTGCACCAGCGTCATCGCATAGCCGCTGAAATCCGGCGGCATCGCGTCGCCGTTCTTCGCCGGCAGCAGGAATTTCTTCGTCAGCATGATGATGACGATCGAGCCCGCGACGAGCGGGATGCCGATGATGCCGAACTCGAAGAAATTGAGGCTGCCGCCGGCGCCCTGCGCGGCGCCGAGCGCGATGACATTGATCGGCGTGCCGAGCAGCGTCAGCATCGACGCCGCGTGGATCGTGAAAGCCAGCGGCAGCATCAGTTGCGAGGTCGGGATGCCGAGCCGCAGCGCCAGCACCACGGTCACCGGGATCAGTGCAGCACAGGTTGCGTTGAAGCCGATGACGGCACTCATGACCGAGGCGGTCAGGAACAGGAACACGAAGGCCTTGAACTCACTGCCGCGTGCTGCCGCGACGAGCTTCTGGCCGGCCCAGGTCGTCACGCCGGCCGACTCCAGCCCGGCAGCCACTACGAACAAACCGAACAACATGACGACGACTGGGTCGCCGAAGCCGCCGACGGCCTGGCGCAGCTCCAGGACCCCGGTCAGGAAGAACGCGAGCACCATGCCCACGCCAACGATGACAGCGGGAAAGCGGTTCCAGATGAACAGCGCCACGCCCACGGCGATGATCAGCAGGACTATCGTCGACTCGCTCATGAATTCGGACTCCCTGTTCGTGCGGCCAGCGTTGGGCGTGCGCGTGACTTGTGATGTCAAATTTTCTTGAACACGGCGTGCGCCGCATGATCTCGAATCTGCGGGATGCCCGGCGGCGAGTCAAGCGCTGCCAGCGCAACAAGACTTTCATCAATCAAGGGGCGAGAATCGGTCCGGTTTCCGTTGCACGGGCGTTCCCAGACGCCTATGCTCCTCAGCTGCAATTTGTATGTTCACGTCAGGGAAGCAATGGCATGACTACCGTCTCCGGTGAGAAATACAGGCGCCTGGTCGAACTCGTCGCGGAACTGCCGCCGCCGCCGACCGCGGTGGCGCACCCGTGCGACGAAGCCTCGCTGACCGGCGTCGTGACCGCAGCAAAGATGGGCATCATCAAGCCGATCCTGGTCGGCCCGGAAAGGAAGATCCGTGCGGTCGCCGAGGAGCACAAGCTCGAGATTTCCGGCTTCGAGATCGTCGATTCCCCTTTTTCTCACGAGGCCGCGCACAAGGCCGTCGAACTGGTGCGCATGGGCCGCGCCGAAGTGCTGATGAAGGGCTCGCTGTCGACCGACGAGCTGCTCGCAGCCGTCGTCAAGCGCGACACCGGGCTGCGCACTGGCCGCCGCCTGAGCCACTGTTTCATCATGGACGTGCCCGGCCTCGAAAAGGCCCTGATCATCACCGATGCGGCTATCAACATCTTCCCGACACTTGAGGAGAAAGTCGACATCGTCCAGAACGCGATCGACCTCGCGCATTGCCTGAACAATCCCGAGCCGAAGGTCGCGATCCTGTCCGCGATGGAGAAAGTGAATCCGAAGCTCGACAGCACGATCGAGGCCGCGGCGCTGTGCAAGATGGCCGACCGTGGCCAGATCACCGGCGGCTTGCTCGACGGCCCGCTGGCGCTCGACAACGCCATCAGTCCGGAAGCGGCGCGCATCAAGAAGATCTCCGGACCGGTGGCCGGCTATGCGGACATCCTCGTCGTGCCGGATCTCGAGGCCGGCAACATGCTCGCCAAGAGCCTGAGCTTCCTGATGAACGCCGATTCGGCCGGGATCGTGCTCGGCGCCCGGGTGCCGATCACGCTGACGAGCCGCGCGGATTCGCTGCAGGCGCGGCTGGCCTCGTGCGCCGTTGCCGTGCTTGTCGCCCACCGGCGCCGCGAGAAGATCGCAAAGGGCGAGAGCAGCTGAGATGAGCGATGCGATTCTCGTGTTGAACGCGGGTTCGTCGAGTCTCAAGTTCGCGGCTTTTGTCGCCGACAAGGGTGGCGAACTCGAGCTGACGGTCGGCGGCAACCTCGAGGAGCTCTATGGCACGGCCCGATTCCGCGCCAGGGCGGCCGACGGTTCCGCGGCCGGCGAACATGCCTGGCCCGCGGAGTCCCCGCCCCGCCACGAGGGCGCGCTCGACTTCCTGTTCGCGTGGCTGCGCGACTACGACAAGGACGCACAGCTGACGGCCGTCGGCCACCGCGTCGTGCATGGCGGCATCGAGTACTCGGCGCCGACCCGGATCAACGCCGAGGTGCTGGCCACGCTCGAGCGTTTCGTGCCGCTGGCACCGCTGCACCAGCCGCACAACCTGCTGCCGATCAAGCTGCTGCAGGCGCGCCGCCCTGAGCTGCCGCAGGTCGCCTGCTTCGACACGGCCTTTCACCGCAGTTCCCCGCCCTTGGCGCAGGCCTATGCGCTGCCCAAGTGGCTGTCCGACAAGGGCGTGCGCCGCTACGGCTTCCACGGGACGTCCTACCAGCACATCGCCTCGGCGTTGCCGCGATACGACGGCAGGGCTGCCGGCGGCAAGACGATCGTCATGCATCTCGGTAACGGCGCGAGCATGTGCGCGCTCGCCAATGGCCAGAGCATCGCGAGCACGATGGGTTTCACCGCCGTCGAGGGATTGCCGATGGGCACCCGCTGCGGCTCCGTCGATCCGGGCGTGCTGCTGTACCTTATGCAGCAGCTGAACATGGACGCGAGCCAGATCGAGTCGCTGATTTACAAGGAGTCCGGCCTGCTCGGCGTGTCCGGCGTGTCCAGCGACATGCGCGTGCTGCTGGCGAGCGACGAGCCCGCCGCGCAATTCGCCGTGGAGTTGTTTTGCTATCGCATCGGGCGCGAGCTCGGTTCCCTGGCGGCCGCGCTCGGCGGACTCGATGCGATCGTGTTCACGGCGGGCATCGGGGAGAACGCTGCCGCGATCCGCGCCGCAGTCTGCCGTCATGCCGCGTGGCTCGGCGTAGAACTCGACGAGGCGGCCAACGCGGCCGGCGGGCCGCGGATCAGCACCCCTGGCAGCCGCACGGCCGCCTGGGTCATCCCCACGGACGAAGAAGGAATGATCGCCCGGATGACCCGGGAACTGATTGGTAACTAATTGACGCCGGACGCCCTTCGATCCGGCCCCAGGAGGAGTCATGTCAGCAGTCATCAAAGAAGCACAGTCCGTCGAGGAAAACGCCTGGCGGGGGTTCAGGCCCGGAATCTGGCAGTCGCGCGTCAACCTGCGCGATTTCATCCAGCTCAACGTGTCGCCCTACAAGGGAGACTCGTCGTTCGTCGCAGGCGCCACCGAGCGTACCAGGAAAGTCTGGGCCAGGCTCACTCCCCTGCTGGCAGAGGAAGTCAAGAAGGGCGTGCTCGATGTTTCCCATGAGCCTTCCAGCATCACGGCGCACGACGCCGGCTACATCGACAAGGATCTCGAGCTGATCGTCGGCCTGCAGACCGATGCGCCGCTGAAGCGCGCGATCTTTCCGCGCGGCGGCTGGCGCGTCGTCGAGGACAGCCTGAAGGCGTACGGCTTTGAGCCGGACCCGGACATCAAGAAAATCTACACCGAGTACGCCAAGACGCACAACGACGGCGTGTTCGACTGCTACACCGACACGATTCGCAGGTGCCGCAAGTCCGGCATCATCACCGGCCTGCCGGACGCCTACGGCCGCGGGCGCATCATCGGCGACTATCGTCGCCTGGCGCTGTACGGCCTCGACTTCCTGATCGAGGACAAGCAGCGCGAAAAGCGCGAGACCTACGACCGCTGGCCCAACGAGTTCACGATCCGGCTGCGTGAGGAGCTCTCCGAGCAGATTCGGTCGCTGGAGAAGATCCGCGTCATGGCCGAGCGCTACGGCTACGACGTGTCCAAGCCGGCGAAAAACGGCCGCGAGGCGGTCCAGTGGACCTATTTCGCTTACCTGGCCGCAATCAAGGAGCAGAACGGCGCCGCGATGTCGATCGGCCGCATCTCCTCGTTCCTCGACATCTACCTGCAGCGCGACATCGAGGAAGGCACGCTGACCGAGGAACAGGCCCAGGAGTTCATCGACGACCTCGTCATCAAGTTCCGCATCGTCCGTTACCTGCGCACGCCCGCCTACAATGCGCTGTTTTCCGGCGACCCGACCTGGGTGACCGAGTGCATCGGCGGCATGGGCATCGACGGCCGCACGCTCGTGACGAAGACCAGCTTCCGGATGTTGAACACACTGTTCAACCTGGGCCCGGCGCCGGAACCGAACCTGACGGTGCTGTGGTCGCCGCGGCTGCCCGATGGCTTCAAGCATTTCGCCACCCGCTGCTCGATCGAGACAAGCTCGATCCAGTACATGAACGACGACATGATGCGGCCGAAGTTCGGCGACGACGCCGCGATCGCCTGCTGCGTCTCCGGCATGGCGGTCGGCAAGCACATGCAGTTCTTCGGCG